>CAZWIZ010000039.1:0-2806 GCA_964634385.1 uncultured Candidatus Izemoplasmatales bacterium | reverse complement strand
AGTTGTCATAAAACCAACAATATACCCTTTTTCTAATAACGATATTGTTATTACAAATCAGTGTGATATAATAAATTATAAATACATTATGGAGGTATATATCTATGAATGAAGAACTATATTTAATAATTAAAGCTTTTTTTTCAATTGGAGTGAATCTCGGAGAATCAAAAGGAGCTATCTCTAAAAAAGGCAATAGATTACTTAATGACTATAAACAAATCCAACTTCATGAATCCAAATACATTTATTGTGATAGTAACGAAATGGTCGGTAATGAACTAAATCAGAGATTGTTTAAACAACTTGATTATCCTAATGAGAATAGTTGTTATTTGAATACAAATCTTGAAGATAACTTAGAAGAGATTTATAGTATTGCTTTATCAAATGCTAAAACAATGAAAAAAGATATGAAAGACAAAAGGTCAAAAGAAATTATTATAACTCAGTTATATAAAGTTGCTGTAGATATGGCTGATGAATTGAATACTAATTTGCTTGAATCAACATTTGATTTAAATGAAGAAAACATTTTAAATGCTATTGAAGGGAAACAATCTATTGTTGAAATCAGACAAATCATTGAGACTATTTATACTAAACATATTATCATCCAAACAAAAAAGTATATTGAAAATAAGTTGTCTTTTATTCAACAATTAAAAAATAACAACTATACTAAAAGTATGCTTAAACTTCTTGAAAAAGAAATTAAAGAAATTGAAAAAGTTAAAACATTATTATCATTAGTAACTACAAGAGAAAGCTATGAATTATCTATTATTAAATTGTATGCTTGTTATAGTGTAGATACAATAATTGAAGAACAAAGAGAAATACTTACAAAATCTCAAGTTCGAAAATTAACTAATTTTGCTAAATCAGTTAAAAAAGATATTAATAATAAAAAGATAGATACAAGAGAATCAGTTACTAAAATTCATAATTCAATGATTAGAAAAAACTATTCTTAAGTAAATTAAAATGGATTCCAAAATTGGAATCCATTTTAATAGTTTTATAATTATCTATCCTTTTAATTTTCTATTAATATTAACTACATTAGTTAAAATATGTGATAATGCATGAAGAATGAGCCCCATAAAGATAACTACTATCACTCCAATAATAACACCAATAAATATAAAGCCTCCTTCTTCAAAAGCAAGAGCCAATCCTATAATAGCAAAAATTGCTGATAGAATATAAAAAACAATTGCAACATCTTTTAAAATATTACTAAACTTAATATATTTTTCATCTAAAATACTTTGTGATTTTTCATCCATAATTATTCCCATTTTATTTTTCAACTAAATTAAAGTTTATTGTATTTATCTGGCTTACCGTAAGCTTTTTCTATCGGATATTTTTTCTCGTTTTTATCAATTTTCTCATTCATAATTGTTTCTATATCGAATCCATAATGTTCACTCAATAATAAACAATAAGCCATAACATCAGCAATTTCTTCTTTGACGTTTTCTAAATTAAAATATGTATCACCATATTGATAATTAATCAATAATTCTGACGCTTCAATTACAATTGATTTTGAAAGATTAGTTGGTGAATGAAATTGTTTCCAATTACGATCATCTCTAAATTTTATCAATCTTTTAATTATTTTTTCCATTTGTTTTGCTCCTCATATAGTTTAAAATACTTATTTATATTTTACCTTTTTTATAAGTTCTTTGCAAACAATAAATTAAATTATCCTTATGCTTTTTTATACTTTAGAACATAATAAAAGGTGAAATTTATAATTTATTTCACCTTTTGTATTTTACTTAGTTATTTTGTATTTAATAAGTTTTTAATACAACTTATTTTTTATTTTCATTAACATAAAATGCATACAGTGCATCATATAGATAAAATTCTTTTTCAAGAGTTTCGTGATCAGTTTCACTGCTTAATCTATATCCTCTAGCAAATACATCTAAAGCAAAAGCTAATGGATCTTGGTCTTCTTTTCCATTATCCGCAAGATTAACTATATATTGAACTTTTTTTAGTGCAGGATCATCTGTAAGTTTATACTTTTTAATAATTGAATCAAAAGAACAATCATCACCATGATGCCCAAGTTCAACACCTTTCATATCAAAAACGATACCTTCTTTAATAGATGCTGGATCTACATCTCTAGCAACAAACTTAAATTCTGCATTTTCATCTACAAAGTTTTTAATTAACCATGGACAAGCAACTCTATCCACATGTACGTGTTCTCTTGTTACCCATAACATAATATATTCCTTCTTTCTTATTAATATACTTAATTATAATATATTTGAAAATTTAATCTATAAAAATAGAAAAAATATTTTACTTTTATATTTCTTGTGATATCTAAATCTATTATTTTACCGTAGTTTTTACATGCGATTTAAAAAATCTAAATTCTTTATTTCACTAGCTGCTTCTTCATCAATAATAAGTGTTAACTCAGGATGAAGTTGTAAAATTGATGCAGGTACTTCAGTTGTGATAGGTCCATTTACTGCTTCATTGATTACTTTAGCTTTTCTTTTTCCTGAAGCAATCATAATAATCTTTTTAGCGTACATAATATTCTTAATACCCATCGTTATCGCATATTTAGGAACTTCGTCTAAGCTATCAAAAAATCTTGAATTATCTATTCTTGTTTGTTCATTCAATTTTGTAATAAATGTCTCATTGCTAAGTGAAGCTCCTGGTTCATTAAATCCTATGTGACCATTCTTACCAATTCCCAAAATTTGGATATCGCGTTGTTTCCCAAGTAACTTTTTATCATACTCACCAGGCAATT
>CAZWIZ010000038.1:0-2980 GCA_964634385.1 uncultured Candidatus Izemoplasmatales bacterium | reverse complement strand
TGTTTTATTTAGGCCTTTATTGCCCATCTCATCTTAGTTGAACGTGCACGTCTATTTAGATTACATTCTTCTTCTGAAGGTCTTATTATTCCAGGTGAAATTTCTTTATATACTCCTTCTCTTAATAATCTCTTAAAAGATTTTTTAACTAATCTATCTTCTCCTGAATGAAATGATAATACAGCAACTCTTCCTCCTGAAACTAAAGCATCAGGTAATTTCTCTAGAAAATCATAAATAGCTTGGAATTCTTGATTAACATCAATTCTCAATGCTTGGAATGATCTTTGACAAGATTTTTTAATATTATAATCTCGATTGTTTTCGGGGAGGAACTGTAGTGCTTGTTCTATTATTTGACGAAGTTGTTTTGTAGTCTTTATATTTTTTCCTTTTTTAATTTCTGAAATAATCTCTTTTGAGATTATTTCTGCATAAGGTTCATCAGCGTTTTCAGTTAACATACCAGCTAAAGCTGGTTGTGATATTCTTCTTAATCTTGTCGCAGCTGAAATCCCTTTTTCAGGATTCATTCTTAAATCTAATGGTCCATCCGTCTTATATGAAAATCCTCTAGTTGGATTATCTATCTGCATTGAGGATACTCCTAAATCTGCGAGAACAAAATCTAGTAATCCTGATTCTAATACTAATTCATCTATCTTAGAAAAGTTTAATTGTTTAATAGTTAAGATACTTGAATCAAATCCTTGTTTTTCAAGACGTTCTTTTGTTTTAGGTAGTTCTAAAGGATCAATGTCTAATCCGTATAGATGTCCCTTCATATCCAGACACTTAAGCATCTCTAGGGAATGACCTCCATAACCTAAAGTAGCGTCTAATCCTATTTGTCCTGGCCTTATATTTAAGAACTCTAAAATCTCTTTAACCATTATCGATATATGCATACCAGCAGGTGTACTACCCTTTTTAATAACATGATCAACTATTTCTTGATATTTTTCAGGATGTAATTCCTTATATTTCTCTTGGTATTTTTTTGGATATTTTCCTTTATATCTTACCCGTCTTTTGTGTTTGTTTTCTTGGCTATCCATATTTTATACCACCTCGTATAAACTTAAATTTTATAAATTTAAGTTTATTATTATTTTAATTTCTATTTTATTAAATTATATTCAATTATTGAATTGATTGTAGCTTTAGTAATTTTGCCTAAAGAAATATAATCTAAACGATTATAAGTATCTGCGGGGGTATGATAAAAATCAGATCTAAAATTGGCAGTATCAGAAATAAAAATACCTGGTATTCCAGCTTTCCAGAATGGTGCATGATCTGAGCGTAATGTATTTGGCATCATTTTAACAATATCTTTATATTCCATTGGTATAGTTATCCCAAAATAAGGTATATCAATATCATTACTTTCACATTGTTTTAAAAATATATTTAATATGTCATTAGATTTTTTCTCACCCATAACTCCAATAAAGTTTCCAACATTAGCATTTAAGTCGGTTTTATATGTTTTTACCATTGGTTGTACTTCTTTTCCTATTGGTAATCTTTTTTGTGAAGCTTTATCATTAGAAATCCACCCTAGACAATCAAAATTAACAATATTACTGATTAATGTATTATCAATTTGGACTCTTCTAACAAATTCTTGACTTCCTAAAGAATAAAGCAATTTATCAGAACTGTATTCATCTTCAAATTCTTTATAAACATCAATATAGGTATTAACATAATTTATTTCTTCTTTAGTTAAATTATCACCTAAAGCTTCTAATGTTTCTTTAAATACTATCGTAAAATCTCTTCTTATACTTAATCTTTTTAGATTGTATATTTTCCAAAAATCTCTAGAAAACTTTAGCATAGAAGCTGATTTAAAACGATGTTTTAAATCATGTATTCCCAGTTTTATTAACTTATCTTCTAGTGCTTTATTAATACCTGGATGTGCTTCTTCTAATGTAAATACAGCAATAATTACTGAAGGTGGATTTTTAGTTGAATTTAATACTCTAGCAACTTCTAATGAAACTGCGACACTAGAAATATTATCATTAGCTCCAGGACAATCTCTTACTGTATCATAATGTGATCCTAAAACAATTGCTGGTTTTGATTGATCACCAATAATTCCAACAATATTTTTGAATGGTTTAGTAATCCCTTTAACATAAAATTCTTGTATTTCAGTTTTTATTCCATATGATTTAAGTTTGTTTAGGATATATTCACTTGCATTATTTAATTCATCCATATTATCTAATGGATATTTAGGACCTTCTAAATCTGTGATTGTTTTAAATATTTCTTCAATATTAACTTTATTCATTAAATTCATAAAATTCTCCTTTCAAATAATAATAGTATGTTTAATTATACCATGTATATAATTAGTTTAGAACAATCTGAATATTTTTAAAATATAAAACACACTATATTATATTTTATAATCCCCTTAGATAACAATTATCTAAATGATCATCTACCATACCTATAGCTTGCATATAAGCATACATTATCTTTGATCCTACAAAACTCATTCCTCTTTTTTTTAGTTCTTTAGATAACTTATCACTAATAACTGTTGATGAAGGAACATCATCTAAAGAACGATGATGATTAACAATTTGTTTATAATTTACAAAACTCCATAAAAAATTATCAAAAGTCTTAAATTCTTTTTGAATTTTTAAAAAGACTAATGCATTATTTCTTACAGAGTATATTTTTAATTTGTTTCTAATAATTCTTTTATCTTGTCTTAATGATTCTAACTCTTCATCTGTCATTTTCGCAACTAACGCAGGATCAAAATTATAAAATACTTTTCTATATCCTTCTCTTTTCTTTAAAATAGTATACCAATTTAATCCTGCTTGTGCTCCTTCTAATACTAAAAACTCAAAAAGAACTAAATCATTATGAACTTCTTTTCCCCATTCTTCATCATGATATGTAGCATAAAGTTCTTCCCCTTTTTTATTTCCAAAGCATCTAA
>CAZWIZ010000037.1:0-3432 GCA_964634385.1 uncultured Candidatus Izemoplasmatales bacterium | reverse complement strand
AATTTCCAGTAATTGATTATTTACCAGGACAATATGAAGGTATAGATATGGGCGGAACTTTAAGATTAGGATTATATAATTGTAAAATAAAAGAGGGAACTATTGCATATAAAGCATATGGAATAACAATGATTAAAGAAAGACATCGACATAGATATGAATTCAGGAATGAATATTTAGATAAACTAGAGAAGTGTGGGTTAGTATTTTCGGGGATAAATCCTGAAAATAATTTAGTAGAAATAATTGAATTAAAAAACCATAAATTTTTTGTAGCTACACAATTTCATCCGGAATTTTTGTCAAGACCACAAAGAGCACATCCGTTATTTCGAGAATTTATAGCTGCGGCATTAATTAAATAAAATATGACAAAAAAATATATTTTGTCAGTTTTATAATAACTTATAAGAGCGCAGCTGTGGCTTTTCTTTGTTTTTAGTAAGACTAGTGTTTTTCTTTTTTTCAGCATAATATTATGATATAATTAATATAGATATTATTAATCATTTTACAAAGTTATTTAATTTTTGTAACGTTAGTTTCAATAAGATCTCTTTTTTGAATGACCCATGAACTTGTAACTACACATAGATAAAATGATAATATAATTCAAAACGTTTTAAATTTCATTATAGGAGATTATATAAAAGATTATAAGAAAGGAGATGTATGATTAATTAAAATGAAATTAATTATACAAGAAATAAGATGTTAGAAAGAAAACTAATTAAAAAAGTTTTAAATGCTGCATTAACAACTAATGCCGATTTTGCTGAAATCTTTATAGAAGATAAATTTGAAACTATTGCTTCAATGTTATCAAGTAAGGTTGAAAAAGTAGGTAACTCAAAAGTATTTGGTATTGGTGTGAGAATTGCAAGAGGGTATCATGTAGTTTATGGTTACACAAATAGTCAAAAAGAGGATGACTTAGTTAAATTAGCTACTGATTTAGCACAATCATTTCCTGGAGAATCACGTCATATTGAATTTGAATTAGAAGAAATGAAAGAAGAAAAAAATCATAAAATAAAGATATTACCATCTACTGTTTCTATTGATAAGAAGGTTGATTTATTAAATAGAGCCGATAAAGCTGCTAGAGAGTATGATAAAGAAATATCACAAGTATCAATAAGATATCAAGATTATGTACAAAAAATATGGGTAGCTAATAGTGAAGGTACATATATACATGATACAAGAATAAGAACAAGATTAGGCATTAATGCTGTTGCTGCTAATGAAGAAACAAAACAATCTGGATTTAATGGTCCAGGAGGGCATTATGGATTTGAATTTTATTCAGATATAATTAATGTTGAAGATGCTGCAAAAGAAGCTGCACGTGTTGCAATCACAATGCTACATGCGGATGAATGTCCGAGTGGGAAAATGTCGGTTGTTATTGATAATGGATTTGGTGGAGTAATTTTTCATGAAGCATGTGGGCATAGTCTTGAAGCAACATCTGTTGCCAAAGGAGCAAGTGTTTTCGCTGGTAAAAAAGGTGAGGTTATTGCCAATAAATTAGTTACTGCAATTGATGATGGAACTATTCCAAATGCTTGGGGAAGTGCTACATATGACGATGAAGGTAATCTTCAAAAACGTCGTGTTTTAATTAAAAACGGTGTTCTTAATAGCTACATGATTGACAAATTAAATGCTAAAAGAATGAGTGATGAATGTACGCATTCTGGAAGAAGAGAATCATATCGTTATGCACCTACATCAAGAATGACAAATACATATATCGATAACGGTGAATCAACATTTGAGGAAATAATTGCTGCTACTAAATATGGATTATATGCTAAAAAAATGGGTGGAGGTAGTGTTAACCCTCCAACTGGAGATTTTAATTTTTCTGTTGGTGAAGGATATATGATAAGAGATGGAAAAATTGCAGAACCTGTTAGAGGTGCTACGTTAGTGGGAACTGGTAGTGAAGTATTATTAAAAATAGATATGATTGCTAATAATTTATTAACTGCTCAAGGAATGTGTGGTAGTGCTTCTGGAAGTATCCCAACAGATGTTGGACAGCCAACAATAAGAATTTCAGAAATTACCGTTGGTGGAAGAAAGGGGGCTAACTAATGAATTTTGATCTATTATTTAAAGAAGCAAAAGCAAGAGGAATTGAAGATATTCAAATTTATTTAGTTAAAGATAGTGAATTTGAATTAGAAGTTCTCAAAGGAGAATTAGATAAATACACTATTGCTACAACTCAAAAATTATCTGTTAAAGGAATTTATGATTCTAAAATGGGAATTGTTGAAACAGAAGTAATAAATGATGATATGATAGATTTTATTATTGAAAGTATAATTGCATCAGCAAAAACTGTTAATTCTGAAGATGAAGTTTTTATTTATGAAGGAGATAAAGAATATAAAGAGGTTAAAGGATTATATAATCCTGAATTATCTGAAATAAATGCTAAAACTAAGATTGAAAGTGTATTTGACATTGAAAAAAGAGTTATGAGTAAAGACAAAAGAATTCGTATGGTTCAAGCTTTTTATGGAGATGGAACTATCAATGTTTTAATTCAAAATTCAAAAGGATTAAAACTAGAAAAACTAGTTAATAATGGAATGATGGGTGTAAATGTTATTGCAAGTGACGGTAAAGACCAGAGAACTGCGTTTGAATATATTCAATCAAACGATTATTCTGATTTTGATTTAGAAAAAATAGCTGCCCTAGGAGTTGAAAAAGCTGTTGCTTTACTCGGAGCAGAACCTTGTGAATCGGGAAAATATGAAGTTCTTCTTAGTAATGAAGCTAGTGCAAGCTTGCTTTCACCTCACTTAATGATGTTTTCGGCCGAAATGGTACAAAGAAATATGTCATTACTCAAAGGAAAAGTCGGAGAAATAGTTAGTGATTCTAAAATTTCAATTGTAGATGATCCATTTATGAAAAAATCCACAAGATCTGGAGCTTTTGATGATGAAGGAGTTGCAACATCTTATAAAGAATTAATTAAAGAGGGTATACTTACAGGATATTTACACAACCTTAAAACTGCTAAAAAAGATAATATAAAATCAACTGGTAATGGATTTCTAAGTGGAATAAGTCCTACTAATTTTTATATTAAACCAGGACATTTAAAATACGATGAAGCAGTTAAATCAATGAAAAAAGGATTAATTATTACTGATCTTGCCGGAACACATGCAGGAGCTAATCCAATAAGTGGTGATTTCAGTTTACAAGCTTCTGGATTTTTAGTAGAAGATGGAAAAATTGTTAGACCTGTAGCGTTAATAACTGTGGCAGGTAATTATTTAGATATGCTTAAGGATGTTACTGGGGTATGTGACGATTTAAAATTTAATTTTAGATACATTGGTAGTCCATCAATAAGAATTAAGTCTTTAGTTGTGTCAGGTAAATAAACACCGCATTTGC
>CAZWIZ010000036.1:0-4165 GCA_964634385.1 uncultured Candidatus Izemoplasmatales bacterium | reverse complement strand
GTGTTGGAGACCGAAAATGCAATATCATTCCTTATATTTAAGATAGTAATAACTCTTGGAAAGTAATATAAGCATAAGAGGTATTATAAATAAATTTGGCACTGCCAAGATTACGTCAGAAAGTAAATTCCAACCTATATAAAATATTGTAATTTCATCAGGTATTAAATGTCCAGTATCAATAATAAAGATTATCGAATAAACTAATTGAAAAACTAGTGCAAATAATAATAACCCACTTAAGACAATACTTATTCTTTTCCTCATTCTAACCCTCTTGTTTTTCAGATAAAAATTAATAATTTTTTCTTCAGACAGTATATCATTTGTTTTTTTAAAATTAGGTTCTACATTTAACAAATATTCTACACTAACTTCAAAAAGTTTTGATAATATAATTATCTTATTCATTTCAGGATATGTTCTATTTGATTCCCATTTTGATATTGATTGTCTTGTAACTCCTAATTTTTCAGCCAATTTTTCTTGCGACAAACTCATTTTATCTCTATGTATCCTTATCTTTTCACCAATTGTCATTTGTACACCTCCCATTCCATTATATCAATAATACTACAAATTACCATACACTTTGAGTTGCAATATAAAAAAAGAAGCCCGTAAATGACTTCTAAATTGTAATGACGGTGTTGGAGACCAAGTATACATTATTAAAAGGTTTTACCTTCTATTTTTTAATTGTAAAGTTCAAATCTCAATTATATAAATTAATATTTTTGAGATTACTGTTAATTGTAAAAATATATTTAAATAAGTTTCTCTTAATAAAATGAGAAAACCACTCTTTTGAGTGGTCTTCCTTCCGGACTACACCGGATTTCTCTTTAATCAATTCTAACACTATTTATATATACTTGTCAACTATAATAGATTCAAATAGTTTATCGATTTTTCTTTATTTCTTAATATTTGAAGATGTTCCATATTTCTAATTCCTAAGCTTGCTCTAATACTTTCAAATACTTTACTATCTACTACATGTGCAATCTGTTCAAGTTCAGAATCAAAGAAATTAATTAACTTGTTAAACTCTCTCTTGGTGTTAAAATATTTAAGGAAAATAATTAAATCTATAACTTGCTTATTTCTAAGTCTATTTTTATATGCTGTAGTTAAAAGTAAATGGTATTTTGTTATTACTATTCTACTATCATCTTTTAAAAATATAATTCTTTCATTGTGAGCACAAGCGTTTCTAGTTCTTCTCATCCAATTAAGAGCCCCAATTAATATTCCGAAATTATTATCATTTTGTTTATATTCTATATCGTAAAGATTACATATATAAACCCTTAATTCTTTTTTACTTAGTTGTATAAATGAGATTAGGGTTGTAAATTTTATAATTTTTGTCATTATCCATGTAGGTATTTCTTCATATTTACTTGTGTAATGATTAATATAGTCATTGTTGTTATCTTTTGCAAGGTCTATCTCCGATTTAATTCTTCTAATTAACCGAAGTTTAAGCTTTTCATCAGCTCTATCGTCATATGAAATAATTTGTGTCCAATCTGTTTTGTTTTTATTACATAATAAATCAAATTTATATCCGCTAATAGTTCTGACCTCTTCTTCAACATGAGTTATATTTCTTAATAACATACCACTCAATCTTCTATCAAATTTTAACACCTTATAAATTTTTTCTAAAGAAGTTCCAGGTAAATAAACATGATCTCCATTCTCTTTTTTACTAATTACAAACGGTTTCTTATAACCATTAATTAAATTAAAATATCCTTTTCTAATTAAATATTTTTTTTCATTTGCTTTATTACATGAAATTCCTTTTTCATTTAATCTCGCAATTTGTTCTTTATAAGATAAAAAAGGTTTATCTATACCATTCAATTTATCGCACCTCCAAAACTTTAAAAAACAGCCTTCGCAAGCTGCATATAGATCATTACACCTCACATGTATTTTTCTCTCTTATCTATAATTATATACACCTAAATAGAAAATGTAAATATAATGTCTGTTTTTCCAAGGTCCAAAAATAGTCCAAAATGCCTTTACCGGCAGTCTAGAAAAAATATTAAGTAAAATAAAAAAAGTAACAAAGTCCACTCAAGGGCTTTACTACTTTGTTTTCATAATGGCAGGGGTGACAGGATTTGAACCCATACTAACGGTGTTGGAGACTTAAAATGCAGTTACATTGATTTTATTTTTTTTCATTATTACCTATAAATTTGAACACCCAATCCCAGATTTGCAAACCTAGAAAAAATCCAATAACTATTCCAATAAGTGCGATTCCTCCTCCATATGGTTCACCAAGGAAATACCCATATTTGCTAACCCTCCTGAAAAAAGTATTAGGAATAAGATAACTATAAAATCATGTAAATCCGTTTTTATCCTTTCAGGTCCAAATACTAAACCAATAACAAAGAATGGCCATAGCGAACATAGTATCAATTTTGAAAAGAGTTGAAAAAATAAATCTATATGGTCATTTTCTTCAACTTCAGAATAATATAAGTAGAATTGTACAAGTGCCCAAAGTATACCAATACCAACATAGATTTCAAAATATATCATTATAATCACCTCATCATTTGTCCTTTCTTTTGTTTCTAGAAGAGGGGGGGTAAAAATTTTTAAGGTCTTTTATTCCCTATGTTTTCATGTTTGACAAATCAACATATTCATAAAAAATTTATACTATTAATATTATAAATTAGTTTTAAAAAATAAAATATCAAAGGGGCAAACTCCATTGATATAGTAAAAATTTAACATAAGTATAGATTTATTGTAAACCTTATTGTAAACTATATTGTTGACTTATTGTAAACTATATTGTAAACTATATTCGAGGTGATTTTATGGCTAATTATCAAACTTTCTTTAATTTAACAAAAGAATTAAATAAATACCCAACACCAACAGACTTAATTTACAGATATAAATTCACTCACCAAGATTTAGATATTATTTATAAGGAAAAATATAATGATAAACGATATACTAAGTTACCTTTAAAAAATGAAGATAATACAAAACTGTTATTCCTTAAAAGTAGATATATCATAAACAAACTATCTGATAGTGAAGATTTAATAAATAACACTCATCTAGATTTTTTAATAAATTTACACGATGATGATCTCATAAATGGTTTTATCTTTTCTGAGATAGAATCAAGTCTAGCAATTGAAGGGATCCGCTCAACAAGATCACAAATCGAAAAAATAAATACTTCAGCTTATAAAGACTTAAAATCAAGTAATGAAATAATTGTTAAAAATATGCTTAATGCGTATTCATATATTCAAACTAACTCAATTAATAAAGAAAATATCTTAACCTTATACAATATTATTTCTAACAATTGTTTAAAAGAGGATGAAAAATTATTACAAGATAACTATTACCGTCATGAAGAAGTAGAAATAATTGGAATAAACGAACGAGTTGTTGATAAAGGAGTAAACCATATTAAGTTAAATGAATTAATGGATGACCTTATAAAATATATTCATACCAATAAATCATTAGATGATCATAATCTAGCTCCACACATTATTCATTACTACCTTATCTATCTTCATCCTTATTTTGATTATAACGGAAGAATGGCAAGAGTCTTATCATACTGGTACTCAATACAATATAATCCGTTATTCTCTTCACTGTTTATTAGTGAAGCTATCAATAATCCTAAAAATAAAACAAGATATTATAACGCAATATCATTATCAAGAAAAACCAATAATGATATAACCTACTTCTTAGAATATATGGCTGACATAATTATCGAGTACTCAAAAGTATATATTAACTATTATAATATTTTAGAAACATTATTAGGCAATGGAGAAGCAATCTCAAAAGGAATTCAAAATACTCTTAAAACTGTCTTGATAATGTATTCTATTAAAGATGATTATTTCGACTGGAAAAAATACAAACTACACTCCTCAGATAATTTCAGCAAAGTTCAATATTTAAAGAATTTAAACAAGTTACTTGATTTAAATATCTTAATTGTTAAAAAACAAAAGAAGGTAAATCTGTATAAATTAAATTCAAAAATGTGGAACATTATTTAAGTACAAAAAAAGAAACTAATAAATTTTAGCTTCTTTACTTTATAAATGGCAGGGGTGACAGGATTTGAACCCGTACTAAC
>CAZWIZ010000035.1:0-4933 GCA_964634385.1 uncultured Candidatus Izemoplasmatales bacterium | reverse complement strand
AAGTGTTATTTTAGAGGTGAAAAAATGTATAAAAGAATTATAGGTTTAATTGAAAAGTATGAGACGATAATAATTCATCGTCATAAAAATCCTGATGGAGATGCGTTAGGTTCTCAATTAGGTATTAAAAGATTAATTGAATTAAATTACCCAAGTAAAAGAGTTTACGCAGTTGGAGATGAAAATGTCTTTGCTTTTTTAGGTAAAATGGATATTATTGATGATGATATTTATAATAATGCTTTAGTTATAATATTGGATGTTTCTGTTTCTCGTTTAGTAAGTGATGATAGATATAAATTAGCTAATCACGTAATTATAATTGATCATCATTTAAATCCAGCGGATATCGGAGATACAGTATATATTAATAGTGAATATATAGCTTGTGCTGAAATTGTTTGTGACATAGCTATTAAAAATAACTGGAAACTTGATAGTGCTGGAGCTACTTCTTTATTTACAGGAATTGTTACAGATAGTGGACGATTTTTATATCCTCATACATTATCAAATACTTTTAAAACTGCAGCTTATTTAATTGATAATGGGGCAGATATTCAAGGCGTTTACGATAAATTATATACTGTTAAATTAAATTACACTAAATTAAAGGGTTATTTTCTTAACAATTTTAAAACTACAAAAAACAATGTTGCTTATATGAAAAATGACCTTTCAATTAAAAACAAGTATGGGGTTTCAACTTTTACTGTATCACGAGCTATGGTAAATCAGATGAGTGGAATGGAAGGTATTAATATTTGGGCTAATTTCACTATGGACGAAGATAACATAGTTCAAGTAGAATTAAGAAGTAAAAAAATATCAATAGTTCATATAGCTCGTAAATATGGTGGTGGTGGTCATGAACTCGCATGTGGTTGTACTCTTTCATCATTTGAGGAAGCGGATTTAGTCCTTAATGATCTTGATGAATTATTAGAAATGGAGAGATAGAATGGATAAAAAAAAATTATTAGATATATATGCGAAGATTAAAGATTTTAATAAAATTATAATTATAGTGCATAAAAGACCAGATGGCGATTGTTTAGGATCAGCATATGGGTTAAAAGATATTATTAAAACAACTTGGCCAAAGAAAAAAGTACAAATATCTGCGGAAACTGTTGGATATTTAAACTTTTTGGGAAAACCAGACGAAATAACAGATAAGGATTTTAACGGAGCTTTAGTTATTAGTGTTGATACTGCGGCTAGAAACAGAATATATGATCAAAGATTTGGACGTGGTGATATGCTTATAAAAATAGACCATCACATTCCTGTAGAAAATTTTGGTGATATTGACTATGTTGATGTAAATAGACCTTCGTGCACGTTAATTATTATGGACTTATTAAATGAATTTAGTAATCAATTAAAAATAACAAAAAAAGGAGCTCAAGCACTATATACAGGAACGTTAACCGATACAGGAAGATTTAAATATAGTGGAGTTAATGGAGATACTTTTAGAAGTGTTGCGAAATTATATGATAATGGGTTAGAGACCGATGATATTTATAAAAATCTCGATGTTAGAACAGATCAATTAACAAAATATAAAGGATATTTTTTACAACATTATAAAAAAACAGAAAATGGTGTTGCATATATTAATATTTTACCAAAACATATTAAAAAATTTAAAGTATCACTTGGTGAAGCAACTAGCTTGGTAAATGAATTAGGATATTTTGATGATTGCCCTATTTGGATATTATTTGCTGAATATGAAGGTAAAATAGTTAGAGCAAGAATGCGTTCAAAAGGACCAGCTATTGATAAACTAGCAAATAAATTTGATGGTGGAGGTCATCGTTTAGCTTGTGGAGCTAATTTAGGGACATGGAAAAGAGCTAAATTATTATTAGAAGAAGCTGACTTATTAGCAAAACAATATAAAGAAGAGCAGTAAAACTACTCTTCTTTTTTAATGTTTTTGTTTTATAAATAATAATAATATGTTATATTCTAAATGGTATGAAAATTGGAGGTAATAATATGAGTCTATTAGCTGACGTTGTTGTAATTGATTGGCAGACAACTATTTTCAAGATTTTAGGAGGACTCGGTATTTTTCTTTATGGGATTAATTTAATGGGAGATTCTCTAAAATTATTAGCTGGAAGCAAACTGAAATTAATTATAGAAAAAACAACAAATACGCCTATCAAAGGAATATTTGTCGGTATCATTATTACCGGATTAATTCAATCTTCATCTGGAACAACTGCATTAACTGTTGGATTAGTACGAGCTGGATTAATGACCTTACCTCAAGCAATAGGGATTATATTAGGTGCTAATATTGGAACAACTGTTACATCACTATTACTAGGATTACCAATTAAGGAATATGCATTACCTATTATGGCACTTGGAAGTTTTTTTATTTTCTTTATTAATAATAAAAAATATAAACATTTTGGTGGAATAGTACTTGGATTTGGAATGTTGTTCTTTGGATTAGATATCATGGGAGGAGCTTTAAAAGGATTAGCTAATTTGCCCGCCTTCTATAATGCGTTGCAAGCAGTTGGGGATATTCCTTTTTTAGGATTATTTGTTGGAGCCGCTACTACTGCGGTTATTCAATCTAGTAGTGCTACAATTGGTATTCTTCAAGAATTATATACAACAGGATCTATTCCATTAATCGGAGCGGTTGCTATTGTGATGGGTGATAACATTGGAACAACAGTAACTGCTGTTTTTGCTTCAATTGGAGGAAGTATAGCAGCTAAACGCACAGCTTTAGCACATGTTCTATTTAACGTTATCGGCAGTTTTGTTTTTATGATTTTTATAATTCCTTATACAGCTTTCATTCAATTATTAGAAGATCGTTTTATTGATACTACTGTCGCAAATAATATGAAACTTACAATAAGTTTTGCGCATATGGGATTTAATATTTTAAATACTATTATCTTTTTCTTTTTAATAAAACAATTAGTTTGGATGGTTACAAAATTAATTAAGGGTGACGATAATCTTATTGAAACGGATGTTGATTTATTACAATATGATTTAATTGAAGAATCTCCAATTTTAGCTCTTGAGAGTGCTAAACTAGTAGTTCTAAATATGGGTAAAGTTACTAAACAAATGTTTGAAGGGGTTATAGAGTATTCTTTTGAAAATAAAAAGCGAGTATTAGAAAATGGACAACAAATCGAAGAAATGTTAGATACTATTGATCAAAAAGTTCATGATTATTTAGTTAAAATTGTTCAATTTGGACTTGATGAAGATTCTTCTCAACTACAAGCATCATATGTTGATACAATTCGTGATTTTGAGAGAATTGGAGATCATTGTACAAACCTATATGAATTTTTCGAACATCGTTACGAAAATAAAATTGCTCTTAGCAAAGCAGCGCATGATGAACTCGCTAGACTTTATGAAGTAGTACTAGAAACAATTACTTTAGCTCTTGATGCATTTGAAAGTCAGGATAAAGAGATTGCTCGAAAAGTAATGGAATTAGAAGATATTATTGATCGACTAGTAATTAAAAATCGTAAGCGTCATATTATGCGACTAAATAATATTGATTCTGAAGAAAATGTAGATGGCTATTATGTTGATATTTTATCTAATGTTGAACGTATTGGAGATCATTGTAATAATATTGCTGTTAACATTATTCAAGAAAGTTATTATAATGATGAATTAGATTACGAATAATTAAAATGATTTTAAAGATAAAAGGTATCCTTTTATCTTTTTTCTTGCATACATTATAAACATAATATATAATTATTAAGCACTAAATATTTAAAGTGCTATGTTAATATGATATAATATTTAGTGGTTTGGTGATTATATGAAAAAAATATTAATTAATTTTGAAATGGATTCATTAGAATCTTCGGTTAAGTTTTCAACTGTTGGAGAGTATAAGAATCAACAAATAGAATTTCAAGATAATGAATTAAATATTCATAAAGTATTATTTAAAGAAGAGATCATTGAATATTATAAAACAGGTTCAATGGATATGAAGTTTGTATTTAATCAAAACAAACCTACAAAGGGAATTTACAATATAGATAATAATTTATTCGAATTTGATATTTTAACTTCAATATTAGATAATACTAACAATAAATTAGTTGTTAAATATGATTTAATACAAAATAATGAAATAGTAAATAGAAGTACACTTATAATTAAGTATTCTATAACTCAGGAGGAATAAATATGCAAAGTATAAAAGAACAATCATTAATCGATTCAGCAGAAAGAATAATTAGAAAGAAAAAAACATCATTAGATTTATATAAACTATTTGATATTATTTGTGCTGAAAAAGGATTTGAAGATGATAAAAAGAAAGAATTTATTACTCAATTTTATACAGATTTAATTACTTCTGCAAAATTTGTATATACTGGTAATAATACTTGGGATCTTAAAGAAACCCAAAAAGCTGATTTAAGAGAAAAAGATGGTTCTTTTTATAAAGAATATACTGTTATTGATGCGGTTAAAGATGAAACTAAGGAAGCGAAAGTTAAACCGAAAGCTAAAAGAAAACCAAGAGCTAAAACTAAAACTAAAGTTGAGTCTATTATTAAAAAGGCTGAAGTTGTAGAAGAAAAAACAATTGAAGAGGTAAAAATAGTTGAAGAAGTTGAAGAAGTAATAGTAATCAAAGAAGAAAATATAACCAAGACAAAAAAATCAAAAAGTAAAAAAGAAACTGAAGTTAATGAATACGAAGAAGAAGTAATTGAAGAATTCGAAGATGAATTTGATGAAGAAAAATACAACGAATATATGGATACTTACGAAAATAAATATGATGAAAAATAGAATTACTGTTGAAATACAATATTTCATTTGATATAATCTTTATGGGCACTGTAGATAAAAAAGTCCTCCTGTCTAGGAGGACTTTTTTTATTATAGACGA
>CAZWIZ010000034.1:0-5167 GCA_964634385.1 uncultured Candidatus Izemoplasmatales bacterium | reverse complement strand
AAAAAAAAGAGCGCAAACGCTCTAATTAAAAATTATTTCATACTTCATTTCAGCAACTGTATTTAGTAATGCTGATATACTACAATATCTTTCAGCTAAAGTCATTGATTTTTCGATGGCTTTTTCTTTTTCTTTTTTTATTCCGGTAAAAGTAATAATAGTTGTTACTTCCTTAATTAGAGTAGGAATTTCTTCACGTTTAACTCCAGTAACATCATAAGTTACACTTTCAAAATAAATTCTCTTTTTATCAGTAATTGATTTAAAAGTTGAATGTAAACAAGAAACGTAACCTCCTAAAAACAATTCATAAGGAGCAAGTCCATTTCCGTCAAAACTAACTTTTGTTTTACCACTTTTACTTTCAATAGTGCCGTTATTTTTATTTCCAAATTCAGATTTTATATTATAAGACATTATATCCTCCTAATTATTTCGTTTTTTTATATCTTTTTTGACATTCTTGAATTAATTCAAGCGCGTCAATTTTATCATGGAAATCAAATACTTCTACAACTTTATTTTGTTGTAGATCTTTATATGTTTTAAAGAAATGCTTAATTTCACGTAAAGTATGTTCTTGAATATCTCTAATTTCATTAATATGAGAAAAACGCGGATCATGATGCATTACAGCAATAATTTTAGAATCTGGTTCCCCATTATCAATAACATCTAAGTATCCGACAATTCTAGCATCAACAATGCATCCTGGGAATGTCTTAGATGTTGATAAAACTAAAATATCTAAAGGATCATTATCAAGTGCTAGTGTTTCTTCTAAATATCCATACTCTGCAGGGTAAGTCATAGGAGAATATAGTACTCTATCAAGTTTAATACGATTTTTTGACTTATCAATTTCATATTTGTTTTTTGTCCCCATAGGTATTTCAATAACTGCTTCAAAGATCTTTTCCATATAGTACCTTCTTTCATATTTGTATATCGTTGTTATTTTATATTAAAAGATTATACAAATCAAGATATATAACATATTAAAGGTTATATAAAAGCGTTTACTAAAAAAGATAGATATGAAATTATATTTATGATAGAATTAATATAGAAAAATTAGGAGGTGAATAATATGGAAAATCTCTATATAGATGAAATAAAAAAGGCATTTAATCTTGAAGATGAAAAATTGATGAAACAACAAATTTTAGCATTTCATCCTTATGAAGTTAGTGAAACATTACTTGAATTATCAAAAGAAGAACGAAAAAGGATATATAAACATTTTACTGGAGCAGAGATTAGTAATATTATTAGCTTTTTAGATGAAGAAGATATTTTGAAATTATTTGATGAAATGACACCGAAATATATTATTGGTATTATTCAAGAATTTGATATAGATGATGCAGTAGAAATTATGCAAGCCTTACCTGATTCTGCAACTCCCGTATATTTAAAATTAATGGATGAAAGTCATCAAAATAAAATTAAAGAATTCTTAAAATACGAAGACGATACAGCTGGATCAATAATGAATACTGAATTTATAGAAATTCAGGAAACCGATACAGTTGAAATAGCGATGAAAAAATTAATTGATCAAGCAGTAGATGCTGAAAGTATTAATATATTGTATGTAATAGATGATGATGATTGTTTACAAGGAACATTATCCTTAAGAGAAATGATTCTTGCAAGAAAAGGGCAAATAATAAAAGATATTATGAATACCCGTATTATTAGTGTAAATACTTCAATGGATCAAGAAAATGTCGCAGATATCTTTGTTGATTATGATTTTACAAGTTTACCTGTAGTTGATTCTTTAAATAGAATGTTAGGAATTATTACAATCGACGATATTGTTGATATTATTGAAGAAGAAGCAAGTGAAGATTATTCCCGATTAGCTGCGATTAGTAATGCGGAAATTCATGCTGATACAGAAACTGTATGGATGAGTGCGAAAAAAAGACTGCCATGGCTTTTGATTTTGAGTCTTCTTGGATTTTTGACATCTACACTAATAGCTCAATATACTGATGTTTTAGCTACAATTCCGACAATCGCTTTATTTATGCCAATGATTCTTGGGATGGGTGGAAATTCAGGAACGCAATCTTTAGCAGTTACAGTTAGAGGATTAAACGATGGTGAATTTGATAATAAAAAAAGTATTATAAAACATTTATTAAGAGAAGCTGGTACAGGGTTATTAAATGGGTTTTTACTCGCGATAATCTTATTTGGAATAATTTTTATATTCTTATTAATAATGAATAACATATATGCATTAAAAATCGCAAAAGTTGTAAGTTTGTCTATTTTTGTAGGGTTAACAGTTTCTACTCTGATGGGTGCGTTAATGCCAATTATAATGAATTCATTTAAAATAGATCCAGCAATAGCGAGTGGACCGTTTGTATCTGTAATTAACGATTTGTTAGGAATTGGCATTTATTTTACTTTAGCCATACTATTAGTTATAAATACTTTATAGTATTATTTTCTCGATTTAATAAGCCTCATTAGTTTTTTAAAGGATATTAATAGATTGTTCCTTGAACTAAAAGCCTTATACTTTATATCATGCATAAACGGGAACCAAGAAGGAACTATAAGTGGAATTTATGCTAAAGGTGATGCAAATGTACCGAAAGATATTGCATAATAATTATAAAAAAATGAGAAATTTACTTTAGAAAGTAATTTCTCTCTTCTTTTTATAATTTTTTAGTCATTAGTATATGATCAATATTCGCTTCTTGGAATATTTGTCCTTTAACTAAATAACCAAGATGTTCATAAAAATCTTTAACATAAAGTTGAGCATGTAATTCTAAATATGGTATTCTATTATTTTTAGCGTATATTTCAATAGCCTTCATAATCTTTTTCCCAATTCCTCGATTACGATATTTCTTTAAAGTTGCAACACGACCAACTTTGTTTTCATAAAGCCTAGCTGCGCCAACTGCTAAATCGTCGATATATGCAGTGAATAAGATACATTTTTCATCTAATCCATCATATTCTAATTCCCAATCTATTTTTTGTTCAATTATAAAAACAATACCTCTGACAAGCATATTATCAATGATTTCTTTTTGAGATTTAGCAATAACAACTTTCATAAAATCACTCCTCGTATAATATTTGTATAAGATTTTAATGATTTTAAACATTTTTTATTATCTTTCTATTTTGCTTTATATTTATAAAGAAGTTCTAGTGCTATATTAGATCATAAAGATATAAGGAAATATATAATAACAATTATTCCTAAACAAATTCGATACCATCCAAATATTTTAAAATTATGTTTTTTAATGTAGTTAATAAAAAGATTGATTGTAATAATTGAAACAGTAAAGGCTGTAGTCATGCCTATTATTAATGTTATAATTTCAGAATTAGTAAATGTAAATCCAAATTTATATATTTTGAGAAGACTAGCTCCAAACATTATTGGAATAGATAAGAAAAATGAAAATTCAGCAGCGATATATCTAGAAGTTCCAAGGATTACGGCACCTAATATTGTAGCACCTGATCTAGAAGTTCCCGGAATTAAAGATAATACTTGAAACATTCCAATGAAAAAAGCGGTTTTATATGATAGTTCATCAAATGAAGTTATTACTGGAGATTTATTTTTATTTTTATTTTCAATAATTATAAATAAAATCCCATATATTACAAGCATGCTTGCAACAACTATGTAATTATAAAATAATTTATTTATTAAATCATCAAATAATAATCCAATTATTGCAGCTGGTAATACACCAATAAGAACTTTTAACCAAATATTCATAATTTTTAATTTTTCTTCTTTACTTTTTTTAAATGAAAGTGGATTTAATTTATTGAAAAATAAAACAACTACAGCTAAGATAGCACCAAGTTGAATAACAACTAAAAACATTTCTCTAAATGAATCACTAACATTTAGGTGTATCCATTCATCAACTAGAATCATATGTCCCGTACTGCTTATTGGTAACCATTCCGTGATGCCTTCAACTATTCCTATAATAATAGTTTTAACTATCTCTATAAAATCCATATTTTCACCTCTTATATCTATCAATATTATATACTAATAATATTCCAAAATAAAACGTTATATGATAAAATGTATTAAGAGGTGAAAATAATGGATGATTATTTAATATACATAGCGTTTGGATCAGTCTTAATTACTATTATTGGTATTATTGTTTTATTGATTAATAAAAAGGAAAACAAAAGACAAAACTTTTTTGATGTATCTAATATTTTACCTTTATTTGATAATGATAATGTAAAAAAAGTTGAATATATTAGAAATAAAATTGTAGTAGAGTTTAATGATATAAATAAGTTTGATGCAAAAACTTTGTATATAAAAGGAGCAACAGGTATTACTGTTGTTGGAGATAAGATTAAGTTTTATGTTAATGAATCTAGTCAAATTAATGAAAGTGTTTATAAATCAATAAAAGAATTTGTTGAAAGTAAGTGATGCGATGATTTATTTATTAGCAAACGAAGTTACTGGGTTTTTCAGCTTTTTAAATCCGATTATTGAATTTTTAGAAGAGCTAGGTCATTTTGGACTAGCTTTTTATACTTTTATTGAAGTCTTAATAATCTTACCTCCAATTGAAGTGATTTATTATCCATTAATTCAATTAGATCCCAGTCATTGGTATTTATATTTAATTAATGTAGTATTTTTTAATGTTGTTTCTTCAATGGTAGGATATTTAATCGGAATGAAAATAGGGTATCCAATTTTAAGATATTTTTCAAGTGAAGAAGTTCTAGAAAAAGCGAGAAAGTTATTTGATAAATGGGGTGTTATGGCAGTCGCTATTGGTGCTTTTACTCCAATACCTTATACTATTGTAGTATTTCTTGCAGGAATATCAAAAATGGATTTTAAAAAGTTTGTAATTTCTGGATTTATTGGAAGATTTCCTAGATATGTAATTGGAGGATATTTAATTGCTTTTATAGTTACTTCTATTAATTCTAGTCAATTAAATGAGTACATGTTAATAACAAGCATTATTGGAATGCTTTTATTTGTATTGTATTATGTTTTGCAGGGAGGATATAATTTTCATAAAAAAAGAAAAAACAAATAACGGTATTACTGTATATAAAAAGGCGCCGTTTATAGCGCTTTTTGTTTAAAATTTTATTAAGTCATCTAGTT
>CAZWIZ010000033.1:0-5367 GCA_964634385.1 uncultured Candidatus Izemoplasmatales bacterium | reverse complement strand
AAATATTTTATTAGTGATTAAACTATTAGCGTTAAATCATCAAAAATTCTTTTAGACAAAGGTTCTATAATCTCCATTTGGATAGTGATAGGTTTATTTCCTTCATAGGAAAGGCTATTTACTTTACCTACATATATGTAATCAAGTTTTTGAGTGCCAATCTTCTTTGCTTTTCTTAAAAACATATGAAGATGGATATTTCTTTCTATGTTACGACAAAGATCTTTCCCGGTATCACTATTTTGGCTAGTTTTATTTTGAGTTTGCCATTGCATTCTTGTTTTTGATATTAATTTATCTTTGTAATCTATTCCTTCTGGAATATCTTCTCCTTTATGAAGATCTACAAATAAATAGAAATGATTACTATTTCGCCAAACACCTGATCCTCTAATACTTCCGAATGATTTTTGATAATTTGTAAGAAAGCCCATATCTTTCATTTTGTAATATGTATATTTCTTTAAATATGGATAATTGAGTCCGAATTTTCCAAATTCTTCTTGATATCTTAAAATACCATAATCAAGACTATCAATAATTAAATTTTTAAATTTTGTTATAATTGGTGTAGTTAAGTGTAATTCATCTCTTGAATTTCCTTTAATATACCAAAAAACATTTTTTTCATTTTCTCCAAGAATATTACCGCTTAGATATTTAAATGAATGTTTTATTGATTTAATATCTACATTTGAAACTATTTTTGCGATTTCTTGTTTTGCAATATCAAATGTAATCTTTGTATTATTTAATATATATTTTATAATAACAAATTCATTAATTCTTTTTATTGGAATCATTTTATCTATAGATCTTAAAATAGATATTGATTTTTCATCATAAATAATAAATGATTTCTTTTCCATTTTTGTAGCAAATTCTATATAACTTCCTTCTTTTAATATAAATTTAACAGGATCAGGGGATGTCTCATATAAAGCATAATCAATTATCGAAGGCATATTTCCTCCTAATACTTTTTTAAATTCAAAATATTCCTTTCTTAAGTATTCCATATTGTTAAAATTAACAGAATCAAGTTGATTTAATATTTGTTCTTTAATGATTCTATCTAATTTAATATTAGTACATCCAGGAATATCTTCAAAATCATTAGACACTTGAACTTTTAAGGAATCTCTATCATAATATTTAGAACCTGAAAGAGCAATTGGGATTAAAAATGATTTTTTATGATTTCCAATAAAATCTAATACTGTGAGAAATTCTTTTCCGTTATATTTTCTTAATCCTCTACCTAATTGTTGTGTGAAAACTATAGGAGATTGAGTAGGTCTTAACATTAAAACTAAATTAATACTAGGAATATCTATCCCTTCGTTAAAAATGTTTACTGTGAAAATAAATTCTATTGGATTGGTCTCGCTTTCTAACCTAGCTATTGCGGATTCTCGGTCCATATCATTTGATTCTCCTGTTAAACAGATTGAAGGATAACCAAATTTATTAAACTCATCAGCCATATATTTAGCGTGGGTTTTAGTAGCACAAAAACCTAAGCATTTTCTTTTAGCATCTGAATGTCCATAATGTTCTATTTTTTCAATGATTAAATCTACTCTTTCTTTAATTGATAACTTTTCAGCTATCTCATCTATTTTAGATATGTCTATATTTGATAAATCTGTAGTTATATCAGTAATTCCAAAATAATGGAAAGGGATTACTAAATCTTCTTCAAGAGCATCTCTTAGTCTTACTTCTAAAGCAATATTATTATTAAAAAAGTTAAAGATATTTCCTCCATCAGGTCTTTCAGGAGTAGCTGTCATTCCTAGTAAGAATTTAGGTGTGAAATAGTTTATAATATTTTGATATGACTCACTAAATGATCTGTGTGCTTCATCTAAAATGATATAATCAAAATAGTCTTTAGCAAATAATGTATAATTTTTTTCTTTTTGAATTGTATTAATCATGGCAAAAGTAAATTCGGCGTTTATTTCTTTATTACTACCCTGAAAGATTGTAGAAAACTTTTCTGGCATAATTTTTTCAAATGATTCTTTTGCATCTTCTAAAATTATTCTTCTGTGAACAACAAAAAGAACTCTTTTTGGATTAAATTTTTTTACATCAAAAGCAGCCAAATATGTTTTACCTGTCCCGGTTGCTGCAATTATAAGCGCTTTATTTTGATTGTTATTTCTTAGTAATTCTAAACTATCTAGAGCTCTTAATTGCATTGAATTAGGAATGATTTCAACGGTATGATTAAATATACTTTTTTCTTTTTTTACAAAAACATTTATTTCATTTAGAAATGATTCATATTGTTCAAGAAAGTTCTCATTTATTTCAGAAGTAAGTTCCCATAAAGTATTAAACTCATTAATTATTTCGGAAATAAAAGCATCATTTTTTTTGGAAATAAATCTAACATTCCATTCAACATTAGATTTTAAAGCTGATTGAGTAATATTTGATGATCCTACAATTATTTTGTAACTGTCGTTATATTCGAAAATATATCCTTTAGTGTGAAAGCCTTTATGAGAATTAGCGACATATATCTTTGACTTAATATAATCAAATTCCATAAGTTTTCTTAATGATTTAATATCTGTAAAGTTTAAATAAGTAGAAGTTATTATTTTACCTTGTATTTTTGCGTTATCCAGTTCTTTAAAAGCATCAAGTAAGAGTTGTAAACCTGAATAATTAATAAAAGCAACAGAAAAAAAGAATCTGTTGCAAGTTTGCAAACTTGAAGTAAGTTCTTGGTAAAAAGAACTTTCTTTATTATTTGTGATTAATTTTGGCTCAATTCTTTTTTCTGTATCCATTACATTCCCTCTATTCTAGTTTTTCATTAATATTTTAACTATTGGTATATCAGCTTCAGCCCAATCTAACTTCGATAAATCTTCTTTATTAAGCCATTTAGAATCAGTATGTTCACTTAATGTAAGAGCTCCTTTTATAATACTAGCATAGTATGCGTGCATTGTAAGATGAAAGGATTTGTATTGATGAGAAACAGTGGTTATAAACTTATTTACTACAATTTCTGTATCTAGTTCTTCTTTAATCTCTCGCTTTAATGCTATTTCATGAGTTTCTCCAACTTCGATTTTTCCACCCGGGAATTCCCATTTTAAAGCAAGCTCTCCGTCGTTTCTTCTTCTAGCACAAAATATTTTATTATCACTGTTTTTAAAAACAGCTGCGACTACTTCAATGTATTTCATTAAGTTACCTCATAGTTATGTCTTCAAATATATTCTATCATTTATTAATAAAAAGATAAATACTCTTTATAAAGTTATAATAATAATAGGAGAGGATATAAAAGGTAAAAATTAATTATTAAGTTATTGCTATCAGCATATAGATTTTTAGTACTTAAAATGATATAATTTCTAGTGAAAAGATGTATAGTAGTTTTTAAGAGAATTACTGTAAATTGGAGGGATTTCATGATAATTTATACAGAAAGCAAAAAGGGATTTGTTAATGATGTACTTAATAATCAAATTGAAACTAAAATATATTCTAAATTTAAGAATGCTATAGGAAGAACTTCAAAAGCTGAAATTAGGTCATGGCAAAATTCTATGATGTATATGAGTAATATACTTATTAGTAGCAATGTTCCTGATGATTCTAATGTAGCGATTGAATACCAAATTCCTAACACTTCAAAAAGAGTAGATTTTATTATATCAGGACTTGATGATAATAAAGAGGAAAGTGTTGTTATTGTTGAACTTAAACAGTGGGAATATGCTCATAAAACACATAAAGATGGAATAGTAAAATCATTTGTAGGTGGAAAAGAAAGAGAATTAAACCACCCATCTCATCAAGCATACACTTATGCAAAACTAATAACTGAATATAATGAAACTGTTCAAAATGATAATATTCATATTTATCCGTGTAGTTATCTTCATAATTATATTAAAGAATCACATGGAGACGAAATTCTTGATTCTTGGTATCAAGAATATCTAGATAAAGCTCCGACTTTTTTAAGAAATGATAGTTCAAAGCTTTCTGATTTTATAAAGAGATATATTAAATATGGAGATAATAAAGATATTTTATATAGAATAGATCATGGTAAAATTAGACCTTCAAAATCTTTAGCTGAATCAGTTAGTAAAATGTTACAAGGGAATAAAGAATTTGAAATGATTGATGATCAAAAAGTTGTATATGAAAATATTGTAGATTTAGTTATTAACAATCCAAACGGCGTAAAAAGAACAATTATTGTTAAAGGTGGACCTGGAACGGGTAAGAGTGTTATTGCAATAAATTTATTAGTAAGACTTCTTAAGGATCAACTTAATACTCAATATATTTCCAAAAACTCTGCTCCAAGAGAAGTATATTCAACATTGCTTAAAAATGATTTTAAAAAAACTTTTATCGATAATTTGTTTAAAGGATCTGGTGGATTTGTTGGAGCTAAAGAAAATATTTTTGATTGTTTAATTATTGATGAAGCGCATCGCCTTAATGAAAAAAGTGGGTTTTATGGTAATTTAGGAGAAAATCAAATTAAAGAAATAATTCATTCATCAAAAGTATCATTATTTTTTATAGATGAAGATCAAATGGTTACACTAAAAGATATAGGAAATATAAATGAAATTAGAATGTATGCAGATAGTTTGAACTCAGAAGTTTATGAAATGGAATTAACTTCGCAATTTAGGTGTAATGGCAGTGATGGCTACTTGGCTTGGCTAGATAATATATTAGGAATTAAAGAAACTGCGAATGTTAAATTAGATACTACTGATTTTGATTTCAAAGTATTTGATGATCCTAATGAATTACGAAATGAAATTATTAAAAAAAATAATATTAACAATAAATCCAGGATTTTAGCTGGATATTGTTGGGATTGGCCTACCAAACAAAGAAATAACCCAAATCATTATGATATTTATATTCCTAAATATAACTTTAAAATGAGTTGGAATTTAGATAGTGATGGTAAAAAGTATATTATAGCTAAAAATTCAATAAATGAAGCAGGGTGTATTCATACTTCACAAGGACTTGAAGTCGATTATGTAGGTGTTATAGTTGGAAAAGATCTATTATTTTTTAATGATGCAGTCCAAACTGATGTAAGTAGTAGATCTAAAAATGATCAGTCTGTTAAGGGTTGGAAAACAATATATAAAAATAATGATTTTGAAAAAATCAATAAAATAGATTTAATTATTAGAAATACATATAGAACATTAATGACACGAGGTATGAAGGGTTGTTATGTTTATTTTGAAGATGAGAAGCTTAAAGATTATTTTTTAAGTAGGATTATTTAATTTTGAAAAGGATGATTAATATGAAAGAAATTAATGATATATTAGAAAAACTAAT
>CAZWIZ010000032.1:0-6761 GCA_964634385.1 uncultured Candidatus Izemoplasmatales bacterium | reverse complement strand
GCAATAAGCGCCTTTATTATCTTCTTAGTCCTAATTTTTTGATTAGATTACGATATCTTTGAACGTCATTTCTTGCTAAATATTTAAGTAAATTTCTTCTATGTCCTACTTTTTTAAGTAATCCGCGTCTTGAATGATGATCATGTTTATGAATTTGCAAGTGAGCATTTAATTCAAGAATTTCATGTGTTAGTAAAGCAATTTGAACTTCAGGACTTCCTGTGTCACCGTCTTTTCGACGATATTCTTCAACTATTGCTTTTTTAGCTTCGCTAGATAATGCCATAATTATTCCTCCTTTTTATTTTTTCTTACCTAATTCCTAGAAAATCGTTGGAGTAACGATAATCAAAGAGATAGGCGCGATTTTTATTATATCATAGTAACCTAAATATGCAAGTAATATTATTGATTGTCTTTAAAATAGTTTATAGTATTTACTTTGTCATTATCAATTTCTTTTATTAAATCTTCAAGTGAAGGAAACTTAATTTCATCTCTTAATCTTTTAATAAATTTAATTTCAATTGTTTTACCATAGATTTCTTTATCAAAACTAAGAATATAAGATTCAACACTTAAATCTATTCGACAGTTTAATGTTGGATTATGACCAACACTTGTCATTGATTGATACCAAATATCATTAACTTTTGTAAGAGTAATATAAACGCCTCTTTTTGGTAAATAGTAATCATTTGTAGAAATATTTGCGGTAGGATATCCTATTACTCTACCTTTTTTAGAACCGTGAATTACTTCGCCAGTGATTGAATAATAATCACCTAAAACTTCTTTTACTTTATCAACTTGTCCAGATCTAATTAAATCTCTTATATGGGTACTTCCTACTTTATATCCTTTATAAGTTACTTCTTTAATAACAATTGTTTTAAAACGACCATCTAAAAGAAGAGTATTAACATTCCCACTTCCTCTTACTCCGAATTTAAAGTCAAATCCACAAACGATAGTATCAATATTCTTTAAATACATTTCAATAAACTGTTTTGGAGTTAATAAGGCTTTTTGTTTTGAAAATTCAATAACGTATATATAATCTAAATCAAATTCTTTAAATTGTTTTATTTTATTTTCTAATGGTGTTAAATAATAATAATCTAAATCAAATAAAATACTTTTAGGATGTACGTCAAAAGTAATAACGGCTTTTTTAAGTTTTTTTGATTTTCCAATTTCAATTGTTTTTCTAATGAGCTCTTTATGAGCTAAATGCACACCATCGAAAAAGCCAATAGCGGCGACAGTATTATGTTCAATGGGATTACCATTTAATTTTATTATTTTCATCTTTACCACCTCTTAAAATACGTTTACAGCTTTCATTTTAGGTTCTGTAGGATGTTTTTCATAAATGGCTAATAAATTATCATCTTCATCAACTAATCGTGTTAAGGAGTAGTTATTAAAATATTTCAAACTTATAGCCATTCCATTTTTTACATGATGTTTTAATTCTTCTGGTACAACTAATTTATTCAAGTGCGAAAGTGCATTTGATAAAGATATTATTCTATAATTACCTTCTTCTATTTCTTTTAATGTAAAACTATCTTCAACTTTAAATTTTCCTGCTTGAAGACGGTGAAGTTCAAAATTGTGAGCTGGGTAATCTAGTTTTTTACCAATGTCATATGATAATGTACGAACATATAATCCTTTGGAACTATGAACTATATAATCAAAATATGCTAAATTATTTTCATAAATTACATCACTTACTTTTTTTATATCGAAAATTTTAATTATTCTTGATGGAATATCATTAATTATAATTCCTTTTCTAGCATACTCATATAATCTTTTACCCTTATATTTGACTGCAGAATACATTGGTGGTGTTTGAGTATAATTTCCTTTGAATGATTCGACAATACTATCAACATTTAATAATTCCTTAACATTTTTTTCATTTATTATTTTACCACTTTTATCTAACGTATCTGTTGATTGTCCAATTAATACTCTAGCTTTATAAATTTTTTCATCATTATTCAAGTATTTCATAATTTTTGTGCCTTTGTTTACACCAACAACTAAAATACCAGTAGCATCGGGATCTAATGTTCCTGTATGACCTAGTTTTCTTGTTTTTAGCATTCCTCTTAAAACGTTAATTACATCATGTGATGTATAGCCAGATGGCTTATTTACTAATAAAATTCCATTCATTTATATCACCACCATTATTATACAGTAAGTCAAAAAAAAAACCAAGATTTAACCTGGTTATTTTTATTACGCAGCGCGTACCCAATCAACTAAGGCAGCTTTTGGCATAAATCCTGCTCTTTGGGCAACAGTTTTTCCATCTTTTAATACGAATAATGCTGGAATACCTCTTACTTCATATTGTTGCGCTAATTCCATATTATTATCAACATTTACTTTAACAATTTTGATATCTTGATGTTCTTCTGTGATTTGTTCTAAAACTGGACCAATCATACGACAAGGCGCACACCAATCAGCATAAAAATCTAAAATTACGATACCTTCGGCAATGTGTCCTTGAAAGTTATCTTTATTTGCGAATATAACTGCCATCTTTAAATTCCTCCTTTATTTTAAAAAATACTCAATCATTATACTTAATAATTATTTAAATATCAATCTTTTTGCACAGTTTATTTAAAATAGACAACTGTGACTCCACTACCGCCTTCTCCACCTTCTCCATCACGATAAGATAAAACATGTTTATTGTTTTTAAGATAGGTTTTAACAAGTTTTCTTAAGGTTAAAGTACCATAGCCATGAATGATGGACGCAAAAGGAATATTAACAACTAAACAATCATCAATATATTTATCAAGAGCGTATTCAGCTTCCTCATATCTCATCCCTCTCAAATCAAGTTCTGTTTTAATATTTTTTTTAATATTTGATGAGATTTTATTTATTTTATTATCTTTTTTTATTGTTCTTTTTACAAATTCAAATTGATTTTCTTTAAAAACAGAATTTAAAGTTCCCATCTTTATTAGCCATTGTTTATTTTTTTGTTTTTTTAGTAACTCACCATAACGATTAAATTTCAAAATATTAACAGTATCACCAATTAAATAATCGTGTTTTTCGGCATGTTTTTCTTGATTTATTTTATCATCAAAAGTTCTAACTATATATTTCATTTCCGCTATTTCATGATCTTTAAGGTTTTCTTTATTTTTTAAATCTTCTAAGTCTTTGATAAGGTTAAGAGCTTCCTCCTTAACCTCTAAAACTATTTGACTTTTTTCAATAGCAATTTTTCCTTTTAAGCGTCTTTTCTCTTCTATTAGCTCTTTTTGTAAGATATTAGTTCTATTGACTAGTTCTTTATTATCTTTAACTAACATTTCATATTCCCTAATTTGTTGTTCTAAGGTATTTCCGCGTTTTTCAAGTTTATTTATTAAATCAGTAACCTCAGATTGTGAAGTTAAAACATGCTTTTTTGCTTGAGAAATTATTTCAGAGTTTAGTCCTAGTCGTTCGCTAATTAAAAGAGCGTTTGATTTACCTGGTGTTCCAAGTAATAGACGATATGTTGGACTTAATGTATTTACGTCAAATTCAACACTAGCATTGACAATTTCATTTTTATTATAAGCATATGCTTTTAACTCTGGATAATGAGTTGTTGCGATAATATAAACTCCTCTTACTAAAAGGTAGTCTAATATACTAATTGCTAGACTTGCACCTTCTTTTGGATCAGTTCCACTTCCTAATTCATCTAATAATATTAGTGAATCAACTGTTAAGTTATCAATAATTTTTATAATTCTTGTCATATGTGATGAAAAAGTTGATAGTGATTGTTCAATACTTTGTTCATCACCTATATCAGCAAAAATATTGTCAAATATAACTGTTTTACTACCTTTATCTACAGGGATAAGCAATCCACTTTGAACCATTATTGAAAGTAAACCCATCGTTTTTAAAGCTACGGTTTTACCACCTGTATTAGGACCAGTAATAATAATTACTTTTTCATTTTTGTTAAACGTTATTGTATTAGCTACAACTTCTTCTTGGTTAATTAAAGGGTGTCTTGCTTTAATTAAATTTATTTCCTTTTTAGTTATTAATGGCATTGAACATGTATACTCTAACGCAAAACGTGCTGTTGCGAAAATCGCATCAAGTTCAGATAATATTTTTAAGTTATTAGTAAGTTGATAATATGATAATCCAACTTGTAATGTTAATTCTCTTAATATTCTTTCAACTTCTTTTTTTTCATCAAGTATTAAAATAGAAATCTCATTATTAATTGAGCTTACACTATGAGGTTCCATATAAACTGTTTCTCCACTGCTTGAATAATCAATTATTGATCCTTTAAAATTATTTTTTTCACTTGTCTTTACTGGAACGACAAAATGGTTATTTCTAATTGTAATTAGTATTTCAGTTAATTTACTTTTATCCTTTTGTAATATAGTATTCAAACGATCTTGGATTCTTTTTTGTTTAACATTAATAGCGTTTCTTATTTTATGTAAAAGTGGTGAAGCAGAATCGTTTACTTCACCATTATCATTAATAACTAATAAAATAGCTGTTTTCAATTTAGGAATAATTTCAATATTCTCAAAATAATCATCTAAAACAGTTTCTAAGATTTCTAATTCTTTTACTTGTTTATAAAATCTAACATTAGCGAGTGATGCATCTAATAAAGAAATGATATCCAAAAACTCTGTTGGTCTTAAGACTGATTCAATATGAGCTTTTTTAAGTGTACTTGTTAAATCTCTTATACCACCAAAAGGTGGTTCTTGATATAAAGTAATAATTTTAAGTGCATGAGCTGATTCACTTAATTTTCTTCTGATAACTAATGAGTTATTAGTAGGTTCAATTTCTTTAACTAAAAACTTGCCCAAAGATGTTTGGGCATAATTAACAATCATTAATTTTACTTTATCAAATTCCAGTAGAAAAGAATCAAAAGACATAATATCACTCCTAGTAATATTATTTTAACAAATTATATGGTAAAATAATAGTGGTGAGGTGGTTTTTTTGAATTTTGTACTTAACTTATCAAATGATGATATTAAAAGAGTTATATCTTTTTATAGAGATTACCAGTCAGAAACAAAAAATAAATCCGTTATTTTCTTTGCGAAAACTGATTATATTACTGTCAGTGTTTACTCTACTAATAAAGTAATGTTTCAAGGTGTTGACAGTGAAGCTGAATATAAAATGTGGAAAACAATGTTAGATTATCATGAAGAAATAACGAATAAAAAGCAAATAAAAGTAAATGAAAAACAAAGTGAAACTGATTATTATTTAGTTTCAATCGGAAGTGACGAAGTAGGTACAGGTGATTTTTTTGGCCCGGTTACTGTTTGCGCCGCTTATTTAGATAAAGAAAATCTTGAATTTATTAAAAGCATGAAGATTGATGATTCAAAAAAATTAACTGATGAAAAAATCTTGATTTTAGGGAAACAATTGAAAGATAAGATTGTTTTTAGCTTATTATCGCTTCAAAATGAAAAATTTAATGATTTAACTAAAAGAGGTTATAACTTAAATAAGATTAAAGCTTATCTTCACAATAAAGCAATTATTAATCTTCATCAAAAGATTTTTGATAATCCTCCAGTCATTATGGATCAGTTCGCAAATGAAGGTCTTTATTTTAGATATTTAAGCAATGAAACAAAAGTATTTGAGAAGATTCGTTTCACGACAAAAGCGGAAAGTAAATACGCTAGTGTCGCAATTGCGAGTATTATCGCTAGATATGCTTTTTTAAAGCATTTTGATAGATTATCTGATGAAGCTGGGTATACGTTATTAAAAGGGGCAGGAAGCAATGTCGATAAACTAGCGAGTATTATTTTAAAAGAAAAAGGTGAAGATTTTTTAGGAAAATATGCTAAAATGAATTTTAAGAATTTAGAAAAAGCAAAAACCCTTTTAAAGGATTAGGAAAGAGATTGTTTATCAGTTGAATTAAAATAGGCAGTATTATATAATATTATTGATAAAAGGAGATGAAATTTATGGATAAAAGATTGGAAGCAGCAATTAACGAACAATTAAATTTTGAATTTGAGTCAGCTCATGTATATCTCGCAATGGCAGGATATGTAGCTACTCTTGGACTAGAAGGTTTTGAAAGTTGGATGTATGTTCAATACGAAGAAGAAATTTCTCATGCTAGAAAATTTGTTGATTATATTAATGAACGTGGTGGAAGAGTTAGAATCAAAGGATTCGAAACTCCACGTAATGATTTTGATTCTTTATTAGAAGTTTTAGAAGTTTCTTTAGGACACGAAAAACTTGTTACTTCTAAAATTAATAATTTAATGAAAATTGCATATGAAGTTCAAGATTATGCGGCAATTAGCTTTTTACAATGGTATGTTAACGAACAAGTTGAAGAGGAAGATAACTTTAATAAGTTAATTGATAAAGTAAAATTAGTAAAAGACGCTGGGCTTTATCATTTAGACAAGGAAGTTGGCACTAGAGTATTTGTACCAATTATAAAATAATAAATTAAAACGAGATGAAATTTCATCTCGTTTTTTAATGTTTTCATATATGTATATGATTTGATTTCACTGTACCAACGGTGTTGGAGACCGATTTAACACTTATTGAGCATTTCTTCAAACAACTATCTGTATTCTAATTCTAATCATAATGATTACGATATAGAGCTTAAAATATCCATTATATAGTCAAACGTTGGTTTTTCACCAAATAACATATCTTGC
>CAZWIZ010000031.1:0-7564 GCA_964634385.1 uncultured Candidatus Izemoplasmatales bacterium | reverse complement strand
TTATCAATAGTTAAATCACCATTAACAAATAAACTATATCCATCTTTAATATAAACATCATCTGAAATAGTTAAGTCACCATCGTAAAATGCAGAATAACTTTCAAGTTCTACACCGTTTGAGAAGTCAATATCCCAGTCGTCAGTAATATTAACAAATGCATAATTATAAATATCGCCGTTGTTACCACTGTTACCATTATTTCCATTGTTACCATTATTTCCATTATTTCCATTGTTTCCATTATTTCCATTGTTACCACCATGGCCTCCACCATTGCTGAAGAAACCACCCCAGAAGTCATCCCAGAAATCATCTTCCCAGAAGTCATCCCAGAAATCATCATCAAAGAAACCACCCCAGAAATCATCTTCCCACCAGTTATCGTCAAGAACAACTGAATTGTCTCTAACAACGTCTCCGGCTGTAAGTAATGTCATTGGATCGGTAATTGTATTATTTCTAGTTGGTGCATCATTTCTAATATAGTCAACTACGAAATCTTCATAACTAAATCCATTGAAGAAATCACTAATTGTTTCTGTAGCTATTTCTCCTTTGTCAGCAAGTTCACTGCCTTCTACATCAAGATAACTAGATTCTAATAAATCGAATGGAGTATTTCCAGAATTAAGGTCAAAACATGTACTAATTGATTCACAATAAGAGTAATTATCAGTTGCGTAAACTACTGAAGGAGCATTTCCAACAGATAATACTGGGAAAGTTCCATCATTGCTTGAAGAATAAGGTGTAACTTTTTGAGTAGATGTACCATCTTTCAAATATGGTGCAACTGAAGCTGATAAAACTTCGTTTCCATAAAGACTAATGTTATTGTAATATCCACCATTCATTAACAATTTACCATTTGTAGCCATTGAGAAATCATAAGGGTCTAAGTTGTCAACAGAAGTTCCACCATTTGATGCATAAGCAAATTTATATAAGATAGTATCATTACTTAAGGTATATGCAAATTTATAGACTATTGATTCATGACCATCTTCAGATGTACCGAATTCAGAATCATTATCAGTTTCATCAGTAACTACCACACCATAATCATTAAGTATTCTAGGTATTTCAATGTTATTAAATTCATCTACTTTTTCGCTTGAATCAACGAACAACTCAAATTCACTAATAGCTTGATTAATCAAGCCTTTAGCGACATTTTCATCACTTACTTGTGTAAGTTTTACATCAGTAGCACCTGCTAAACTAATATTTCCACTTGTAATTGTTGTCATTGAGAACGTCAAAATAGCTATAACAATGAATGCTACAGTTACAGAACTACCACGTTCGTTTCCAATCGTAGATTTTTTGAAAAATCTTCTAATTTTATTTAACATCTAATCACCTCATATTATCTTAATATAATATTATAGCATATTTTTTCTCATAAATCAAATTATATAATTATGGTTGTAATAAACTCTTTAGGATTTATAATACCACCGTTATTAAGCTCGACACTAATGAATAAGGTTAACTTTATAATCCCTTCTTCACAGGGCTCATTAGCTAAATCACAAGAATCACTATCAATTGATATAAGTTCAATTGAAGATCCTTCTGTAATATAAACATTATCACTATGCAATAATTCACCATTATATGTAATCTGTTGATTTACTTTATCATATATTAATTCATCTACAATTGGATTTGGAGATCCATAATCTCTTTCGATAATATTATTATTGTTTGTGGTAATGTCATATAAATGTGTAATATGTATTACTGTCTGTGTTTCTGAATCCTCAATCAATTCAAGTTCTTGAGGACCTAAATCAAAAATATTATATTGAATTGTCTCTGATATAACATAACTTTCATTTAGCATTAAGTTTGTAATATCTAAAGTGGTTTTTGCTTTAATAGACATTGCTAAAATTGACATCAACATCGAAATAACGATACTACCTACAACAATAGAAATTATTAATTCAATTAATGTTACACCCTTTTGATTTAAATTTACTTGAGAATTAATCATTAAATAACAATCCGCCTAATATAGTATTACTAACTGGATCATCACAATACTCAATCCAAACCATTACTCTTAATAAATTACTGTTGGGTGTAGTAGAAGCAGTAATATTATTAATTTCATTTCGTACTTCAAGTGGTATAACATCATTACCGTAAAGGCTATCTATTGAAGACTGTGGAAGATTATAATCATAAATAAAAACACGATAGCGACTACTATCTAATGTAAGATTATTCCAAATTGATGCAAATATTTGATCACATAAAGCTTGATCACCTGTAGAATCCAATGTAGAACAAGTATCTTCATTTAATTCAATATAGTAAGATCCTGTATTATTAGCAGCTTCAACTTTTGAAAATAAATCAGTAAAATCAATTTTGTTCAATCCATACATAGTACCATCAGCAATACTAGCAGCACTACGTCTATCATGAAGAAGAGAATTGATTTCAATGTTCTTAATTAAATTTGTTGTTAAAGGCCAAATAATGAAACTTGTAATAAAAACGACTGCGAGTAATTCCATAAGAGAAAAACCTTTATTATTACGTAACATATTATACCTCCCTTCACATTATGACTGTATTATTACGTTGTGAATAACGTATAAAAATACTATATATAATTATAACATTAAAATAACATTTTGTAAATATTAGGCAATGTTTTAAAAAAAAGGCATATTTTTTTTGTAAATGTAGCCATATTATTGTATAATTGTTGTGAATATAAAAATAGTCGGGGTGATTACATGGATTCACAATTTAGGAATAGTAGTTTAGGATTTTATTTATATGCTATTATCATTTTTATTATTGCCGCAGCTTCTATTTTTGTTTTTTGGTATATGGTAAAGGGTTATAAAATTGGAACATATCCAGAAGATACAATTTTAGGTAGCGTTTATATAGGTGGACTTGAAGAAGATGATGTTGAAGCGAGAATGATTGAAAGAATAGATCGATGGCTTGGTGATAAAACGATCGTTTTTGAAGTAACATATCAAGGATATAGTTATGAATTTAATAGAGAATTATTTTATTTTGATTACGCTACTTCTGTTTTCTATATTACGGAAGGAGAAACCAATGAACTAGTTGTTACATATCAGGGAGATGCTCGACAAGAAATTATAAATGAAATTGAGGATTCTAATTTCTTAGAAACGGCAAATGTGAATAATTTTGATATTGATCGGTTAATTGGAGATGTTCTAAAAGATGCTTCTCTCATGAAATCTTTTTCTAGTAAAAGGTTAGAAGATTATGTTATTGATGATACTATTGCTTATGTAGAATTAGGTTCTATTGATTTATCAATACCGGAAGATGTTTCAATTGATGATATGGTAACTAGCATAGATACAATATATTCTGATTCAAGAATTTTAGTAAATAGTAAAGAATTATTTGATATAGTAGATAAATTTAATGCTGTTTTGTCAGATAGTGAGATGACTATTTTATCTGGTGGTATGTTAGCATTAATATTACCAACTAACTTTGCAGTTAATGAAGTGCACTATATACCAATAATTGATTATACAAATTACGATATTAATACTTTTCCTTATTTTGGTCATAATTCAAATATTAATCAAATTATTGGGAATAGTTTTTCTTTTTATAATCCAAATAACTCACAATATTATTTTACTTTAACTAAAACTAGTGAATCAACAGCTAAACTAACATTAAACGGATTAGAATTTGTTGATGATATAAGTGTTTCTGTTAATAAAATACCAATTGAATATATTACACAAACGACAACTAATAATAATATTTTACAAAGTGGATATAACGGAATGATTGTTGAAGTAGAAAGAACAATTAAAAACGTAGATGGAATTGTAACATATGAAAAAGTAATTGTTTTTGAATTTTATCCACCAATAAAAGAAATTGCTTTAGAACATTAATCCATTATTTAAAGGGGTGTAGTTAATGGCTAGAACTGTACAAAAAAGATTAGGTGACGTTTTATTTGAACAAGGAGTAGTAACAGAAAAACAAATAAGTGAAGCCTTGCACAAAAGAGAAAAAGGGGAAAAAATAGGGGAGGCATTAATTAGATTTGGATATGTAACAGATTCACAAATTGTTGATGCTTTAGAAAAATCTTTAGGAATTAAAAGAATAAATATTTCATTGGTTTATATCGATGAAAATGTTTTGAAGTTGCTGGATGAAAATTTTGTTACAAAAGCAAAAATAATGCCAATAAATATTCATGGTCGTCGTATTGTTATTGCGACAAATGACCCACTTGATTTCCCAACAATAGAAAATGTAAGATTACGAACAGGAATGAATGTTGAAACTGTATTAGCAACTAAAAATGATATTGAAACAGCAATAGCTCGTTATTATGGATTTTCAAAAACATTAAAATCTCTTGGGATTGAAGTTAAGGAAGAAAAAAAGGATTCAGAAAAGTTTTATGAAGAATTATTAAATGATAATTCAGAAGATTTAAATGAATCTCCAATTATTCAACTTGTTAATCAAATTCTACTTACAGCAGTAAAAATGGAAGCATCAGACATTCATATTGATCCTGCTAATATTGAATTTAAAATTAGATATCGTGTTGATGGAGTATTATCAACTGAAAGAGTTTTACCAAAAGTTATTTTACCTAAATTAATTTCTCGTATAAAAGTAATGTCACATATGGATATTACTGAAACTAGAAAACCACAAGATGGTCGTATTAAAACAGTTATAGAAGGTCGTCCTATTGACCTTCGTATTTCGATGCTTCCAACAGTTCGTGGTGAAAAAGCTGTTATGCGTGTTCTTGATTTATCACGTGATAATGCGGGATTAGATCGTTTAGGATTGACGGGAAGCGAAAGAGAAATATTTGAAAAACTAATTAAAAGACCTAATGGAATTGTACTTGTAAGTGGACCAACTGGTAGTGGTAAAACAACTACTTTATATGCTTCTTTGGATCAACTAAACTCTGATGATGTTAATATCATTACAGTAGAAGACCCAGTAGAAATTGAGTTAGAAGGAGTTAACCAAGTTAATGTAAATCCTGAACTTGATTTTACTTTTGCAAATGCACTACGTTCTATTTTACGTCAAGATCCAAATATTATAATGATTGGGGAAATTCGTGATACTGAAACAGCAGAAATTGCTGTAAAAGCATCACTTACAGGACATTTAGTTTTAAGCACAATTCATACGAATAGTGCTGTAAAAACTATTACTCGTTTAATTGATATGGGAATAGATGCTTTCTTAGTTGCATCTTCAGTAAGTGGTATTGTTGCTCAAAGACTTGTTAAAGTTCTTTGTCCTAGTTGTAGTGTTGAAGAAGATCCAACAGCAGACGAATTAGCAATCTTTAAACGTCATAATATTGAAATTAAAAAAGTTAGACGAGCAAGAGGATGCGATGCGTGTGCTCAAAAAGGATATAAAGGAAGAACAGCTATTTTTGAAATATTAGATTTTAATGAATCAATTGTTAAATTAGTTTCAAATCATGCTCATGAATATGAAATATTAGAAGTAGCAAAAAAGAATGGAACAAAAGTGCTAATTGAAGCCGGATTAGAAAAAGTAAAACAAGGAATAACAACAGTCGAAGAAGTAATGAGAATTAGTTTAGATTAGAGGTGTAATACATGAAAATTTATGATTATCGTTATCGTGCTAAAAGATTAAAAGATGGTAAAATTATTAAAGGAATTACTGAAGCTCCATCAAAAGCAATGGTAAAACGATTTTTAGTTGAACAGTCTTTAAAACCGATTGAAATTTTTGAACGAAAATCTATTATGCAACAGTTTAATAGAATTACTCTAGGAGCAGTTATTTCTGAAAGAGATTTAATCTTTTATTTGAAACAATTAGCTTCCTTATTAAATGCATCTGTAAAACTAAATGAAGCATCAGAAATGCTTGCGACTCAACAAACTAATAAAAATATTAGACGAATTTTATATGGAATATATTACGAAGTTAATAGTGGATCAACATTAGCTGATGCATATTCTGAATATCCAACTGATTTTCCTGAAATTTTAGTTTCAATGGTAGCTGTTGGAGAACAAACAGGAGATTTAAAAGGGGCAGTAAAAAATATTGTTAACTACTTTGAAACACAATATCGTTTACAAGCTTCTATTAAATCAACATTAATGATGCCAATGATATATATTGTTGTTGGATTTGGTGTTGCTATTTTCTTAACGCTTGCTGTAATGCCTAATTTTGTTGATATGTTTGATTCTGTTGATGGGGTTGAAATGCCGGCAATGACAGCATTCTTTATAGATGCAGGGAATTTTATGAAACGTAATCTTATTCAAATGATAGTTGGAATACCTTTACTTGTTATATTATTTAAATTTTCTAAAAAACGTTTCAGTAAGTTTAGAACATTTTTATCATATATCGCTATTAAGATGCCAATTCTTGGCCAAATAACAAAATTAAATAATTTATCAAGAATAGCTTCTACATTATCACAAATGTTAAATAATCATGTGCCACTACAAGATTCATTAGCAACAACATATGACACTCTTAATAATAAAATTTATAAAGATTTAATTGTTCAAGCTCAAAAAAATGTTAATGCTGGAGACTATATGAGTCAAGCTTTTGAAAATCATTATGCAGTTGATGTTGTTTTTGCTAGAATGATTAGTGTTGGTGAAAGAACTGGTGAACTTGGGATGATGCTTAGGAATTTATCAAATTTTTATGATGAGGATAGCGAAGTAAAAATTGAGCGACTTAAGAAAGCTATAGAGCCAATCTTAATGCTTTTTATCTTCTCACTTATCACTGTAATGTTACTTGCTGTAATGCTTCCAAGTTTATCATTTACACAACAAATTTAGTCTTAACGGTATCTAAAGCGTTTTTATGGGATTTATTATTGATTTTCCATTGACTTAGAGCGCTCTAAATGGTATATTACAAACATAGTTATTGAAAAACTATTTCATGGTATAAATATAAAAAAAAGAAAATTAGGAGGAACGAAAAATGATTAAAAATAATAAAGGGGTAACTCTTGTTGAGTTACTAATCGTTATTGTAGTAATGGGAATTATAGCAGCATTCAGTATTCCTGCAGTTGGAAATATTATTGAAAATGCAACAAAAGATGGTGTTTTAAATGACGCTATTCAAGTGGAAAATGCAGCTAAATTGTATTGCTCAAGTACAACTGATGTTGGATGTACTGACGATAATGGACTTTCTTGGGAAAAACTTGAACCATATATTGATGGAATAAGTTGGGGTAATGATGAAGATGATGTTGATTATTTTATTCAAAATGCTACTATTGTTGCAATCAATGGTGATGATGGTTGGTCTGTTACACTTGAAGCTGCTGGAGATAATGACGCAGATGATAAAGTTTGGGAATGGCCAGCTGGTATTCCAAGTGCGAATAATAGAAGTCACGTAGCAGCTGACACAGACTAATATTTAACCAAAATCAAAAAAGAGCTTAAACGCTCTTTTTTATTACAAATTAACTAGATTTATAACCGTTTTTATAGTAAAATTAGATTGG
>CAZWIZ010000030.1:0-7836 GCA_964634385.1 uncultured Candidatus Izemoplasmatales bacterium | reverse complement strand
AACTTATCCAACTATTTGAGAGTAAACTACATTCTATTATGAGTTTTCCTAATTCCAAATTAGAATTAAGTGACCTAAGAAAATGTAAAATGGGTAATTACTTGATAATTTATATTCTTAATCAAGAACTTGCACAAATAGAAATAGTTAGGATTATATATCAAAGAGAAGATTATTTGATAGAATTTTAATATAGGCTCCACCACCATTACCCACGTCGTACGTAAGTAAATTTCGGGGAGTATATTCTCCGCCAGATCTACCCGTTTCCCGTGATTTTAGTAGTTTAGCTTACTATTGCGATAATCACGGGTTTTTGTTTGGAAATTAATATCAGTTTTTTGGTCTGGTTACTAGGAGATAATTCACTCTAGAAACATGTTGTTTCAGGGGTCTTTTTCGCAACTCGAAATCCAAATTTATCTAAAAAAATTAGTAATTTTGAGAAATCTGGATTATTAAATTTCGAACTACTTTTTAACAGCCATGATCTTGGGAATTTAGCAAAATACATATACACTATCTAGAATTTTGGTGTAGCAGGTGTAACAAATCAACACGAATGATATAATTGTTCATTTAGAATAATTAACAACGAGACGTACTATAAATGACCTAAAAGAATACGAAATATAATATATTTACCACCTCCTATAACTTTTTCTTGATTTTATCAAAACTAAAGAATATAATAATATATGAATATATGAGCATATAGAAATATAAGGAGGCAACTATGCAACTACAACTATTCCTAAAAATGCTTGCGGATGAAAATAGATTAAGGATTATTAATATAATCAAAGATAATGCTTTATGCGTAGGTGAAATACAAACTATACTTGGTACTCAACAATCTAACACATCAAAACATCTAGACAAACTAAAATCAAATCGGATAATAAATTACTATAAAGAGGCTCAAAGAGTATTCTACTTTCTAAATAAAGACTTGGTAAAAAATTATAAGTTTTTTGAAGATTTAATATATACTGATCTTTCAAAATCACATTACTCCAATTTTGATTTAGATAGATTAATAAGATATAAGAACAGTAAAATCGATTGTGATTATCTAAAAGAAGTTAACTTTGATTTTGAGCAGTTAAAAATATAGGAGAAGAGATATGAAGGAAATAGATAATGTTATTAGAAAAATGAATTTGGATTTTTTTGGAACTGGATCACATCGAATTGTGTTTGATCAGTTAATGGATTTGATAAAGAAGGATGACGTATTTTTATTAGACGTTAGAACAAAAGAAGAATTGCAATATGTTGTTATACCATTTGCAAATAACATTCCTCTACATGAAATTCCTGATAATTTGGATAGATTACCTAAAAACAAACTAATTGCTGTGTATTGCACTTCTTGTATAAGGGCTGCTATTACGTATAGCTATTTATTATCTCGCGGGTATAATGTTAAAGTTATATTGTCGCATTTAGATGAATTCGTCGCTAACTTCAAACCAGGCTATGTTAGAAAGAATTTGTTAAAGTAATCATGAATATTTATCTAATAGTTGCTTTAGTATTTGTAATAGCAATCACAATGGCTATGGTTGGAAAAGGTGGAGGGAATTTCTATGTACTCGCTTTGGTACTGTCAGGAATTACAATGCATCAAGCTGCGTCTACATCACAATCCATGATGTTTGGGACAAGTATTGCGGCCATGCTAATATTTCATAAAAATAAGATAGTAGACTGGAAATTAGCATTTGTGGTAGCTTCTCCAGTATTTATTATGGCTTTTTTTGGAGGCTACTTTGCAGGAAGTGTAGATGGAACAACTTTAAAAATTGTGTTTGCAGTTCTACTAATCCTTGTCTCTCTTTTTATGTTTTTAAAAACAAAGGAGAAACATGTTAAGGAAATTCAAAAGTTTGGATATTGGAATAGAACATTTAATGGTAATACATACTCTGTTAATTTGTGGCTAACTATTCCAATGACAGCGATAATAGGTTTATTTGCAGGAGCAACAGGTATTAGTGGAGGAGCTTTTTTAATTCCATTAATGGTAATGTTATGTGGTATTCCTATGAAAATTGCTATTGGAACATCTAGTGCAATGGTTACAACAACGGCATTAATGGGTTTGTTGGGATATACTTTAAACGGAAATTTTGATTTTGGTTTTGCTTTACCTTTAATTGGGGTTGCAATTATAGGTGGTATCTTAGGTGGAAAACTTGCATTAAAAAGTAAGCCTAAAAATCTAAAAAAGATATTTGCATTTACAAATTTATTTGCCGGAGTATTAATGTTAATTAATATATTACTTTAAAATTATATATATAAATTGATTACTAATGATCTCGAAACGTAATTAAAATTCATAAAATATGAAAGATGAATTAATGCGGATAGAATTTGGATAGGCATTCCCTTGGTAGATCCTCTCCTCCACCATATATAGACGTTACCCGAGAATTTAGTAGTTTCTTTAACGGTTCAATGTAATTAAGTTAAGAAAAAGATCCCATCACAATTATGTGAGAAGATCAGTCTTCTTTTTCTTAACTTAATTACATTGAGGGGGTTTGTATTTCTTAAGTTTATTAAGAATAGTTAAACACTAAACTATTTTTAGTTGATTCAATAAATTCTTTTACACCATTATCAATCAAATAATAGAATGTAACTCCATTTACTTTTTTTTCTGCTACAATTTTTTCTTTTTTTAGAACACTGATATTTTTTTTTATTTTTGAAGAGGATGCTTTAATCTTGTTATATATTTCATCAATTGAATATTCCTTGTTTGATAGTAAATCTAAAATACTATAGATTGTGACATTTGAGCATAGTTTGAAGATATGTGATGCATGACTATTCCGAGAATTAGATTTATTATTGAATTCTTTTGAGTAGATTATGCGAAGACTATTCATTACTGCAATTAATGAGACACCAACATCGGCTAATATTGCAGCTAACATCGAACTTAGTCCAAATGCTGCCAATGATACAACTAATAATTTTAGACCAATTGTTAATCCAATATTTTGGTAAACTATTCTTTTTGTTTTTATAGAAATTTTCCTTGCTAATGATAGTTTTGTTAGATCATTATTCATAATTATTACATCTGCAACATCAATTGCTATTTCACTACCTTGGCCCATAGCAACACCAATATCTGCATTTTTGAGTAATGGAGCATCATTTATGCCGTCACCAACAAACATTTTATACTGATTACTTTGAATGTTATTGTATTCTGTGATTTTTTGCTCGGGTAGTAATCCGCTAATGAAGTTAATTCCTAACTCATCCGCAATTTTACTTGCAATTACTTCATTATCACCTGTTAGCATTGTGACATCTATACCCTTTAGGCTTTCAATTGCTTGTTTTGCTGATTCACGAATTTCATCTTCAATTATAACTTGTCCAATAAAGTTATTATCAATAGCTACTAGAACAGATGTAGTTTCTTCATTCAAGGCAGTAAATTCTATATTACTATCTTTCAACAATTGAGCATTACCTACTAAAACTACTTTTCCATCAATTGTTCCTGTCAAACCTTTTCCACTTATTTCTTTAACATCTCTAACTTTAAATGTAGACCCATTGTAATAATCAACAATTGAATTTGCAATAGGATGATTACTAAAAGATTCAATTGAGGCAGCAAGTTTTAGGGTTTCCTCATTTGAATAACTAGAAACTATAAAATTACCTTTAGTTAGTGTACCAGTTTTATCAATTGCTATATTGTCAACATTTGCCAGCATATCTAAATATGTACTACCTTTGAATAGAATACCATTTCTTGCAGAAGCACCAATTCCAGAAAAATATGTTAATGGAATACTTAATACTAATGCACATGGACAGCTAATTACTAAAAAGATTGCTGCTCTATATAAGTATACGTCCATATTAGAAGGATTTAATAAGGTAGGGATAGCGAACATCAGCAATGCTAAGACCGCTACAGTTGGGGTGTAAATTTTTGCAAATTTAGTAATGAAGTTCTCAGGATTTGCTTTATTGTTTGTAGAGTTTTCAATCAAATCAATAATTTTTGCAACTGTTGAATCTTTGTAAATTCTAGTTGCTTTAACTTTAATAACTGGGCCAACATTAATATTACCACTTAGTATCTCGTCACCTTTATTAACAAAAGTTAATTTCGATTCACCAGTTAAAGCAGAAGTGTTAATTGATGTATTTCCATCAACCACTACTCCATCTACTGGTATTTTTTCTCCGTTTTTAACAAGCAAAATATCATCAATATTGATTTCTTCTGGAATTCTTATGACTGTTTCACCGTTTACTATAACGTTTGCATATTCAATTTTCAGATTAACAAGCCCCTTTATTTCACTACGGCTTTTTTTGACTGCCCTATTTTGTAGAAATTCACCAAATGTATAAAATAATACTACTAGTACAGCTTCGTTAAATTCACCAAGTAACATTGCAACAACTGTTGCAACGACCATTAGAGTATTTTCATTAAAATAATCTTTCCTTAAAACACCTTTAATTGTTTTAATTAAAATGTTTTTACCTATTAAAACATATCCAATCCATCTTAAGGTTAATGTGATATTTATGTTCACTTTATTTTCAAGCAAGAAAGCGATAGAAGTTATAATCATTCCAATTAAAAATGTATTTAAGAATGAATGCTTCTTGATCTTTTTTGGCTGAATATTTGGCAAGTGTGTATCTACACCTGTTTCAATAGAATCAACAATTTTTTTAATTTCTTTTATGGCGACAGATTCAACATACTCGACCGTCACATCCAATAACATAGTTTGGGTATTAAAATTAAATGACGCATTATTTACATACAATAGACTTTTTAACTCAATTTCAATTTTACTTATACAACTTGTGCACATTAGATTTTCCATTACAATTTTTTTAATCATAAACATATACCTCTCTTTTATTTCATGATATAATTCAATATGAGTATTCGCTCATATATGAGTATTATATCTCTCAAATGTGTGGGAATTGTGTTAGAAGGTTAATTTGGAGGAATTATTATGAAAATTATGATCTTAGAAGATAACGTTGAAATCAACAGAATACTTACAGAGTTGTTTCAAGAAGAAGGATATGAAGTCACTTCTTTTTATAATGCATTTGATGCTCTTAAAGCTTTTAAGGACATAAAATTCAGTTGTGTATTGACAGATTTGATGCTCCCTATTATGAATGGTGAAGAGTTTATTAAAAAGATTAGGACAGATTACTATGGATTAATTATTGCAATTACTGCAAAAGCAAATGAAGCCGATAAACTATATGTACTTGAGCTTGGAGCAGATGATTACATAACCAAACCATTTAATAAAAAGGAAGTATTACTAAAGGTGAATAATTATTTTAAGAAAATTAATAAAAGCAATCATAAAATCTCATTAAATCAAGGTGAATTTGTGTACGATTACAATGACAACAAATTATCTATTAATAAAAAATATATTACTTTAACTCGTATTGAATATTTAATGTTGGGTGTCTTATTGAAATCAATTAACAAGATTATTACAAGAGAATTCATTTTGCAAACTATATATTACGATGATGTTAATGTTTTTGATCGGGTTATTGATGGACATATTAAGAATTTAAGGAAAAAAATTAAAGGATTTACAGATACAGAATATATAAAAACAGTATATGGTATGGGTTATAAATTAGTAGGTGAAGCTGATGAGTAGTCTATACAAACTTTCAAGAAAAAGAATATTAGCATTACTTTCTCTATTTTTGTTTTTAATGTTGTTTGGAATTTCTTTTGCTACATACTTGGTTAATCAATATTATAGAGAGCAGCTTATTGAAATTGAAAACGAACGATTTATTGAATTCTTTGAACACGATTATCAATTTTCTGGGGAAGATAGTGCTATTGATTTTGCAACACATTATGCTCATGTAAATAACCTTGAACTTTTTATAACTGACGATGACGAGAATATTATTTATGAATCTGAAAACCCAGTTAAAGAGTATTCAACATATGAACTAGAAATTAATAATAGAATATTTAATGTAAAAATAGATTATTCTAATAGTAATGTTATACTTATTCGAGATAAGGAAATCTTGATTATGTATTATATTATTGTTCCTATGTACTTTATTACAATTCTCTGTATTGTTATATCTAGAAGAGTAAAAAACAAAAAAATATTAACAGATTTATGTCAAATTGAGTATCTCATCTCAAATCGAAAAACTAGCGATAAATTATTTAACTATTCTGAATTAAATGATTTATATAATACTTTTTATGAATATTCGACGAAGGTAGATTTACTTCAAGAGAAAAGAAAAGATGGGTTTAATGCATTAGCCCATGATTTGAAGACCCCAATTACAATATTGTTGAGCCATCTTGAAGGATTAACAAACCCCGAGGATATTATCAAAAATAAAGATGCTATTATAAAATCACTTGAGAATCTCAGTTCAACTGCAAGTGATTTAGTAAGTGAAAACTTTCAAGGTAACAATTCAAGATTTAATATTTCGAAAGCCTTAGGCAAAGAATTAGGAAAATATATTTCATCATTTAGTTCAAGAGAAATGACTATAAACAGCTATATCCTTGATGGTTTGTATGTCAAATGGAATAGAACCGATTTTTCAAGAGTTTTGGGAAATCTTCTAACAAATGCATTTTATTACTCTGATTCAGGTTCAGAAGTGACTGTCCAGTTAATTAATGGTATTACAACTTACAGTTTAGTTGTAATTAATCATGGAGAAATCATTGATATGAATGACTTAGAACGAATATTTGATAAGAATGTACGACTATCTGATAGTGCTATTAATAAAGGAAATGGTATTGGCTTATACATTACAAGATTATTGGTTCAGGAAGCTGGAGGAACAATTAAAGCTTCTAGTTCTGATTCCTCAAATCGGTTTACAATTAAATTACCTAAATGGATTGAAAAAACTTAGTTACTGTATAAAAAGTCCTTTGGAACAGAGAGATTAAAGAGGTACTAAATTATAAACGATATAATAGTATTAGGAGTGATTTTTTGTACAAAATTGGAGAATTAACTAAAATCGTTAATGTAAGCATTGATACAATAAGATATTATGAGAAAATCGGACTTATATTTCAGCCAAAAAGATTAAATAAATATAGATCATATGATAGGGTCATATATTCAGCAAATTGGGTTCATTAAGAAGAGTAAGGAGTTAGGATTCTCTCTTGAAGAAGTCAACAAACTTATTTCGGTATCTAAACTACCGGTTTCTGAATGTGATACAATTTATAATTTTATGATTAATAAAGTTAAAGAAATTGAATTAAGAATTAATGAATTAAGAATTTTAAAGGATGCTGTTATTGAGATATCAAGATGGGAATAGAAGTTGATTCAAGAGTTCTAAAAATGGATAAGGTACCTAAAGCTTTAGTTATATACAAATTAAAGGGATTAAAAAAAATGGTTGTAGAAAAATCTACTAATAAGATATTAGGTGTTCAAATTATTGGACATTTAACAGCTGAGATAATTCAAGAGGCTGTATTGGCAATTAAATTTGGTCTAAAAGTTGAAGATATTTTAGATACTATTCATGTTTACCCAACTATGGTAGAGGCGATAAAATTAGTTGCTGTATCTTTTGTTAAGGATATTAGTAAATTAAGTTGTTGTGCAGAGTAGATTTATATAATAATGAGGTCGATTCCATATGAATTAAACCTCTTTTAATTTGATTTCGCTATAAAAAACTCTGAAGTATATTATTGCTATTAATATAATTTCGCAATTTTCTTGCACATTATTCTAATCAGGTGTAGAATATAGACATATT
>CAZWIZ010000029.1:0-8917 GCA_964634385.1 uncultured Candidatus Izemoplasmatales bacterium | reverse complement strand
AACTTATTATATTATTGTTTCTTTACTAACAAATCCTTTTCTTTTTTGACTTCCCCATTTACCACTATCTTTAAGCGCACTAAAGAAACTAATAATACGATGTACACTTACCATTTGACGATATCCAATATTCTCAATAATCGCAAAAAAGATTAAAGTAAGAGTTGTTTTTTTATTAGTATATTCATCTTTTCTTTCTGATACTAATAATGCACATAAAGAAAGGAAAATACCAAATAAAATAGAAACAGAAAATATAATCGCGACAAGTAATGGAGTTAATAGTCCAAGTACTAACCCTAAAATAAGCATTAAATATCCCATACTTTCTAAGAAAGGTCCAATCATTTCAAAAATCAAGAAATATGGCATTCCAATTAATCCAGTTTGTTTATACTTATAATTAAATGTCATTTTTCTATGATAATGTAAAATATCAACTAATCCCCTATGCCAACGGTTTCTTTGTTTAAATAATACATCTGCGCTACTAGGTAACTCTGTATAACAAAGAGCATGATAAACGTAATTTACTTTAAACTTTTCTTTATTTTTTAATGCATTATGTGTTAACCGAACTACTAATTCCATATCTTCACCAACAGAATCTTTTTTATAAAGACCACTACTAGTAATATACCCACCAGCTTCTAATATTTTTTGTTTATCAAAAACACCAAAAGCTCCTGATATTATTAATAAACTCTTTAATTTTGTCCATCCAATTCTTCCGGTATTAAAAGCTCTCATATATTCTAATGTTTGATATTTAACAATTAATTGTTTGCCTAATCCATATGACTCAATCTTTCCATGATCTATTACACATCCATTAACAGGAGAAATATTTCCACCAATTGCGATATGTGGTTCATTAAAGTCTAAAGTTACTGAGATAACACGTAAAAGTGATTCTACTTCAAGTAAACTATCCGCGTCAATACCACAAATAAAATCATTTTTACTAAAATTAATTCCAACATTTAATGCATCTGCTTTTCCACCGTTTTCTTTATCAATAACAATTAAATTAGAAATATATCTATTTTGATAAACACCTCTAACATTTTTTGTTGGAATACTTTTTTCATAAAAAGGATTTCTTCTTTCTAATTCAAAAAATGATGTTAAAACTTGCAAAGTTTTATCTTTTGAACCATCATTCACAACAATAACATTATATTTAGGATATTTTAAATTTAATAAAGATTTAATACTTTCAATTATCGTTACTTCCTCGTTATACGCTGGAACAATTATAGATATAGAAGGAAGTAAATCATTTTCGAATAATAAAGTATTACTTTTTATATCCCATAAATCCATTTGTTTTTTAGTCTCAATAAAAGAAATTACAATAAATGTTAAATAAATAGAGTTTAAACATAAAAAATAAAATATAAGATTATAGTTTACATCAACTACAAATTTATGAAATATTTCTAATATTGATAATGTTGACAAAATACTATAATTTTTCAATATAAAGAGAGTTGGATATATTAATAATGCGAGTAATAAAATAGAAATCATCCAAATAACTTTTTTCACTTCAAATGGTGGCTTTTCTCTTTCAGTTTGTTTCAACTCTAGTTTTGACAAAAATAATTTTTTAAGAATTTCCTCTTTTAAATACATTCTTATTTCTCTAAGAAATTCTTCGTTTTCTTTCATAACAGTAGAAACTATTTTTAAAAGCTTTCTTTCAATTTCAATACTAATATTTTCATTTAAAAAATCAATTATTGACGAAGTTCTTCCTAGTCTTAATATATGAAATACTAAATCAGTAATCATTTCCTCTTCTTCGCCAATTATCTTATATAAAATATAGTTTGTACGAGAAGACAACACTCTAGCAATGGCATCTTTTCTGATTTCTATCTCTTCTTTTCTATATTCTTTTAAAAGAGATATAACAAGTAAGCTATCACTTGAGATTATCTTTAATATAATATCAACTACTAAATCAATACTTTTGGTTTCTTCTAAAGAATCAAGTAATAAAAGAACATCATCAAATGATTTACTTTTTGAAAAATACTCTGCGCCTATTTCTCTAATTTCTAATTTTGAACATGTAATTAGTTTGAATTTATCAATAAAAGTTTCATCAATTTTAATTATTGCGAGTAATGCCGCTTTATACATTTCGCTTTCTAAAACAGATGAACAATTTGCTTGCATGATTTTATCCTTGTTATTATTAAAAAAAGTAATTGTATATTGTTTTAAAAAACTATTAATATGCTCACTTGATATTTTTAAAAGTAATATCTTTATTTCTATTTCTTCTCTATCTTCTAGATTAAATAAATAGGTGTTATTTTTATTAAAATTATTATTGATGATTGTTGTTATCTTCTTTTGATAACTGTTAGAACTACCTATTAAGCTATTAACAACAGCTAAAAATGAATCTTTTCTAATGTATTTCATTAAAGAATATGATATATAGAATTTAACTGATTCATCTTTTTCAATTAATAATCTTTCTTCTAATTTATTAAAGATCATTTTATTCTCAAAAATACCTAAATAATGAGCAGCTAGAATTCTTTTAATTCGTGATCTAGATTTTAATTGTTTTAAATATTTTATATATAATTTTTTTTCAGTAAAATCATCAAGTATTTTTTTACGTATTATTGGTGAAAATTTCACTTGATCTTCTATTTTGTAAAATTCTTTAAGTAAAAATTGTTTCGTAAATGGTAAAGGGTTTTTATATTCACCTTTATAATACTTTTCAAAAATATAATCTCTTGTTTCATATATTTTTTTATGTTTTTCATCTTTTCTTTTTCTTTGAGTAATTATTAACAATACGACAATAAGGCATAATACAGTAAAAAATACAATTACTGAAAAAATTGTTAGTTCTGTTTGGCTAAACATTATTCTATACTCTTTTCTTTACTCTTTGCTCTTTTCTTTATTCTTTGCACTATTCCAACAATTTCTTCAGGATAAAACGGTTTTTTAACTATAAAATCAACATCTAACTGATTAGCTTTATTTATGGTATCATGGTTTTTATTATGTGAAAGCATTATAAATGGAATCTTAGATAGTTTATCATCAAGATTTAGATTTCTTTTTAAAGCAAATCCATCCATTTTAGATAAATTAATTTCTGATATAATGACATCTACATCTATTTTTTCTAAAATATAAAGGGCTTCGTAAACATCTCCTGCCGTAATAACTTCATAATTTATTTGTTTAAATACTCGCAACAAAATATTTCTATTAATATCATCTTCATCAATTAATAATATATGACCTTTAAATGTTTTAAAATCAGAAAAATGATCAATAATATGTCCTCCGCCATATGATATTGCCATTGCCATTCTTTTATTTAAGATATTAAATAACTCATCAACTTGATCATCTAAATCAATAGCTATTATTTCTTTGAAATCTACTATACTTATAGACATAGTTATTTGTTCTATAAATGAATTAGATTGTCCTATATCATTACGTATATTAACAGCTGTAAATTTAATATCAGAATAACTAGAATTCGGAAAATATACATAAAATGTTGGACCCACATCTTTAAATAGAAAAGTCTTATTTCCAATTAATTCTTGAACTTTTAATGCAAAAATACGGAGTGTTTCATCTCCTATTTTACTTGAGTATTTAGAGTTTATTTCCTCTAAATTATCTATTTTAATATGAATAACACCAAAATTATGATTTTTGTTAAAATCATCTTCTAAATCCTGTCTTAATAATTGTCTTAAAGATGATGTGTATCTAAGATTAGTAATTTTGCATCTTGATAATTTATCTTTTTGTTTATTTGATATTTTTTCAAGTTCATCTATTTTTTTAAGCATTTTTTCTTTTTCTAATTCCATATCAAAAATTAACGTTTGTTTAGTAGCCATTTCAGAATTATATATCTCAGGTTTTTTAATATTGTATATTCTAGTTATTTTTTTAACCAATGTTTCTATTAAGCTAAGCCAATGATTGCCTTTTTTATTATAAATAATATTAAAAAACTGATTCCATAACTGGTATTTCCCATCATGTGAGGAAGCTATTTCTAATGTCTTTGGGTCTAGTAATATATTACTATCCTTAAATACATCTAATATTTCTTGATCTGGGAAAAAGTTTCTTAATCTTGTCAATATTTGGTTTAAAATAGTTATAAAATTATAATTCCTTCTGTTGTTAACTACTTGATTTATTATATTTGAACTATTATAAAAATTTAATTTATATAAAAACATAATTGATTGTGAAACCATTTTACCTTCTATTATTGATCCATGTTGAGGAAGAATAGTAGTAATTTCTAGTTTTAATAACTCCTTCATAATTGGTTTTAAAAAATCACTACTTGGCATATAGTTTTCATGGAATGTTGCCATAGCTTCATGATAATTTTCACCAGCAAAAAGTTCCCAATTTTTACTATATCCTCCAAATAAATCACCAGAAAATAAAGTATGATATTTTTCATCATAACAAATTATATTTCCTGAATAATGTGCAAAAGGAGCTGGAATAAATCTTAATTTTCTTCCTGACTTAAAAATTAATTCATATTTGTTTTCTCCAACTAAATAAGTTTCAGATTTTATCCCATAAAAATATAAGATTTCATAAGTTTTCCAATCACAAATAATTTTTGCATTTAATCCCGCTTTTTCAAAAAGTGGTAACGAACTGGCTAAATCAGGATCAGGATGACTTATAAAAACATAATCTATATCTTTTAATGCAATAATATCTGTGACATTTTTAAGCACATCTTCAAAATCAATAACTGAACCTGGTTCAAACAAAACAGCCTCATCATTATCTATTAAAAGATATGAATTACAATGAATATATTTAGTTTCTACTGTTTGTCCAATATAATGAATTCCATTCTTATCATACTTTGGCTTTACCTTTTCCACATTCCCACCTCTTTTATGCGCTATATGTAATAATCATAAAATTATAGTAGTTATTTATTATATTTTTACTTATCCTCTAAAGCACCAAACTTTGCTTTCATTGTAGGATTTTTTCTAACTAGTTTTTTAACTGTTAGATTTTCTGCTTTATTATTAGCTAATCTTAAATTGGTTTCACTAGATAATAAAGCATTTTTTGTTTTTTGAAGATGTGTAATTGTTTTATCAATTTCCTCAATTGCAGTTTTAAACTTTCTACTTGCAAGATCATAGTTTTTAGAAAAAGCATCCTTAAACGTTTTTAAATCTTCTTCAAATGTTGTTATATCAGTATTTTGTTGTTTCATTAACGCTACTTCTTGTTTGTATTTTAATGCACTTAATCCAGCATTTCGTAAAAGTGAAATAATCGGAATAAAAAACTGAGGACGAACAACAAACATTTTAGGATATAGATATGATACATCAACAATACCATCATTATATAATTCACTATCAGTTTCTAATAAAGATACTAGTACAGCATACTCACATTTCTTTTCTATTCTATCTTTATCTAATTCTTTAAAGAAATGTTCATTTTTCTTTTTAGTAGCAGTCTTATCATTTTGATTTTTCATTTCAAACATAATAGATATTATTTCGTTATCATATTCATCATACTCACGATAAATATAATCACCTTTAGATCCACTTTTTATATCATTATCTTTCCCAAATATAGCATTTGGGAAAGCAGTAGATCTAATACGATTAAATTCATTTTCACAATGAATTTCAAGAGATTCTCCTATCATTTTTGTTGATTGTTTTGCTTTAAAATCCTTATAAAACGCTATTGTTTCGTCTTTTATTCTCAATTGCTCTTTATAAGTATCTTTTAAAGATGACTTTTCTATTTCTCTTTGTTTTTTTTCAAGTTCTATTTGATTGGTTAACTCTTTAAGCTGTATTTCTTTATTTGTAACTGCCGTCTTTATTTCTAACTCTTTTTCTTTACTCGCTATCGCTAGTTTTGACTGTAATTCTAATATTTGTTTTTCTTTAGTTGAAAGTTCTTCATTAAATTTGATTTTTGCACTTGTTACTTCTAGTTTAGTAATATTATCTGTTGATTTAAGTTGTTGTTTTAAATTATTTAGTTCTTGATTTTTTAAAGCTATTCTTTCTTTATAATCACTTTCTAGTTTTGCTTTTTCAATAAGAATATCTTTTTCATTTTGCAATCTTTTCTGTTCTAGTTTTTCATGAACTTCTAATTGAAACTCTTTATTTTTAATTTGACTAACAATATCTAAATAACTAGCTTCATCAATTGTGAATTCTTTACCACAATGTGGACATTTAACTTGATTCATTATTGTATTCCCTCCTCATTTATAAAACTTAAATAATGTCATAATACTTAATTATATTGTATGATTTCTTGTATGTTTTCTTGTATGTTTTCTTGTATGTTTTCTTGCATGTTTTAATTTATTTATCCTTGGATTACTTAAAATGTTACTACTTAACACAACATTTTAATTATAATGCTAAATTATATATATTAATCATATCCTCTTTATTCAATTTAACAAAATTACCAATTGTTTTATTACCACTACTTAGTAATTTATCTGCCATTTCTTCAAAATGAGTATTATCAATATCAACCTCGTGTAATCTTGTTGGCATCTTAATTACTTTATAAAAGTTTTCTAAAGCATCTATTCCTTTTAGAGCAGTTTCTTCTAAATTATTTTTATTTACCTCAATATCAAAAACCTTATTTGCGAATAAAGCAAATCGTTCTAAATCATGTTTATAAACATATCTCATCCATGCTGGATAAATTATTGCTAATCCAGCCCCATGAGCAATATCATAAATAGCACTGAGTTCCATCTCAAGACCATGAGACGCCCAATCCTGTTCTCTTCCAGTACCTACTAAATTGTTATGAGCTAAAGACCCTGCCCACATAATCTCAGCTCTTGATGCGTAGTTATTATTATCCTTAATAACTATTGGAGCATTATTTATTACCGTCCTCATTATTCCTTCACATAATCTATCTGTAAGTTCTACATTAGTAGTATTAGTGAAATATCTTTCAATTACATGTCCGATAATATCAACAGCTCCGCAAGCTGTTTGATAGTTTGGTAATGTAAAAGTAAATTCCGGATTTAAAATAGCAAATTTAGGTCTTATAGAAATATCTCCATACCCTCTTTTAAAATCTCCATCTTCATTAGTTATTACTGTTGCTGTACTACTTTCACTTCCAGATGCTGGAATTGTTAAAACAACACCAATAGGTAAAACTTTTTTAGGGATAATTCCTTTACTATAAAAATCCCATACATCACCATCATAGTAAAATCCTAAAGCGATTGCTTTAGCACTATCAATAACACTTCCACCACCTACTGCAAGAATAAAATCTACATTTTCTTCACGGCAAAGTTTTATTCCTTCTTTTACTAACCCTAATTTTGGATTAGGAACAACTCCTCCAAGTTCAAGATAATCAATCTTGTTTTCTTTAAAACTATTGATAATTTTATCATATATCTTGTTTCTTATAATACTACCTCCGCCATAATGAAGTAATACTTTTGATCCAAATCTTTTAGTTAATTTACTAACTTCTTTTAATGTATCTTTTCCAAAAATTATTTCTGTCTTGTTATCATATACAAAATTTAACATAATACTCTCCTTTGTTCATATTTCAAATACTTATCTCTTTAGTAATAATTATCTTTAACACTTAATTTATTCATTATTAGATAACTCTTAAAATCTTAAATTACTATAAAATATTATATTGTGAATTTCTAATCTCTAAGCCCTGCTTCCATTGCTGAAAGTAATGTTCCTGTTGAATCTAATCCGTTTTCCCAATACATCATTCCAGCAAGATTATTTTCTATAATATATTCGCTTTTTTCAGCAATTGATCTAGGATTATCAAATGAAATAAAAACAGTTCCATCTGTGTTGATAATATAAGGTACTCCAGCGTTTCTATCATAATAATAACTATAACTACTATTATTTAAATAAAAGTTACTTATATAACTATACGATACCGATCCTGTTTTCACCCAATCAGACCACGTTTCTGTTACCGAATTATAATCTCTTGTTTGCATTATTCCATAAAAAGCAACACCGACAATGATTTTACTATTAGGAACTCCATAAGTATGGTAAATTTCAATACTTTCTTCTATTGAACAACTAGTTAATGTTTTTCCAGCTAAATAAGTTGGTTTTGCATAAGTAGTTGATTTGCTTAAAGCATTTTGATAATATCCATTATTACTTACCATTCCGTAAGTCATCATATTAATATAATCAAGATATTGCGCTGAATTTTCTAAATCATATCTTGGTGGTTGCCACATACCACCAGCAATAGCGGCGGTAACAAGATGATGAGGATTATTTTCTTTTACTTTTGTATAAATAACACGCATCATATCCGTAAAACTTTCAGCTTCACTAGGAGCTGGTGTTTCCCAATCAATATCAACACCATCAAATCCATATGTATTAATCATTATAACTATATTATCTGCGAAAGTATCGATTTTAGTCGGACTAGACACAATCTCAGACCAACTTGATTCAGGTGCAATAGAAAATATTACCCAATTCCCATGTTCTTTTGCTTTAGGCATTATATAGGTATTTATATTGTTAAGCACAGCTGTTCCCAATAATGTCCCTGTAGAGTCAGCCGTAATAAATGCGCAATTGATAATATCTAACGTCGAGAAGAACGAATCACTAACTGAATCATAATCTCGATATATATAACTAGAAATTAATGGAGCATTTAATGATTTGTATCCTAAAATATCAATATTATATGTTTTTGTTAATGTTTGTTTCCCAAGTTGAATTACTGCTGATAAACTTACTACTGTTAGTTGGTAAGGTCTATCATAAACACCATCATTACTTAAAACCTCAGGATTGCTTGATACCCA
>CAZWIZ010000028.1:0-9442 GCA_964634385.1 uncultured Candidatus Izemoplasmatales bacterium | reverse complement strand
TACTAGTTGTCATAAAATCACCACCTATTCCTATATATGAAAAATAGAAGACTGTATTATTAGTTCTTCTATTTTTATTATTGATTATTTGTATTTGTTGTATTTCATAATAAAAAAACTATTGAGTTGCTGTAAAGGTTAAATCAAATGTAATATCTTGATTATAAATAGCGTTATATACAGCTAAATCAGCTGGATCTGATAATGTAACAGTTATTGTAACAACTACATCACTAGAATTAACTTTACTACTATTATTATCGGTAATAACAATATTAACAAGTCCTGCGTTAGCGGTACTTCCATTAATTTTAACATTACTAGCTACGACAGATAAATCAAGATCTGTAAGAACAGTTTGATCTAGTTTTACGTTATAACTAAATTCAACTTCTTGTAAATCTCCTGCTTTTAAAACAGCATTAGCAGGGATTAATACACCAGATGGAATAGCGTCTTTAACACTAACACTTAAGGTAACACCTTCACCAACTGTGATTGTAACATCATTTTCTTCAACTACTAAATTGTCCCAATATCCATATGCAACACCTGTTCCAGCGAATAGTAATGCTATTACAAGAATTGCTAATAATTTTCTTTTCATTTAATACACCATATTCCTTTTTTATAAAATATGCATCATCCAAAGAAGGATAATGCAACTGGCTACCATCTTACGAAGGCCCTTTAGTTTTGCGTCACTAACTTTCATTAGTTTTGCCTTTAACTATTATTAAAATACTATATTTGTTGCTGTATGTCAAGATATTACTATTTCACAGAGGTTATTAAATTATAAAATAATGTTATACATGATGAAAAAGAAATTAAATTTCTTTTTCATCTGTTTCAACATTTTCTTTTGATTTTGGTATAAATTCAAATAATAAATAAACTACTAATAAATCAACAACTAAAACTATTCTTCCAATTGTAGAAGAAGCAAATCTTAAAAAAGACCCAATTTTTGGTATTGTTAGAACTTGCTCACCTAAAATATCATTATCATCTAAAACCCAGCTATCTTCTGTATTGCTTATTTCTGGAGTTGTTTTATATGTTTTTATACCATTAGTATCAATAATAGATGTTAAGTAATGGACAACAACTTCATCTTTACCATCATAATTAATATCCGTTGTAAAAGCAATTATATCCCCTATTTCTAAATCATCATTATTAATAGATGAATCAATGATTACTACATCGTCTATGTTAATGATTGGTTCCATACTTCCAGTTACGATAACAAAGTGATCGTATTTAGCAATAAAAGGAATATAATTAAATGTAATATAACATACTCCAATAATTATAAAAATACTAGTAAAGAACTTAATGGAAGTAAATAATTTATTATTATTTTTAATTTTTAAAGTAATAGATTTGATACCTTTTTTTATATTTTTTAGTATGTTTTTCATATTAAAACTCCTCAAATGTATAATTCATTATATTTTAAATTTAGGTTATTTTCAAATAGAATAGTATAAGATAGTGTAAAATGGCTTTATAAATAATTTTAATCTATAATATGTCTATAATAAAAATCTTTATTATACATATATATACATGTTATAATCGTACTAAGGTGATTTTATGAAAAAGTATGATGAGAGAGAAACATTGTTTTCTCGTATAGGATTAAAAGAAGAAACAAAAGAATATCAGGATTTTTATCGTAAAAATCCTGATACTAAAGAACAAGATGATTTTTTAAGAGGAATTTCATTTAGAGAACAATTAAGAAAAGATGATAACTTTAAAAAATTGTTTTTTCCAATGATTAATAACAATAAATTATTTATAAAATCACTTCATAATCTTGTGAGTAATTATCCACTTCAACAAAAACAAAAAGTCGCTAAATCATTTTCTAAAAATATTAAAGAAATTACAAAATATTATGGTGCTACTGAAGTTGGAATAACAGCTTTAGATGATTCATCATATTATTCTCATAGTGGTGGATTAAGTGAAACATTAGGATTAGATAATTATAATAAAAAAATTCAATCGACTTATAAAACAGCGATTGTATTTACAATTAAAATGGATTTGGAGCAAATGAATAGAGCTCCTCATTTTGAAGAGTTAATGGCAACAGAAGAAGCTTATCTTAAAGTAGCTCAAGTAGGGGCAAGACTTAGTGTTTATTTAAAGTCTTTAGGGTATGATGCTTTTTTAAATAGCTCAGAAAGATATTTAGCACCACTTGTTCCGCTTGCGTATGATGCTGGACTTGGTGAAATAGGAATAAGTAATCATTTAGTAACATTAGAATATGGAGATAATGTTCGTTTAGGGGCTGTTTTTACTAATATGGAGTTAGAAATAGACAAGCCAATTGATTTTGGATTAGTTGAATTTTGTAAGCATTGTGCACTATGTTTAATAAATTGTCCATCGCATAGTATTACCCATTTACCAAGGATGGTAAACGGAAGACAATTTTATAAATTTAATGATGCTTCTTGTTATGAATTTTGGACTAATGTGGGAACTGATTGTGGGATATGTATTCAAAGTTGTCCTTTTACTCAAGGAGTAGACATAAAAAAAGTAAAAAAAATGAAAAATAATCCAGAAATAATGGATGAAATAATTAGAGAACATCTTGAAAAACATGGCCGTAGGAAATATATTAAAGATGAATTAGATATTGTAAAAGTAAAGGACGATTAAAATGGTAGAAATAGATATACACGGGTATACTGAATATGACGCTATTAAAATATTAGAAAAATTTATTGTGTCTTGTGATTCATCTACAAAACAAATTTTAGTAATTCATGGATACCGTGGAGGAAGTGTTTTAAAAGATATGGTAAGAAATTCAAATAAATTAAGAAGTAAAAGAATAAAAAGAAGAAAGCAAACAATGAATCAAGGAGAAACAATTTTAGAGTTATATTAAATGAGGTGAATAACTATGAAAAAACCAACATTTTTATATTTGTTTGTAGTAATAATGTCTTTGATGATTGCTTCATTTGCCTTTTTAATTATTTATGTTAGTTTAGGAACAAATGCTTTTATCCTTCCAACTGTAATAATCATTACTGTTGTAGGTTTTTTTATGTATATTGCTAAACAACTAAATACAGCACAATTTGCTAAAAGATTAAAAGTGAAAATGGAATGCCCAGTTTGTAAAAAAGAAATTGATGTAAATAGTGATTTTTGTCCAAAATGTGGGGCAAATCTTAAAGATGAAATCGAATGTGAATATTGTGGACATTTAAACCCGATATATCTTAATATATGTGAGGAATGTAAAGCTAGCTTAAAATGAATTATTAAAAATATAAAGAAACGAGAAAATCATTATGAAGAGTTATAAAACTGCAGTTTTTAGTGGATATTTTATATCCTTTATTGGAATTAGTGTAGTAGTATTTTCATATTTTAGAGAATCTATTATCTTATTTTTTGTTGGCGCAGCAATAACAGTTATTGGATTTCTAGCAGTTGTTTCTTTAATGGCATTTAATATGTTTTTGAAAGACAAGGAACTAGAATTAGATAAGTTAACAGCAATGGGATTCACAATCGTTAAATGTCCTAAATGTGGAAAAGATAATGTACTTGAAGATCAGTATTGTATCTACTGTGGAGAAAAACTTGGAAGTGAAAATAATGAAGTATAAAAAAAATATTGGACTTGAGTATTTACATACTTTCGCAAGAAATGTAAATTTTACAAATGGAATATGGTTATTATTTCTTGCGTTTAAAGGATTTAGTCTGTTTCAAATAGGGATATTTGAAACAGTTTTTCATATTACAAGTTTAACAATGGAAATTCCTACTGGAATAATTGCGGATTTATATGGTCGTAAATTCAGTCGGATTCTTGGTATACTTTCTTATTTTATTTATATAACTATTATGATATTATCAACTAACTTTATATTAATAATACTAGCTTTTTTCTTTTGTGGATTAAGTTTTACTTTTGAATCAGGTAGTGGAGAAGCATTAGTATATGATTCTTTAATATACATTAAAAAAGAAGATGATTTTATGAAAATAAATGGCCGTAAAGAAGTACTTTACCAAATAGCGGCTAGTATTAGTTTGCTTATTGGTGGATATATCGCAATGATTAGTTTTAATTTAACATTTGAAATAACTGCCATATTTTATTTTATAGCTCTGATTGTTATTTTACTAATGAAAGAAACACCAATTCAAAGAAATAATATTCGTAAATCATTTAAAGATATGATGGTTTCACATTATATAAAAAGTACTAAAATAGTTTTTAATAATAAAAGATTATTATATTTAATTATTATTGGTGCAATGATGGCAGCGCCTATAACGGTATTATTTATGTATTTACAAAACCATTTAAGTTTACTTGGGTATTCATATAGTACAATTGGAATACTATTAGCTATTCATTCGTTATTCGCAGCTGTAGGTGGTGTTTTAGCATATAAATTAGAAAAGAAATATAAAGAAAGAAAAATCCTTATGTTTATCCCATTGTTAATGACGATTTCTTTTTGGTTAATATTGATTGATGATATTATTTTTATTCCTTTTATAATTCTTGGCTTTTTAGATAGTATTTTTTATGTAGTTTTAGGAGGTTATATAAATAAAATAATACCATCTGAAACAAGGGCAACCGCATTAAGTTTTTCTGGACTTATGTTTAGTGTGGTTATGATTGTTATTTTTCCTTTGATTGGAGCAATTGGAGACAGATATAATTTAAAAACCAGTTTCTTTATCCTCGCAATAATAATAACTTTATTTTACTTTTTCTTATTAAATATATTAAGAAAAAATCATTTAGAGAATACTTAAAGATGTTCATAGTTAAACATCTTTTTTGTAAGACTATTTTTATATTGAGATATCATTTATATTTGATATAATATTATAGTAAGAGCATTTTAAAAATGCGTTAATATAAATATTAATTAGAGCTTAAATCTAAGAGAGATAGGTGTACTAATGTATGAGATAATTAAAAAACAAATACTTAATAAAGATGTTGATTTAATGGTTATCCACGCTCCAATGGTAGCTAGAAATGCTCTTCCAGGACATTTTATTATTTTAAGAGTAAATGAAACTGGAGAAAGAATTCCTTTAACTATTGTCGATGTTGATGGAGAAAACATTTCGATAATATACCAAAAATTAGGATATACAACAAAATTATTAGGACAATTAAATGTTGGAGATAAACTTGTTGATTTTGTTGGGCCTTTAGGAAAAGCTGCTCATATTAGAGATGTTAAAAATGTTTTGGGTATCGCAGGTGGAGTTGGAGCTGCGCCATTATTACCACAACTTAAAGAATATAATAGAAGAGGAATTAAAGTAGATTTAGTTATTGGAGCGAGAAGTAAAGAATATATAATTTTATTAGATCAATATAAAAAATATTGTGAAAATATATATATTGCAACTGATGATGGATCACTTGGTACAAAAGGATTTGTAACAGATGTTCTAACAGAACTATATAAAGAAAAGAAATATGATCATACAATCGCAATTGGACCTTTAATAATGATGAAATATGTTGTTAGATTAAATAAAAAATATAATATATCTACTGATGTTTCATTAAACCCAGTTATGGTTGATGGAACAGGGATGTGTGGTAATTGTCGTGTATCAATTAATGGTAAAACATTTTTCGCTTGTATTGATGGACCAGATTTTCCAGGTGAAGGAGTTAATTTTGATGAACTAATTGCTCGTCAAGATTATTATCATGAAGAAGAAGAGCATATTTGTAAAATGAAGTTGGTGACAAAATGAAAATTCCACGAGTAGTAATGCCTGTTTTAGATAAAGATATTAGAAAAACTAACTTTGAAGAAGTAGCTTGTGGGTATACATTACCCGAAGCTGAATTAGAAGCATCAAGATGTCTTAACTGTAAAAACCCAAGATGTGTTTCCGCTTGTCCTGTTTCAATTAATATTCCGAAATTTATAGGAGAATTAATTAAAGGAGATCTTGATGAAGCTTATTATACAATTTATGATGCGAATATTTTACCATCAGTTTGTGGTCGAGTTTGTCCTCAAGAAAAGCAATGTGAACAAGCTTGTATTGTTGGAATAAAAAATGAACCAGTAGCGATAGGAGCACTTGAAAGATTTTTAGGTGATTATTCTTTAAAAAACAATATTTTAAAAGAATCAAAAATTATCGAAAATGGTATTAAAGTTGGAATAGTTGGAAGTGGACCAGCTGGATTAGCTAACGCTGCTGAAATGAGAAGAAAAGGATATACTGTTGATATTTTTGAAGCACTTCATGAATTTGGAGGAGTTTTAAAATATGGAATACCTGATTTTAGATTACCAAAAGATATTGTTACAACTGAAGTGAATCGTTTACAAAATATGGGAGTTGGTTTTCATAAAAATGTTGTAGTTGGAAAATCTATTACCATTGATCAATTAATGAATGAAGAAGGATATCAAGCATTATTTCTTGGAAGTGGAGCAGGACTTCCGAGTCCTTTAGGAGTACCTGGAGAAAACTTAAGTGGTATTTATTACGCGAATGAATTTTTAACAAGAGTAAATCTAATGAAATCACATCATTTTCCTGAGTCAGCAACCCCAGTCAAAATTGGTAATAAAGTAGCTATTGTTGGTGGTGGAAATGTAGCGATGGACGCTGCTAGAACAGCTAAAAGATTAGGAGCAAAAGAAGTATTTGTATTATATCGTCGTGATATGGATGCATTACCTGCAAGACTTGATGAAATTCATCATGCCATTGAAGAAGATGTTGATTTTAGATTATTATTAAATCCTGTCGAGTTTATTGGTGAGAATTACCGATTAAAACAAGTTAAATGTGAAATAATGGAATTAGGTGAAAAAGATGCATCTGGAAGAAAAAGACCTATGCCAACAAATACTTTTAAAGTGTTTGATCTTGATTCATGTATTATCTCAATCGGACAAAAACCTAATCCGATTTTAAAAGAATCAGAAGCTGCTTTAGAAGTTGATAAATGGGGTAGAATGGTAACAAATAATTATCAAACATCAATTCCTGGTGTTTTTGCTGGAGGAGATGTTGTTAGTGGTGCTGCAACCGTAATTTTAGCGATGGGTGCTGGTAAAGATGCTAGTATTGAAATGGATAAATATATTAAAGGGAAATAAAGTGAATAACTTTTCTTACTTTGTTTGACAAAGCATATTAAAAAGTGTAAACTTTTTTATGTATACTTTGATGTTCAAAATAATACTGTTTTAATATTTATTGGGGGAGATACTTTATGGAATCACCAAAAAAAGTTATTAATGAATTGTTAGTAGAGGTATTCAATCATATTTTAAGTATCGAAGGACAAACATTGAAAAGAAGAGGCGTTAAATTATCAATGAATGAAGTTCATGTTTTAGAAGCAATAAGAGAAACAAATGTTCCAACAATGACCAATATAGCTAAAAAATTAAGAATTACAGTTGGAACATTAACAACATCTATAAATCGTTTAGTAGAAAAAGGGTTTGCTAAAAGACATCGCGAGAAACTCGACAGAAGAAAAGTAGTTATAAGTTTAACTAATAGTGCTTTTAATGTACTTAAGATTCATGATGAATTTCATGATGAAATGATAGATGCTGTTTTTGCTGATATGAACCTTAAAGAAGATGCTGTTTTACTACAATCACTTGAAAATCTTAGTGATTACTTTAAAAATAAATATTAAATTAACAAAATTTTTATTTATTTTTATTAATTTGGCAAATTAATTACATTCATATTTTCCATATAGGAGGTGTTATACATGATTGGTTCTGATATTATTAGAGGTCATCTTGAAAGTGTTATTTTAAAATTAATAATTGAAAAAGAGATGTATGGATATGAAATATCTAATTGTATAACAAGTAGGACTAAAAGTAAGTTTGAAATAAAAGAAGCAACATTATATTCTGTTGTAGCAAGATTGCAAAAAAAAGAATTAATAACATCTTATATTGGTGAAAAATCTTATGGGGGAAAAAGACGCTATTATAGGATAACACCTTTAGGGAAAGCTTATTATGAACAAAAACAACTTGAATGGGTAGAACTAAAAAGTGTTTTGGAAACACTTTTGGAGGATAAATCATGAGAAAAATAGAAAATTTCGTAAAACATACTTTTAAGGATGTTCCTAAAGAAGAAAAAGTAGAGTTAATAGAATCAGTTACACAATCTCTAATTGAGAAAGTTGAAGATTTAATGGAAAACGGAATGACTGAACAAAAAGCAATTGATAAAACTGTTTTAGAATTTGGTACAGCTGAAGACTTTTTTAATACTTCTAAAAAAAGTTCTAAAAAAGATAAAAGAAAAAAAACATTAGCACACTATAAAAATGATTTATTATTTAGTGTGATTGGTAGCATAATTATAATTGCTATTTTAGTTTATACGAACTTATATTTTCTTGAAAATACAATATGGTTTGTAATACCATCTATTGGTATTCTTTGGTGGCCACTTACAATCTTATATAATTTATTAAATAAAAAAGAAAGCCGAAAGGAAGACGACAATGAATAAAATTGCTGTAATTTCGACAAGTACTGGTAGTTTAGATTATTTAGATTTAAAAAATGAAAACCTAAAAATATTAAGATTAAAAATTTTGGTAGGCGGAAAAGAGTATAGTGATTTTGTTGAGTTAACTGCTGAAAATTTTTATAGTATGCTTAATAGTAACAAATCATTAATTCCATCTTCTTCATTACCACCAATTGGTGAATTGTTACAAATGCTTAAAGAAGTTGAAAAAGAAGGATATGAAGAAGTTATAATAATGACGATTTCTTCATTATTAAGTGGATCTTATCAAGTTGGCAAAATGGGACAAAAACAATATAAGGGAAAACTTAAAATACATGTAGTAGATACTTTAAATGCTGGACCAGCAGAAGGATATTTATCTTTAGAAGCACTAAGACTAATTGATGAAGGAAAAAAATCAAAAGAAATCATTTATCATTTAGAAAATCTGATTCAAAAGAAAAAACATTTTCTTTTAGTAGATAATTTAAGATTGTTTATTGCTAATGGAAGATTATCAAATGCTAGTGGATTTATTGGAAAAATGTTAAAAATTAAGCCAATTTTAGAACTTACAATAGATGGTAAAATTGAATCATATGAAAAAGTTAGAACTACAAAAAAATCTTTAGCTAAAATAGTTGAAATAGTTTTATCAGATTTATCAAAAATGAAGGATTTCTTTATTATTTATGAAACATCTGATAATTTAGAAGCTATTGAATATGTGAAAAAAGAAATCAAAAAAGTTTATCCAAATCAAAAAAGTTTTCAAGCACCAATTACCCCAGTTATCGGATGCCATACAGGTACTGGAGCAATTGGAATTGCTTATTATGATTTATCAAATAAACAAGACGTTTAGGACGTCTTTTTTTTT
>CAZWIZ010000027.1:7323-9947 GCA_964634385.1 uncultured Candidatus Izemoplasmatales bacterium | reverse complement strand
TTTTTTAAAAAAAAATGTTGATATTGGACGTGGATACCTCCAATATTTATAGCTTACATTTAGAAACAAAATTAGTCTACTTTTTTAAAGGTAACCGTAAAAACTGCACCCCTCTTTCTCATAGTTTCCTATGTCCAAGTTTATGGGTGCAGTTCAATTTAAATTAGTCGCTCTTTCTATTTATTTTATAATTGAATATCTTTATTTCAATAGAATTAGCCTGTATTTGTTCGTGCTTTAATTAATTTACTTATTTGATCAAAAGCGAAAGTTACTATAGCGGCATCGTCTACTAGTCCAGCAACTGGAACAGAATCAGGTATTGCATCTATTGGAACAATTGCGTATAGTAAAGCCCCTATCGCAATAGCTTTTATATGAGATGGTATTTCGGGACTATTAATCATTTTTAGCATTTTTAGTACGTGTCCCCATACCTTTATTAATGCTCCTTTATTTAAATTGTTTAGTTTTTCAACGTTTATTTTTGAAGGATCTGACGTTTTTAATGTGTTAAATAATTTCAATGCTTTTAATTTTGTTTTATTTGCAATTTTTTTGAAATCACTTGAAGAATATATTTCTTCAAGAGTTCCTTCTCCCTTTTGGTATTGATGAACTAAATACTTTAACTCGTCTATTCTCAAGTCTCCTAATTTTGAAAAAATAATATATAATAATGAAAAATCTAATTCTGTCTCATTACCATACTCTAATAATATAATATATGTTTGCACAAAAATCTTTTCAATTGAATTCTTATTTAGATATACAAGAGATTCGGCAATTGTTTCTACATCTATGTATTTGACTTTGTACTTGTTCATGTTCGTTTTCTTTTTGACTTCTTTAATTTGTTTTGAAACCGACTTAAATAATTTTTTGTTATCTTTAAAAATACTAGCTAATATTTCTATTAGCAAAGTATTTTCTATGTTATTTAACATATTGTTCATAATTATTTAGCATTCCAAAGTTTATCTGCTGTTTTTTTCCATTTTGAAGCAGGAATTTTACATTTTTCACATAAATGATCTACATCCTCAGGTTTGAGCATCTCAGTAGATTTTGCATTTGATGAATGTACCATTTTTATGAGGTACTCAGGGTTATCTAATAATGGACATGGTCTTAGATGATTTTCATTAAATGGCTGATTTTTCTTGTACTCCATGAATAAAGGAGATTGGTATGCTTCAATTAGTGTATTTTTGTATATATTTGAATCAGCATAATGAATAAAGGCACATGGTTCAATATCACCATTAGCATTGATATGAAGATAATTTCTTCCACCTGCGATACATCCATTTGAAAATTCTCCATCATTCCAAAAATCAATTGTGAACAATGATTTAGTTTTTCTAAATGTGCGAAGTTGATAGTACATAAATTCACGTTGTTTCGCTGTTACCATAAGTTCAGGAAGAGCATCCATGCCAACGGGGATATAAGTAAAGAACCATCCAAACATAGCACCTGATTCAACCATTTTATCAAAAAACTTCTCAGATCCAATATCACGAGTATTTTGACTAGTATAACATGCTGAAAAACCAAAAGGTAGTTGCTTTTTCTTTAGAAGATTCATAGCTTTTATGACTTTTTTATATGTTCCTACGCCTCTTCTAGCATCAGTAGCCTTTTCAAATCCTTCAATTGAAATTGCTGGTATGAAATTTTTGACTTCTAACATTTCTGTTGCAAACGCTTCATCTATAAGAGTACCATTTGTAAACGCTAAAAAGACACAATCATTATGTTTTTTACATAATGAAATTAAGTCTTTTTTTCTTACCAGAGGTTCGCCACCAGAAAAAATGTACATAAAAGTTCCATGGTCTTTTCCTTGCATAATTATATTATCAAGAGTTTCGAAACTCATTGATAACTTATCTCCATAATCAGCAGCCCAACATCCTTTGCATTTTAGATTACAGGCACTTGTAGGATCCATTAAAATTGCCCAAGGGATATTACAATTATGCTCTTCCATTTTAGCATTTCTTCTTTTCTTTCCTTCTAAAGATATATTAAAAATAAAATTTTCTAAAAGTTTGCTTCTAACTCCACTATCAATATCTGTCATAAAGGAATTGATAAGTGAATACCAATTGCCACCTTTGTTATTATAATATTTTTTAATTGATGTTAACTGAACAGAGATGCTTTTTTCCTTGTCTTTTTTTTCTATCCACTTTATTAGTCTTGGAATATTTTTTTCTGGATTGCGATCTAAGAAATATAATATAATTCTAAAAATCTGTATTTTGATCTTGCTATTGAAATTCTTATTCATTTTATCACCTCAAATAATTTATTTTAGTTAAAAAATTTAAATAATATGTGTTCTTTTATTACAATCTATAATATCGTAAGGCTAACACTATATTATTAGGTTTGATAAACCTAAAAGTGTACTTTGATTCCAATCATAAAAAAATTAAGAAACCATACATTCTACAAATTGAGGGTATGGTTTCTTAGAATATTTATTGTTTGTAGTACTTGAAGTAGTATACTCCACCACCTACTATAATCAATGCTAAAGCCAAACCACCAATAATCCAGGCAGTTGATGATACTGCTAATAAAGGTAAAAACATAATTATCATTTCCTTTCT
>CAZWIZ010000027.1:0-7223 GCA_964634385.1 uncultured Candidatus Izemoplasmatales bacterium | reverse complement strand
AAGTTAGTTTTATCAACCACGTAATGCTAGCATTTGTAAAGCAATGGTTGCAATTGGATATTAAAAGGACCAAAAGTATATATCAGAAATCTCTCCAGTAAGATATCCAATAATTAGAAATACAATTCCTATTATAAGTATTATAAGCATCAATCTATGATTTTTTTTCATTTAACACAAACTCCTTCAGAAGATTATATTCCTTGAACCTAACAAAAATCGATTTAACTAAGTTTGTATAGATTTCTATCAACCATTTAAAAAAGAAATAAATCATATAGGATGAACTAAAACTAATTAATGCAAATCCAACGATCATTAAAAGTGTGGGGACTCCATTGTGAAGATTGAAAAATATGTCAATAATAAAATAAACACTTGAAGAAAGAAGAGCCAGAATAGAGATTATATTTGTTATTGCAAAAATTAATCCTAATAGGTGTAATAAACCAATTATAATTACAGAACTAGTAACTACAATCATAATTATAAGATGGTCTGTTTTTGAAGGATTTTTTAAAATGGTTAAAATAGATAATTCTTCTTGTTTATAATCATAACTTGGATTAATATATAATTTTTTTATATGGTTTTCGTTTAGATTGGGATTTAGTAAATCATCAACTGATAATTTATAGGTGGTTGATAAATCGTATAGTTTCGAAATATCAGGAAAGGTCTCCCCAGATTCCCATTTTTGGACAGCTTGTCGACTAATATAAAACTTCTCGGCTACATTTTGCTGAGTAAGTCCATGTAAGGTGCGTAATAGTTTAAGTTTTTCATGAAGTTCCATAGAGCCTCCTCCTGGTGATATAGTTTTTTTGCATACACTGAATGCTTAATAATATAGCACATTATTTGTAATAAAATGTAAAAATATTTTACATTTTATTATAACACATAGTTATTTAAAGCATATGCATATTTTAACAACCCACACGTTACAGAATATATCTCCTCAAGGTTTCTTTGTTTTTTTGATAGTGTAAAACTAAATATTTTAAATAATTAACGGTGATTTACTTTCTACTATATTTTAGAAAAAATCTCATCAGAATGGATTTCAATATGTAAAAGCCACGAATTAATACTTAAAAATGATATAATATTTTCATATAATTGAAAATATTAACATATATAAATGATACAAATGTATCAAGTGTTGCATTTGTATCATTTGTATGATATCATCAATCATGTAAATTTTCAAATTATAAATTACTTTATTTTATTTGAACTTCCTAGAAGAGTTCATGATGTAATTAATAAAAGAAAGGAATAGTAGAATGATAAAAGTACAAAATATAACAAAAGATTTCGGATTTAATAGAGGTGTTTTTAATATTTCTTTTGAAGTGAATGAAGGAGAAGTATACGGATTTCTTGGACCAAATGGCGCAGGAAAAACAACTACGATGAGGATGTTAATGGGGTTCTCTCAGCCAGATAATGGTGTGGCAACTATTAATAATAAGAACTGTTGGAAAGATTATTCTGAAATTTTGAATGATGTGGGATATCTACCTGGAGAAATAGTATTGCCAGAAGGCTTAAATGGAGTAGAATTTATTGAAATGATGAAAGAAATGAAACATGCTAAAGATTCAAGAATAAATTATCTTGTTGAAATGTTCGAATTGAATCTTAACCAAAATACTAAAAGAATGTCAATCGGAGATAAAAGAAAACTTGCAATTATTTCTGCATTTATGTCGGACCCTAAAATTCTAATTCTTGATGAACCAACAAGCGGACTTGATCCTGTTATGCAGAACAAGTTTATCGAGTTAATTAAAAGTGAGAAAAAAAGAGGAAAAACAATTTTGTTATCTTCACACATATTTCAAGAAGTTGATGCTAGTTGTGATCGATTATCAATTATAAAAGAAGGTAGAATTGTAACTACTATTGAAACTAAAGCATTGAAAAACAGTGAAAATAAATCATTTAAAATAGAGTTTGAAAATGATGAATGTTTTGATAAGTTCAGCAATTTAAACATAAATATAACTTATAGTAATAAAAAGAAAAGGAAAATGAGAATATCGATAAATGATTCACAGATAAATTATTTAATAAAGAATATAGCTAAATATAAAATAAAGTATTTCTCAGAAACTAAATTTACTCTAGAAGATTACTTTTTAAGTTATTATAAGGTTGGAGAGGAAGTTAATTAATTATGGGTATTATTGAAATACATAATTTGACTAAAGATTATGGATTGTCTAGAGGAATATTTGATGTCAGTTTAGAAGTTAAAAAAGGTGAAATATTTGGATTTGTTGGAACTAATGGTAGTGGTAAAACAACAACTATTAGAAATATGATGGGATTTATAAAACCTGATTATGGAAGTGTTAGAATTCTAGATCATAAGGTAAATTATAATACTGAGTATTTAATGAAACATATTGGGTATGTTCCAGGAGAAATATCGTTTCCTGATATTGGAGATGGAAACGCATTTATCAAAATCCAAGCTGAAATGATTGGATTGAAGAATATGGACTATGCTAATTATCTAATAAAGAAATTGGGATTAGACACATCCGCAAATCTTAAGCGTATGAGTAAAGGTATGAAACAAAAAACTGCAATTGTGTGTGGATTTATGGGGAAACCGGATATTTTAATTCTAGACGAACCATCGACTGGACTTGATCCATTAATGAGAGAACTTTTTGTTGATATTTTGATTGAAGCAAAGCAAAGAGGAGCGACAATATTCATGAGTAGCCATGTCTTTGAAGAAATAGAAAAAACATGTGATCGAGTTGCGCTTCTACATAATGGTAATATCATCGATATTGTTAATATGAAAGTGATACATCACAATGAATTAAAGACATACAAAATTGAGTTTGAAAGCAATGAAGATTATCAAAAGTTCCTTAAAGAACAGATTAATCTGATTTCAAAAAAAGATATATATCATCAAGTTACAGTAGATATTATGGATAATCAAATAAACAATCTTATGAGAACCTTATCTATGTATAAAGTGAAATATATTAAAGAGGAGAAGTATACCCTTGAGAAATACTTTCTAAAAAAAATAATTGAGGAGAAAAAAAATGATTAGTATACCATTATTAAAACAAACGATAAAATCTAATTGGGGACTTTGGCTCGTGTCAACTCTTACAGTGTGTTTACTTTATATTGTTATGAAACTTTCAATGGGGTCAATAGCGGTTCCAAGTGATACAGATCCAAACGTGTTAGTACCATATATTATGGCTTTACAAGAAGCTGGATTAAGTATTGATGGATTATTTTCAGCAATCGGAATAAATCCTGATATTTTGACAGGATTGGCAACAATGGATGGAAATACTCTTGTCGGTATTATGTTTTATCCTATAGTAGGAGTCTTATTACCATTACTTTATACAGTAATTGTAGGTAATAAATTATTTGCAAGTCAAATTGATAGGGGATCAATGGCCTTTATTCTATCGACTTCAATTAAGAGATCAAAAATAGCAATAACACAATTGACTTTTTTTGTTTTATCTTTAATATTAATGTTCTTAATTGCTGGATTTGTTGATGTTGTTTTAGCACTAATCATTGATAACTCTTTACCAGTAGATAAAATAATCCTATTAAACTTAGGTCTGTTGTTATTTTCTATTACAATGGGATCGATAACATATATGTTTTCTGCAATATTTAACTATTCCAAATACTCATTATCGTTTGGAGGCGGACTTGCGTTAACTTTCTTTATTTCAAAAATATTAGGATTATTCGGTTCTGATCTCTTTATGACTATGGGTATTGGAATTGAACCTATGAATTTTTTTAATAGGATTACTTTAATATCATTATTTAACACAACATCAATTCTTGATGGTACAACAAACTATATAATAGAATTTGTTATATTGTGTGTTATTTCTATATTATGTTTTACAATTGGGGGAATTTGGTTCACAAAAAAGGATATTCCTGTATAAATAATTAGATAATAACTTTATCATAATACGATAATTCTAGACATGAAGAATATTTTAATAGTATAATAAAAGATAAGTTTAGCATATGAAACTTTATACAAATATCCATTAATCTTAATTATTGGTAAATATGTTTAGTAATATGCTGTTCGTACTTCTATTATTGATATATACTTTTTTTGAAAAGGAGAGCACATGAAAGAGAACAAACAAGTAACTAGAAGTAAAGAATGGATATTTAAGGCATTAATAACATTAATGAAAAAAAATGCTTTTCGTGATATTTCAATTAGTAGTATTACTTCTAAAGCAGGAGTAGCAAGATTAACATTTTATAGAAACTTTGAGTCAAAAGAAGATATTCTTATTAATCAAGGTCGGAAAATCTATAAGACATTAATACTCGATTTAGAATCGAATATGAAAGAAAATAGAGATGTATACAATTCGATTCAATTAATAATTTCGGTTTTTAATGATTATGCTGATCTTTTTGAAGTACTCTTAAAGAACAAATTGGATTACCTAATTTTTCAATCATTTGAAGTTGAGATATCAAATATATTAGAAACAGTATTAGGATTAGATAATACTGATAGGTATAAAGTAAAATTCTATGAAGGAGCATTATTTGCCATTGCGGTTGAGTGGATTAAAAATTCAAGAAAAGAATCCATTGAAGAAATGACAGATATAATTTATAAATTAATCTACAATTAACTAAGTATTTAAAGGAGGAAATAATAAGTTCTTTATGTAAAGTGTACTTATTATAAATAATATGATAATAAAAATGTTATTTCTTTTTATGATTTATTCTGTTATAGGATGGATGTGGGAAACACCATATGTATCTTTTAATGAAAAAAAATATGTAAATAGAGGATTCTTAAAAGGACCTTATATTCCAATATATGGTTTTACTTGTATAACGATTATTTTAAGTATGAGTATATTTGAAAGTATAGAGGAAAGTGTTCTACTTGTAATAATCCAAATCCTATCTATTAGCTTAATCTCGGCTGTATGGGAATACTTTACTTCCTTAGGACTAGAGATTGTATTTAAAACAAGATGGTGGGATTATAGTAATCGTAAATTTAATATACATGGTAGAGTTACACTAGACTACACAATACTGTTTGGAATAGGTGGATATTTGTTATGGCGTTTTGTTAATCCAGTATTTGATGATTTATATTACAATATTCCACATAATTATATGATGACGCTTATATTAATTTTCTATAGTGTTTATTTTATTGATTACATATATACATTTAAAGATTTATTGAGATTAAGAAATATCATTGTTAAGTTGAACAATTTAAAAACTTTATTTGGTGGGAAATATGATTATATTTTTGAGAAAGCTTATACAAGTATAGTTAAAAGAGATGAAGGATTTATAAAAGTTTTGGGAGAGTATAAAAATAGTCTAAGAAGAGAACTTTTAGATATTAGGAATAAAGGTGGCAACAAACTAGCCTTATCAATTGAAAATAAAGTTAATCAATTAAATGTGATTCTATTGAAATCTAGTAGCCTTTCTCGTTTCTTTAACAAGTATCCAAAAGCACCTTCAAAAAGTTACTCATATTTATTGAAAATTTTAAAAAACGAAAAAAAAAGATAAAAGTAAAAAAGAGATATCATATATTCTTTGCAAGAAAGGAGTAAAGTTATGGGTTTCGCAAAATCTATTAAGAATAAGGAATTATCTAGTATTTATAACGATTGTATAGGCGATTTGATTGAAACTGAAATAGTCAAATCAATGAGTCAATATATTCAACACGGAGATATAACATGTTTAGATCATTGTAAAAATGTGTCGCTAAAAAGTTATAATATATGTAAATTCTTGAGTCTTGATTATAAATCAGCCGCTCGAGGGGCACTTCTTCATGATTTTTTTCTTTATGATTGGCATATTCCAGGTTCACATGAAGGACTTCATGGATTTAAACATCCAAAAACTTCTTTAAATAATGCTGAGAAACACTTTGAGCTTAATAAAAAAGAAAAAAATATTATTTTAACTCATATGTGGCCATTAACTCTAAGACCTCCGAAGTTTAGAGAATCATTTGTAGTATCTATGGTTGATAAATTTTGTTCTTCTAAAGAGATAGTAACACATATATATAATAGATATGTCACAGTTCTATTTGAAAGTAGGTAATTTAGATTTAAGAAAATTATGAAAAAATAATAAAACAATTATAGAAAATGAAAGGAGTATAAAACATGGAAAATAAAATAGGATTATGTTTTACAGGAGGAGGAGCAAGAGGGGCTTATCAAATTGGAGCTGCTCAAGCACTTTCGGATTTAGGAATATATAAAAATATTTCTGCTTTTTCAGGTTCTTCAATAGGTGCTGCAAATGTTGCAGTAATAGCGTCCACGTCAATCGAAAGAGCACGTGAAATTTGGTTTAATATGCCTGAAAACCCACTTAAAATGGAAGAAACATTAATTACAAAGTTAAAAAGAGAAAAATTTAACACATTAGATAGCGGTATATATACAATGGAAACATTACATAGGATAATGATCGATGTTATAGATTTTGATGCATTACAAGAGAAAGATGTCTTTGTAACAGTATCTGAAAGTGGAGATAGGACAAAGGGGTTATTTGAGTTGTTTAAGTCATCGTATAAACATTATGTAAAAAAAGACAGTAAGGTTTTGTATGTTCCATTAAAAGATCTTAAGAAAGAAAATCAGATTAAGGCAGTTACAGCCTCTTGTTCAATACCTGTAGTATTCCCAGCAGTTACTGATCAAAATAAAAAATACTATGATGGAGGAGTGTTTGACAATACACCAGTTCGCCCGCTTGTTGATATTGGTTGTAATGAAATAATTATTATTGGGATATCATTTTTTACATTTGAGTTAATACAGTCTGAAAAATTTCCGAATGTTAAATTTCACCAAATCAAAGGGAGAAAAAAAATGGGGGGAGTACTAGATTTCAACTCTGAACATTCAAAAAAAATATACAAATATGGTTATGAAGACACTATAGCCTATTTCAGTAAATTAGGGTATATCAAAGATACTAAAGAGTAATATTTTAGTTTATTTGATATGAAAATACATTTTAACTAAAAAAAGAAATAATGTGAAAAACCCTATATGAATTTAATTGAAAATTATATAGTAGATTGTCCAATAATAGAACTACTGAAAGGTGTTTGTCACTTGAAGAACTATGTTTAATTAAAAAAAGGAAAAGTAACA
>CAZWIZ010000026.1:0-10805 GCA_964634385.1 uncultured Candidatus Izemoplasmatales bacterium | reverse complement strand
AATTTCGCAATTTTCTTGCACATTATTCTAATCAGGTGTAGAATATAGACATATTTGAATATAGATAGATTTAAATATAGACAGATTTGAATATAAGGAGATGATGAACAATGTTTGAAAAATACGCACGATTATTTAAAGTATTAGCAGATGTAAATAGGTTGAAGATTATTGAGTTACTTATAAAGGGTGAAACATGTGGTTGTACCCTTATAGACAACTTACAAATTTCCCAACCTACACTTTCATATCATTTGAAGATGATTAGTGAAGCGGGGTTAGCTGATTCGAAAAGAGAGGGAAACTGGATTAAGTATTATATCAATAAGGATAAACTTACAGAAATCAAATTATTCATTGAGAAAATAAGAGACACAGAGGCAGAACAATGCAGTTTATAAGAGATTTTTTTATACAAATAAACTCTATATTCTTAAAAATGACATGGCTTGAAAATATTATAAATAAATTTCTAGAAAACGTAATTAGAATAAATGTAGATAGTCTGTTATTCAAAGGAGTGTCATTTTTCTTCTTCGATGTTATTAAGATTTTTATATTATTATCAGTTTTAATATATATATCTTCATATATTCAATCGTATTTTTCACCCGAGAGAACTAGGAAGATTTTGGGAAATATTAAAGGAGTACCTGCAAATATTATTGGAGCACTTCTAGGAACTGTTACACCATTTTGCTCTTGTTCATCAATACCGATATTTATTGGATTTACAAAAGCTGGACTACCAATCGGTGTTACATTCTCATTTCTAATTTCTTCACCACTCGTGGATCTTGCATCAACGATACTATTAGCCAGTATATTTGGTTGGCCAGTCGCCTTAGCCTATGTAGTTGTTGGGTTAGTAATTGCTGTAATTGGGGGGACATTAATTAGTGTATTCAAAATGGAAAAACATGTTGAAGAATTTGTTCTAAATAGTAGAACACAAAATGCAGACTTTGAGGAACAAGATGAATATATAATGACAAAAAAAGAACGTCATACATATTCAGTTGAACAAGTAAAAGAAATAATAACCAAAGTATGGATGTATATTTTAATAGGTGTTGGTATTGGAGCTGTTATACATGGGTTCATACCACAATCATTCATTGAAACTGTTTTAGGTGATAACAACCCATTCTCAGTAATTATAGCGACAGTTGTTGGAGTGCCAATGTATGCAGATATATTTGGAACATTACCAATCGCAGAAGCTTTAGTGTTGAAAGGTGTTGGAATTGGAACTGTGTTAGCATTTATGATGGCTGTTACAGCTCTTAGTTTGCCTTCAATAATTTTATTGAAGAAAGTCGTAAAACCTAAATTGCTATTTACATTTGTTGGTATTGTAACAATTGGTATTGTTATTACAGGATATTTATTTAATATCTTTGGATATATATTTATTTAGAAAAATAAAGAATGTGATTATCTTGGATCTTATATAGATTTTAGGCTGCTGTAATATTTGTTATTTCGATAACTATGGCGTCAGTTAGTAAAGGTGAAGGGAACTTTTATGTTCTTGCCATGGTAACTAGTGGAATATCAATTTTTTCAGCAGCTATAATTTCGCAATTAATTATGTTTGGAACAGCTTTGACGGTAACGTTAGTATTTAGTAATAATAAGAAGGTTGATTGGAAATTAACATTTATTATTGGTCCAACAACATTTTTAATGGCATTTGTAGGGGGATTAATAGGAAGTAAGTTTTTGGTAAAAAGCAAGCCTAAAAATTTAAAACTTATTTTTGCAGCAACTAATTTATTAGCAGCTGTATTAATGATATATAATATTATTTATTCATAAAAATTGAAAAGAGGAGAAATGTATGAACAAAGAACAAATATTAGAGCAAATTAGAAAACAAAATGGTAGTATCCCAAAACCTTTAGCTAATTTAGCAGAGTTAGATTTGCGTATTTTAGGTGACTTCTTAGCAAACAAAAAAAATGTATATTCTGGAACAGAACTTGATATGAAAGTGAAGGCACTAATAGCACTTGGGGTTGGAATAGCACTTGATTCTCAAGGTTGTATTATGAATAATATACAGGTAGCTAAAAAGAATGGAGCTACATCTGAAGAAATAATGGAAGCATATTCTGTAGCAATGTTTTCTAAAAGTTCATCAGCAATTTCTGGATTTGTAAATGCAACAGACTGGCTAATACAAAATAAGGAGATATAACAATAACAATTGAATAATAAATGTAGAATTAATTATGTCACATTGTAAGCCGAAACAAAAACTTGCAAAGACACTTCAGCATTTAAACCATAAAAAAGGAGAAATAAAAATGGAAATAAAATTATTAGGATCAGGTTGTCCAAATTGTCGTAGACTAGAGAAAAATCTTTTAGTTGCATTGGAGCAACTAAATATTGAAACAAAAATAATCAAAGTTACTGAATATGCTGAAATAGTATCATTTGGAGTAATGAGTACCCCTGCACTTGTATTAGATGGAAAAGTACTATTTGCTGGTAAAGTTCCAAGTGTGGAAAAATTAAAAAAATATTTTGTATAGTAAAGAGGAAAAAAAATGAATAATAAAATTACTTTAATTATAAGACACTTTTCACCAGCGTGGTTTGCTGCATCTATGGGAACTGGTGGAGTTGCAAATCTTTTATATCAGTTAGGAAAAAACAATGCGGCTTTAAGAACTTTAGGACAAACATTTTTTTTGATAAATGTTGTGATTTTTGTAGTGCTTTTGATTCCTTGGATTTTAAGATGGTTTATGCATACAAAGCATATTATGAAAGATATTAAACATCCTATTATGTCTAATTTTTTTGTAACTATGCCAGTTTCAGGTATTATATTAGGAACAAATTTAATGCTAATGGGAAATGCGTTTTTACCTACTAACGTAATTATTAATTTATCGTTAATTTTATGGATATTTGGAACATTATCCTCTTTAATATTAGGGGTATACGTTATGTTTAATATTTTTAGAATGGATGAGGTTCATCCAGATACTATTAATTTTTCATGGTTTATAACACCAGTTGCTAGTGTTGTTGTACCGCTTTTAGGAAATGGGTTAGTTAAATATTACTTTGATGTTAATCTTGAATTAGCTAATTTTATTAATATCATTAATTTAAGTTTTTATGGAATTGGAATGTTTTTATTTATAATTCTGTTTGGGGTTGTTTTAAACCGGTTTATCTATCATAAAATGCCTCATGCAATGATGTTGCCTACATTTTGGATTATGTTAGGTCCAATAGGTGTAGGGACTATTGCGTTAGCAGGACTTGCTGATATTAATGTTATGCTGGGATTTTTGGAATCAGCTAGCAGTATAAAACTTTTAAGTATAATCCTTTGGGGATTCGGACTATGGACGTTTGGCTTTAGTATTTTTATAACTGTTTTATATTTGAGGAAAGGTAAAATACCATTTACTTTATCATGGTGGGCTTTTATTTTCCCAATTGTATCATATGCTTCTGGAACATTAGTAATTTATTCAATTACAGATTCTAGTTTCATTTTAGAGTATACATTTTTTCTAACAGCAATTGTTGTGATTATTTGGCTTGTAACTTTTGTTAAAACACTTGTTGGAATTATTAACTTAAAATTATTATTACCAAATCTCTAGGTTTGGTAATAATAATTTTTAAAAGAAGTGAGATAATATAGGAAAAATAACAACATTTTTTTATATTCATATCAGCTGTAGAAGCATCATGGCTGAAGGCTTTATGAAAGCATTAGGTCCAGATGCTTTTATTGTATATTCTGTAGGAACTGAAGAATGTGATTCTCAAAAATCAATGAAATTAGAAGTTATTGTAAATGTCAATTAAGAAATGTAGAAAATTAGTGATTAAAAATGTAGGTTTTTGTTATTGCTGTTTTTATTGTTGGTCTTGAAAGATTTCTTTTCCTTTAATACGATAGGATTTACCTGTTATTTTGATGATGTTTTGATAGAAGAATTAGAAGCCTTTGGAGGAGTGCTAATTACTGTACCTAAATGGTGTGGTAAAACAACTTCAGATAGTCAATTAGCAATTAGCTCATTATTTATGCATGATGAAGATAGTAGAGAAAGTAATATTATATGGCAAAACCAAAACCATCTATCTTATTAAGAGGAGATGGTCCTAGATTAATAGATGAGTGGTAAATAACTCTTGAGCTATGGGATACTATTAGATTTGACATTGATAATAGAAGTACAGGGTGGTAATCATATTAACTGGCTCAACTATTGTAGACGAAGGTAAAATAACGCATATTGGAGCAGGCAGAATATCAAGCCTTTTGCAACTGATATAATTGAATTTTTCAAACATTATGACATTAATTTGAGGAGGGGTATAATTTTTGCAACTTAGATATTATTTTTTGTAACATACGGAGAAAACTATAAAAATATATATCATTTTAGTATAATGGATATAGTATAGGGAGTGAGATTATGAAAAGGAAGATATTACTAATTTTAATGTTATTATTCGTTTTAACATTGTCTTCGTGTCAAAAAGAGGAAATAGCTCCTGTGATAATGAGAGAAGGTCGACAGGTAGCTGAAGCATCTAATGAAAACTTTAGGATTATACTTTACTCTGAAAAGGATATTTATAGTGAAACAGAAGAAATAGACATATGGGCCACAATAGAGTATATCGGGTCTGAAGACACTATTGATATATATTCAGGGGAGCCTTATGCTGGTTTCGATGTTGAAAGTGAAGGTGTTCAATTCATTACTAATTTAGTTTTACAACTTCTTAAAACAACAACGCTAGAAAAGGGTGTAGTAAATGTATTTCCTCTAAGAAAAGTAGGCGGATTTAGTGAGGATGATGAAGATGCAGATTTTTGGAGAGACTTCTATAGCGAGGAAAGAATGCTATTTCCAATAGGTGAATACCAATTAGTATTTTCTACAGGTTTCTATACAGATACTGATTCTGATATTCAGTTAAATGTACAATGTCAGTTCGAGGTGATCGAAAGTTATGTTCTTGAACCACTTTTAACAGTGCAAAGCCCAATTGAAGGTGATTTAGAAGATGAAAATGTACTTGGTGTAATGACAGAATCAGTAAGCGTTAGTGCCATTGAATGGCAAAAAATATATGAAACAAATGAGTATTCTATTTTAGCTAGAGATGTACCTGATAATATGATTTTTAACATGATTGGATATATAATTGAATATGGAAATTCTACATGTACTATTGGAGCAAGGACTAGATATCAGTATATAATTTACTCAAATGAAGAATACTACGATATTTTTGAATATCATCAAAAGTATAATAATTTAAATCGTGACTTATTAAATCAAATTGGAATAGAATATTCTACTTGTTCAGAAGACAATGATTAAAATACAATAAACAAAAATGTAGTAAAAAACATTCTAAGGAGCAAGCGAGGTTTCGAATTCTTCATGGAATGCTGTTTTAAAGAATAATACCAAGCCATTTATAGGCTTGGTATTATTTTAAAAATTATGTTGAGATGAACTATAAGTAATTACAACTAATGATATGCAGGTCTTATCAAAGTCGTTGTGTCATTTTTTTTTATTTGTATTTGAACGATATTTTCTATCGTGTGCATCTGAAGGAGTATTTTAGTAAATTTGACACTAAGACAAGCTCTTCAGTTTAGTAGAATTGAAGTCAATTTCTTTTTAAGCTTTTATTTTATTCCTATGATTTTTCCTTTTGATAAGGATATTTTAGGTGTCTTATTTAAGTATCTTACGTATAATTTTCTCTTTTGATTCAGTATAAGGAGCATACCTAATTTTTATATCTAGTTTTGTTGATTTATGTATTATACTTCTATAATGTGTAAATGTATCAAAACTAGCTTTACCATGATAAGATCCTATACCACTTTCTCCTACCCCGCCAAAAGGTAAATAATTAGATGCTACATGTACTATTGTATCATTTATACACCCACCACCAAAATTGCATTCATTTAAGATTCTTTTAACAACATCATTATTTTCTGTAAAGAGATATAAAGAAAGTGGTGTTGGATTACTATTTATATATGTTATTACTTCATTTAGCTCATTATAAGTGATTAAGGGCAGTATTGGACCAAATATTTCTTCTTGCATGACTTTACTATTATGTGTAACATCATCAAGAATAGTAGGTGATATTTTTTGCAGCTTATCATTTTTATTTCCACCATAAATAATAGTCTCACCATCTAGGAGATTGATTAATCTATTATAATGTTTTTCATTGATTATTTTTCCGTAGTCTTTCGAATCAATTGGGTTATCACCAAAGAATTCTTCAATTGATTCTTTAAGATATCCAATAAACTCTTTTTTAACTGATTCATGAATATAAACATGATTAGGTGCAATACATGTTTGTCCAGAATTTAATAATTTACCAAACACAATTCTTTTAGCAGCAACCTTGATATTTGCACATTCACTAACAATAACTGGACTTTTGCCACCTAGTTCTAAACTAATAGGTGTTAAATGTTTGCTAGCTTTTTCCATAACAATCTTACCGATATTAGAACTACCTGTAAAAAAGATATAGTCTAATTTTTGATTAAGTAATTCTTGTGTTTCTTTCACTGCTCCATTTATAACTTTGATATAGTTATCTTCAAAAGTTGAAGATATCATTTTTTCAAGTACCTTTGATGTGTTTACACTAAATTCACTCGGTTTTATAATAACAGTATTACCCGCCGCTATCGCTCCTATTAAAGGACCCAAAGATAACATCACTGGGTAATTCCAAGGACTTATTATTAGAGTAACACCATATGGATATGGTGAAATGAAACTTTTAGAAGGGAAATCAATTATTGATGATTTCACCTTTTTGTTTTTCATTAGTCTTTTTAATCGTTTTTGGATATATGTTAATTCTTTTAAGACTTGTCCTGTTTCGGCAAAAAAACTTTCAGCTTGATTCTTACCTAAATCATTATATAAGGCGTCTGTAAGCTCTCCCTCATATTTAAGAATTGCTTTTTTTAATTTAGATAAAGCATTGTTTCTAAAGTCATAACTTATTGTATGCTGATTTTTAAAGTATTCTCTTTGGTTTTGTACTATTTCTTTTGATAACATTTTTTAATCACTCCTTTATTACCATCTATTATGTACTACTTCTGCAGATCCAAGCAAATCTTTCACTACTAACTTTGTTCCATCATCTAATACAACATATCCCTTGAATTTCCCAAAGACTTGATGTTGTTTACTTACAAGTAAGATTAATGATATATTATCAAATCTGTCTAAAATTGGTGTAAATGTTAAATTACATCGATCATCATTAGATACAATTTTCCATTCTTTTAGAAAGTCATATTTTTTACCAGTCTTGGGTATTTCAAATTCAACTTGATCAAATTTATGTGATTTACCATCATAAAAGATCATATTTTCTGTTGCATTATTTAAATCACCAAATCCATACCCGATATTAATTCCAAACTGTTTATTATTTATTTTTCCTGAAGCTGTTCCCCAAAACCAAACATTGTCGTAAGTCCATACACCTCTGCCCCAGTCTAAAACAGCATATGCATCACTAAAACCAATTGATTCTTCTCCTAAATAAACAGTACCATCAGCTCTCATACAATTAATCTTTTGATTATAATAAAAAGCTTTCTTATTTTTGGGAAAAGGAGTTGCGATAACCATTGATTCTTCTGGTTCATTCGTCAGTTCTATATTACACCTTAAAGATTTACCATCTTTAAAATTTGCAATATCACATGATATAACTCTTTTAGCTCTGTCTTTTATAAATTTTAACTCAATTTTTTTATCTTTGAATACAACATCACCTTCAAGTGATGACTCTGGCATATTAAACTTTCCTAAAGGGAAAAGTTTAATATTACTGAACATTTCATAACTTTTATTTTTAAAATCCAGTAATGCTACACTCACAAATCCTAAGTAGCCATTGTCGGCGATTGTAAAGGCAATCCCAAAATCATCATTATTAATTAAATAATAATCCCATTCTTTGATTCTAAACTTACTTGCTTTAATGTCTTTTCTTTTATACTTCCAGTACATCTTTTTAGCAAATCCTGGATTTGCTAAATGTCCTTTTTTATTTAAAAGGGGTTGTATCTTTTTTATTTCGTTTTGCATATTAACCCTTATATAATTAATTTGTATTAAATTAACTATACTTTCCTTTCTTTAAGATTTTTATATAATTAAATATAATCCTTTTACTTACTATGCCTAACATTAAAGTGTTGAGTTACAAAATGAAGTGGAATAAAAGCTAAAGCAGTAATAATAGCTCCCACTAAAAATAATGTTCCTGTTGGCACTTGGCCAATTACTAGACCAGTACCATAATCATGTGAATATAACATTTCTGATTGATTAATAATTAAATTTGCAATAAAAGGTCCTATAATCATAGGAAATAAAACAAAGAACGTAATTCGAACTCCTTCAAACTGTCCTCTAGATTCATCAGGATAAAGTGTTTTAGCCCAAACCATTGTTACTTGCATTGTTGTAATATACCCAGTTCCGACTAGAAATAATCCAAGAAACAATGGTATATTAGCAGTACTCAATATATTTACACCATCTGAGCTCTTTCCTAAAACCCAAAGCAATAACAATCCTAAAATATTAATCAAGAATGTAACAAAAAGAATAGCAGGAGATTTGTTCTTTTTAATAAAGTACCCAGTTGGAATTGTCATTAAAGCTCCTAAAAGTAAAGCCGCTCCTTCTATATAACCAAATTCCGCCTCACTAAAACCATAATTATAAATAAAGATATTTCCTAAGTGTACAAAATACACATGAAATCCAATAAAGAAAGTAGTTATAAGTAAATTAAGCCAAACTAACTCACGCATTAAAATAAACTTTTTAAAGTTAAAAGGTATTGCGAATTGATGCCAAAAGCTTCCGTTTTTATACGGTTTTAATTTAGCAACATCCTTTACTTTGAAAAATGAAATAATCCCAATAATCATTACAAGTATACCCATAATCAGGAAGAACCAAAAATATCCTAAAGTAACTATAATAATTCCTCCTAATACTGTTCCAACAATTGTACCTAGTACAGGTTGAACTGCCAAGGCAGTTCCAATCTGAGCTTGATTGTCTTTATCAAGACTATCACTCAACCAACCATTAAACCCAGCATCGTTTCCCATTGATCCAAAAAAGCTCATAATTGCATCTGCCATTACAATTAAAATTGCAGCTACCATGCCATAATTAACAAGAGAATGTGGAATGAAAATAGTTGCTCCATAAACGATAGTAAAGATTCCCCATAGAATATAACCAATAGCTATAAATGGTTTACGCGTTCCTAACCTATCACTCATAGTTCCAAACAAGAATGTTGCAAATGTTGTACTAATAGCACTTACTCCAACCATTACATTAACAATAGTTGAATTTGGCGCAATATTTGCGTAAATAAAAGTATTAAACCATTGGTTTTCTATATTCCAACAAATTTGTCCTGCCATACCTAAAACCCAAATCAACATTATTTTTCGACTTGAAAGACCTTTTTTAATCCTTTCCATAGTTATAAACTCCTTTTTTATTTAGTTATACTTAAATTAAATATAATCATTTACTACAAATTTAGTAATATATATATAATAATATTATCTAATAATTTCTGTGAGTTTACAATACTTATATAATATTCAATAGTACCAAATATGCTATACTCCGTATTTTTAGGTCGTTTATGATGGGTCTCCAGAATGTATTCCCTTAAAGAGTACTCAATGTCAAAAACACTGTAAAAAATGAAGTATAATTAATTAAGGTGAATAGTTTTACTTAGTTCGTCCACTTTCTTGCATAGATACATCTTTGTGTCAAATCATTTTGGAAATCAGATAACTTTCTAAGTTATGTCAAGAATAATTAAACATCTAGAAATTTTCAGAAAAGACATACTAAAAAAATGACAAATAATAACTAATTTAAAAAAGTGTGATATTTTTATAATGTAAAATCTGTTTTATTTTTACACAATGAGAATATAATCCTAATAAGTTTAGTTGATATAGGAATCACACTAGCCTTTGCGGATTCATTCTCTTTTTATTTGAATTATATATGATCTGTTGTTTATAATTAAATGTATCTTGCATATTGGCAGATTCTAATAAATATAAATAATATCATTTATAATATTATTTCAAAATGATATAATATAAACAACATGGGAAGTTGTTTGTGCTATTTTTATATCTTGAAAGAGTGTAATTGAATTTAGTAATAGATTGATATATCTTTTTATTAGAAATAGTTTATTTTTGTAAATTAAAAAAGGGAGACGATGAAGTTGTGAAAAAATTAATTATTTATCCAAAGAAATCCGGAAATACATATAAAGTATGTAACTACATACATAACAACGCAAATGTTGAATGTAAATTTGTTACAGATATAAAAAAAAGCGACCTGTTACATTATGATATGATTATACTATCTTCAGGAATATATGGAGGAAGAGTACATAATAATATATTGACATGGATAAATAGTATTGATAAAGATACTATCAATACGAATACAAAAATTTATCTTTTTTTAACCTGGCTTGGTAGAGGGAAATCTGCTAAAAAAGGATTTGATAAAGTTAATAGATTATTGAGCGAAAAAGGATTACATCTTGAGGATAACTATATGACGTGCTTTGGTAAAAGTTTTATCTTTATAAGACGATTTCATCCGAACGTAGAAGATTTTAATAATGTGATGGAATGGGTGAATAAGTTATAGAATACT
>CAZWIZ010000025.1:0-11913 GCA_964634385.1 uncultured Candidatus Izemoplasmatales bacterium | reverse complement strand
AAGCTATAAATATTGGAGGTATCCACGTCCAATATCAACATTTTTTTTTAAAAAACGCTTGAGAAAGCGTCTTTGCTATACTAAATATGTCTTGTTGTTATGGAGTTTATAACGTTTTATAGGTTGTCTTTATGAAGTTTGTCTCCTTGTCTTAATAAAGTTTTATTGTTTGTTGAAAATTTAAATTATTTTGAATATTTTTAGATATAATCTCGTATCTGTATTCAGTCTTTGTTTGTGTCAATAGATTATGAATTTGATAATAAAACAGTAGAATATCAAATCTACTGTTTCATTTCTAGATAATCACTATAGGAATATAAGTTATGATTCAATAACATATTCCAATCCATTTTGAGTAAATGATTCAATTTCTAATATTTCCTTATCATTAAATAGTTTCGTGTTTGATAATAAAGTTAATTGATAGACTACATACTTTTTACATTTTACATGTTCTATAAATTTCATTAGTTCTTTAAATGACTCTACAGTCTCACCTGGTAATCCGCGGATTATTGATACCTCGTAGTCTATTGAGTTTAAATTTAAAGTATTAATTACTTCTTCTATTATTTTTATATCATTTGTTCTTTCAACATTAGCAAGTACTTTCCTATTAATTGATTGAAGCCCAAACTCTAATTCCACATTTAGTAATTTAAATAAATTTAACAGTTCTATATCGTTTGATATTTGCTTATAAAAGATTTCAAACTTCATTTGAAAGGATATTATTGGTCTAAATTCAATTTCCACCAAATATCTAAGAACTTCTTTAAAGTTTTTTAATGTGAAAATTGGATCTAAAATATTCACTTTAACCACATTCTTTTCATTCAAATATTGAAGTTCCTTTTTTACTTTTTCAATTTTATGAGTAGTTAGATTAGAGTGATCATTATTCTTACATGCACAAAATGTACATTTACCAGGATATCCTCTTTCGTTCCTAGCCTTACTATATTATTATCATTTACTTCTATTAATGAAGTACTATAAATTGCAGGAATATTCTCATTGTTCACTTTATAATTTAGAATTCTTGATGTGTCTTTCCCAATTGATAACATTTCTAAACTTCTTTCTGCGTAACCAATAATAAAATGATCAATAGTGTCGTACACGGTTACTAGTCTTTCTATACTCATACAATTTACTTTATATCCTCCTGCAACAATCTTTGATTGTGGTGATGTAACTTTAATTATTTTAATGAGATTATCTAAATACCTAATGTTCCAGACATAGAAGGACACACAAATATAATCATAATCCATTTTCAATTTCTTTTTTAAAGAAGCCATTTGTTGAAATATAATCGAGTACTCATCATTCATGTTAAATGAAAACGAATCTACTTGGGAATCACCAACTCTATCCAGTATATAACCTTCAAGCGTAGCAACAGCTACACTTTTAACAGGTTTATTGTCCTCATGAAAATCAAATGTAATAAATAATATATTCATCCTTATCACCCCTTACTTTTCAATATTAAATTACATTTTTTAGAAGGACTTTATCAAGTGAATTAACATATAATTGAAGAACTTCATATTTAAACGAAATACAATCAGATGAAAAACCATCGGATCCATAACACAAAAACTCAAGAAAAAGTTACAAACAACAGAAAGTATATCACCTAATAAATGGAGGATAATTTTACAACAAATCATGTTAGATATAATGGTAACCTTCCATACTTAACGATGATCTTAGGACATTAGAATTATAGGATTACAAAAAAGTATGTCAATCCAATAGTCGATGACTTGGTTAAGGATAAATCCCTTACGAATAGAAAGTGGCTCAAAAGCAACGGAGTACGAGCTGTAATCTGACAAAAAAAAAGACGCTTGAGAAAGCGTCTTTGCTATACTAAATATGGAGGTCCCGACCAGATTCGAACCGGTGATCACAGAGTTGCAGTCTATTGCCTTAGCCACTTGGCTACGGGACCATATTATCCTTATATATTATAATAGTAATATCCTTTAAAAGCAAGCAAATTAGTTTATTCTAATGATATTTTGCTTAATTATTATTGTATAGTATAATATAGACATAAAAAGAAAGAGGAGATAGTATGAACATTGATATTTTAACTGCTTTTTTAGCTAATATATTACTTTTATTAGGAATTGCTGTTGTTTACTCTATTTTCCCAATTACTACCAAAATTAATACTTTTTGGAAAAAGTTTTTAATGGGCTTATTAATTTCATTTATTGGAATAATTATCATGTCAAATCCCTATGAACTCTCACCCGGAGTTGTATTTGATGCAAGAGCTATAGTAATTAGTATAACTGGTATGTTTATAGGTCTTGTTCCTACAATTATGGTAGCTATTTCAATGTCTTTATACCGTGTTTATATTGGAGGTGCAGGGGCGTTTACTGGTGTGTTATGGATTATTGTATCCGGTGCTTTAGGACTTTTATGGAGACATTTTAGACTAAAAAATCCAAAAATGGATAAATATAAAATCACATCATTAGAATTATATCTGTTCTCACTTTTAATTCAAATCATTATGGTAGGGTTATTGCTAACATTACCTGTTGATATTAGAACTGACACTCTTAATAAAATTGCTTTTCCTATAATCGTAATTTATCCATTAGGTGGACTATTAATTGCTCAATTTATGTTAGCTCAAAGATTAAGATATTTTCAAAATCTCAAAACTATTAAGTCTGAAATTCAATATCGAAATTTATTTAAGAAAAGTAATGTAATAATGTTTTTATTAGATGCTGATACCGGAAGAATTGAAGACGCTAACGAGACTGCTATAGAAATATATGGATATACATTAGAAGAATTTAAAAACCTAAAAATATCAGATATAAATACTTTGCCTGATGGAGACGTTCAAACAGAAATGTATAAAGCTAAATTCAAAGAAAAAAACTGTTTCATCTTTAAACATAGACTTAAAAATGGAGAAATAATTGATGTAGAAGTTCACTCTGGACCAATAGAACTTAATGATAATTTATATATTTTAACTTCCGTTTTTGATATTACAGAAAAAATCAAAAGTGAAAAACAATTTATAGATGTTGATAAAAAACTTAAAGCTACATTATTAAGTGTTGGTGAAGGAATAGTTGTTATTGACACAAAAAACCGTATTTCTTTAATTAATACTCGTGCAAAAGAATTATTAAAAGAAAAGAAAAATTTATCAAATAAAAAAGTATACGATGTTTTTCGAGTTCATTCAAATACAAACAAACTAAATTTTAAAACTATTATAGATAATTGTATTATTAATCAAGAAAGTTATACAAGTGATGGTACATTTAGTCTAATCACCAATGATAATGATACTGAAAGATTTGTGGAATTCACAATATCTCCAATCGATTATGAAAAAGATGTAAATCATGGTGCTATATTAGCAATTAGAGACACTACAATTGAAAGAGCTAATCAAGATCAAATTAGATTTGTCAGTAATCATGATTACTTAACATCTCTTTATAATAGATTTTATTTTGAAGAACAACTAGAACGTTTAGATACAGCTAGACAATTACCTTTAACTCTTATATTAGGAGATTTAAATGGTCTTAAATTAATTAATGATACTTTTAGTCATCTAGAAGGTGATAATCTCTTAATTGAAATTAGTAATATTCTTAAAAGAGCTACAAGAAGTGAAGACATAGTTGCTAGATGGGGTGGTGATGAATTTGTTATTTTACTACCGCAAACATCTTATGATGATGCAAAAAAAGTTTATCAAAGAATTAAAGATTTATGTCAAAAATCTATGTATACTCCTATAACACCAAGTATTTCTTTAGGTTGTGCTACAAAAACATCTTCAGACGAAAATATTTATAATGTTTTAAAAATCGCTGAAGAAAGAATGTATCATGAAAAGATTACAGAAGGTAAAAAAATGAGAGCTAATCTTATCAAAGCTTTAGAAAATACATTACTTGAAAAAACAAATGAATCAAAAGAGTATATTCGTAATAACATTAAAATCACAAAAAAATTCGCACTTAAATTAAATCTAAGTGACGACGACACTAATGCATTACTATTATTATCTAGATTACACGATATCGGGAAAGTTTTAACTAGTAATAAAATACTTAGAAAAACCACTAAACTTACAAATGAAGAAATGAATATTATTAGAAAACATCCAGAAATAGGAAGACGAATAGTTCAATCAATTCCAGAGCTTCAACATCTTTCTGAATATATTTACTACCATCATGAACATTATGATGGAACTGGTTATCCTGAGCAATTAAAAGGTGATAAAATACCATATATTGCAAGAATAATCTCGATAATAGATGCTTATGAAATTATGACAAGTGGTCGAGTTTATTTTCCATTAATTTCACGTGATGAAGCCTTAAAAGAACTTCAAAAAAAATCAGGTAAACAATTCGATCCAGAATTAGTAACAAAGTTTATTGAAATGTATGAGAGCACAGATTAAATTAGTGCTCTTTTTTTACTACACTAATAAATAGTATAATAAACAAAAATCAAACGTAAGCATCAAATCTTAGGTATATTCCAATCTAACTAAAAGATTGATAAATTACCACTATAGAGGTGGTAGTTTTAATGAAAACAGAAATAAATCAAGAAGAAAAACAGCATAAACTACTAACAAATTATAAGACAACAGATTTAACAATCAAATCATGTTGTTTGTTACTCATTACAATTTTATTGTGCACAAAAAAAGACGTCTAAACGTCTTTGATTTTCAATGGTCGGGAAGACAGGATTCGAACCTGCGACCTCTTGGTCCCAAACCAAGCGCTCTACCAAGCTGAACTACTTCCCGAAAATATATGGCGCGCCCAAGAGGAGTCGAACCCCTAACCTCTTGATCCGTAGTCAAACGCTCTATCCAATTGAGCTATGGGCGCAAAAGTAATGGCGGTCCCGACGAGAATCGAACTCGCGATCTCCTGAGTGACAGTCAGGCATGTTAACCGCTACACCACGGGACCTCAATTAGAGCAGCAGTAAATATTATAACATAACCAAATGCCTAACACAATGTTTTTCAGCCGACTTTTATAATAACAAAAAATCGCTATTAAAGCAAGTAATTTGTGTAAGATTTTAAAATTATTTTTATTAATAATTTATTTTTAGATTACCCTCAAATTTTCTGTATTTATTGATGAACTATTATATATTACTATACCTACTTCTTCTCCTTTTTTAATTTACTTATTAATACTTTTAGGTAAAATAATATTTAAGATAATTCCAACTACAGCAGCTAAACTCATTCCAGCTAAACTTACACTTGAATTAATCGCAAATCCTGCTCCTCCAAGCCCTATAACAAGCATTGTAGCTACAATAATTAAATTTCTCATATCACTTAAATCTACTTTTGCTTTCAACATTACTTTTACTCCATTTCCGGCAATTAATCCGTACAATACAATTGTCATACCACCAATAACGGCCCAAGGAATACTAATAATAAATGCTTGAATATACCCGAAAAATCCTAATAATATTGCAAATATCGCAGCTACTCCAGTAACGTAAACACTTCCGACTCTAGTCATTGCTACAACCCCAGTATTTTCTCCATATGTAGTGTTTGCTGGTCCTCCTATCGCCGCACTAACAAATGTAGCTATTCCATCTCCCATTATTGTATTTTCTAATCCTGGGTCAAGTAAAAAATCCTTACCTGTTACTTCGCCCAAAACGGTATGGTCGCCAATATGCTCCGCAATCGTTACAAAAGCAATAGGAGCGAACATTAATACTGCTGAAAAATCTAATGAATAAGTTCCAATAAAAGTAAAGTTTGGAACTTGTAAAATCTTATATCCTGAAAATATTGCTGTTGGATCAACTAATCCAAAAATAATTGAAGCAATATATCCTGTAAAAATCGCCAATAAAAAAGGCACGAGTCTGAAAAAACCTCTACCTAATAAACTTACAATAACAACAGATGCGAAAGTAATACTTGCTACAAGTGGTACTCTCCAACCAGATGCACCATCAAAACCAGAACTTCCTATAGCTACCGGTGCCAAAGATAACCCAATAATAATAATAACCGGTCCAATAACAACAGGTGGTAATAATTTTTTAATCCAACCATTCCCAGTAAATCTAATAATAGTTGCCACAACAGCGTAAATAATACCTACAACCATTAATCCGATATATGCACTACTAAATCCACCAACTGCTCCAGCTGTAGAAATAGCGGCTATATAAGCAAAACTACTTCCTAAATAAACTGGTACTTTTCCTTTTGTACAAGCAATATAAATTAATGTTCCGACTCCACTAGCCACTAAAGCGACACTAACATCTAATCCTGTTAACAAAGGAACTAGTACTGTCGCACCAAACATCGCGAATACATGCTGCAAACTTAACATTAACCATTTTAAAATACTTTTAGGCTTTTCTTGAATCCCAACAACTAAATTTTTTTCCATTTTCTTCTCTCCTTTTTGTTTTCCAAAAAAAAAAAAAAACTTGGACGAAAGATGTAAACTAAGAAATTTTATAAAGAAATCTAAAAATTTCTTTGCTTCTCTTTCTAGTCTACCCGCAGGTTTTCTAAAGTTAATATATCACATATAATAAAACACTGTCAATACATAAATAAAAAAAGAGCCATAAAAAACTGCACCCTTTCTTTTTCATAGTTTCCTATGTCCAAGTTTATGGGCGCAGTTCGTTTTAAAGTGTCTACTTTTTTTGGTTCATTTCAAAAAGCACTCTTTTTTATTCTAATTCACCTTGCCAAAGACCATGTAAATTACAATGTTCTCTCGCAAAAACTTCTTTCCCTTTAGCTACTTTAAATTCAGCGACTGGTAAATCTCCTGGATTAAGTTCTTTTTTAATAACCATTTCCCCATCAACATACAATTCGATAAACTCTATATAATGAACTTCAGTCATTGGATGATGTGACGGTTTTCCAACTGTTACACGATATCCATTTTCTAATTCTTCAACATAAGGTACATGTCTTTCTTCATTTACATTTCCTGTTAAAACTTCCATATCTATTTCCTCCTTCTATGTTATGATTCAATTATATTTTATATTCATAAAAATATCAAATAAAATACTATTTATAACCAATACTTAATAGTATAATATTACTAAGGAGAGTGATATTATTATGAAAGTTATAAATACAAAACATGCACCAGCCGCAGTAGGACCATATTCTCAAGGTGTTTTAGTTAATGATACTTTGTATGTTTCCGGACAAATACCTTTTGTACCAGAAACAATGACTTTAATTAGTGATTCAGTTAAAGATCAAACAAGACAATCATTAAGTAACGTACTAGCTATAGTTGAAGAAGCAGGTATGAAAAAGGAAAACATTATTAAATGTGGTGTATTTATGCAGGATTTAGGAATGTTTAAAGATATGAATGAAGTATATGCTGAATTTTTCGGTGATCACAAGCCAGCTAGATTTGCTGTTGAAGTTAGAAGACTTCCGCTTGATGTATTAGTTGAAATTGATGCAATAGTCGTAAAATAAGGTAATTTTAGTGTTTAGCTAATACTAAATAAGTATTTTAAAAAAGGCATTTCCATATTTTGTAATATGGAAATGCCTTTTTTATTTTTTCACAAGTCTCTAACTATTCTTTTTCTTTTGAAGCTATACTTTCTTTTTTATCTTTAGATGCTTGAGCTCTTTCAGCAGCTTCATCATCTTCTTCTTTCAAAAGTTCTTCTTCTTTTTCATTAAGTTTCTTTGGGTCAAATTCTTTATATTCTTCAACAATTGATTTTAAAAATCTAAAGAAATATACTCTAAATACATAAATTGCGTAAAATAGGTATGGAGGCATAAAAAGAATATTTGGACCAAATACAATTAATAATGTCCATGTCCATTTAGCTTTATTTCTCTTTTTAAGATAATTCCATACTAATTTGTAAACTAAAAAGTAATATAATCCAAGCACCGCAATAGCGGCAATTACGTAAATCCATTTTGATGAATCAATAAATACAATACGATTAAAAAAGTTTTGTAAATTACCAACAGCTGTAATATTCGTTACTGAAAAAAATCCTCCATTTTTAATAAATAGCCAAATATTTCTTCCCAAATAAAATAATTGTTGTAAGAATAAAATTGCAAAAATTAAAAACGATACTGTTTCATAAGGTCTTTTATTTGATGATAATGCGTGTTTTTCTCGATCTATTTCTTCTTTAAATCCCATTTTATTAACCACCTCTCTTCTTAAAATATATCATATAATTTATCTTTATTCAATAATAACTTATTTTACAAAAAAAAATACTTATCATTCGATAAGTACTACAAGTTAAATATGGTAGCCCGTACGGGATTCGAACCCGTGTATGCATGCGTGAAAGGCATGTGAGTTAAGCCGCTTCTCCAACGGGCCATAAATGGCGCCCAATCTAGGACTCGAACCTAGGACCCCATGATTAACAGTCATGTGCTCTAACCAACTGAGCTAATTAGGCATTTATTGGTTTTTTTATAAAAGCTATTTTGATTTTTAGAAAATAAAATAAAAAAGAAAGAAGCCTGGCAATGTCCTACTCTCGCACAATGTACTACCATCGGCGCTAAAGTGCTTAACTGCTGTGTTCGGTATGGGAACAGGTGTGTCCACTTTGCCAAAATCACCAGACTATTCTTCCAAAACTGGATAATACTGTTTTTGTAAAAAGTTAAGTCCTCGATCTATTAGTACCAGTCAGCTTCATACGTCGCCGCACTTCCACATCTGGCCTATCAACCTCGTAGTCTACAAGGGATCTTACTTCATAATTGAATGAGGAATCTCATCTTGAGGTGGGCTTCACGCTTAGATGCTTTCAGCGTTTATCCCTTCCACACATAGCTACTCAGCTATGGGCCTGGCAGCCCAACTGATGCACCAGTGGTGTGTCCAACCCGGTCCTCTCGTACTAAGGTCAGCTCCTCTCAAATTCCTAACGCCCACGACGGATAGGGACCGAACTGTCTCACGACGTTCTGAACCCAGCTCGCGTACCACTTTAATGGGCGAACAGCCCAACCCTTGGAACATGCTCCTGCTCCAGGATGTGATGAGCCGACATCGAGGTGCCAAACTCCTCCGTCGATGTGAACTCTTGGGAGGAATCAGCCTGTTATCCCCGGGGTAACTTTTATCCGTTGATTGCCAACCTTTCCATACAGAAATTGGCAGTTCACTAATACCTACTTTCGTACCTGCTTGACATGTACGTCTCGCAGTCAAGCTTCCTTCTACATTTACGCTCTACGAATGATTTCCAACCATTCTGAGGAAACCTTTGTGCGCCTCCGTTACTCTTTAGGAGGCGACCGCCCCAGTCAAACTGTCTGCCAGACACTGTCCCCCCGGCTACACACCGGTGGGTTAGATAATCAATAAGCGAAGGGTGGTATCCCAATGATGACTCCACCGAAACTAGCGTTCCGGCTTCAAAGTCTCCCACCTATGCTGTACATTACTTATCAAGTATCAATATCAAGCTACAGTAAAGCTCCACGGGGTCTTTCCGTCCTGTCGCGGGTAACCGGCATCTTCACCGGTACTAAGATTTCATCGAGTCTCTTGTTGAGACAGTGCCCAAATCGTTACGCCTTTCGTGCGGGTCGGAACTTACCCGACAAGGAATTTCGCTACCTTAGGACCGTTATAGTTACGGCCGCCGTTCACTGGGGCTTCAATTCATACCTTCGCTAATGCTAAGTACTCCTCTTAACCTTCCAGCACTGGGCAGGCGTCACCCCATATACATCATCTTACGATTTAGCATAGAGCTGTGTTTTTGATAAACAGTCGCTTGGGCCTATTCTCTGCGGCTCTACATAGTAGAGCTCCCCTTATCCCGAAGTTACGGGGTCATTTTGCCGAGTTCCTTAACAAGAGTTATCTCGCGCGTCTTTAGATTCTCTCCTCGTCTACCTGTGTCGGTTTGCGGTACTGGCACCCTATAAATTAACCCTAGAAGCTTTTCTTGGAAGCATAGATTCACATGACTTACGTCGTCACGCCTCAGCCTTCATGCAATACGGATTTACCTATATCACAGCCTAAACGCTTAAACCACAATCCACTCAGTGGCCCACGCTATCTTTCTCCGTCACTCCATCAGTTTATAAGGTGGTAAAGGAATATCAACCTTTTATCCATCGGCTACGCTTTTCAGCCTCACCTTAGGCCCAGACTAACCCAGAGCGGACGAACCTTCCTCTGGAAACCTTAGACTTTTGACGGTAGGGATTCTCACCCTACTTTTCATTACTCACACCGGCATTCTCACTTGTTATCGCTCCAATAGTCCTCACGGTCTAACTTCTCCGCAATAACAACGCTCACCTACCATTCGATAAATCGAATCCGCAGTTTCGGTACCATATTTAGCCCCGGTACATCTTCGGCGCAAAACCATTCGACTAGTGAGCTATTACGCACTCTTTAAAGGATGGCTGCTTCTGAGCCAACCTCCTAGTTGTCTAAACGATTTCACATCCTTTCCCACTTAATATGGATTTAGGGACCTTAACTGGCGGTCTGGGCTGTTTCCCTCTCGACCACGGACCTTATCACCCGTAGTCTGACTGCTGCATATGTTAGTATGACATTCGGAGTTTGATTGATATCAGTATCCCGGGATGGGACCATCAACCATTCAGTGCTCTACCTTCATACCACTAAACTGCAACGCTAGCCCGAAAGCTATTTCGGTGAGAACCAGCTATCTCTGGGTTCGATTGGAATTTCACCTCTAACCACAAGTCATCCAAACACTTTTCAACGTATCCTGGTTCGGTCCTCCATTGGGTCTTACCCCAACTTCAACCTGCTCATGGTTAGCTCACCCAGTTTCGGGTCTACAACAACATACTAATTCGCCGGTTAAGACTCGCTTTCGCTTCGGCTCCACTCCTCAAAGTTTAACCTTGCATGTTATTGTAACTCGCCGGTTCATTCTACAAAAGGCACGCTATCACCCATTAACGGGCTCTAACTTGTTGTAAGCACAAGGTTTCAGGATCTTTTCACTCCGTTCCCACGGTTCTTTTCACCTTTCCCTCACGGTACTGGTTCACTATCGGTCAATTGGTAGTATTTAGCCTTATGAGATGGTCCTCACATATTCCGACAAGATTTCTCGTGTCTCGCCGTACTCTTCGCCTAACGGAGATTTTATGATTTCGTTTACTGGACTCTCACCATCTATGGTTTGCTTTCCCACACAATTCAACTATCATAAAATTTTGTAACTCCAATGTTAGAACAGGGCTGGTCCCTTTTCGCTCGCCGCTACTCAGGGAATCGCTATTGCTTTCTTTTCCTACAGGTACTAAGATGTTTCAGTTCCCTGCGTCTACCTTCCATTACTGGATACTAGTTCTTCAAACTAGTGGGTTCCCCCATTCGGAAACCTCGGGATCACTGCCTACTTACGGCTACCCCGAGAATATCGCTGTTCGTCGCGTCCTTCATCGGCTCCAATTGCCAAGGCATTCACCTTGCGCTCTTAATTTCTTAACTTTTTACAGTATTATCCACTTTTCAAAGACCTTCTTCATTATTTAATAGAAAAAAATAATAAAGCTTGTGAAAGACTAAGTCTTTCAAAACCAAATAGAACAATGTTTTTTGATGTTTAGTATGAATTGATGTATCAATTTTATCTTTCTCCCTAGAAAGGAGGTGATCCATCCCCACGTTCTCGTAGGGATACCTTGTTACGACTTTACCCTAATCATCTATCCCACCTTAGGATGCTCCCTCCAGCAAGCTGGTTAGGCCACATACTTCGGGTGTTATAAACTCTCATGGTATGACGGGCGGTGTGTACAATCTCCGAGAACGTATTCACCGTGGTATTCTG
>CAZWIZ010000024.1:0-14025 GCA_964634385.1 uncultured Candidatus Izemoplasmatales bacterium | reverse complement strand
AGGAGTGTTGTACATGGCTAGAAGAAAACGCAAGGATGAAGAATATATCTTTTTGTATTCTAAAAAGGTGAAAATAGCTAAACTAGTAGAATCATTTACAGTTATTCCATCACATGAAATTGTAAAATATTTAAAAAACAAAGAAATATATTTGCCATACTATTTACATAAAGCATTAGTAAGAAAAAATATTGCTCCCGCTATTGCTACAGCGGAAAGTACAAATAAATTTTCTGATGAAATGCGACATCGCTTGAAATGGTTTGATAGATTTACTATTTTCCAACTTGAACACTTAGCTTCAAGTTATCAACTAAGTATAAATGTTAATGAGTATAAAAAGGATTTTTGGGATATTATAGTAAGAAATAGAACTGATTTAGGAATTAATAATTTAGAATTTGTAAAGCTTAAAAATTTAACTATGAAATATGCTAAAGAACCTCAAGAATCTTATGAATCTGTACGTCGTAATTTCGATCAAGTATATTTTGAACCAGTAGGATATTTTGATGGTACAAAGATTGAAGAAGCGAAAGAAGTTTTAACTAGTGCTACAACTTTAGTTGAAGTTAGAGAGTTAGGTGCCATATACGGTGTTGAAATACCAAGAAGAATAAATAAAAAACAATTAATTGATATAGTTGCTATTAAATTGAATTTTGATCAAGAAAAAATAGACGAAATTTCTAAAAAATCAATTATAGAGATTGAAAGATATGCTAAAAGAAGAAAAATAAATGTATCAATTGAATTAAAAAAATCAGATATGATTGAATACATTTTAATTAAAATGCCACAAGAAGAAGTTCCTAAATATACAAACTCATTAAAAATATTCGCAGGAATGAATATTGAAGAATACTTATACAATTTAAAATTTGAAGAAATCGCTGAAAAAGTTAGCGAAGCAAGAAAACTCAGAATTCAAAGAATTATTGTTGCTGCTGCTGCGATAGGGCTAATTTGTTTAATAATTTACTTATTTATGAATTTATATAATTAAAAAAGGTGATATAAAATGGAGAATATTGATAAATCACAATACACGCCAATGATGCGCCAGTATTTAACGATTAAAGAAGACTATAATGATGCTATAGTCTTTTTTAGACTAGGGGATTTTTACGAAATGTTTTTCACTGACGCTTTTTTAGCTTCAAGAGAACTAGAAATCCAACTTACTGGTAGAGATGCTGGAGCGAAAGAAAAAGTTCCAATGTGTGGTGTTCCTCATCATGCAGCAGATGCTTATATTAAAAAACTAATTTTAAAAGGTTACAAGGTAGCTATTTGTGAACAAGTAGAAGATCCAAGTATTGCTAAAGGATTAGTTAAAAGAGATGTAGTAAGATTAATAACTCCAGGAACGTTTATTGAAAATAAAAGTGATGAAATAAGTTATTTAGCAGCTATAGGAATAAATATTAATAGTTACACAATAAGTTTTTTAGATTTATCAACCGGAGAATCATATTCATTAATAATTCCTAAAGATTTAAATATTTTAATTAATGAATTATTACAAATTTCTCCAAAGGAAATAATAATTTCTAATTTTTTTGATAAAACACATTTAGAAAAATATATTAAATCTGAAGGAATTGTTGTTTCGATTAACAATGAAATTGATGTTCCTGATATATTTAAGGATTTGTATAAAGATTTACCTACTAAAGAAGAAAAAAAGACTTTTAAAAGATTACTTAACTATATTGTTAAAACTCAAAAAAGAGAGTTAATGCATTTAAAGAAAGTAATAATATTAGAAGCATCTTCATATGTAAAAATGGATGCAAATTCAATTAGAAATCTTGAGTTAACTGAAACTTTAAGACATAATAATAGAATCGGAAGTTTATTTTGGCTAATAGATAAATGTGAGACCGCGATGGGTTCCCGCTATTTAAAAAAACAAATTTTAAGACCATTAGTTAATAAGAAAATTCTTGAAACAAGATATGATACAATTGATGTTTTAAATAAAGAATTTATTACTAAACAAGAAATAAAAGATTTATTAAAAAATGTTTATGACTTAGAAAGAATAGTCGGTCGTATTTCATATGGGAATACAAATGGAAAAGATTTAGTTCAATTACGTAAATCATTAAGTATTTTACCTGATTTAAAGCAAAAACTATTAGTCCTAAAAAATTCCCATACTTCTTTTTTGGCTGAATCAATAGATCCATTATCCGAATTTTACGAATTGTTGAAACAAGCAATAGTTGAAGACCCACCTTTAACAATTAAAGAGGGGAGAATCTTTAAAGAATATTATAATAAAGATCTTGATAGTATTAGAAACAATGCTTTAAACATTAAATCATGGCTGAAAGAACTTGAAGAAAAAGAACGTCAAAAAACAGGGATTAAGAAATTAAAAATTGGATATAATCGTGTTTTTGGATATTATATTGAAGTTCCAAAAGGACAAATTCAAAATGTTAAAGATGAATTTGGATATACAAGAAAACAAACTCTTTCAAATAGTGAACGATATGTTACACAACAATTAAAGGAAAAAGAAATTATAATTTTATCTTCCGAGGAAAGAAGTATTAAATTAGAATATGAACTGTTTTTAGAAATAAGAAATATTGCGCGAAATAATATTTCCATAATTCAAAAAAACGCTAATATTATAAGTGAAATTGATATGATGATCAATCTAAGTATTATTAGTGAAGAGCTAAATTTAGTAAGACCAGTTTTAGTGGATAATCATACTATCGAAATAATCGATTCTAGACATCCTGTAGTTGAAAAAGTTTTAACAGAAGAAAATTTTGTACCAAATAATATTATCTTAGATAAAAAAACAAATATTTTATTAATTACAGGTCCTAATATGTCAGGTAAATCAACATATATGAGACAAATGGCTTTAACGACTATTTTAGCTCAAATAGGTTCTTTTGTTCCTGCGAAAAGTGCTAAATTACCGGTATTTGATGCGATTTTCACAAGAATTGGAGCTGCGGATGATTTAGTTAGCGGAAAATCAACTTTTATGGTTGAAATGTTAGATGCTAATAATGCTATCAAAAATGCTACAAAAGATTCCCTAATTCTCTTTGATGAAATAGGAAGAGGAACCGCAACATATGATGGGATGGCTTTAGCCCAAGCAATTATCGAATATATTCATCAAAAAATAAAATGTAAAACATTTTTCTCAACCCATTATCATGAATTAACAGATTTAGAACAATCATTACCTAATCTTAAAAATGTTCATGTTAGTGCGAAGGATAAGAATGGTTCTTTAATTTTTTTGCATAAAGTTAAAGACGGGCCAACTGATAAATCATACGGAATTAATGTAGCTAGACTAGCTGACCTTCCAAAAGGATTAATTGAAAGAGCTAAAATAATTCTATATGATTTAGAAAAAAACCATCAAAAACTATCAGAATCAATTAATATAAATTTATTTAATTTTGATGATTATATTGAAGTAGAAAAGGTAACAAAAGAAGAAAACGCACTAATTAAAGAATTAAAAGAAGTTTCAATTGACGATTTAACACCTTTAGAAGCTTTAAATATTCTAAATAAAATAATTAATAAATTATAATTTCAATAAAAATATATTTTAACAATATAAATAAAAAGTAACTACAATTGTTTTTTGAAATAATGTTAAAATGTGTTAAAATTAATAGACATAATAAAAGGTCCTTTCAATGGTTGTATGCAATATCATTATATCGGGATTTTATTATGTTTTTTTATATAAAATAATTCTTTTATTATATTATCATAAAGGCAAATGTTGAACATCTATATTTTTTGATTTTTATTTTTTATAGAAAAAACAATGTTTTTCACATATAATAATAATGTTAGAAAGAAGTTGATAAAATGGGAAAAATAATACAGTTGAGCGATACTTTAAGCAACTTAATCGCAGCTGGTGAAGTTGTTGAAAATATGGCTTCAGTAGTTAAAGAGTTAGTTGAAAACTCTGTAGATGCGATGAGCACTAATATTAAAATTGATTTACTTGAATCAGGGTTAAATGAAATAAAAGTTACAGACGATGGAACAGGTATGAGTAAAGAAGATATGAAAATGGCTATTAAAAGACATGCTACATCAAAAATAAAAACTAACCATGATTTATTTCATATTTCATCACTTGGTTTCCGTGGTGAAGCAATTCCTTCTATTGCCTCGGTTTCTCATTTAGAAATTATTAGTAGTGAAGGAAAAGAAGGGTACCGTATTTTTTTATTAAAAGGTGAAATTAAAGAAGAAAACGAGGCTATTCCTAGAAAAGGAACAAGCATGACAGTAAGGTATCTTTTTTACAATACGCCCGCAAGACTAAAACATTTAAAAGCAACTAATACTGAATTATCGTTTATCGTTGATTATATTAATAAAATAGCTTTATCGCATCCGTACATTTCTTTTACACTTACAAATAATAATAGAACAATTTTCCAATCAACAGGATCAGGAGATATTTTAAAAGTATTATTAAATATTTATTCACTAGAAATAATTAAGAATATGGTTCCGTTTTATGGAAAAAATCAATATTTTGAAGTTAGTGGTTATTTAACAAAACCAATTTTTAATCGTTCATCACGAAATCATATTACAGTGATAGCTAATAATCGTATGATAAAAAATAACAAAATTATATACGCAGTAAATGAAGCATATAAAACATATTTACCAGTTGGTAAATATCCGATTTTATTTCTTAAAATTAATTTAGATCCATTGTTGATAGATGTTAATGTTCATCCTCAAAAACTTGAAGTAAAATTTACTGAAGAAAGAATGCTTTCCACTTTAATTAAGACTACTATTTTAGAAAAATTAAAAACATTATCTTTAATTCCTGAAATGAAAGAAAAAACAATCGATAATACCAAATATGAAACATTAAATTTAATATCTTCAAATAACGAGAATCCAAATATTCTTAAAGAAGACTTTATTAACTATCAAAATATTACAAATATTAAAAATACTAAAATTGACAGTGAACAAATACATGATCAAATTACCCAAAATACAAAAACGGAAAGCCCAAAAAAATTGCCAAGATTAGAATACATTGGTCAATATTTAGGGACATATCTAATTGCGCAAAATGAAGAAGGGTTATATATTATTGACCAACATGCTGCTGCCGAAAGAATAAGATATGAAAATTATTACAAAAGAATGGCATCTTCTAAGATTGAAACTTATCAACTATTAATTCCTATAACATTAGATTTATCAAATAAAGATGTTATTGCATTAAAAGATAAACTAACATTATTATCTCCATTAGGAATCGAATTAATAATTAATGAAGTGAATACTATTGATATTACTAAAGTACCGACTTGGTTTGTAAAAGGATACGAAAGAATTTATACAGAAGAAATCATTAAATATCTTTTAGAAGGTAAAGATATCGGAATTATGCAAGTTAAAAATTCTTTAGCTAAATTATTGTCTTGTAAACATTCAATTAAAGCTAATAGATATTTACATAGAAATGAAATCGATAAACTTTTACATGATCTTGAGGATTGTAATAACCCATATACTTGCCCACATGGGAGACCGACAATTATTAAATTTACACAAAATGAAATAGAAAAACTATTTTTGAGGATTATGTAATGATTATTGTTATAATCGGTCCAACAGGAATTGGTAAAACAAAACTATCAATCGCACTGGCGAAAAAATATCATACTGAAATAATATCTGGAGATAGTATTCAAGTATATAAAGGGTTAAATATTGGTAGTGCAAAAATTAAGGAAAGTGAAAAAGAAGGAGTAAAACATCATTTAATAGATGTTTTAGAACCTTATGAAGATTTTAATGTTGCCCTTTTTCAAAAAATGGCAAGGGAAAAGATTGATGAATTAGAAAGCAAAGGAATTCCACCAATAATTGTTGGTGGGACAGGTCTTTATATTAAAAGTGTCTTGTATGATTATAATTTTGAAAATACTAGTAGAGATTATTCCTTGAATACTAAATATCAAAAATATTCTAATGAGGAACTTCATAAAATACTTACTGAAAAGGATTATGAAAGTTCGTTATCAATTCATCCAAACAACCGAAAAAGAGTAATACAAGCTATCTCAAGATCTTCAGTTAATAAAGTTTCTAAAAACAAGAATAAAGATATTCCACTTTATGATTTTAAAGTTATTGGTTTAACAATGGAACGAGAAAAACTTTATAGATTAATTAATAATAGAGTAGATAAAATGATGAGACAAGGATTACTAAAAGAAGTTGAAGATTTATCAACTAAAGGAATTAATTCAAATAGTGTCAATAGTATTGGTTATAAAGAGTTATATAAATATTTAGCTGGTGAATACGAATATGATTACGCTGTGGATAAAATAAAGCAACATTCACGCAATTTAGCTAAAAAACAATATACCTTTTTCAATAATCAATTTGATGTAAACTGGATTCAAGTAAATATCCGTCATTTTGGTAAAGTAATCGAAGAAGCTATTAAAATAATCGAAAAAGAATAATTTTTTAATCAAGTATTTTTACTATAAATAAGAATGCAAGGTGAAAACTATGAAAATTCCATTTAAAGATAAATTTGCAGATGTAGTTGTTTTTATTGCCAGACCAATAGTTAATTTAATAATGGCTAGAGAAATTACAGTGGTACCAACAGGCGATATAATTAATAAAGATCATGAACAGTTTATTATGATTTCAAATCATTTTAATACTTGGGATGCCTTTGTGGTTATGAAAACTGTCAAAACAAAAATCCGGTTTTTAGCGACCACTATTGCCTTTCTAGATCCAGGAAAAGGATTTGGAATAGGATTTTTAGCTAGGGCTATTCCGAAACAAGTTGGAAAACCTGATTATATGGCTGTACGACAAATTTATAATTATTTAGAAATGGGATATAGTATCGGCATTTTTCCTGAGGGAGATAATACTTTCTATGGTGAAACATTACCTATTTTTAAATCAACTGGAAAACTAATTAAAAAAGCCGGAGTAGATGTTATTTTAGTTAAACAACAAGGAGGATACATTTCTCAACCAAGATGGGCTGATTATTTTTCTAAAAATGGACAAGTACATACAGAAACGTCAACACTTTTAACAAAAGAAGCAATAAAAGAATTAACGCCTAATAAAATAAATCATATAATTGAAAAAGCAATTTACAATAATGATTATGATTTTCAAAGAAGTGAAATGATAAAATTAGATCGTAAAAAAAGAGCTGAAGGAATTGAAAGATTAGTTTATTATTGTGATAATTGTGGTGGAGTATTAACTGTCTTTGGGCAAGATGACGATATTATTTGTTCCAAGTGTGGTAGAATAGGTCATATTAATGAGTATGAATTTATTGAAGGAAATAAATTTGATAATTTAGTTGATTACAATAAATATCAATATTCCAAAATAGAAGAGGTAATAGCTAGTGAGTTCGTTTTTGTTGTGACATTGAATTTAGTAAATAGTGTAAAAATGAAAAATATAAAATTAGGAAAATATAAAGTTAGATACAAAGATAAAAAATTATATTTAACTAGTAATTCCTCTTCCTATATTTTTGAACTTGAGAAAATGAAATTTCCAGTGAATACAATGCGTAACAGTTTTAGTTTTGATTATGATGACCGCATTTATAATTTTACTGATATAAGACATCAATTTGTTCTATTTGAAATGTGTCGATATTTAAATGGGGGTTATAAAGAATAATGGTTGAAAAAAAAGTAAAATCAAAAATTGATTTATGGATTTCAGTTCTTTTATGGGGAAGTTGCATTTTTATTGTGATAATAGGATTTACTTTACCATCTAATGAAATATGGAGTTATTATTTAATTATTGCTCCAATGCTGGGATTGATAGTATGGATATTATTAGGATCTTATTATGAGTTAAAAGAGGATTTAATTTATATAAGAATAGGACCGTTTTTTTGGAGAATTAAATATGAAAATATTAAATCAATAAAATTAACAAAAAACATGCTTTCCTCAATGGCACTAAGCATTTATAGAATCGAGATTACAGAACATAATAAAGGCTATTTTAGAGGGACAACAATGATATCACCTGTAAATAGAGAACAGTTTTTAAAAGAATTAAAAAGTCGATGTTATAATTTAAAAAAATGAGGATATAAATACTCGTTTTTTTAAATTAAAAAAATAAAAATTAAATAATATTTTGGAGGTGTTTCAATTGAAGAGATTTATTACTATTATGATATTGTTTTTAATGCTTTTTACACCAGTAATAAATATAAATGCAAAAGACATTATTGAAGCACAAAGTATTTCTAAACGAACATATCAAGAAACAGAAAATGGCGCAATTAATGAAAGTTCATCATTTACGAATATTGTTATTTTTATTAAGTTTGCGGATGAAACAAGTTATAATGCTCCATATAATTATGATTATTATGAAGATTTATTTAATTCAACAACTAGTGCTAGTTTGAAGAGTTATTATTTAGAAGTCTCATATAATCAACTAACAATTGATTCATACATCGTTAATGATGGAACAACAATGATTTATTATCAAGATACACATAATAGATCATATTTTGAAGTGTATGATGAAATAACTAATCCTGATGGATATGATGGATCTTCTGGCAATACTCAATCAGATCGTGAACATACATTATTGAAAAGAGCGATTGATTATGTAGAAGATAATAATTTAGTTTCATCTTCAATTGATTTAGATGTGAATGAGGATGGAGATATTGATAGTATTACTTTTATGGTAAGTGGTGAAGATAACGGTTGGAATACTTTATTTTGGCCTCATAAATGGAATTTATCAACATATTATGACTATATATCTGAAGAGTACTATAGTAATGCACCTACAATTAACGGAAAATATGCATATACTTATACATTTGAATTATTAGGAAATAGTACTAGCTATGATGTAAAAGTAGATGTCGGAGTTTTAGCACATGAAACTTTTCATTTAATTAGTGCACCTGATTTATATCATTACTATAGATATTTTAATATTGAACCTGTCGGAGATTGGGGATTAATGGATGGAACAACTACTATTTCCAGTCATATGCTTGGCTATATGAAAGAACAATATGGTAACTGGATAACAAGTGTTGCTGAAATAACTGAAAGTGGGACATACACATTAGCTCCAATGGCTGATTCAGCTAATAATTTATATAAGATAGATTTAGATTATTCCAATGAGTTTATTTATTTAGAATATCGCCTTCAAGAAGGGATGTTTGAAACATATTTACCAAATAGCGGATTACTTGCTTATCGGGTTGATTTTGACTATTTTGATGAAGGAAATGAATACGGATATTATAATCCATCAGGTATTCCAAATGATGAATTATTCATTTTTAGACCAGGAATAGATATTACTACATTACCATTGATATTTCCTGAGATTAATGACGTTAATGTTGATGAAGATGGTGATATTGATAATGCTGCTATAAGCAATAATAATTTTTATAATGAAATGGGAAATGATACTGATATTGCTATGTTTTATAGTGATGGAGAGTTAATTGATATAAAAATATATAATGTAATTGAACACGATGGGGTTATAACTTTTGATATTTATTTACCGCCGAAAATAGAACTTATTTCTGAGATTGATATTCCTAATGGAGACGAATTATATTTATATGATGGAAATGGATTTGAATATCGTTTAAATATAAATAATATTCCGAGTAATACACTTGTTTACTATACTCAAGATGGAACTACTCCAGATAATAATTCGACTTTATATGATGGTGGAATTATAACATTTGATGCTGAAAGCAGTATTATAAAAGCGGCAGTTTATGTTGATGGTATTTTAGTTAGTAATTTAGAAAAAGAATTTAATTTTGTTAATGATATTGAAACAAATCATAATCCTTATGGAAATTATCAAAATATTGTTTGGTATTTAGATTTAAAGGATGATAATAGCACATATAAATTACATTTTTATAGTAATTCATTAATTGAATCAGATTATGATTATATTTATGTAACAAATAGTTTAGAAACATTAACTTATACAGGTACTACTATGGCTAACAAAGATTTATCATATAATGAGGATATTATTATTCAATTTACAAGCGATCAAAGCAATGATGAATATTATGGATTCCAAGTTGATATTGATTTACTAATTGATATGCAGTTATCACTTAATGGTGACTCAATAATTAATTTAGAAATATTTGATGATTATATAGAACAAGGTGCAACATTATCTGGTAGTGATGCAGAAGATTATACTTTAGAAATCGTTGGAATTGTTGATACTAGTGTTTTAGGTGATTATACTATTACATATAATGTATTAGATAGTAACTTAAATATTATAAAAACAGTTAATAGAATAGTAACTATAGTTGATACTATTTCTCCAATAATTACATTAAATGGTGAAGATGAAATTAACGTAGAAGTATTTAATAATTATTTTGATGAAGGAGTAGTATATTCTGATAATTCTAATGATATTTTAAGTTATGATATTTTAAATTTGGTGGATACAAATATTGTTGGAGTATATGAAGTTCAATATTCAGTAACTGATTTATCAGGTAATATTACTACAATGATAAGAATAGTAAATGTAGTTGATACAGTTGCTCCAAATGCATCTTTACTTGAGGGAATTGATACTGTATATATTGGAACAGAACACTTTCTTTCATCAGTTGAATATACTGATAATTATTATGATATATGTAATATTGAAATAAACGGTAGTGTTGATACAACAACTGTTGGTACTTATATTGTTGAGTATACTGTCACAGATGGTAGTGGAAACAGTACAAAAATTTATCGGTATATAAATGTAATTGAAAATGAAATAGAAACAGTAATTAATTTTACAATTGGAACATCATTAACAACACTTGAAATAGGAAAAGAATATATTCCAGGAACATGTAATGTTACTATTTCAGGATTATCAACTTCACTAGCTTGTGAAGTTGATATATCGGCAATTGATTCATCAACTGAAGGAACATATAATATAGTTTATAGTACTGAATATTTAGGAGTAACATATACAAAAGTTAGTTATGTGTTTATTTATGATGAAGCTAATCCTCTTATTTGGTATTATGATAAAAGCAGGAGGGGATACTTATGAGAAAGATTATATTAGTATTTCTTTTATTGCTTGTCGTAATCTTAACTAGTTGTCAACCACGTGATATTTCAACAGTTTTAAATGAAGGATATGATATTATAGGTATTAATGAGGAATGGGAAGATGCTGGATGTATATTACATATTAATTCAGATCTTCTAATTGAGATGGAAGTATTTTCAAATAATATTGATTTTACAACTCCAGGAGAATATCAAGTTGTCTATTATGCTGAATATGGTAATGAAGAATATACTTGTTTAAGAATTGTAAAAGTTATAGATGAAGAATCTCCTCTTATATCTTTAAATCCAGGAATTGATACTATTTTAGTTGGTGAAGAATGGGAAGATGCAGGAGTAACTGTAACTGATAATTTAGACGAATCACCTACTATAGTAGTTACTGGCACTGTAAATAACAATATTGTAGGAAGTTATGAAATTACCTATACTGTAACGGATGATTTCTTTAATACTACAGTAATAACAAGAATAGTAAATGTTATTGAATAGGCAGTATATCACAAGATATGCTGCTTTTTCTATGTTTCATTTTTAATGTTTATTTTTGTTATCTAAATAGGATTATGTTATAATAAGAAACCAATAAGGAAGTGATTAAATGAACAATCCATATTCTAGTAATAAACAAAGTATTTATGCTAAAAACGGTGTAGTTGCTACAAGTGAAGGACTAGCTTCTTTAGCTGGATTAGAAATATTAAAAAAAGGGGGAAATGCAGTTGATGCTGCAGTTGCTACCGCAGCTGCACTAACAGTTGTTGAACCAACAAGTAACGGCATTGGAAGTGATTGTTTTGCTCTTGTTTATTTTAATAATAAACTTCATGGAATGAATAGTAGTGGATATAGTTCGAAAAACATTTCTACAAAGATTGTAAAAGATTTAGGATATAAAAAGATGCCATCAAATGGTGTTATTCCTATCACAGTTCCTGGAACACCAAAAGGATGGGCTGCCTTAATTAATAAATTTGGTAATCTTACTCTATTAGAAGTATTATCTCCAGCTATTAAACTTGCTGAAGAAGGGTTTATTATTAGTAAAACTGTTGGAGATTATTTTGAAAAAGGAATGCAAATATATAAAAAAAGAAATATCGGAAATGAATACAATCAATTTTTTAATGTATTTACTAAAAATGGAGTTTCATATAAAGCAGGAGACTTTTTTAAGTCACAATATCATGCGGATACATTAAGAGAAATCGGTGTAACAAATAGTGATAGTTTTTATAATGGTAAAATAGCGGATAAAATAGTAAGTTTTATGGAAAAATATCATGGTTATATTGATAAATCAGATTTAGCGGAATATGAAGTAGAATTTGTTGAGCCAATTAGTATTAATTATAAAGGATATGACATATGTGAAATACCTCCGAACGGACAAGGTATAACTGCTTTAATGGCATTAAATTTGCTTAAGGATGAATCTTTTGAACAAGGAAGTATAAATACTTATCATAAGCAAATAGAAGCTTTAAAAATAGCTTTTAGTGATACTCTAAAATATGTGACAGATCCTTTATTTATGAAAATGAATAAAGATTATTTATTAAGTAATGAATATATAAAATTAAGAAAAAAAGATATTTTGAAAAAAGCTCAACTTCATAGTCCTATTGATTATAAAAAAAGTGGAACAGTTTATTTAGCAACAGCTGATAAAGATGGAAATATGGTATCATTTATTCAAAGCAATTATATGGGATTTGGTAGTGGTATTATGATAGATGATACAGGAATAGCAATGCAAAATAGAGGACATACATTTAGTTTAGAAGAAAATCATCATAATAAACTTGAACCGCGTAAAAGAACTTATCATACAATTATTCCGGGATTTATAATGAAAAATAATATACCAATTGGACCGTTTGGAGTAATGGGAGGGTTTATGCAACCACAAGGACATTTACAAGTAGTTATGAATATGATAGACTTTAAGATGGATCCACAAACTGCTTTAGATGCTCCAAGATTTAGATGGGATGAAGCATTAGATATTGCAGTTGAAAACACTTTTGATTTAAATATTATTAAACAATTAAAAATGTTAGGACATATAATTAATATCGAAAAAAGAGGTAGTTCCTTTGGTAGAGGACAAATAATATTAAAAGAAAAAAACGGTTATAAAGCAGGAACAGAAACAAGATGTGATGGTTTTATTGCGTATTATTAGGAGGAATATCAATGCATAAATATTTAGAATTATTTTGGGCATTTATTAAACCTGGAGTATTTGGATTTGGTGGTGGACAAGCAACAATTCCACTTATTCGTGAAGAAGTAGTTGAAAACTATGGATGGTTAACCGAGAAACAATTTGCTGATTATTTGACAATGGGTAACACTTTGCCTGGACCAATCGCTACTAAAATGAGTATTATTATTGGATATGATTTATATGGATATTTAGGAGCATTTGTTGCTTTTATGGGTATGATTTTACCTAGTACAATAGCTATATTAGTTTTATTTAATGTTTTTTTAGAATATAAAGATACAGCTTTTGTTCAAGGAATGCAAAAAGCTGCTAAACCAGTTGTTGTAGTTTTAATAGCTGGAGTTGCATTATCAATGGCAAGATCAAGTTTTTTGAAAGATATTAGTTTTGGAAGTACAAATACATGGATTATTTTTGGTCTTTTTATGGGAGCACTACTAATAACGCTCTTAAATGAATTTACTTCAGTTAATATTCATCCTGCTATTATGATTGTCATCGCTTTAATCGTTGGTGGTATTTTTATTAGATAACACAATTAAAAAGGAACTTCAAAATTTTACATTTTGAAGTTCCTTTTTTAATAGTTTT
>CAZWIZ010000023.1:0-15780 GCA_964634385.1 uncultured Candidatus Izemoplasmatales bacterium | reverse complement strand
TCACTACGGTTGGTGGTAAATACCCCCGACTGGACTTTCACCAGTAAGATTAATGCCATGCCCGGCACACAAAGAAAAAGCTAAGAGAGATTTCTCTTAACTTTAGTATACGAAAACTGCACCCTCTCTTTTTCATAGTTTCCTATGTCCAAGTTTATGGGTGCAGTTCACATTAGACGCTTTTTTTCATTCAATTTATATATTTTAATATTTAATTCCAACATACAATAGACCTATAAGAATTAGAAAGAAAAGAATTCTAGCCCAAAAAGGCAAAATGCTACTACCATACATTCGTGTATACCCTTGATAGCCATAATTTCTTGTTCTTCTAACTTTATATGCATTTCGATATCTTGTTGTTATCCCCAGACTTCTGTATCGACTTCCTGAAGAAGAACGCCCTCCTCTAGACATTCCTCGATATCCTGCACCGCCAATATGTCGTCCTCCACTTGATACTCTTTTCATAAAACCACTCCTAATTTATATATATATTATTAGAAAAATAAAGCATAAATAATAGCAGCAATAATTGTTCCAACAATTATTAACTCAAATAAATCTAAAGACATAAAATTATTTCTTGATGTAAATTTTTGTACTAAGTTTTTTGTTTTTTTCAGTCTTTAATTTATCTTGTTCAGCATTATACACTAACTCTTGATTTTCTATTTGTTCTTCAAAATACGAATAACTAAACGCTCCTCTTCGACCCGCTATAACCATCACTTCTTATTTAACTTTATTATTTTTTTATTTAAAAATAAATTTAACTCTTGATAATAGTGTTGCATTATTCAATATATCAAATGATAAAATATTTTCTTCTTTTCTACCATCAATAATTAATTCATCACCTAATAATGATTCTTTTTTATAGGTGATTCTTATTTTTTCAATATCATTATTATCAGTAATATCAGAAGGAATACTGTCGTATGCAACAATCATATAATAGACATTGTTCATATGATTATTAATATCGATATACGACGTTTTAACAGTATCTGTACCATGATAAACAACTGGAGTATTTAATTGTTTATTTTTAGAAAACGGTACTGTTTGAGCTTTTTCCGAAGAATATTTAAACATTGATGTCATTTCTCTTGTTGGGCTTATTATCTCTTTTGTTTTAATGTCTACTAATGCAAATTTACCTTTAGCCTTCGCAATCAACTTATTATCTTTATCTTTCATTTCCCATTTTCTAAACACGAAAAATCTTTTAAATGAATAAGGAAGAGTTCCACAAGTAATTGTTGATTTACCTAAAGGTAGCTCAACAATATCAATTTCATAATCAATTAAAACCCATGCAAGTCCAATTGATTGATAAAAATCTGTCCCAGCTCCATACGAATCAGCATTATGAACCATAGCATCTTGAAGATAATTTAATAATGCTGATATTTTTAGTCTTTTATCTTTTTCTACTTCATATGTATGAATATAATAATCTTGATAGTATATAATATATCACCTCGTCAAATTATATAAAAATTCTAAATATCTTGTTTTCTAAATTTAATAATAGATAATATAACAAATATTAATGAAAATAACAATGTTAGTAAAATATTATAAATAATATCTTTTACAACAAAAGTATCAGTTAAAATAGCAATCATATTATTCATTAAATATCCTGGGATATATTTTAATATTCCTACTTCCCATAATTTTAATGCTCCTAAAAATAAAATGATTCCGAAAGTACTTACAATAGCTAAGATATAGGATTTCGTATGTGTTGCTGCGAACAAAGCAATTGAAGTAGTGTAAAGAATATAAACAAAAAATAATAATGTAGCATAAAACATTCCAACCATATCTATTTCATTAAATAAGAAAAAAGTATAATAATCAAATACAAAATATCCAATAAATAAAGATACAAAAATTAAAATATTCAATGAAATATATTTTGATAAAATATATTTATCTCTACTAATTGGTTTACTAATAATAAGTGGTAACAATCCTTTTGTTTTATCATTAATAAACATCCCTACAGCTACAAAAATAATTACATATAAGTATAGTTCATATAAATTTCCAATATATTGTGAATAACTTTCAAGCACAACCGGAGTTCCTAAATCAATAACAATTCCAGTACCTTCTAAAGTATATGCAAGTATTTCATTTAAATATCTCGCTGTTAATGGTGATATAATAGCGAGCAATACTAATAAAACAGGGAAGATAATAAATTTAGATGTTTTTTGTAAATAGTAGAAATCGTATTTAAGAAGCTTTTTCATTAGTTAATTTAATAAAGATATCTTCTAAACTGGTTTTCACTTTTTTGTATTCTACTATTTTCTCATCTAATTCAATTAACTTCTTAATTAAGGCATTTGAATCTGTCTTCCCATCTAATTGACAAATTATTCCATTGTGATTTATCTTTAACTCTTTAACTAGATTATTATTATTAATCTTGTTTATTACTGTTTCAGGGCTATTCTCTGTTTCTATATAGATTTTATTACTATAAAACTTTTCAAAAATATCATCAATATTACTTTCAAAAAGCAAAACTCCTTCATCTAAAATACCAATTCTATCACACACTCTTTCAACATCATCTAAAATATGTGTAGAATAAAAAATTGTTTTACTTCCTTTTAGTTTGTAAATTATATTCATAACGTCATTTCTACCTATTGGATCTAATGCGCTTGTTGGCTCATCCATTATTAAGATCTCTGGATCATGTAATAATGCTTGAGCTATCGCAAGTCGTTGCTTCATTCCTCTAGAAAAAGAACTAATTTTCTTTTTAGAATTTGGCAAATTAACAAATTCTAAAACTTTGATTATTTTTTCATCCATATCCTTTTTACTTATATCAAATATATCAGAAACGAATGTTAGATAGTCTTTAGCTCTCATATATCCAGGAAAAACAGGTACATCTGGAACATACCCTATTTTCTTTTTATATAATTTATCAATATATTTTATTTTTTCTTCATTAATATAAATAGTTCCACTATCTTTTGTAATTAAAGATAATATAAGATTAATTGTAGTAGTTTTCCCAGCACCATTCTTACCAATAAAACCATATACTTCGCCTTTTTTTATAGTTAAATTCAAATCTTTTAAAACAATTTGATTATTATAAGATTTAGTTAGATTAACTGTTTTAATTGCATCCATTATTCGTCTTTACCAAAGATTAGATAAATTACCCAACCATAGCTAACTAAAACAACAACTATAAGCCAAATAATTTTATTTCCACCTTTCACTTTTCTATCTTCATTTACAATATCAACAATAGAATATATTTTAAATGCAAGATCAATTAAAATTAATGGAATAAGCAACGGAAGGATGTTTTGAATTGTTTCTACCATTTCTACCATCTAATCACCTAAATCCCTTCTCTAGTTTCAATCTTATCCACTCTGTTATTATACCCTTGAACACCTGAAACTAAATATAAAATCCCTGTAATAGAATTAAATAAAAGACTTATTCCGCCCCAAATAGCTTGATATAAATAAACTTTTTTTGCTTGTTCTTCGGTAAGTGAGCCTTTTATCAATTTTGTAAATAAGTTTATATTAATAACAAACATAATTGAGAACACTATAGTGAAAACAATTAATATTATAAATGTAAAATCCATAATGTAATTATAGGCTTCTAATTCATCTGGTTGCATTTCTAATAAAGATTCACTATACCCAGGTATTTTATCGAGGAATGTAAATATTAATACAGATATTCCGCACACTACTGCGGCTAGCCCTTCAAAAACAAGCCCGATAATTGTAATAATTTTAGGCGTCTGTTGCATAACATGCATTGTAATTCCTCCTTACAAATAATACTATTAAAGCTTATTCAAACTTTACAGCTGTTCCGTAAGCAATAATTTCAGCAGCTCCACCCATTACGGCAGATGTTTGAAGTCTAAATCCAACAACACCATTAGCTCCAAGTGCTTCTGCATCTTTTAGTAATCTTTCAGTAGCTACAATTCTAGCATCGTTCATCATTTCAGTATAGCTGTTAATTTCTCCACCAATTAAACTCTTAAATCCAGCTAAAATATCCTTACCTACATTTTTAGTTTGGACGGTAGAACCTTTTACATATCCTAAAACTTCAATAATCTTTTTACCAGGAACATCATTAATTGTATATAACTCTTTTCTTGTAATCATGTTAGAATTCTCCTTTCAATAAACATTTATTGTAAATCTCTTTAAAATTTAATTATACAACTATGATTGTCTAAATAGAAGAAATTATTTTTTATCTTGATTAAAAGTCGCTCCTGGAATGGAGCGACTTTTGGCAAATATAATAAGATGATTAGTCACTTGTTTTTGACTTAGTATAATTCTTAAATAAATCAATAAATTTTTGCATGTTTTTAGTATAGACAGTATACATTACTATTTCTGTATATTCTGAATCTTTATAATTTATTTGATCTCCTAAAGCCTTAACTATAATATCATGTTCTCCTGGTTCTAAATCTAATCGATATTGATTATTTTCACTATTATAATCCACTCCATCTATACTAACAAGATACGACTCTGCGTTTATTACTGCATCAAAATTCAGATTACCATTAATATCTATATAAACGTTTGTTGGTGTGTTTATTACTTCTCGTAAATCAGGAAATGGTACTTTATCTGGGACTGCTTCATGTTCTCCTTTTACGAAAAATACTCCATTAGTTACAGCACGTGCTGATCCATCTGACGGATTATTAATATATATATAATCGCCTTCATCATTTTTCAAAGACATTGTAGTACTTCCACCACCATCAAAATTGTATGCTTCTACCGCATCAAAATACAACATAATTTCCGCTAATTCATACTCTGTCACTCCTAAATAACCATTAACATAATCTCTACCATCTACCACAACAAAGAAAACTGTTCCATCTTCTTTAATGCCTATTGCAGTTCTAGGATGACGATATGATGGTCCTGCACCTTCAGAGTAATATTCTGTAGCTACTCCATCTTTTACTAATTGTTCCCAAGCACCTATCGCAAATCTAACTCCTTCAAATTTTCCACCAATATGTTGTTGAACAATAACATAATCCGTTTCAGTAATAAGATTATTATTATTAAAGTCTTTTCCTACAATTACCATTCCTTGTAATGGAGGTATTAATTCATCAGTTGTTTGATAATCTAATATCCCTTTCCCAAAATAAATATGATTGCCATCTATCTTAGTTTCTGATGCATTAATAATAACTTTATTTAAATCTCCAGTAATTATTTCTTGTTTATTTTCAAAATAAACAGTTACTTTTTCATTAGATGAAGGAAGTTGATTTATCCCTTCAATTGGTACATTAAGTTTTAAAGCTCCATCACAATTAAAAACTAAAAGCTCAAAACCACTAAATTCTGGTCTTCCAAAAACAGTTTCCCCATTATCTTTAAACCCAATAACAGTTCTTTCAACTCCTAGTCCTGGGGATAAAACTTCAAAATTACGAACATATGCTTCAACAGGATACCCTGTTGCTCCAAAGAAATCACCATTTACTCCACCTATTACATCATAGTTAGGATAACGACTATTAATATTATTAATAATTGTATTTAGATCACCTTTTCCCCAACCATAATTCATATAGTTATCTCCAACTACAATATTTATATCACTATGTGTTGTAACATTAACACCTAAATAATTAATTATTTGATCTGTCTCAGTTCCATCATAGTTGATTTTAGCTACTAATTTTGTATGTCTAACTCCTTCTACATATTCAGTTGTTCTTTCAGAATAATTAACTCTAAATAACCCTTCTACAAAAGTAAAATGAGGAGATGATATAACAAATAAAAATAAAATAATACTCAATATTTTTTTCTTCATGTTAATTACTCACCTCTTCAGGTATTTCTATAACAATATTATCAATCAATGATATATTCATTTTTATAATGTAAGTTTGATCATCTATTAATAATTCAGCAATCATTTCTGATATATAAGAATCTGTAGAAGATATTCTAAATGATTCTATAGTGCTATTTGGGAAAGCTTCTTTAAAAAATGTTTCAATTATTTCATAATTTTCTTGATTAAGGTTATACTTACCATCAATAATAGTAAACCAACTGTAGTCAAAATCTTTAAAAAATAAGTAAGTATCGTTATTAAAACAATCATATGAATTAGAAAAAATTAAATTATTTGTTACAGTTGTATGTTCACATACTCCTAAATTATCAATATAATAATCTGTTTGATTCAATGTCGTTATGGATGATTTATTATTATCAAACATCATTATAATATCAAATTCTGTTTCTCCTTCTGTAATAGTGACATTAAGTTGGTAATTTGTAATTAAAGAAGTATTTTCTATGATAGTTCTTAATTGAATTTCTTGTCCAGTTAAATTAATACATTCTCCATCTACTTCGATTTGATTATTTGTACAAGAAATTTCCTCAATAACTTGTTTCTTTTCGCATGAACTTAAAAAGAATGAGAAAAATAATAAAGCAAAAATTACAATTCTTTTCATAATATTAACCTCTATTCGTATTTATTTTGAAATGAAATAACTAATTAATTAAAGTAAAATTTGTTTTAGTACATAAAATAATCTAACAGGAAATTGATTGATTTTAATAAATATAGATTCTTTAATCTAAATATAAGGTTTTTGATGTGAATGATAAATATAGATAATAAATATGATGATTAACATCCTGTATTAGATATAGTGGAACCTTATTAAATGAATTTATTATTAATATGATTAATTTATAATATTATTGGTTGTAAAGGGTGTCTAATTCGTTATCATTGATCATAAAATAAAAACAAATGTCACTTGTTTGAATATTAAGATTCAATTCTACTTTAATCGTTAGTAATTCGAATTCGGTTCCAGTATTTATACCTATCCTAAAATATATTCAACATCTAGAAAAAGGATAATGACACTATAATTTACTTTTTTAATTACCATCTCTATCATACTTTATTTTTAATGAAATTAATTGTCATTTCATGAATAATATTAAAAGTAATAAACCTTATGTACTATAGTTTAATCATATCTTTGAGATATAAAAATAGTTATATGTTTTATAGTAATAGTATGTTTATAAAAGTAGTTATAAAAAAAAAGGCAAAATGTCAAAAGACATTTTGCCTGTTACTCTCTAATTTTTATCTAATATGATTATTAATTTAAACTCTTTTAATTGCTTGTGTTGGACAAACACGAGCACATTTCATACATCCTTTACAAAGATCTTCAATAACAAATGCTTTATTATTTTTCATAATAATAGCGTCAAAAGGACAATCAGTAATACAGTTTCCACAACCAGTACAATCTTCTTCTATTATTATGGCAACTCTTCTATTTGATGTTATAGTACTACTTGTGTTAATTTGTTCTCCAGGAACTTTTCTTGACATTAGTTTTCCACATTGAGGACAAATAAGATCAATACATTTACGACCTCTTTGATGAGGAATTGTAATATTACATGTTTCACAAATACAATCTCCACCATTACCATAACCATTACTAAATTGATCTCTATTCTTATGTTGTCTCAATTGAGCGTACCTCCGAATTTTCTTTAATAACTAAATAACAATTTTTTTTAGTTGAAATAGTATTAGAAATAAAATCAAAAGAGTTTTGAATAAGTTTTAAAATCTCTTCAATTGAATCTACTCTAATAACTACAGGTAATAAGAATTTATTAACTGTGGTTATATTAGCACCAAAAGCTTTGTTTACTAATAAATGAATTCCATTAGAGTGTAATAATTCTAAAATTTGTTTAGCTTTTTTAGGATCAGAATGTTGATCACTTGTTGTGTTATTAACTATTGATTCTTTTAAAACATAATCAGCTTTGTTAACTTCATAAATATCAAAATAAGTTGCATCACCAAAATGATCATCAATTAGATTAATATTATCGTTTGTTGCACATGCTACGAGCATGAAAATCACCTCTTTCGTGTCAGTAGCAATTTTACCGCTTTTATTAAAAATGTCAATAGTATTTAGTATATTTTAGCATTTTTTGTATCACCATGTAAATTCCATGATGCAGGATGATTTCCTTCAGTAAAATGTTTTCCTTTAATCAACTTAAAATCTATTAAAGATTTGTTAACTTTTTGTCTTAACCCTTCAGGGTTTCTCCCACCAGTGCATAGGTTAAATGTATATCTAGGTTTAATTGTATAAATTCTTTTCTTGAAGTCTTTTTCTCCTCCAAAATTATCATAAATGTCGAGCCAATTTTTATCGCGTAATTTTCGGTCTATAGGGTTTAATCCACAACTTGTTTGATATTGAACCGCGTTAGTTAAAATAACATTATAAGACCCATTTTTCATGCTTAAAAAGCTTTTTTGTAATGCAAAGGTAAATAAGTTAAAAAAGTTTTCTCCTGTTTTCCCCATTGCGAGTCCAACTGGTTTATTATTTGAATCATATTCGAATCGGTGTGGACTTTCTAAAACAACCAAAATATTCTTTTCATGATATTCATTACCACTAAGAAAAACATAATCATCATCAATATAATCAATAGTATCTCTTTGATGAAATGTAAATAACAATTGGTTTTCTTCTACTATCAGTTCACCAACATACTGATCTGGAGAAGGTAATAAAGCACCTCCAGCCACATAATTATTTAGTTTTGAAAAATCAAAATCAGTCATAAAATTAGCTGCCATTATAAAACCTCCAATCTATAATTATAAATATGTCATTTGTAATTAAATCTTACGAAACAATTTAGTTACCTCAACTATATTATATCGCAAATCTACTATCATTTAACATAAAAAAGAAAGCAATTACTTAATTATAACTTTCTAAGTAATATTAATTAGTATATAATTGATTATATTATTAAATCAGAAAGATTAAATGAGGCTAAAAATATGATTATAAAAATACTTAAAAAATTTGGAATAACTATATTACTACTTCTAATTATAATTAACATTCCTATTGTATCAATTAATCACAATGATTCAACTAATAACTATAATAACTGGATGAAAGAAAATTTAGATAATGATATTCACTTAATAGATATTAAAATGTTAGGAGCACATGATGCTTTTTCAAGTGATATCAACTTTTTAAGTTCTCCAGACATCTCAGCTGATAGTATTATGAAAGGTATACCTGGAACATTACTTAAAGGATATTTAGTAAGACAATCAGTCACACAAGTGACTGATGTAGAAGGACTTTTGCAGAATGGTGTTAGATACTTTGATATTCGTTTAACTTATAATGAAGGTAATTGGAATACAAAACATAATTATATTTCTAGTGATTTTTATGTAATAATAGCTGATTTTATTAATTATTTAGAAACATATCATGGAGAATTTTTGATTCTTGATTTTCAACATATAGATGGGTTAGATTATAACAACAATGAAGATTATCAAATATTTATAGAAATGTTAACTACTTCTGGATTACTAGATTATCAATATATTAATAATACAAAAGAATTAGGTGAAATCACTTATGGAGATTTAACTAATAATGGTGAAAATTCTAAAATCATAATTATTGATAAATTTACAAAAGAAGAAAAAGCAACTTATGATTATGATTTATCTATTAGATCTTCTTGGGCAAATACAGATAATTTCGATAGTGCATTAGAATTCTTGTTAGAAGAAAGCAATACTGTTGAATCTTCAAATGATTTAAATAATTCATTTAAAGTAATGCAAGGAGTTGTTACTACACAAATGTCTTTAAATGGATTAACAAGTAGTCTTATATCTTGGTCATTAATAGAAAGAGCTGAAAACTTTAATAATTATCTGATTTCAGACCAAAACTTCAATACAATTATTAATTCATTGCCAATAATAATGGTTGATTACGCTAATAGTAATGATAATAATTTTGTTGATAAAATAATGAATATCATTATTGAAAATAATCACTAAGCTTTTATTAACTCTTATATCTAACAAAAAAGATACTAATTTAAAAATTAGCATCTTTTTTTATGTAGGTATTATTTATTAATATTAAAAATTAAATTATAAAAAGAAACTTAACGTTCTAACATATCTTTTAATTTATTATCGATTGTTTCTAATCTTTTTAAATAATCAATATAACTATTACTATCAATTCTTGTGTTATATAAAATTTCTTCAAAATTGTTTTTAATAATATGTATTTGTTTATACAAATCATTATCCCAGTCATCTTTCAAAAATTGTATTGTTTGAATTAATGATTCCAATACTTTAGAACGATCAAAATCTTTATTATTGTTAACTATAGTAAAATCATATTTGAATTGTTTACCTAGTTTAGCGTTTAATAGAATATTTTTAGTATATCCAACTAAACAATTATTTCCATCGCATGTCCCACAAATTTCTTCTCCTAAACAAATTTCATTAACACAATTGTACATATTTTGATAGTAATCTTGTAATTTTTGAGCTTGGATTTGAAATTGATTAACTTTTCCAAGTCTCCTAAACTTCACCGCTGGTAAAAACAATACATACGCAACAAAGAGGATTAAAATACTAAATAATATTATATTTTTCGATGTTAAATAACTTGATGGCAATGAAGAAAATAATTTGATATATCCAAAAGATAAAAAAACTATCCCAGCTCCTAATTTCATATAAAACTCACTAATTTTACCACCTATTTTTATTCCTACAAAAATAGCTAATAAACTAGTAAATACCATTCCTGAAACTGTTCCCAATAATGTTAATAATGGATAAACACTATCAGTACTTAAAGCAATAGCGGCCAATTGTGTTTTATCGCCTAATTCACCAATGAAAAAAGCAATAGCTACTGTTAAGATTGGTCCATATTTAGATATTTTACTATTAGATTCTTCATTATTAAATTTCAAACTCCATAATCCAAATAAAATAAAACTAAATCCAGCTATTATACTCAATGTATTAAGAGGGATTAATAAATGAAGATTAGCACCTAATAAAACCGCTAATGCATGGTTTAATGTACTCCCTATAAATACTCCTATAATGACATTTCTAACTTTATATTTTGTTGAAAAAGCCATAGCTAATATTTGTGTTTTATCACCCATTTCAGCAATAAAAATAAGCCCAAAAGCTCTTAAAAATGTTAGTAACATGAAATCACCTACTCATTTTAATTTATAACTATTATTGTATTTCAATTTATTCATATAATAATTCTTTTAAATCTTTTATAAAAGAAATTGAATTATTATTCTTTAATATTTCAATAATATTATCTAGTGAATTTGTAACATTAAGAATGTTTTGAAAATTATCACTTATTTCACTTGTACTAAAATATCCTTTTAACATTAACATTCTATCATCTAAACTCCATCTCTTAAAATCTATTACTGGATGACTAATTAATGCGTCTCCAAAATCTATTAATCCAGAAAATTCAAAATTATCGTTTACAAAAGTATGAGAAACAGCTGGATTACTATGAATAGTAACAAATTTATCAACTTTAACAATTTGTTTTAATAGTTTATCCGCTAACATCTCTGCATACTTCTTTTCTGAGTGATCAATATTGCTTAATCCGTTTAATTTTGCATTAAAACCATCTCTTAATCTGCTTACTACTACCTCATAATTCTCATCTTTTGGAAATAACTTAGAATCCAAAAATGGTTTCACATCAATACTATGAATTTTATATAAGTTCTTCCCTAAATCAAACAATATTCTTTCTCTTTGTACATGAGATAACTCTAAATATTTTAAAGCTTTCCCTTCTATTTTTGTCATACATATATATTCAATATTAGAGTCTTTTCCATACCCATAAATATAAGGAACCTTTATTTCTTTATATTTTTCTAATTCTTTAAGAAAAAACACTTCTTTTTCTAAACTCGTTTTACTTCTTAATCGATGAGGTCTTTGTATTTTTAATATAACTTTATTATCTATAGAATATGCCCTTGCTTCTCCACCTGTCTCATCAACATAATCAACAGTAGAAACATCAAAAACATATTTTTTAACTATTTTTAAAACTTCATTATTATCTAATATTGGATCTGGTGCATTAGGTTGATAATAAGTAACTTTTATCATTGTAGACCTCCTTGTAAGGCATTTGTATACAATAATATATTTATACAACACACTGTAATATGTAAGATATAAGTATACATTAAGATTTTAACATAATATAGTATATCATTAACGAAAAATAAAACAATAATTTTCTACTATATTTCATTTTTGAAATAATAATATTTATACTTTAATAAATTATATTGTTTATAAATATACAAAATAGGTAAAAATCACTCATGATTAGGCCTTTTTATATTGCATTACTATTTTTTAGGACTAATAATAATTTCATGAAACAATAGACAATTATGTAATAATTTGTTAAAATAACTATAGTGAAAATGCATTGAGGTGAAGACATGAAAATAGCAAATTTAGTTTTAATAATTAGTTTTGTACTAGTTTTAGTAGGCGTATTTTATAATAATACTAAAGGTAATGATGAAGATCCGATTATTACAGGTTCTTCAAACACTATTATCTTATCATTAGATACAAATATTTTTAAGATAGAAGATGATATTATCTATATTTTAGAAGAAACAATACAAGAAGATATATTAAATAACGTTAAAGCTGACGATAATAGTCCTCAAACATATAGAATTACTACTAGTGAAGGTTCAAATAAATCATTAGATAAAATCTATGAATATGATCGTTTATATGTTACTGCCGAAAATGGTGTTAATGAATCATATTATGTAATATTATATACAGACTCACTTGATTGATAAGTAAGGAAGTAATATTATGTCTAATCAATACAAGAAACATAGAAAAAGTAAATTAAATAAAACTGAAAAATCACTGAGCAATCTTTATTTAATGCCAGTGCTTTTTATAATTGCGATAATTCCATTAATAGTTTTTGGAAAAGTAATGGAATTAGATGGACTTGAAGCTGATAATTGGTTGGGTGGAACAATTCATGTTGATTTCTTCCATTATTATAAATCAATGTATTTTATCGCAAGTTCGTATATAGGTGGATTAATTCTACTAGTTTTATATTGGCTAAAAAAATTAAAATTTATTAAAACAAAATATTATATACCTTTAGCTATTTATTCATTGTTCACCATTATTTCAGCAATATTTGCCGATGACGTAGATGTAGCATTAAGAGGTTTTATCGAAATGTTTCAAGGAGTTTTCGTACTAATAGGATATGTATTATTCATTATTACAATTATAAATTTAGTTCGCGAAGAAAAACATATTAAAGCCATAATTGGATCATTTATCTTTGTTGGTGTTATTATCGGATTAATTGGTGTTGGCCAGTATTTTGGACACGATATATTTAGAACTGAATTTGGCAGACTATTAATTTTACCAAAAGAACTTCATCCTTTAGCTGATGTCTTAACATTTACATTTGCGGATTATGCAGTTTACGCAACTTTATATAACACCAACTTTGTTGGTAGTTTTGCTGCATTAATGATTCCCTTAAGCTTTGCACTATATTTTTATCAAAAGAAAATTGGATATGCAATTTTAAGTATCTTATTTGTTGGCCTAATGGTATTTACAGGTGTTGGATCAAATTCAAGAGCCGGAATACTTGGTCTTATCGTAGCCTTAATACTAATTTCTGTGCTATTTAGAAAAGAATTAATTCATAAACCATTACATATTATCATCCCATTTATTGTATTAATAATTGTCGGATATGGCTTAAATGTCGCGTCTGACGGACGTGTTATAAACGAAATAAAAAATTTGAGTTTTACAAAAGATTTTAGTAAAGCACAAGAAATATCTGATAATACTGTGTATATTGAAAAAATGATTTTTGATGACTATACATTAGAAATTTTAACCGAAGAACAAGATATTCATATTGAATTTTCTGGAAATGATTTACATTTTTCCACACTTGAAGGAGACCCACTAGAAGTAGTTAAAGAAGGCAAAACAATTACATTTGTTGATGAAGCTTTTCAGGATTTCAGATTTATAAGAAGTAGTAACAACGCGTATTATAGTGTTAAAATATATAGTCATTATTTTAACATCTGGCTTACTATTGATGGGTTTAAATTTGAAGGTTTATCAGGAGATTTATTTATCCCTTCAGATCCAGATAAAATCGAATTTTTAGAAGGTTATGGATCATTATTCTCTTCTCGTGTTTATATTTGGTCAAGAAGTTTACCATTATTTAAAAAATACATGATTGTCGGAGCAGGTCCAGATATGTTCGCTATTGCATTTCCACAAGATGATTATATTGGTAAATTGAATTATTTCCATATACTCACAATAGCTTCAAAACCACATAATATGTATTTACAAACAGGAATTAATACTGGTGTAATCTCACTTATCGCATTATTAAGTATATTTATAATGTATTTATATGATAGTTTAAAACTATTTATTAATAGATCTTTTAAAACGTTCAAAGATTATATTGGTGCTGGAATGTTTGCTGGAGTTACTGCATATTTAGTAGCTGGGATATTTAATGATCAAATTATGAGTGTAGCTCCGTTATTTTATGGTATGCTTGCCCTAGGAATAGCTATTAATCGCTTAATAAAACAAAGTAATTGAATTAAGAGATAAATTAAATTAAAAAATAGGGTAAATATATGTTACAATAATTAAGAAGAAATAATACGAGGTGAAAGTTTATGAAAAAAATAATTCTATTATTAATTGTATTTAGTTTTACTATAGTCCTGAGTTCATGTGTACGAATTTCAAAATTTGAAGATAATTTTGAAGCTGCTGGATACACTTATTCAAAAGAATCAAGTTTTGTAGCTGAGAGTTTACTTACAGAATTTGAAAGTGACGGTATCGAAGTTTCTATTTATGCATTTAATAAGCCATCAAGGGTTGCGATCATTATAGAATTCAAAAATACACGCGATATTGAAACATCACTTGAAAATAATGCTACTTTACAAAATCTCACTAGTAAGTTTGATATTGATAGTATAACTAAAAAGAATTTCATTGTAATTCCGATTGCTACAACTGAAGAATACGAACAAGAAATCATTGATATCTTTCAAGACTAGCATTGATCATAGACACAATAAATAATATTGTGTTTTCTACTAAAGCATAACAAAAAAATATCCAAACTAAAATAGTTAAGGCATTAAGATAAATCACAATCTTAATGCCTTTTTTATTTGTCATACAATGAAATACTTAAATATTGATTCATTATGTTTCTTCACCATTCATTCATACATTTATAAGTTACTTCAACCAACACTTTTATATATTTTGTAATATTTCACTACTTTCTCTTTCATAATTTCTTATCTCAAAGTTTTTGTGTACAGTTCAAAGATATCAAGATTTATTAGATCTCAATGTCTCACTATTTCTTTTTATTTAGTTCATCCCAATCCTTGACACAAAACCAATATATTATTATTCCAACGTCTTTTGAACAAAAAAAACAGGTAGCATATCTTTCGATATGCTACCTATAATTATTGTTTATTATCCAATATCATATTTTCAATATTGTAATAGTTTAGTGAAGTTCACCTAATACATAAGTTTCTGTAGTAGTTCCATCTTCAGCAGTAACAACTAAGTAATCATAGTTATATAATAAATCACTAGTTTTTGCTAAACCTTCAGAAGTAAATATTTCAAATGACATATCTGCATAATCAT
>CAZWIZ010000022.1:0-16365 GCA_964634385.1 uncultured Candidatus Izemoplasmatales bacterium | reverse complement strand
ATTCTTTTATCATATCAATCACCTTATGACTAGTTTATCAAATATAAGATGATTAGTTTAGATTTATATTATTGAAAATGTTTTCACAACCTAAAAAATATGTATCCTAAATTGCTTTATTTTGTTGTAAATCAAATACTTTCTCTTAACTTAATGACGTTGTTTGACGCTTACAATCAAATCATCATCTATTTCTACAATGAACTCTTTATATCTGTTTTTATCTATTACATCATAGATATTCCTTTCAATAAGTTTAATATATCCTTCGTTTTGTAAATCATAAATACGCCATCGTAAAGATGACTCATTTAAGTCTATATAATACTTTTTCAGATAAGTATGTAAATCATCAATATTAGTTTGATTTCCAACAGTAAAATGATTATAAAAATTCTCAAAAGCTTTCTTTTTCATTTTGTTTCCTCATAGGTATTGGCGATTTTTTGTCAATTATTCGCCATTACCTAGGATTATTCATTTTCCCAATCAAGAATTATATCAACATCTTCAGCGAATCTTCTTATTAAAGAATATCGTTTTAAAATTACTCATTCTATTATTAAATTCAGCTGTTAATTCAATATCAGTTTCCATACTAAATATAATAGGTTCATTAATGGAATTAAAATTATTAATTTGAAAGCTTTTCAACATACTCGACACCTCCGCGAGATTTTTTCTCATACCAATTTTATAATATGCTTTTTACAATTATAAGAATAATCCATTAATATAAAATTAAATAATACCTTTCAAAATTGCTTTCAAATACTTTAACTAAATTCGAATCAAACTGTGTTCCTGCATTTTCTAAAATTTCCTTTAAAGCTTCTAAATAAGAAAACTTCTCACGATATGTTCTTTCACTAGTCATCGCATCAAACGCATCTACGTTTGATATTATTCTAGACTTTAATGGAATCTCTTCTTCTTTAATTTAGTTAGCGTATCTTCATATCCAATATTATATAATTTCTTTTTATAGATTTCTTCTTTTGTTATATATTTACCAGAACTAAGAACACCTATAATATTATTATTAGAATCATATAATAAAACATTAGTCCAACTAATTAATCTTTTTTCTTTTTTAGATGTAATTAAATAATTATTATAATTACTTTCTAATTTACCTTTTCCGTTAAAAATATTTGAATATGTTTCTTGAGTTTCTCTATTAATAACATCTTTAGGTGTAAAATTAAGATTATTATCATAGTTAGAAAATAAATAGATCAATTCTATATATGTTTGAATCTCATATCTATGTTTTTATATAGACTAAAAGTCTATTTACGAACTATTAAATATTAAGATAATAGCTTTTTAAAAGGTTTTAAAATAGATATAAGCAAAATACTTGAATATCCTTTAAATAATGATAAACTAGAAGTAATAAATAATATAAATAATTTTAAATAATTAATGAAAGGTGATTAAATAATATGTTAACTGAATTAAAACCAAGTGAAAAAGTTCAAGATTATTTACTAGAAGATAAAATTGCAATTGTTAAATTTGCTACAAAGACTTGTCCCCCATGTAAAATGCTTAAACCAGTATTTGAAAAACTAGCACTAAATGAGGATCTTAAAGATGTAGTCTTTATCGCAGCTGACGCAAATGAACATCCTCAAGCAAGAGAATATGGAGTTTCATCAGTACCAACAATTCTATTCTTTAAAGGCGATAAGGTCTTAGGACAAAATGTTGGTTTTGTACCTGAGAAGCCATTACATGATTTTCTTGTAAAACTACAAAAAGGTGAAATGCCTGAGTAAACACATTCTGTGTTTACTTTTTTTTTGTAATTTTACCTACAATATAATATAATGATAGTATTAATCATTCAAGGAGAACCTAATGGACAATTCAATTTTGCTAGGTATTGTTGACAATACAATTTTATTACTAGGAATGGGAATCATATATTCTTTAATTCCAATAAATCATTTTAAAAATAAATATATTTATAATCTGATAGTTGGAGTTTTAATCTCTTTAATTGTTGTTTTTATTATGCTTACTCCTTTTTCGTTAGGTGAAGGTGTTATTTTAGATACTAGATCAGTTTTAATCAGTGTTGCTGTTTTATTCTTCGGTCCGATTCCGGGAATAATGGTAGTTTTAACTGCTTCTATTCTTAGAATTATTCAAGGAGGTTCCGGAACCCTTACTGGTGTCTTAGTTATCCTATCCTCAGGAATTATTGGTTATCTATTCAAAAAATATCGTTTTGATAAGATAAAAAATAAAAAAGGATACCGTTTAGTTGAATTATATTTTTTGGGACTAATTGTTCATATTGTAATGTTGTTAATGTTTTTTGCATTACCTCCAGATATTAGAATTACTATTATTAGCAACATTAGTTTATATGTATTATTAATATACCCAATTGTCACAGTTATATATGGCTCACTAATGTTTTTACAATATGATATTGTAAATAATAATGATGAATTATTAAAATCAAAGCATAACTTCGTAGTAGCTGTTGAAGAGGCTCCTATTCCAATGACTATCCATACTGAAGATGGAGAAGTACTTATGGTAAATAAAACATGGACAGATATGTCTGGATATACAATTGAAGATATCCCTACAATCTTTGACTGGGTAAAAAAAGCATATAGTGTGGATGATTTTGACCAAGCTGTTATAAATATTAGAAAATTATTTGATAGTACTGAAAAAATCCATGAAGGTGAAATTAAAGTAAATACAAAATGTGGAGTAACAAAAACTTGGGATTTTTATAGTTCACCTCTAGGAACATTACATAATGGTAAAAAATCAGTTTTAAGTGTCGCAACAGATATTACAGAAAGAAGAAAATTAGAAAAAAAATTAACTCGCTTAAGTTTTCATGATGAACTGACCGGATTATATAATAGAAGATTTTATGATGAAGAATTAAAACGATTAAACACTAAGAGAAATTATCCATTAACACTCCTTATGGGAGATGTTAATGGTCTTAAAATCATTAATGATTCGTTTGGACATACAGTAGGAGATACCTTATTAAAAACAACCGCTAATGTATTAAAACAAGTATGTCGTAAAGATGATATAATTGTAAGGCTCGGCGGTGATGAATTTATGATCATTCTACCAAAAACTAATTTATCACAAACTGATAAGCTAGCAACTCGTATTAAAGATGAATTATTCATTAATAAAATTAAAGCTGTAGGAATTTCTATTTCATTTGGATATGCTTCTTTGACCGAAGAGAATCCATCAATTGAAAAAGTTTTTATTTCTGCAGAAAACGCTATGTATCAAAATAAACTTTTAGAATCTCCTTCTATAAGAGGATTCGCAATTGAAATTATCTTAAATACTATTTTTGAAATAGATCCAACTATAAAAGTTCATTCAGAAAATGTCGCAAACTACGCAACTCAAATAGCTTTAGCAATGGATTTACCTCTATCAGATATTTTAGAAATCAAAACTGCAGCCCTACTACATGATATAGGTAAAATTGTAACACCTGTTTCAATTTTAGAAAAAAAAGGAAAATTAACAAGTGATGAATATGAAGAAATTAAGAAGCATCCTGAAAAAGGTTATCGAATTTTAAGTTCCGGACCAAGCATGGATAACATTGCTAAATATTGCCTTTCTCATCATGAAAGATATGATGGCGCAGGTTACCCTTCAGGATTAAGTAAAGAAGAAATACCTATCCAATCAAGAATTATTGCTTTAGCTGATTCTTATGACGCAATGATAAGTAAAAGAACATATAAAAATGCTCTTACAAAAAAAGAAGCAATAGAAGAGATTAAAAGAAATATTGGTACACAGTTCGATCCAACAATAGCTAATATTTTTATTGAGAAAGTATTACAAAAAGCCAAAAAATAATATTTTTGGCTTTTTTAAAATCTTCATCAATTTATAATAGATATATATAAATATATCGCAGATAGACAAAAGAACTATTTTTTGCTATAATTTAGTGACATCAAATAGATTTCTTGTAGATTGGGGGTTACATAATGACATTTGAAAGGTTTTTTGGACATGATATTGATTTTAGTATGTCAGCTCAAATGTGGACAATACATCATTTAATATTATCTTTATTTGCATTATCTTCTGTTATTATAACTCTTAAGATATCAGATCGAATTAAAAAAAGTTCAAAAGAACAAAAAATCAAGTATATTTTCGTTGGAATTTTAATTTTTCTGGAATTATCATATCACATCCATAACTGGACCTATCCAAGATTTAGTGTTCCTCTTCATATTTGTAGTTTTGCAGTTTTCCTTTCAATTGTTTTATTATTAACTGATAATAAAAAAGTTTGGAATTATGCTTTCTTTTATGGAACAATTGGAGGTACAATGGCATTACTACTACCTAATAGTCTTGGATATACATATTATAATTTCCGTTATTATCATTATATTATTCTTCATTCAATAATCTTATCAATTCCGTTATATTACTATAAAGCGTATCATTATCGAGTTAATTATAAAACGACAATGACAGTTTATAAAAATACTTTTATTCTAGGAATTATTGTTTACATCTTAAATGGTTTCCTCGGAACTAATTATTGGTTTATTCATGATATACCTGATAATGTTTCATCAGTATTCCAAAATTGGAACGTTTATATTGTTTGTTTTATAGCATTAACATTTATTACTGTCAATACTTTATACCTAATTTCTAATATTGATGGTTTATTCAAACATTTTCGTAATCAAAATTAATAATATAGTTTGGTAACATAGTTTATTAACCATTAAATATAACTCAATATTTCTTAATCTATTCATATAAAAGAGGACTTCAATAAAGTCCTCTTTTTTGTTATAAATAGGAAAGAACCGCATCTCTGCGGTTCTTAAGGAAGGGGATGTGTGAATAAAATAAATTTATTCACCATGCTATGTAAGGGATAAGTGTAGCATTTCTGCTACAAATATATTATATACCATCCTCATTAATAATTCAAATAATTTGTTCTATTTTATTATTTTTAATTGTAAATTTAAGATAATCAAAAAGAAATCTATATTTACACAATCTATCCACATTAAAAATTATTCGTTTGACAAATATAATAATTTTAAAATACTTGTCGAAATGTCGCAAAGAATACTTTTGAATTATATGTTTGCATTATCAATAATAGAGTGGTATTATTTAATTGACCACTTAAAAGTTATGAAAAAGAAAGGGTGAGAATATGAGTGAGTTTTTAGAAAAGATAGATGCTAAGAGGAACCGTATACTAGAAGCTGCATTAGTAGAATTTGCAGATAAAGGTTATAAAAAAGCTTCAACTAATACAATTGTTAGAGAAGCCAAAGTTTCAAAAGGTCTTTTATTCCACTATTTTATAAGTAAAAAAGATCTTTATATTTATATTTTCAAACACGCTAAAGACACAATTAAAAATGATACTTTAGAAAAAATAAACTTTTTAGATACCGATGTTTTAAGCAGACTTCGCACTGCGACAATTGCTAAGACAGATGCTTATAATAACCATAAATTATTTACAAAAATACTTGAAAAACACCAATTAATAACAGATGAGAATATCATCAAAGAAACTAGTGAAATTATAATTCGTAACAACGAAGAATTATTTACAAAAATATTCAATAATATCGATTACTATTTATTTATTGAAAAAATCAATATTAATCATTCTTTAAAAGTTATCCAATGGACTATTGAAAGAATTACAAACGATTGGAAAGTTGATAACAACTGTAAGTTAACAAAAAGATCTCTCGAACTATTAAAAATGGATGTAATTCGTTTTTTAGATTTATTTACAACTGCCTTTTACCGCTAACAAAGATAATTATAGATCCTAAAAAGTAGAACTTTTTTAAAAAAGCTCTACTTTTTTTATAAATTCTTTTATTTTTAAGTTTCTAAAACACTTGATAAGGTTACAAAATAAAACGATGAAAAAGCAACAGAAATCAATAATGTAAACAGTAAATTAACAACAAACATAAAGTCAAAGTATGCTTTTTCCTTATTTAAGATATGTTTTACTAATTTATAAATTGCTAAAACAATAAAGTAAAGTAATAATAAAATATTAATACCTACAACAATTCCACCTATCCATAGTCCTGCTCCATCCATATTAACAAAAGCTAAACTTAATGAAGCTAAAATAAATGTTAGAACAGTTAATAATAAGAACCTAATAAAAAACTTTCTAGCATCTCTATTATCCATAAATATATCACTCCTCATATGTTTCTATTTTATGACGAATAACTCTTAAAGTAAACAAAATATTTCAATTATTTATTCTTAATTATAGCTACTATTGGAATTAATAAAAATGCCATCCAACTATATTCCCATAGTTCAAAACAATGTCCTAAAATAAAGAAAATAACTAATGCTACAAATGGAGATAAAGCTATTATCTGGTCTTTTCTAGGTGCTTCTTTTCTAATTGCGTATACTGGCAAAATTAAAAAAACAAGCCATGCTGATCCCCATTCATTAAAACTAAATCCTAGTAATAAGAAAGCTACTACACTAATAGCTATAATGTTTTGATATCCTCTTGGGATATCCTTAAATCCTATAAAAATATTTCCAGTTATTATTCCAAAAATAATAACTGGAATAAAAGCTAATAATCCATATTCCCAAGTATTAGGATATAAGTTTCCGTAATATAAATATCCTATTATACCAATAGAAAATAACAATTCCCAAGCAATTAATTTAAATTTGTTTTTTTCATTTAACACTCCTAACATCGGAATTATTAAAAAGACTAACCAACCTTCAATCCAATAACCTTTCAAACCTAACACTATATATGAGATTACTGCTAAAAAAGGACTTAAAGAAACAATTAAATCTAAATTAGTTAAAGTTCTTCTACTATTCCAAACACCTAATACGGGAATAATAATAAATACAACCCATCCTGGATGCCACAAATTATGATAAAATCCAAGATATAAAAACAAGATTGTTGCGAAAAACGGAGCTAATGCTGTAGTCATCTGTTCATCTCTTGTTTTCCACATATTTACTATAATCGCAGTTACCGGAATAATTGTAAATACAATCCATCCTGGATGCCATAAATCAAATCCAAACCCTAAAATGAAAAATATGATAGTCGAAATAAATGGAGTTAAAGCAATTAACTTTTCCCCACCGGGGAAAGGCTTTTCAATTTTTTTAAATCCTTCAGTCAATTCTCTGATAATACTTTTTGGACTTCCAAGTTTAGTAATGATTTCTTCATCATTTATATTCTTACCTTGATATCCTTTATACATATCATTATAATCATTAATTATTTCATCTTTTTCAGCTTCATCCATTTTATAATTATTCAATAATTCTCTTAATTCTTTTAGATAATTATCCTTCATTGCCTGTACCTCCTAATATTCGATAAACGCTATCTAAGAATGTTTTCCATTCATCCTCATACTCATTTAGCTTTTCTTTCCCAAGAGTCGTTAATGTATAATACTTCCTTGGAGCACCTATACTCGTTGATTCTGTATAGGTATCAAATAACTCTTGTTTAGTTAATCTTCTTAAAATTGGATAAATAGTATTTTCATTCACTTCAATCTCACGAGAAATGTTTTCAATAAGTTCAAATCCATACATATCTTTTCTACTTATTATTTTCAACACACACATTTCAATAATGCCCTTCTTAAACTGTGAATTCATCCAAAACCTCCTTTACTGTGTTTAACACAGTTATATAATAACATACTTACTGTGTTTAACACAATTAGTATTTAAAAAAAATAAAGTTTTCAACTTTATTTTTTAATACAATATCCTAATCCTATTGTTCCAGGACCAGCATGGGCCCCAACTACAGGTGTCAAGGGTGTTGATATAACATTTTTTAATGTTGGATCATTTTCTTTTAAAATCTTAATTACATAATCTTTTGTTTCATCATTATTCGCATGAATAATAAATGGTTCTACATCTAATCCGTTTGTTTCATCAAAATATAGTTTCAATACTCGATCAACTGCTTTTTTGAAAGTTCTTATCTTTTCAAAAGTTTCGACCTTACCTTCTTTTGAAATTGTTAATACCGGTTTAATTTTTAAAGCACTTCCTATAAATCCGCTAGCGTTTGATAGTCTTCCATTTTTAACAAGATAATCTAATGTGTGAACAACAAAATAAATTTTATTATTATCTCTTATATATTCCAGTTCTTTAATTATTTCTGGTATGTTTTTACCTTCTTGTACCATCTTTGAAGCTAACATAACCATCTTAGCTTCTGGATAAGCAACTGTTTTTGAATCAAAAACAGTTACCTCTAATTCCTTAACTTCTTTAGCAGCAATTAATGAAGCATTGTATATCCCACTCATTTCACTTGATATCGAAATAACCAAAGCTTGAGTGAATCCATCTTTAACTAAATCTTCATAAAGTTTAATCATTTTCCCAACAGGATAAAAACTAGTGCTTGGAAAAACTGAACTGTCATTTTCTAGTCGTTGATAAAATTCTGCTGCAGTAATATCAATATAATCTAAAAACGTTTCATCTCCTAAATGAACTGAAGATCTGAATACTTTGATATCATAATCATGTTTCATGTAATCCAAACAAGCATTAGAGCATGTAATAATCGCTATTTTTCTCTCCATTAATTTCAATCTCCTTTATCAATCTTCTGTTATCATTATACCATGTATATTATTAGTTTATACATAAAAATTTTGTAATTGTATAAATAAAATACATTGTTATCGATAACAATGTATGGTATATAGTGTGTTTTGGTTGAAGTGATAAAATTAATTGAGAGAAAAAATGAACTAATAAAAAGGTTCTACATTTGAAAAATGCAGAACCTTTTATACTATTCTCCTGTAATTAGTTTACGTCTAATATTTGTTGAGAAAAACTCAACAACAATTACTACAACAACAATACCCCATAAACATGCAGCAGCATCATTCCAACGATAAGCTCCCATTGCAGCAATTAATGTAAAACCAATTCCTCCAGCTCCAACAAGTCCTAAAATTGTTGCATTTCTAACATTAATTTCAAAACGATAAATAGCAACAGAAATAAAGTTAGCTGTTAACTGTGGAATTATTCCATAACGAATCTTTTGAATTGTAGTAGATCCCATCGCATCTAATGCATCTAGAATACCTCTATCAATATCTTCAATTGATTCAATATATAATTTAGTAATCATTCCGATTGAAGAAACACTAATAGTTAGTACTCCTGCAAAAGGACCAGGTCCTGCAACTTTAATAAACATTAATCCTAAAATTAAAACTGGGAAAGATCTAATTGTAGTTACAACAATATTTCCGCCATAGCTTCCCCATTCTCCAGTAATATTTCTACTAGCAAAGAAAGCGAAAGGAATTGACAAAACCGCACCTATGATTGTTCCTAAAAAGGCCATTGAAATAGTTTCAAACATTAGCCAAGGAATACTAGTTTTGTGAGAATTTAAGTTGAATAACCAATCTGTATTAGGTTTGACTAAAGCATTCATTACACCTCTAATGACATTAATACCTTGTTCATTTATACCACCAAAGTCTAATATGCTAGAGCTCCATATTACTAAAGCCAACAATACACTAATAACTATTGTGTTTCTAACAAATGTTTTTGGACGATTATTAAATGCTTCTGTAACAGCAGCACTTGGTGTTTTTATATTCTTTGTATTTTCCATTATCCTAATCTCCCCCTTATATATCTAGAAAAAGATTCAATAGCAATTACTACGACAAGCAATACAAGTAATACAACAATAACATCACTATATGCTCTCCAATTCATTCTATCATTTAACAAAATCCCAATTCCACCAGCACCAACATAACCTAATATTGCTGCATAACGAATATTAATTTCAAAACTATAAAGTGATATAGATAAATAGTTAGGCATAATTTGTGGTAATACCGCTGTTGTAAAAGCATTAACTTTATTTGCGCCTGTTGATTCAATAGCTATAAAAGCTCCCATATCAATAGTCTCGATTTTTTCAAATAACATTTTTGATACAATCGCAAATGTAAAAATTGAAATTGCGATTGTTCCAGCAAAAGTTCCAAACCCGAAAATTAAAGTTAACAATAATGCATATACTAATACTGGTAAGGTTCTTAACAATGATAATAAGAATCTAATAGTAACTATTATATATTTATTTTTTATAATATTACTTGAAGCAAATAGCGCAACAGGTAAAGCAAAAAGAGACCCTAGCATACTTCCAAGTAATGCCATTTGAATAGTATCCACCATCGGTTTCCAAACTTTTTCTAAGTAAGTAAAATTCGGAGGAAACATTCTGAATAAAATATCGAAAAAGTTACCAATATTTCTAAAAAACATTCCTATATTAACTCTTGTAAAAATTGAAGCAACAATTGAAAATCCAATTAATATTAAAATAATAATTGGAACAATTGAAAATGGTTCAACAACTTGTGTTCCTGATTTAAGTGTATATATTTTTCTTTTATTTTTCTTTTTTTCTCTATTATTCTTTGATTTATTTGTTTTATTATTTAGTTCTTGTGTCATTTTTTAGCCATAATATCTTCTTCAGTTATATCACGACCATAGATTCCTTTTAATAAGTTATTAGTAATAGAACTAGAAGGACCATCAAAAACAATTCTTCCATCTCTAATACCTATTACTCTTCTCGCATATTGAAGTGCCATATCAACATGATGCATATTTGCAATAACAGTAATATTTAATTCCTTATTAATTTTCTCAAAGTCTGCCATAACTTGTTTTGCTGTAATTGGATCTAATGACGCAACCGGTTCATCAGCTAAAATAATAGAGGGATTTTGAGCGATTGTTCTAGATAAGGCAACACGTTGTTGTTGACCACCACTTAGTTTATCTGCTCTGTTATATGCTTTTTCTAGTATTCCTACTTGTTCAAGTGCTTCTAAAGCAACAATTTTATCTTCTTTCTTATATATGCCAAATAAGCTACTAATAGGATCCATTTCTGCAACTCTTGCAGCAAGGACATTTTTAATAACTGTTGTTCTCCCAATTAAATTAAAAGATTGAAATATCATTCCAATTTTTCTTCTAAATGTTCTTAAACTCTTCCCTTTAAGTGATTCATCTACTTCTATGTCATTAACTATTAATTTTCCCGAAGTAACAGGAATCATTTTATTGATAAGTTTTATCATTGTTGATTTTCCAGCACCACTTAATCCAATAACTGCCACAAATTCACCTTGAGCTATTTCTAATGTGACATCAACTAATGCAACAGTGCCATCTGGATATATTTTACCAACATGCTCAAATTTAATCATCTAATCAGCCTTTCTGTAAAAAAACAGGCTTGCTCAAATGAACAAGCCTATTTTTAATTTTAAATAATTATAATTCTATTCACCTGATAATATAGCTTGTGCAGCTCTTTCATTATCATAATCTGCAGATACAGCAACTTGATATCCTGCATGACTATAAATTGAAATAATTTCTAATCCTTCAGGAGTGTTTGCTATATTAATAAACGCTACTTGAAGTGCAGCAGCTAAATCTGCATCAACAGTTAAATTAGAAACAGAAATTGTATCATTATAGATACCAGGAGTAACACCAACTACGTCAGTTTCTTCCCAAATTGATAATTCTCTACCAAATCCTTCACTAGCGTCAACCCATTTATCTACATAATCCATACGTGCATCAGCATAGATAGTAGCGATATCACAAGTACCAGCAGCTAAAGAAGCCATTGAAGTACCGTAACCATCAGTTTGAACGAAACTATTTAAATCAGTAATTCCTTGATCATCAAATTGTTCCATTAACCAAATTGTTGGATAAATAAATCCTGAAGATGAAGTTGAAGATCTAACACACCAATTAGCTGCGTTGAAATCGTCCCATGTAAGTGCAGTTCCTGCATTAACTTTAGCAGCTAATTCACGACCATAAGCACTAGGGCCAGCAATCATTAATCCACGATAATAAGCAACCATTTCGTCAGATACTCTATGAGTAGGTTCTCCGTCATTCCAATCAATTGCATCATTAAAATCTTTATCTAATCCTGATCTTAAAGCTGTAAGGATTACGTTGATTTCATCATCAACAGAATATAAAGCATAAGTTCCGCCTGGTAAGAATCCAACATCTGCAGTACCAGAAATCATTGCTTCTCCAACTGCTTCGTAAGAAGATCCTACTTCGATAATAATTTCATCGAAATCATAACCCTGTTCAGCTAATTCAGCTTTTAATAAAGCTTTTAGTGGCTCTGTAGTTTCTAAGATTAATGCTGCATCTCTTGAAGGTACAAAGTACACTGATAATGTTTTAGTTTCTTTTTGGCATCCTGCCATTGCGAATACAAGAATTAATAAAGCAACTAAAGATAATAATTTTTTCATTTTTTTCCTCCTATTTTTTGTATTGTACAAACTCTTATATTAATTTTACTACAAAACACTATTTTTTTCCATATAAACTTTATCTAATTTAGCATACGAAATATAATTAATAATAATTATAATTAAGAAGCATATATTAATGATTAATCAGTAAATAAAATTTACTATTTAAGCTAAGGATCTAGAATAAATAAATAATAAATCACCAAGTCTGTTTAAGTGCTTAATACAGTAATCTAGGTCGTTTCTTTATGGACACCAACAACTTTATTAAACTTCTTTCTGCTCTTCTCGCTATACTTCTAGCAAAATCATAATATGCTCTTACTTTAGAAGTGTCACTTCCTGGTAAAATAAATTTTGGTTCTATATTGCTCTTTTCTAAAAGCATTTGTTCCTTATATTCTAATTTCGGACATTTTATTCACTTACTCGAATTAATTTTTCTTTTCTAATCCCTTCATCTGTCGTAGCAACTTGAGAGTTTATATGTTGTAAAATTATTGAATATCTCTTATTTCTTCTTTTTCCTAAGTATTATAATAAACTACTCCAAGAACACTGCTAAGTTAATCAATATTTCCTAACACTTTAAATAAATAATCACTCTTTGAGTATAATTTATTGAATAATTTTTTAATATTCCTTTATCACCTTTTGCTGTAGAGATAAATTTATTGTCGTCAATCTTTTTTACAATATATCTTCTTTTTATAATGATTCTCTTACACACTTCATTATATAGGCAAAGCAGTAAATTAGGTTTATAGAAACTACCAAAAAATAGATGATTTCAGTTAAGAAATCATCTATTAATTATATTATCATAATATCTAATTAAGGAGTTACAGTATAAGAACCTACATCAGTGTAGTCTCTGTGATCAACAACAATCCATTCCATTGCTACAACAGCCCAATCAGGATTACCATGTACTGTTCCAGGAACACGAATTAAGTTTGCGTTAGCTGTAAATCCACCAAGTAAATCTCCATCACCAACAGCCCAACTGCTTCCTGGGTCTTCTCCACCAAGTCCGATTGTATCAATTAAAACATCATTTTTGAATAGTCCAAGAGCATCATCACCGTTTACGTATCCAGCAACAGTTGATGAAAGATAACTAATTCCTGTTTGAGGGAATCCTGCATCAATACTCGCACTGTCTGAACCATCAAAACAAGCAGGGTTACCAATAACTAAAACAGCACCAGCAGCTAAAGTACCAGTTAATACTTCAATATTTGTAGATACATCAAATGCTTCACCATTTCCACCTTTAATAATTTTATAATTAGATAAATCTATAGCATTATTAGTTGGATTATAAATTTCAACATATTTACAGTTTCCACCATCTGGTTCACCATATTCACTAAAGAATAAATCAGGAGCGTTAGTAACTGTGATTCTACCCATAGTAGGAAGAACAACATCAGTACCAACTACAAATTTAGTTGTTAATGCTTCGTGTAATCCACCATATTCAGCAGCAGTAGGAACAAGACCAAATTCTACGTATCCGTCTCCACCAGCAGCTAAGAAATCATTAGTAGCAACCATGTATGTAGCCATCAAATCAAGGGGTACTCCATTAACCATTACATTTTCAACACGTTCTCCGTCTGCATTATCAAGATTAATATCAAATGTAACTCCCGCAACATGTGAGAATTTACCTGAAGAATTAGGATATGATGAAGTACCATATTCTAACGTATTAAGAAGTGCTTGTCCTGTAAGTTCTTTAGTAACAATAATGTTACCGAATGGTAATACAGTAATAATATCTCCAACAGTGATTTCACCAATAGCAATAGAGGCTCTAATTCCTCCACCATTAGTAATCGCGACATCTGCACCAGTCATATCAATCATAGAATCAGTAATTAAATCACCAAGATTGGTTTCACCAGTACGAACGTCATCTCTTTCACCTTCAAGAACAACAGAAGTCTGTCCAACTACAACTCCTAAAATCTCATCTTGATCATTAATAATATCATCAATATAAGCTTGAACTTCTGCGTCAGCTCCGTAACCTAAATCAGCAGCATAATCAGCAGATATCAGCATTGAATTCTTAGCAACTACTTGCCCACCTTGAACAACAATTGAAAGAACACCTAAGTTTTTCATATATTCTCCAGTACTTACGATTAATGTATCATTAACCATCATACCATGAGGTAAAACAGTATGTGAATGTCCATCAATAATTACATCAATTCCATCTACCGCTAAAGCAATATCTTCAGTAGTAATTAAAGTAGATGCATCTAATCCAACGTGTGCTACTAAAACAATAACGTCAACTAATCCTTCTAACTCATCAACCATAGCTTGTGATTGAGCAATAGGATCTAAGAAATTAACATCAGTTACATTATCAGGATGAGTTTTATAAGCAGTTTCAGGTGAAGTAATTCCGAAGAAACCAACTTTTACACCATCAAATTCTTGAATAATATAAGGATTAAATACATCAGTATTATCTGCTTTGTATTGGATATTAGCAGAAATTAATGGAAAATCAGCTAATTCTTCTAATTCCAATAATCTATCTAATCCATAATCAAAGTCATGATTACCAGGAGTAAGTAAATCATATCCAACAAAGTTCATAACGTTAAGAACACTTTCTCCCTCTTCTAATGTAGCAAATGTAGTACCATGGAAAATGTCTCCAGCAGATATTAACATAGTATTATCAAATTGAGTTTCAATCTCATCAATAATATTCTTAACTGTTGCCATACCCATTGTTCCACTCCATGAGTCATCATTAACACGACCATGAACATCATTTGTATGTACTAAAATAATTTCCACTTCTTTTAAGAATGGTAATTCTTCAACATATAAATGATCAACTTGTGCTTGTAATGCATCAACTTGTGCTTGTAATCCAGTAATAAGTACATCAATAGCAGCAATATCATCTTCGTTAGCTCCAGATAAAACTCCTAATGCAGCTAATTCATCATTAACAGTATCAATATCGTCTAAAATATCAGCGATTAATACTGCAACAGCTTCATCATCAGTTTCTAATGCATCAAGTTTAGTTTCTAATGCATCAAGTTCAGTTTCTAAATCTGTGACAGCTGCATCTAATGCAACGTCTTCGGCAGTTAAGTCATCAACTAGTGCGTTTAAATCGTCAACTGCAACTTCTACTTCACCCGTACATGCAGTCAAAGTAAAGGTAATAAATATTACAAATAATAAAACAAATAATTTTTTCATCTCATAAATCTTCCTCTCTTTTTTTTTACTTATATGTATTATACTATAAAATATAAGAAAATAAAACAATTTTTGTAACCCCTTACATTATTTATAATTAAGGTTTTTTCAGTTTAAAATAATCAATATAATTTTCGTATTCAATAACATTATTTTAGGATAGACCTTTAAAATATTGATAACTTACTCATATCATTAAATCTATCAAATTTTATATTTGATAATTTCACCTTATTATTGACTAGTTATTCAGCAACTATTAACAAATCTTGAACCTCCTACAATATAGAAATATAATTTATTTTGATATTCTTTAGAAACTCTATCTATTATCTCTTGATTGATTTCAATATTAACACGATAGTACTTATCTAATAAATCTAATTTAATAAACTCGTCTTTAAATGAATATATATCTCTTGGTTCATCAATTCGCCAAATTCTTTTAAATACCCGACCTTAAATAGTCTTCTGTAATAATAAAACAGCAAATAATTTTGCTGTTTAAGCTAAAGATCTAGAATAAATAAATAATAAATCACTAAGTCTATTTAAGTACTTAATACAGTAATCTAGGTCGTTTCTTTTATGAACTTCAACAAACTTTACTAAACTTCTTTCTGCTCTTCTCGCTATACTTCTAGCAAAATCATAATATGCTCCT
>CAZWIZ010000021.1:0-17185 GCA_964634385.1 uncultured Candidatus Izemoplasmatales bacterium | reverse complement strand
CAGTGAATTGTCGTTTTTTATACTCCACAATCTGTATCTATTAATTTTAAAATTTTCAATCCATGTCCTAAAACATCACCAAGAAACGGTAAGTTTTCTTGAACTGCCTTTAAACTTCCAGGTAAATTAATAATTAATGTTCTATTTCTTATTCCAGATATTCCTCTAGATAGATATGCTCTTTTAGTTACTTTATAACTTTCTAATCTTAACATTTCTCCTATTCCTGGTATTTCTCTTTTAATTACTTCTTTAGTTGCTTCTGGAGTATTATCGCGTGGTGAGAATCCTGTTCCACCTGTTGTAATTATTAAATCTACTTTAATTTCATCAGTATAATATAATAATTTGTTTTTTATAGTTTCTAAATCATCTGTGATTATAACTTTTTCAAGGACATTGAATTTTTTAGAAGTTAAAAACTCTTTAATATATTCTCCAGATGTATCAACTCTTAATCCCTTTGCTCCTTTATCACTACACACTATTATTGCAGCATTCATTATCATAGTTTGTCACCTATTTCTGTTTTATTTTATCTAACAATTTCAATTGTATCTCCAACTCTAACAATACCACCTTTAATAACTTTTGTAAATATTCCTTCAACTGGTAAAATATAAGCTCCAAATAATTTAATTATTTCAAATTTATCATGTCCTTTTTTACCAATTTCAGTTATCTCTTGAACTGTTTCCCCAATTTTAAATACTGTTCCAACTGTTAATTCATTTAATACAAAACCTTCTGTAGTAATATTTTCAGCAAAAGCACCTGGTAAGAATTTTTTACCTTTTTGTTCTAAACGATTATAACTTTCAATTCCTAACAAACTTATTTGTCGATGCCCTGATCCGGCGTGACCATCACCTTTAATTCCATAATCAGCAATAAATAAAGCCTGTTCTACTGGTTCTTTAATAACACTTGTTTGTTCACTAATATTAAGAGATATTACTCTTCCAATCATTTCTCTTCTCTCCTAAATTCTCCGCTTTTTCCACCGTTTTTTTTAAGCAATTTAATTTCTTTTATAATCATACCTTTATCAATAGCTTTACACATATCATAAACTGTTAAAGCAGCAATGCTTACCGCTGTTAAAGCTTCCATTTCTACACCTGTTTTGCCTGTTAAAGAAACAGTAGATTGGATTATTAATTCATTAGTATCAATATTATGAGTAAAATGAATATCAATACCAGTTAATAATAAAGGATGGCACATCGGAATAATATCCGGTGTTTTTTTAGCTCCCATTATTCCAGCTACTTGGCTTACAGCTAAAACATCACCTTTTTTAAATCCACCTTCAATTATTCTTTTTAAAGTTTCCTTTTCCATTTTAATTGTTGCTTCTGCGACAGCAGTTCTTTTAGTATCATCTTTTAAAGATACATCTACCATTCTCGCATAACCTTCTTTATTTAAATGAGTTAATTCCATTATTACCCTCCAATCTTATTCATTGGACGATCTGATATACTTTTTAAATCTCGATCCAATGTATGGCTAAGTGGTTTTGCTTTAATTGCCTCTACTAATTTAGAAGAAACTAAATTTTTATCTATGTTCTTAATATTGATTTCATTATTATTATGTAAGCATGGCTTCAAATGACCATCAGCTGTTAATCTTATACGATTACAAGAAGCACAAAACTTATGACTAATTGGATTAATAAACCCTATTAGCCCATTTTTCCCTTCAACCTTATAATATTCGGCAATACTATCTTTTCGATAAAAGATTAATTCTGGATATGATTTTAATAATTCATCTTTACTAATATAATATTTATTATAATCAAATTTTAAATGTCCAATTGGCATAACTTCAATTAATCTAATTAAAACATTATATTTATCTGCGAGGTCAATAAAATCAAAAATTTCATTATCATTAAATCCTTTTAATAAGACGACATTAATTTTAATTGGTAACATCTCATATTTAATTAATTCTTTAATTAATATTTCATAATCTAAAGTGATTGCTGAATTTGTAATAAATTTGTATTTTTCTTCATCAAGAGTATCTAAACTAAAATTAACTCTTGAAATACCAGCATCTTTTAATCTTTTTACATTTCCAATTAAAAGTGTAGCATTTGTTGTTATAGTAATTTCTTTAATACCATCTATTTCATTAATCTTTTTTATTAAACTGTAAATACCTTTTCTAACTAATGGTTCTCCTCCGGTAATCCTAATTTTAGTAATACCAATTTTAACTGATTCTTTTACAACATTAATTATCTCTTCATCTCGCAAAATACTATCATGCTCTTTTTTTTCAATTCCATCAGGCATACAATACAAACATCTTAAATTACATCTGTCAGTTACTGAGATTCTTAAGTAATCAATTTCTCTTTTGAATGTATCTTTCAAGATATCACCTCTTTTTTAGTAATGATTTCACCAATATTGTCAATACTGTATCCACCTAGTTTATCAAGTTCTTTTTTGAAGTCAAAAGATTTTAATACTTTAATAAAGTTATTATATAAAGGTGTATCTATTATTTCATTTAGAACAATAAAATCATAATGTTCCTCTCCTAATTCTATAATATCTAATCCCATTAGATTAGCTACACTAACTACACCCATACCACAATCATAACGCGGATCTTTAACACTGCTTGCGACTAACATATGAGTTCCAAGTTCAAAGCCATATCCTGTTATTAAGTTTTTGTCAATTTCTTCTTTTTTCAATAAATAATCAAGAAGAATTCTTGTTCCACTACCTCTTTGACGATTCACAAAAGTTACATCATCTCTAGTTAAGTCTTGTAACGATTTAATATTTTTAGGATTGCCTTTTTTAACATATAATCCTTGTATTCTTGATACTCCTCTTACTAGTGTATAAGTATTATCTAAATATTTATCAATTATAAATTCGTTATAAATTCCACTATTATGTAAAATATGTACAGGAGCTAAATGACATCCTCTATTTTTTATAGCCATTATTCCACCAAAACTACCTATATGAGTACTTGATAAATGGAATTTATCATTACTCATTAAATCATCAACTTTATCTAAAAGAATATCGTGTGATCCAATTACTATTAATGATTTTTCTATTTCTTTAATATCTTTCAAAAGTTGTATATCAACGTACTCCATCGCAGAATAACCTTCACTATTTTTAGGAACAACCATTATTCCATCAGCCTTTACAAGACTCATTGTAATTCCAGCTCCTCGATCTAGTGGAGTTGCGATTATTTCGTTATTAATAATACCTAGTTTTACTCTTATAAATTCATGATTTTTGAGTGATGAATATACTTTTTTCGTTAGCTTAGCTTTAACTGTTTTATATCTTTTTATTTCTTGATTTAGAAAATTAGCAATAAAAGGTCTAACAATATTGTCAAAAGCAATAAACGTTGATACAGGATATCCCGGTAATCCAACCAAAGGTACTCCATTAATTTCACCAATAATAGTTGGTTTTCCTGGTTTTATTCCTATTCCATGAATATGAACAGTTCCATTTTTTTCAATTATAGATTTAGCGTAATCTTTAGTACCTGCACTACTTCCTGCGCCAATAATAACTAAATCATATTTTTTTATTGCATTCATAATTGTTTTTTCTAATGTTTCGAAAATATCTTTTTGAACATCTAAAATAACTGCTTCACATCCAAGAAGTTCAAGTTCGTTTTTAACATAAAAAGAATTAGAATCAATTATTTTTCCAGCTTTTAATTCTTTTACATCTCTAATAATTTCATCACCTGTAGGAATAATAGCAATTAGTGGTTTTTTAATAACTTTAATATTAGGAATTCCGCCACTAAGTAAAGCTGATATATCAACAGCTCTAATTTTATGATTTTTAGGTAAAATCATATCACCTTCTACAATGTCTTCTCCTATTGGTCTAATGTCTTGAAATGGTCTAACACTTTTTATTAACGTTATTGACCCATCGGCGTTTTCCATAACATCCTCAATCATGACAACTGCATCAAATTCAGGAGGGATAATATTCCCAGTATTTACAGCTAAAAAATCCTTTTTAGCTATTATAACTGGAGAAGTTTCTGTCGCTTCATATGTGTTTTTAGCTACTAAAGTAATTCCATCCATAGCGGCAGCGTTATAAAACGGAGAAGAAACGTGCGCGTAAATAGCTTCATATGTGATTCTATTTATAGAATCAACTGTGTCAATAGTTTCATAACTAATTTTATATTTTGATTTTAAACAAATATTATGAATTAATGGTGAAATTTCTTTTAAATCAATACTGTTTAAATATATTTTACGTTTCACTTTAATCACCTACTCGATAGACTTTAACAATTTCGCCAGCTGTTTTTCCTTCAATAAATTCATTAATAATAATATATCCACTTGCCTCTTTTAAAGCGTTAATCATTCCTGATTTAGCAAATAAAGGAATTGCGATTAACTTGTTTTCATCATTATATTCAACTTTCACTAATTGATACATTCTTCTTCCAGTAACTGAGTGAACATTTAACTGAAGAATAGCTTCAATATAAGGTGAAGGCATAACTTTATCAATATGATAAATCGTATTTATTATTGTATCAATAAAAGTATTTAAAACAAAAAAAGCACTAGTAGGTTGTCCGGGAAGTCCGAAAAATAGTTTATTTTTATATTTAGCAATTATAGTTGGTTTTCCTGGTTTTATATTAACACCATGTACTAATAAGTCAGCTCCTATTTCTTTTAAAATACTATAAGTATAATCTTTATCTCCAACGCTACTTCCCCCACTAGAAATTACAATATCAGAATTTTTAAATCCTGTTAATATAGCTTCTTTGTATAATTCAAAATCATCATTAATAATAACTTTATCACTAATGATAATATTTTTATTTATAAGATAATTAGTGATTGTATAGCTATTAATATCTCTTATTTCTCCTATTTCTAAATGAGCTTTATCTTTAACAATTTCGTCTCCAGTAGAAATAACTGATACACTTAATCTTTTATATACTTCAATTTCATCTATTCCAAGTGATTTTAGAGCACCTATAACTAGTGGAGTAATTACTGTATTTTTTGATAAAACTTTAGAATTAATACTGATATCAGTTCCCTTTTGAAGAACGTTTTCCCATATTGTTGCACTCTTATTAATAATAATTTCTTCATTTAACTGATCTGTATTTTCAATCATAACAACACTATTTGAGCCTTTTGGTAAATGTCCACCTGTTGGGACATAAACAGTTGTTTCTTCCGTCACATTAATTGTTGCTGGCTTTCCCATTTCTACTTTCCCTGATAATTTCAAAATGGATGGAGTTGTAGAAGAAGCTAATCTTACACTATTAAAATCTACCGCATATCCATCCACAATCGATCGATCAAAATGAGGAACATCTTCTAATGAGATAATATCTTTACTAGATACATAGTTAAGTGCATCTTCTGCTTTTATTACTATTTTACTTAATTGGTAATCTTTGAAATTATCTTCAAGAATTTTGATTGTTTCATCTATTGATTTTACGATAAACATGTTTTACATCCTCCTAAATAGTATTCTTCATCAATTAATTCTTCAATAAAAGTTTTATTATGACTAACTACAATAAAAGTAATTTTCTTTTTTAATTCTTTTATTAAAATTGATAATTCATTAATTGATTCTAAATCTAAATGAGTAGTTGGTTCATCTAATAAAACTATTTCAGGATTAAAAATAATACTTCTAATAATAGAAACTTTCATCTTTTCTCCCGATGATAATTTTAAAGCATTTTTATCTAAAAGATGTTCGATACTCAGTACCTTACTATACTCTGTTATTTTATCTTGATAAAGAGAAAGATCTAACTTTCTAATTCTCAATGGATAAATAATATTTTCATAAACACTACGGTTAAAAATAATTGCTTCTTGAGAATTATAAGTTATTTCTCCGTTCACTTTTACGTTTCCTTCATATTTAATTAGTGAGGCAAGTGATTTTAATAACGTCGTTTTCCCCGCTCCATTGCGCCCACTAATCACTGATATTTTATTTTTTTTAAAATGGTAATTATCAAATTTAAAAGTAATATTTTTATATTTCACAACTAATCCAGTTGTCTCAATCATAAAAATCACCTCTAAATTTCGCGAGTAAAGTATGCAGAATAAAAGCAATAAATAATAAAATCATTCCCATGGCTATCGAAACTGAATATTCTCCCATACTATTATTTAAAGCAATGTAAGTAGTCATTACTCTTGTATCATTTTTAATATTCCCTCCAACAAGCATAACAGCTCCAACTTCACTTAAAGCTCTTGAAAAACCTAAAATGACACTCATCATAATAAAAGGTTTTATTTCTTTTATTAAAAGAATTATTTTATCAAATTTAGATGCTCCTAATGTCGTTGCAGTTTCTAATACTCTTTTTTGTGTTTTTTCACTAGAAATAATAATATTTCCAGTTATAATAGGTAAAACCAGCAATGTCTGGGCAATAAACATCGCTGATTTTGTAAATAGTAAATTCATTCCGTCAAATGGACCGGTTATAAATAACAATACAATTAATCCAAGAACAACTGGTGGTATTCCCATAAGTGTAAAAACAATTTTTTTTGTTAATCTTTTTAATTTGTAGTCGGAAATACTAATAAAGATACCAAATATTGTTCCAAAAAACGAAGCTACTGTTGTTGCTAAAATAGAAATGGTTAATGATAGAAATATTATCGAATAAATTTCTTTATCAAATGAGAACAATAATTCAAATGCTTTAATAGTGCTTTCTAAAATCATTTATTCGCCAGCATTTGGATAAAATAGTTGTTCATCATACATTACATATGTAGCAATTAAATCTTGTACATCATCTCTAATAATCCAATCATAAAATAAATCAGCATATTCTTCATTACGATTATGTAAATCAGGATTAACTTTAATTACTCCATATTGGTTTTTTAACTCATTTCTATTTTCATAAGCAATAACTAAATCAAGATTATTTTTCATTGAAAGATAAGTGCCTCTATCACTTAAAGTATAATAACGACTTAGTGACGTCATCGTTAATGTTGAGCCCATTCCTTGTCCTGTTTCATGATACCAATCACCAAATGTAGATACATCATAACCATATTGTTCCCAAATTGATAATTCTTTCTTATTCGTTCCCGAATCATCACCTCGTGAATAAAAATTAAGGGGCTTTGTTACTATAAGAGCTAATGCTTCTTCTAATGTATCTGAATCTAAAGATGCTGGACCAAGAATAATAAAATCGTTATACATAATATTATGTCTTTTTTCTCCATACCCGTTATTTACAAATTCAACCTCACTATCATATGCGTGAACAAGTAAAATATCTGCTTCACCCATTTCACCCATTTCGAGGGCTGCGCCTGTACCTAAAGCTACTATTTTTACAAAGATACCGTATTCTTCTTCAAAACTAGGTATAATATACTCAAGTAAGCCACTATTATCCAGTGATGTTGTAGTAACAATAATAAGTTCTTTTTTCGAACAAGAACTTAATGTAAATAAAAATAAGACTCCTAAAATAATCAATATCTTTTTCACAAATTAGCCTTCTTCCTTTTGATATATACATAATAAAAAAAGATCTTTTACGCCTAAAAAGGAGTAAAAAATCTAACATCCTTTCCAAGCGCGGGAGGCATAAAAATTTCTTTTTATACCCGTTGGTTAATAAATCATAGTGTAAATCACAGTAGATTAATTAACTCGGAATATTTTTTTAACTACTTATATCATACCATATTTTCTAAAAATGTTAAATATTATCGATGTAATTATATCATTTGTAATTTATAACCTTATTTATAATAATTTGTTGAAAACGTTATCACATAGAGTTATAATATAAATAAGTAAAAACTAAAAAAGGAGGCTTTAAAATGTTTGGTTATATGGGCAAACTTCTAAGAATCAACCTTACAGAAAACTCTATTAAAGTTGACGACTTAGATTTCGAACTAGCAAAGAAATACGTTGGTGGACGTGGACTTGGATCTAAAATACTTTTTGACGAAATTGATCCAAAAATTGATGCTTTAAGTCCGGAGAATAAATTAATTTTTATTAACGGACCTTTAACAGGGACACCTACTCCAACAGGTGGAAGATATATGGTAGTTACTAAATCACCATTATCTGGAACAATAGCTTCTTCAAACTCTGGTGGTACTTGGGGAGCAAGACTTAAATATGCAGGATATGACGGAATAATCATTGAAGGAAAAGCCAAAAAACCGGTTTATATTACCATTAATAATGAAGATGTTGAAATCAAAGATGCAGCACACATTTGGGGAAAAATGGTTGGTGAAGCAACTGATATCCTAATGGAAAATAAAAAAAGAACTAATGTTCTTGCTATCGGACCTGCTGGTGAAAAATTAAATTTAGTTGCTTCTATTATGAATGATAAAGATAGAGCTGCAGGACGTAGTGGTGTTGGTGCAGTTATGGGAAGCAAGAACTTAAAAGCAATTGTTGTAACAGGTAATTTAAAAGTTAGTTTATTTGATAAAGAAGCTGTTAGAGCAAAAGTTAAAAATGCTGATAAATTAATCAAAGATAATCCAGTTACTGGACAAGGCTTACCAGCTTATGGTACAGCTGTATTAGTAAATGTTATAAATGCAAATGGTATTTTACCAACAAACAATTTCCAAGATGGTGTATTCTTAAGTGCTGAAGATATTTCAGGAGAAACACTTGCTGAAAAATATTTAGTTAGAAAAGACCCATGTCATCGTTGTACAATTGGTTGTGGTCGTTATACTAAAACTGATAAAGTTGAGGGTGGCGGACCTGAATATGAAACAATTTGGGCATTTGGTGCCGACTGTGGAGTTAAAAACTTAGAAACTATTATCGAAGCTAACTGGTGGTGTAACCAATTAGGTGTAGATACAATTTCAACAGGTTCTACTCTTGCAGCTGCAATGGAATTAAAATCAAAAGGATTATTAGATCATATTGATTTTGAAGGACATCCACTAGACTTTGGTAATGATGATTCTATCGTTTATTGGACTAAAAAATTAGCAAGAAGAGAAGGATTTGGAGCAGAAATGGCTGATGGATCTTATCGTTTATGTGAAAGTTATGGAAGAGCAGATTTATCAATGTCTGTTAAAAAATTAGAGATTCCAGCATATGATCCTCGTGGAGTTCAAGGACAAGGTTTAAACTTTGCTACTTCTAACCGTGGTGGATGCCATGTACGTGGATATATGATTTCTCCAGAAATCTTAGGATTACCAGCAAAACTTGAACGTAAAGCACTTGAAGATAAACCTTTCTGGACTAAAACATTCCAAGATCTTACAGCTTTTATTGATTCAATTGGATTATGTTTATTTACATCATTCGCATTAGGTGCAGATGAATATGCAGATATTTATAATGCTGTTGTTGGAACTAATTGGTCAGGAGAAGATGTTTTAAAAGCAGGAGAAAGAATTTATACATTAGAAAAACAATTTAATATTGCCGCAGGTATCTTACCTGAAGAAGATACACTACCTATTAGATTACTTACAGAACCTATGCCAAGTGGACCTACAAAAGGTGAAGTACATCATTTAGACAAATTATTACCTAAATATTATGAACTTAGAGGTTGGGATTCTAAAGGTGTGCCAACAAAAGAAAGATTAAAAGATTTAGGACTATAAAATAAAGTAAGGAATGAATTTAATTATTCATTCCTTCTTAATATTATGAAAAAAGTATATATAGAACTTACTAATAGATGTAACTTAAACTGTGCAATGTGTTATCGACATTCATGGGAAAACTCTTTAGGTGATATGACTATTGAAATCATTGATAAAATAAGTACTCATTTAAAAGGCACAAAAGGTATAGTTTTTGGTGGAATAGGTGAACCAACAATAGCCAAAAATTTTATGTACGCTGTTGAAAAATTTAAACAGTATGATTTAGAAATCACTACTAATGGTATCATTCGAAAACCAACAATAGAAATATTATGTAAATATTTTAAAAAGATCATTATTAGTGTTGATGGTACTGAAGATGATTATTATTCAGTACGGCAAGCAGATTTTTCACGCATAAGAGAAACATTAGAATATATAAATATTTGCAAGAAAAAAAACAATTCAAGATTACCATCAATTGAATTTGCATATGTCTTAACAAAATCAAAAAAAGATACAATATATAAAGTGATTGATTTCGCTAATAAGTATGATGCAGATAAAATTTTAATTTCGCATCTTTTACCTCAAAACAAGGCGCAAACGAATGATATTTTTTATACAAAAGATTATAATTATGAAGGTCATGAATATATGAAATTAGTTAGTAAATATGCTATTTATGGTAATAAAGTTAATTTAGCTTTTCCATATATGGAGATTAAAACAGAAAGATATTGTCATTTTGTTGAAAACGACTACACATATGTCGATTTTACTGGTAATGTCTATCCTTGTTATCGCTTTGCTAACACATATACTGAATGGGTTTTCGATCGTGAGAAAACAGTCTTAAAATATTCTTTTGGAAATATACTTAAAACAAATATTGATGAAATTTATTTTGGTAAAGAATATACAGATTTTAGACAAAATGTTTTAAATAGTAAATTCCCAAGTTGTGTTGATTGCGAATATGAGGATAGTTGTAGTTTTATTGAAACAACAGAATTTGATTGTTTAAGCTATTCCCCAAGTTGTGCTGATTGTTTGTGGAATAGAAATATTATAAAGTGTACATAGGTAATTATTATGATAACAGTAAAATTATATTCTGCGATTAGAAAATATGGTGGAAAAGTAGTAATGTTTGATTATGTTGAAGGTTTAACAGTTAAAGATATTATCGAAAAACTTAAGATTCCTTTAAAAGAAATATCTATTATTATTTTAGATGATTATGATAGTACAACTGACATTATGATAAATAGAGAAGTTAATGAATCATCATTAATTCATCTATTTCCTCCTATGGCAGGTGGATAATATGAATCAATATAATAGAAACACAGGGATACTAAACAATGAAGAACTTCTAACCATTAAAAAAACTAAAATATTAGTAGTAGGCGCAGGCGGATTAGGTGGTTATATTTGTAATAGTTTAGTTCGTTTAGGGGTACAAAATATCACTATTATTGATTATGATTTTTTTGATGTTTCAAACTTAAATCGTCAAATATTTTCAACGACTCTAACATTAACTAAATCAAAAGTAAAAGTAACAAGAGAAAGATTGCTTGAGATTAATCCCTCTGCTAATATAGAAATAATGCATTTAAAATATGATGATAATATCGATATGAAATTATATAACTCTATTGATATTGTATTTGATGCAGTAGATAATATTAAAACAAAACTACTACTTGAAAATCATTGCACAACCTATAAAAAGCCTTTAATTCACGGTGCTATTGCTGGATGGTATGGCCAGATAGGTATTATCTTACCAAATGCATATATTTTAAGAGAAATTTACAAGAATAAATTAACTGGTGTAGAAAAGACACTGAAAAGTCCAACATTTATTCCTGGAATTGTTGGTAATCTAATGATTAGTGAATTTATAAAATTCATTACAAAAAAAGACTCTTTAATAAATAAAATCTTATTTATTGATGTACTAGATCATGAATATCGAATGATATACCATAAATGAAATTTCAAAATATTCACAAAAGGCAGTTCGATTGAGCTGCCTTTATTTTGGTATTTTATTAATCGTCTTCATAATAATTAGTAATTACGCATACCCCCGTATCATATGTTATTCTCAAATAATTATCCATGCTTCCACCATTCAGAAATGCCTGTTCTTGAATTGACTCTAAAGCAATATCATCTTGTAAAACATCATTTATGTAATATTGATAAACACCATCATCCTTATATAGATATTTATAAACATCTTCATCTACTGTACACACAGCAACAAGTGTACCATCAGGTGCTTCCCATTCATCAGGTGGAGCTAACAATCTTTCACGAATCCCACATCCGCTCAACAATATAGTTAGTGTAATAAATAAAACTAGTCCTATAATTTTTTTCATTATCTTTACTCCTTCCAAAATCAATCTTAATTTTATTATATATTTTTATCTTTACCAACACAAACAATATAAGAATAAGTGTACAAAATAGTTTTCAAATATGGTACAATTTTATTATTCAGGAGTGGTAATATGTTAGTATTAATTGGAGCAAGTGCAAGTGGTAAAACAGAAATTGCTAAAATTCTAATCGCTAAGTATAAATTTAAAAAATTAGTTACTTATACAACAAGAAAAATAAGAGAAGGCGAAATTGATGGGACTGATTATCACTATATTTCTATAAAAGAATTTATTGAGAAGAAAACAAATAATGATTTTTTAGAAACAACAATTTATCATAATACTCATTATGGTTCCCCAAAAAATGGAGCAGATTTTTACAAAGTTATTATCGTAGAACCAAAAGGAGCTAACAGCATTTATAAAAAAAGAATTCCTAATACTGTTTTCATTTATTTGGAAACAGATGAATTGATCAGACGTGTTAGAATGCTGAATCGTGGAGACAGTTTATTAGATGTTGAAACTAGATTTAAAGAAGATAGAAAACATTTTAGAAAATCGAAATTTAAACACTTAGATTATATTGTTAATACTAATGAAAAATCTTTAGAGGAATTAGCTGAAATAGTTAATAATAAATATTTGACGCATTTATCCATTGCATTACTTACTAATAAATAAGCCATTTAGGATTTCCCTAAATGGCTTTAAATTTATCAGTTATTCTTCGTCTTGTTTTACTTCTTCTTCAACAGTTTCTTCATCTGTTGCTTCGGCATCTTCTATTACTTCTTCTTTTGGTCTAGATACAGATACTACTACATCTTCTAAACTAGTTAAAATTTTAACTCCGTTAGGAACAACAATATCACTAACGTGTAATACGTTATTTTCTTCTAGATTTTCAACATTTAATTCTAAATGTGAAATACCTTTACCTACAGCATATTCAATTTCAATTGTGTCCGCTACACTATGAAGAATTAATCCTTTTTTCTCTACTATTTCTTTATTAACAAATACAACTCTAACCTTAGATGTCATTGTATCATCTAATGAAACTTTCATTAAGTCAAAATGTCTTGCTGAATGAAGATTTGATGGAAGGGGTTGAACTTCTTTAATATAAACTAAATGTTTTACACCATCTAGTTCAACTTCAAATGTTTTTGAAGTACCCATTTTATGAAACATTTTATTAAATTCAGCTGCATTCGCAGTTATAGATGTTGATGCAAGTCCCTTACCGTATAACACACCAGGAACTATATTGAAATTTCTTACTTTACTACCTTTTTTAGTTCTTAATTCTATTTTCATTTTAATACCATCCTTTTTATAATCTAAAGTAATTTTATCACAAATTAAAGCTATTGTCTATTTGTTTGAAATTCTATTTTTTTATTAGTCTAAAGAAATACTATTTTTACATTTTTAAATCTCTTTAGATTTATAAAAAAAGTAGTATTATGTCTATACCCCTAGCTACATTTCACTTTTGATATTGGTTGTTGGTTTTTGTAAAATAGAAGTTATACGTTAATATTGGTACCATTGAAATTATTGTCCTAATATGTATATTTGTAATTGATGTGTTTTATTCAAAATGAGAGCCTATAGTGGTTGGTGTTCCAAGCGGTCTAAAACTATCTTCTCCTTTTGAAATATAGACACGTTTTACCGGCTCTAGTTTATGTTTTTTTTGCATGAATATTTTCTTTGATTTTATTTCAGTTTAGTTTAAGATATTCTCTTAACTTTGGTATACGAAAACTGCACCCTCTCTTTTTCATAGTTTCCTACGTCCAAGTTTATAGGTGCAGTTCATTGAAAAGTAATTTTTTTGAATAAACTATAAAAATGTTTCCTCATTTTAATTAAAGCCTATCATTTATACTTTTTATTCTAGTAAATATTTTATTATACACTTTTTTAATTCTTTCTTCATTTACATAATTCATTACTTCGTTAATATAAAACCACCTAACACCAGAATTTTCATCTTTTTTTATTATTAGTTTATCTTCTTCACCAGCAATTAATAAAAAGGTAGCATTTAAATGTAAATGATCTCCTACATAATGGCCTTTCTTAATATGGTTCTCTACTAAAATTACATCAACACTAATAATTTCATCGTTATAAGGAGTAATATTTATTACTCCAGTTTCCTCTTTAGCTTCCTTTATTGCAACTTCTAATAAGTTAGGATTCCCATCATTATGTCCACCTACCCAAGCCCATGAATTGTAAATATTATGATGTGCAAATAAAACCTTATCCATCTTTTTATTAACAATAATTGCTGACGAGGTTATGTGTGCTATTAAATTTGTTCTTAACAAAGAATTCTGATTTTCATTAATGAAATTTATAATTGCTGCTTTATCTACTTCTTCTTGTTCGCATTGTGGAACATATTCACCAAACAACTTTTTATACATAATTTCACCTGCTTTATCCTCTTTAATTAAACTACTTTACAATTTCCTCTTTTCTATCAACCCTAATTATTATAAATATGTTTGATTTATACTATTTGTTTTTATTCGAATGGAAACTTAAAAGATATATTTAAACTATCTCTTACCTCTATTAAATCTTTTATTATAGCTTTATTTACTGGAACACCTTTATCTTTTCTATCGAGCCAAGCAAGATATTCTTTTTCTCCAGCAGTATAAATTCTTGTTTTTCCAGGTGCTTTCTTAGATGAACGAAGTTCTCTAAGAATATTACCTGATATTTTTTTAAATGTATCTAATCCCATAAAAGCTTCAGTATCAATAGCTATAAAGAAATGTCCTAAATTATAAGGTTTTTTGTTTCCTTCGTTATCCACACCTGTTAACATCTTTAAAAAATTACCAGCTTGTAGAGCTGATGATAATATCTCAACAACAGTAGCATATCCATATCCTTTATAACCTGCGTATGTTTCACCAAATCCTCCTAAAGGACTAAGTGCAGCCTTACCTTCTGTTAAATCTACTAATATTTGTTTAGAATCCGTTAAATTTTTTCCTTCACTGCTTGTTACTAACCCTTTTGGAGTATCTTTTCCTATTTTTGAGTAAAATTCTATTTTTCCTCTTTGGATAATACTAGTAGCACAATCTATTACAAAAGGAAAATCTTCATCAGTTGGCAATCCTATTGTTAGAGGATTTGTTCCTAACATATTTTCTACACCAAATGTTGGTGCAATCGATGGTCTTGCGTTAGTTCCCGTCATTCCAATCATTCCTGCTTTAGTTGCCATTGTAGCGTAATATCCAGCGATTCCGTAATGACTTGAATTGCGAACAACAACCATTCCCATACCAAATTGTTTAGCTTTAGAAATTGCTAAAGCCATAGCTTTTTTACTTATTACCATTCCCATACCGTTATGTCCATCAACAACCGCAGTTGTTGATGTTTCTCTTACTATTTCGTAATTAGTAATAGGGTTTAATATTCCATCATTTATCCTATCTATATAAATAGGTTTAAATCGGTTTACTCCATGGCTGTCAATTCCTCTTCGATCTGCTTCCATTAAAACATCAGTACAAACAACCGCATCTTCGTTTGGTATTCCTATTTTGATGAAAGCTGTTGTCATAAATTCTTTTATTATTTCCCACGAAATATATTCTTTATTATTCATCTTTCCACCTTCTTCTTAGTATTCTTTACTTAAATTATAACATAAAACAAGCTGAAAGTAATTTTAGTTATTTTTCATACTTTTCAACAAGTTAATAATATCTTTTTTAATTTTCCAACACTAGGTAAAGTTCCAACACCTTTTAAAACTAGAGCTTCCGCAATTAGTAGTGTACCAAAAATATCCGCATACATTGTTACTCCTATTAATGTCGCAATAATAACTGAGAATGGATTATTTGATCCTAAGATATTATTAATAATAGATGCTGAGATATATCCATGGATCATAGCATCAATTTCAACTCCAAATAAAATATATATCCAAATTTTTTTATATTGTCAAAAACTTGTTCAAATGAATATGAATGACGTTCAAATCTGCTCATAACGTAATTTAGATTAACATCTAATTCAACTTCATCTTTTTTACTCATAACAAATTCTTCGACGTATTTTTCCATATGAAACAAACTTATTAAAGTTCCAACATCTACCGCAATAATCAAACCAATTACCACGTAAACTAAGGCAACATTCCATCCAAAAATACTCGCAAGTAAAATTACTGAAGCTAAATCAACTAAAGGAGAAGATATTAAGAAAAGAAAAAGTTACTCCAATAGGTAAACCCGACTTTGTAAAGGCGATAAAAATCGGGATTGATGAACATGAACAAAATGGCGTTACAGTTCCAAGTAAAGCCCCAATAATATTCGCAGGTATTCCTTTAATATTTCCTAGTATTCATTTTGTTTTCTCAGGCGTAAAATACGATTGGATATACGATTAAAAATAAATTAAAACTGATAATAGAATAAAGATTTTAATTACATCAAACAAAAAAATTAAAGACTTCCAAAAAAGATACTATTTATATCTAATTTCAAGACCTCACTTAGAAATCGATTAACCAAGTTATGAAGCCAAGTCATCTTAAACAAGATATCATTCAAATTAATGAAGAAAATACCTATAGATTGCATTCATCTACCTTGGTATCTCTAAGTGTTATTAAATAATCACTTAAAGAAGTTAGAATATTCCTATTAATTTTATATTTTACCCATGTCCCATCTTTTCTTGAGTTTGCTAATCCAGATTCAGTAATAATTTTCAGATGATAAGATAATGTTGGTTGTGTTAATGGGAATTTATCAATTAATGTGCACCCACAAGTTTCTCCTTTAATAAGTAACTCAATAATTTTAATTCTTGTTGGATCAGAAAGCACTTTAAATAAATTCGCATATTTTTCATACATAGTAATTTCTCCTTATTTATATAATATATATAGATATTTATCTATATTGTTGATCATTTATAGATTACTCTAAAAAAAAGAAAAAAACAACTAATATCTTCAAAAATTATAACAGATATTGTTACTTTTCCTTTTTTTAATTAAACATAGTTCTTCAAGTGACAAACACCTTTC
>CAZWIZ010000020.1:0-18146 GCA_964634385.1 uncultured Candidatus Izemoplasmatales bacterium | reverse complement strand
AAGTTGTATTAGAAGATAGAATGATATTTATTTGTCAAAAAAAACAATCTAATTAAAGATTGTTTTTTTAAATATATAACTCAATTACTAAAAGTCATCTAAAGGATCGTATTCTATTTCATTTTTTTTAGAATTACTTGAATCATTTACAACTGATTTCTCAGCATCATCTTTAATGAAGTCCCCATTTTCTTTTAATATATGATTATAGAAAACGGCGTAAGATAGCTTAGTATAAGGAATTACATAAATTAAAATAAGACCAAAAGTAACAAATATTAATAAATACCATAATATAAATGATAGCGGAAAGAATAAAACTCTAAAGAAATTTCCATTTGTATATTTCCATGAAAGTTTAAGAGCGTCAATTGCTTTTATATCTTTATCAACTATTAAATAGGGGGTAAAGAATAATTTAATATTGATAATAAAACCTAAAAATAACGATACAATTGAAATAATAATTAAAGTATTGCTAGGTAAAAATCCTATCATAACATTCCCTAACTCATTTGAATCAAAAACGTAATCTAATGGTAAATTTGCAAAATAATTAGTAAGTTTATCGAAAAAATCAATGTATAAAAGCAATGGAATTATAGTGAATAATGTAATAATAAATCGATATATTAGCACGTTTAAATATCCTTTACTATTTCCAAATAAATTACTGAACAAATCGCGATATTTTCCTTTTGATAATTTAAGAGATAGCATAATTGTAATATACGATATTAAAACTGCAATTAAAAATTGTATTATATTAGTTATCGTTTCATATTTTATTAATGATGTTGAAATAATCGAATTGCCCATTGACAATACAAAAGGTATTAATGCTAGAGCTAAAAACGTTTCTCCAAAATGTCCTTGCATCTTTGCTTTTGCAGATTTTTTTATAACATAATAACTTGTTTTTTCCATATGAATCATTCTCCTCTATTATAAATGTAATGTATGAATAATTAGTAATAAAATATTTTTAAAAATTTAACCACTTAATTATATCATATATATAATTAGATTATACATAAAGATTTTATCATCTATATATTTTATTATAAAGAATAAACCACGTTTTATGAGTAATATAATTATGAGGTGATAAATATGTTGAAAATTATAAAAAAATACTATTATGTTATTATCATTTTAATTGTAAGTGTATTTGGGTTTATCTTTATACCAAATAATGAAAAAGAGGTTGTAACATTTAATCCAATACCTACATCGCAACAACAAGAGGAAATAAAATACATTTATGTTGATATTAAAGGTGAAATCATGAACCCTGGAGTGTATAAAATAAAAGAATCTACTAGACTATTTCAATTAATAATATTGGCTGGGGGAGTAACGAATGAAGCTGATGAATTAGGATACAATTTATCAACAAAATTAAAAGATGAACAAATTATATATATACCTTCAATTAATGATGAATTGTCAATAATTACAGAAATTGAAGAAAACAGTAACAATGAATCTGTAAACATAAATCTTGCATCCTTAGAACAATTAGATACATTACCCGGAATTGGACCATCTACTGCTAGAAGTATTATAGAATATAGAGAAGAAAATGGATATTTTGAAACAATAGATGATTTAATAAATGTACCAGGAATTGGGGAGGCAACGTTAAATGAAATTCGAGAATTTATTACAACTTAAATATAAAGGAATTTATGTTGTAATATCATTCGTTTTATTATTTCTAGTAATAAACAATTGGTGGTATATAATTATAGCGCCATTTTATTTATTTTATTTATTTAATAATCATAAAAATATTTTAAAGATAATTTGCGTAATATTGCTAGTATATGTAGTAAGAATGGTTCAATTTGATCTAAATATAATAGGTCCGAATTCTGAATATAATGTAAATGTTATTAAGGATATTAAAATTGATGATTATACTAGTTTTAGTGGAAGATATAAATCACAATTAGTCAAAGTATCTATTAATGAAACAATGACTATTAAACCTGGGGATAAATTAATTTGTAGTGGGGAAATAAAGGAACCAATTAATAATACAACGCCTCATTTATTTAATTATAAAAACTATTTAAAATCACAAAATATAAAAACACTTTTATATTTAACTGATTGTAAAACTATTGGAGGATCATGGAATATTAATATTATTTCATATAAAATTAATAATTACATAGACAATCATTTTAAATATTCAAATAATTATATTAAAACGTTTATTCTAGCTGATAAATCAGGATTTGATGATAACTTAATTAATAGAATTAATACTATCGGAATAAGTCACTTGTTCGCTGTTAGTGGCTTACACATTTCATTAATAGTATTGTCAATTATGATTGTTTTAAAAAACATGAAAATAAAAGATTCAAATATTGAATATATAATAACTTTTTTTCTTGTTATATATATGATTATTACATCATTTACCCCATCAGTTGTAAGAGCTTCTTTAATGTTTATTTTTTTGATTGTAAATAAACGCTTAAAATTTGGACTTAGTAGTATTGATGTATTATCATTCATCTTTATTATTTTGGTTATAATTAATCCATATTATTATTACGATGCAGGGTTTCTATTAAGTTTTTTAGTTACTTTTGTAATACTATTAAGTAGTAATATATTAAATACAAATTCTAAATTAAAACAGTTGTTTCTTTTAAGCACAATATCCTTCTTTATAACAATACCAATTATTTTGAATTTAAATTATCAAATTAATTTTCTGTCGTTATTTTTTAATATATTTTTTCTATTTTATGTTACATATATTATTTTACCACTAGGGTATATAACTTTTTTAATACCTATTTTAGATAAATTCTATTATTTCTTTATTAGTATTTTTGAAATGTTTCTTAAAATTACATCATCAATTGATTTTTTTATAATACATATGTATTTTTCAAATGTGTTATCTATTATAATTTACTATATCATTATATTTTATGGCTTATATTCATATGAATATAACAAATCTTTTAAAAAAACATTCCTGTTTATAGCTTTACTTCTTATTTTAGTTTGGGGAGCACCATATTATAATATGGTTCAAAAGGTCACCTTTTTAGATGTTTATGGAGATTCGACAATTATAATAGATCGAGCTGATAAGTGTAATATAATTATTGATACAGGAGAAGTGGATGACTATGATACATTAGTAAATTATCTTAAAACAAATAACATAAAAAGGATTGACTACTTAATAATTACTCATTATCATAGTGATCATTATGGTGAAGCAAACGATGTCATTAAAAATTTCAATGTTAAAGAGCTGGTCAATAGACAAAATATTGATAAATATAATGGAATGATTAAATGTGGTAATATTAGTTTTTATATTTATCCAAATAAAACAAGTTACTCAAATGAAAACAATCGTTCAATTATTTTAAGCTTATTCATTAGTGACAAACACTATCTATTTACTGGTGATATTGAATCGCCACGAGAAACAGCTTTTATTCATAACTATGCTATCGATGTTGATTATTTAAAAGTTCCACATCATGGAAGTATTACAAGTAGTTCAATTTCTTTTATTGAAGATATATCACCAAAAGAAGTATTTATTATTGTTTCTAGAAGAAACAGAAATAATCATCCAAGTAGTATTGTAGTATCTCGTTATAAAGAAATGGGAATAAAGATATATCGTACAGATTTAGATGGAACAATTATTGTTAGATATATCTTTGGAAAAGAGTTTAAAAAGGTGCACGTACCATAAAAAAATATGATATAATACTTAAGAGGTGTTTTTAATGGAAAAACAAATATATTTAATTCATGGTAGTGATTCTTTTATTGTTAAAAGCAAAATGAAGAGTATCATAGCTAAGTATGATATTGATAATTTCAATCTCAATACTTATGATGCAGAAGAAACTAATATATCTAATGCAATAAACGACGCTACAACAATCCCTTTTATGTCTAATAAAAAAATTGTAGTTATTAAAAATGCTTATTTCTTAACGAATGAAAAGTTGAAAAAAGAAATTACCCAAAATATTGACGCTTTAGTAAAATATATTAATAATCCAGTTAAAGAAACAATCTTAATTGTCACAGCTCCATATGTTAAACTTGATGAAAGAAAAGCTGTAACAAAAGCATTAAAAACAAAAGCAGAAGTAGTGTTTTGTGAGTCTATGAAGAAAGTAGATTTAACATCTTGGATAAGAAGACAACTTGGTAAACAAGGAATAAAAATTGATAGAGAAGCGATGGACGAGTTTTTAAAAAGAGTAGAAAATAATACTCAAATAGCTGTGAATGAAATGAAAAAATTATTGTTGTATGCCGAAGGAATGGATTATATTTATATTGATACAATAAAAAAAGTAATTACTAAGAATCTTGAAGATAATGTATATGAAATTACTAATAATATATTAGAAAATAAAAGAAGTAAGGCATTAGAAATTTATAATGATTTAATAATGCATAGTGAGGATCCGCTCAGAATATTAGGTATTCTTGTAAATAAATACCGCGAAATCTTACAAGTGAAACTATTGCTTAAGGATGGTAAAAATCAAGCAGATATTTCAACATATTATCATTGTAGTAGTGGTAGATCTTATTATATGGTTAAGAATGCTAAAAGTATTAATATGGAAATTGTTAAAAAACATCTTATTCGATTAGAAGATTTAGATTATCAAATTAAATCAGGAAGAATTGATAAGAGAATTGGTATTGAATTATTCATACTAGGAACATAAATTTTAATATTTAGCTAAAGAATATATAAAAAATCCCAACAACTGTTGGGATTTTATTTATCATATATTTTGGATAATTAAAGTTATAAACTATTTACTAATTTAGCAAGTCTTGATTTTTGTCTAGCGACATAGTTTTTATGATAAAAACCTTTAGAAACTGCTTTATCCAATTTTTTACTAGCAAATGATAAAGCTATGATAGCTTTTTCTTTATCTTTGTTTTCTACACTAACTTCAACTTCTTTAACTGCGGATCTTAATCCAGATTTAAATGAAGCGTTAGCTACTCTTCTTTTTTCATTAGTAAGATTTCTTTTCATTTGTTGTTTAATATTAGCCATTTATGTCACCTCCGTTTTTACAAGCGTTATTATTTTAACAAATTAATATTGAAAATGCAACTATAAATAACTATTAATTAGTTTTCTTAGATTTTGTGAAAATATAACAGAATTTTGACTTGTTCTTTTTTTGGGACCTTTAAGATTTTTATGTCTCCTAATTTTTTTATTAAAAGCGCGTTGATTAAGCAATCCTAAGATATTATCATCAGTAAATATTAGCCCGTTTTGATTAATAGGATAAGCTTTTTTAGATAAAGCCATTGTTGCCACCCCATAATCTTGAGTTACAACAATATCTCCTATGATTGTTTTATTAATTAAAAAATAATCAACACTATCTGCTCCTTTATCTAAAATAAATACATTACTATATCCATCTTCATAGATATGAGTATTATCAAAAAACATAAAAACTTCAATCCTATATTCTTTAGCTAATTTTAAAATTTCTTTTTTAACTGGACAAGCATCAGCATCAACCATTATTCTCATATTATCACCATTACTAATTATAACATAAAAAAACCATTTCAAATAAGAAATGGTTTTATAAACTATAAGATTCCAGTTCCAAACAGTGTAGCACAAACTAAACTAATAGTAGTCATTAATTTTATAAGTATATCTATAGCAGGACCAGCAGTATCTTTGAATGGATCTCCAACTGTATCTCCTGTAATAGATGCTTTATGAGCAAAACTACCTTTTCCACCATGGTGTCCTTGTTCAATATATTTTTTAGCGTTATCCCAAGCACCACCACTGTTTGCCATAAAAATAGCTAACATAATACCAGTGATTAAAGTTCCAGCAAGCATCCCACCAAGCGCTTCAGCTCCAAATGTGAAACCAACAAGCAATGGTGAACCAATAGCTAAAATAGCAGGAACAATCATTTCTTTTAAAGCAGCATTAGTTGAAATTTCAACACATTTAGCATAATCAGGTTTTGCTGTTCCTTCTAATATACCAGGTATTTCTTTAAATTGTCGACGCACTTCTTCAATCATTTGATTTGCAGCTTTTCCAACACTTTTAATAGTTAATGAACTAAATAAAAATGCTAGCATCCCACCAATCATTAATCCAGAAATAACTTTTGCATCAGCAATATTAATACCACTAAGACCTGCAGCTTCAGTAAAAGCATTAAACAATGCTAAAGCAGTTAATGCAGCACTACCAATTGCAAATCCTTTTGCAATTGCAGCGGTAGTATTACCTACACTATCAAGCTCATCAGTAATTTCTCTTACACGAGGATCTAAATTTGCCATTTGAGCTATTCCTCCTGCATTATCAGCAATGGGCCCATAAGCATCTACACTAACAGTCATGCCTGCAGTACCTAACATACCAACAGCTGCGAGTCCAATACCGAATAAACCTCCAAAGTGAAATGCTAAAACAGTTCCAATAGCGATAATGATAACAGGAATTGCAGTACTTTCCATCCCGGTAGACATTCCACTAATAATATTGGTAGCATGCCCTGTCTCAGATTGTTGTGCAATCTCTTTTACAAATCTATATTCAGCAGATGTATAATATTCACTAACTAATCCAATTAACAATCCTATACCAAGACCTATAACAATACTATAAAATGGTCCGTATAGAAGTGGTAATGTTGAATTAGAAACAGAAAAAATTCCTTGATCTACAAAAATCCAATTTAATACAAATGCAGCAACAATAAAAATTAATCCAGCGATATATGTTCCTAATTTTAAAGCTTTATGAGGATTGTTTCCATCTTTTCCCTTAACAAATAAACTTCCAAGCATTGAAGCGACAACTCCAACTCCGGCTACAATTAAAACAAAAATTGCACCATCAATGGAATACCATAATGCTCCGATTGTCGCAGCACCAATAATTGAACTAACATAAGATTCTAATAAGTCACTACCCATCCCAGCAACATCACCAACATTGTCACCAACGTTATCAGCAATAACAGCTGGATTACGAGGATCGTCTTCAGGAATACCTGCTTCAACTTTACCAACTAAATCAGCTCCAACATCAGCTGCTTTAGTGAAAATCCCTCCACCAACACGACTAAATAATGCTATACTTGAAGCACCAAGACTATATCCAGCAGTTATTTCTACAGCGCTATAAGCTTCAATTCCAAAAACTTTAGTGGCTACTGTAAAAACAATAACAACACCTAATAATCCGAACCCAACAACGCTCATACCCATAACTGCTCCACCTTTAAAAGCAATTCCAAGTGCTCTAGTTATACCATGATCTTGAGCGGCAGTAGTTGTTCTTGCATTTGCATCTGTAGCACTTTTCATACCAATTATTCCAGCTGTAGCACTAAATAGAGAACCAAGGACAAAAGCAAGGGCTGTTCCAAGTCCGAGTGGAGAAATCCATATTATTGGAAATGCGATAACCACAAAGATAATAATAACGGTATATTCTCTTCTTAAAAAGGCTATTGCGCCTTCTTTAATATACCCAGATATTTCGATAACTCTTTCACTTCCTTGTGGTGCCTTAATGACTTGCCTGTAAAGGTAATAAGCATAAAATAATGCACTGATACTTAAAATCATAGTAACATATAGCAAATTTTCCATTCTCAACCTCCTCTTATTTTTACTTCTATATTTTATCAAATGTAAGCGCTATATTCAATAAATATTTAAAATCGATTTGTATACAAAATAAAAAATGTCAAAAAGGCGTTAAAGATTATTACTATTTAGTTTAACAAAAAGAAAGTAATAATAATGTCCAATCCAAAAATAGTTATTAAAAGGTAATAAAGATAATTAGGAATAAGTTTTACATATTTCACAATATTTGGATGGATAAATTTGATGACTAGATATGATCCTATTCCAAATAGAGTAGTTGGAATATAACAAACATAATACAGTTGACACGGTAAAAATTCTCCATAATTCCATAAAACAACACCATATAAATATTCGAACCCATATCCAGTAACTGCTTCTGATAATCCAGTTGCTAAAATTGCAACTATAATTAAAAGAATATTCTTAATATTTATATTTTTTATTTTCTTATTAATATAAAAGTCATATACAATAATTGCCATAACAATTCCACTTCCATAAAGTGGCTGATAAGGGCCAATTAAAATGGAATTATCATACCATCTTCCATAAGCAATTAAGTTAATAATTCTTTCTAATAAAAAACCACCAATTGAATAGATAATTAAATATATAAAATACTTTTTCATTTTCCTCACATCCTATTTCTATTATACTAATAATATGAGAAAATTGTATAAAAACATTAAATAGATTACATATTACTACTAAATAAGAGATATATTTGCTATAATTAACCCGAGGTGATTTAGATGGCACTAGTTATGGGTGACTATAATTTATTAACAGTAATAAGAGAAGCAGATTTTTCTTATATTTTATCGGATGGCGTTACCGAAGTATTTTTACATAAAAAACAAACTAATCATAATTTAGAACTCAATGAAAAAATTGAAGTTTTTTTATATTTTGATAATCAAAAAAGGATAACAGCTACAACAAACAAACCATTAGTAGATAAAGCTACTCCGGCTTTTTTAAATGTAGTTGGAGTAAATCCTAGATTAGGTATTTTTCTAGATTTTGGATTAATTAAAGATTTATTACTTTCTAGAGATGATTTACCTTTTATTAAAAAAGAATGGCCAGAAGTTGGAGATGCAATTTTTGTTAGATTAAGAGTTTCTAAAAACCAATTAACCGCAAAAATTATTTCAAGATACTCAATAAGAGATTACTTAACCCCACAAACAGAGTTAATTGAAGGTGAAAGTTATGATGCTTATTGTATTTATAAAGCTGAAGAAGGAGTTGTCTTCATAACAAAAGAAGGACATAGTATTTTTGTTTATTTCAAGCATTTAAGAAAAACATATAGATTAGGTGAAAAAGCATATATTAAAATTATAAATTGTAAATTAGATTTTAAATATAATGGAACCTTAATTGAACGAAAAGAAAAAATGTTAAGTAAAGATGCTGCAATAATTAAAACATATTTAGAAAAACATAATAATGTTATGAGTTTAACGGATAAATCAACACCAGAAGAAATAAATGAAATATTCAAAATGTCAAAAGGAGCATTTAAAAGAGCTTTAGGGACATTATATAAAGAAAAAAATATCTTATTAGAGCCAGGACAAACAAAACTCGTTAATCCTGTTGAATAATTATAAGGTATAATATATAATTGAAATGAAAATAATTGAAAAAAGGTGAGATTATGGGACGTAAATTTGAAGTAAGAAAAGCTGCCATGGCAAAAACGATGTTAAAGAAAAGTCGAATCTATTCAAGATTTGGTAAAGAAATATATATGGCTGCCAAACAAGGTGGAGCCAATGTTGATTCTAACTTAGCTTTAAAACATTTGATTGAAAAAGCTAAAAAAGCACAAGTACCGACAGATGTTATTAAAAGAAATGTTCAAAAAGCAGAAAGAGGACTTGGTGAAGATTTTCAACCTGTAAGATATGAAGGATTTGGTCCAGGTGGAATTGGAATTATTGTTGATACATTAACTGATAATGTTCATAGAACTGTTAGTGCCGTTAGAAACTGTTTTACTAAAATAGGAAAAACATTAGGAAAAGCTGGTACAGTTGAACATTCATTTACGCATTTATCACATACAACAGTAAAAGGTATGAGTGAAGAAGCAGTTTTTGAAATATTATTAATGGCCGATATTGATGTTCTAGAGATTAGTGAAGAAGATGGATTAGTTGAAATTGAAGCTGATGGATTTGATCTTGATAAAATTTCAGAAACTTTAATTGAAGCTAATGAAAATATTGAAATAGTTGAATCTGAAAGTGGTTGGTATCCTCAAAATTATATTGAGATAACACCAGAAGAACAAGCTTTGTTTGATAAGTTTATGAGCTTAGCTAACGAAGTAGAAGATATCCAAGAAGTTTATCATAATATTAAAGAAGACTAAGCACTTTTGTGCTTTTTTCTAATCAATATGTAAATTAAGTAATAATTTTTTTAAAAAACATTTAAAAAAAACTCTAAATACCATATTAGAGTTTTTTGTTTGTTTAAACCAGTTATTATTGTTATAATGAGCAATAGAAAATATGAAAGAAGTGATATTATCAAAAAAACAATTATATGGATATTTATTCTTTACTTCTTTCAAGGAGTAATACACAATCTAGGACATCCAGTAACACCGTATCTCGTTTCTAATTTAGGAATTGATGATTATATGTTTGGAGTCTTTTTTGCAGCGATGAGTTTTGGATTAATGATTGGTGCCCCAATTTGGGGAATACTTGGAGATAGAGGTAATAAAAGAATTTACATGGCTTTAGGATTAATTGTTTATAGTATTGGACAATTTATGTTTGGGTATTCAGGTAATCAATATATTATGGTTTTATTTAGATTTATTGCTGGATTTGGAGTAGCTGCTTCTGTAACATTGTTACTAAGTCATTTAATTTATTTAGCACCTAAAGAAGAAAGAACAAAATATATTGCTTGGAGTGTTGCTGTATTTACTATCGGATCGAGTCTTGGGTATTATTTAGGTGGATTTATGAGTACTAATCAGTTTTTTATTGATTGGTTAGGAACTGATGATTTAAAGAGAATTTTTTTGATCCAAGCAATTTTAAATGTTTTCCACGCACTAAATATGTATATTCATATTAAACAAGATAAAGAACCGAAAAATAATGAAAATAAAGTTTCATTAATCCAAGGATTTTTAGGTATAAAGAAGATGCATCCAAATCTAATTATTTTCTTAATATCGTTAACCTTTATTTCAATTGGAATGATTAATCTTAGTAAATTTATTGACGTCTACTTTAAAGAATTAGGATATAATCCGAATGAATTAGGAACGTTTGTATTTTGGACTGGAATTGTTTCGCTTTTGACTAGTATTTTTATTGTTCCAATAGTTGTTAGATATAAAAAAGAATTATCAATAATGATATGGATTCAAGTTATTAATAGTGTAATTATTTTTATTGTTTTTAGAGGAAACAATTTTTTATTATTAGTTTATACTATATTTATGATTTACGTAATATTAAAAGCTGTTTATTCTCCTTTAGAACAGAATTTTATATCAACCTTTGCACATGATGGTAAATATGGAACAATTATGGGTGTTAGACAATCATTTTTCGCAATAGGCATGGTGATAGGTCCATTAATAGGTGGGTTCTTGTATGATATTAAACCACTATATGTTTTTGATTTTAGTATTTTAATGTTTCTTTTAGGAATGATATTACTATTTTCTGTTAGAAAAAGACTAAGAAAAGAAGTTGCAGCATAACACAATAATTAATTGTTAAAATAACTAGATTATGATATAATTTTTTGTGAGGTGGTTAGATGAATCTACCAAATAAATTATCACTTATGAGAGTATTATTAGTACCGCTTTTAATATATTTCTATTACTTACAAGTACCTTTACACTCTTATTTATCTTCGGATTTTTATTTAAAGTTTTTAGCACCAATCTTTGTTGTTGCTTCTTTTACTGATTTTTTAGATGGATATATTGCTAGAAAATATCATTTAGTAACAGTATTTGGTAAATTTATTGATCCGTTAGCTGATAAATTATTAGTTATGGCGGCGTTACTATTACTTAGTGATGCAGCAATCGTTCCAATGTGGATTACGTTAATTATTTTATCAAGAGAGTTTATTGTAACAGGTATTAGATTAATCGCAGTTGGAGAAGGGAAAGTCATTGCAGCCAGTAAATTAGGGAAATATAAAACAGCTTCTACAATGGTAGCTTTAATATTGCTACTATTATACCCATATGCGGATATTTTCCCAGAAATAGGAATATATATTCTCTATCTTGGATTAATTCTAACTGTTGTTTCAGGAATAGACTATTTTATTAAAAATAAAAAAATAATTATGGAATCAATATAAAGAAAATTGAATGCTTGCTGCGTATTATATATGTAGTAAACTAAGGAGGAATACAAGTGGCTAATGATACAAGGAAAAAAGCATTAGATAATGCAATGAAAGAAATTGAAAAGCAATACGGAAAAGGTTCGGTAATGATTTTAGGTGATGATAACAGTCGTTTAAATGTTGAATCAATCCCTACTGGATCAATAAAATTAGATAAAGCTTTAGGGATAGGCGGATATCCTAAAGGAAGAATTATTGAAGTTTATGGTCCTGAATCTTCAGGTAAAACAACATTTGCACTTCATGCTATTGCAGAAGCTCAAAAAGCTGGAGGATATGCTGCTTTTGTTGATGCAGAACATGCTCTTGATCCTCAGTATGCAAAAGCACTTGGAGTTGATATTGACAACTTAATTATTTCTCAACCAGATACTGGAGAACAAGCATTAGAGATAACGGAAGCATTAATTAGAAGTGGAGCAATTGATATTATTGTCATTGATAGTGTTGCTGCATTAGTACCTGAAGCTGAAATAAGAGGAGACATGGGCGCAAGTCATGTCGGACTTCAAGCAAGATTGATGTCCCAAGCTATGAGAAAGCTTAGTGGAGCAATAAGTAAATCACAAACAATAACTATTTTTATAAATCAAATTCGTGAAAAAGTTGGAGTAATGTTTGGCAATCCAGAAGTAACACCTGGTGGAAGAGCATTAAAGTTTTATGCTTCAGTAAGACTTGAAATACGACGTGGAGAACAAATTAAACATGGTACTGAAATAGTTGGAAATTTAGCTCGAGTTAAAGTAGTTAAAAATAAAGTAGCTCCACCATTTAAAACAGTGATAGTTGATTTAATTTATGGGAAAGGTATTTCAAAAACAGGAGAAATCATTGATATTGCAGTTGAAGAAGAAATTATTAAAAAAGCAGGATCATGGTTCAGTTACAAAAATGAAAAAATTGGACAAGGTCGAGAAAATGTTAAAAAATATTTACATGAAAATCCAAATCTATTAAAAGAAATAGAATCTTTAGTAAGAGAAAAACTAGGCGTTTAAATTTAGCGCCTTTTATTTTGCAATAATAGATTATAATCATTGACTTTTTAGCGATAATAACGGTATAATAAAATAGTTATAAAATTATTTCTACTCATAATTATCATATTATGTTTACAATAAATATTGAATTATAAAAACGAACGGAGGAATAAATGTGGATAACACATTAGTATTAATTCTCTCTGGTCTATTATTTATAACCCTAGGTACAGTAGGTGGGTTTTTCCTACGTATTATGGTTGTTGAACGAGGCTTAAATAGAGCTCGTCAAAAAATTAATCATTTAATTGAAGACGCCGAAAAACAAGCAGATAAACACAAAAAAGAAGTTTTATTAGAAACTAAACAGGAAATTCATAATTTAAAATTAGATTTTGATAAACAAATAAAAGAAAGAAAAAGTGAGGTAGCTGCGACCGAAAATAAATTAATGCAACGAGAACAAGCATTAGATAGAAGAAGTTCTAATCTAGATAAACGTGAATTTAATTTAGACAAAAAAGAAGAAATAATCGAGCGTAAAAAACAATCATTAGATGACAAAAATAACAGACTAGATAAATTAATTGAAGAGCAAAACACAAAACTTATTGAAATTGCAAGATTTAGTGTAGAACAAGCAAGGGAGTTAATCTTAAAACGAGTAGAAGACGAAATGGATATTGAAATTGCTGTCTACATTAGAGAACGAGAAGAAAACGCGAAAATTGAAGTTGACAAAAAAGCAAAGCATTTATTAGCACAAACTATTCAAAAATACGCTCAAGATGTGACTAGTGAAAGAACAGTCTCAGTTGTTACATTACCAAATGATGAAATGAAAGGTCGTATTATTGGACGTGAAGGAAGAAACATTCGAACAATTGAAGCACTTACAGGAGTAGATTTAATTATTGATGATACACCTGAAGCAGTAGTTTTAAGTGGATTTGATCCAATTAGAAGAGAAATCGCTAAAAGAACAATTGAATATTTAGTAGCTGATGGAAGAATCCATCCAGGTAGAATTGAAGAAGTTGTTGAGAAAACTAGAGACGAAGTAGACCGTTTTATTAGAGATAAAGGAGAAGAAGCCGTTTTTGAAGTCGGAATCGGTAGAGTTCATCCTGACATTATCAAACTACTTGGTAGACTACATTTTAGAACAAGTTATGGACAAAACGTATTAAGACATTCAATTGAGTGTGCATTTTTGTCAGGTAAACTAGCAGCCGAAATCGGTGAAAATGAAGTTTTAGCGAAACGTGCTGGATTACTACATGATATTGGTAAAGCAGTTGATCATGAAGTTGAAGGATCTCATGTTGAAATTGGCGTTAATATAGCTAATAGATATAAAGAACCTCTCGCAGTAGTAGACGCTATTCAAACACATCATGGTGACAAAGAACCTAAAACGATTATAGCTGTTTTAGTCGCAGCTTCAGATGCTTTAAGTGCTGCAAGACCTGGTGCTAGAAGTGAATCATTAGATTCTTATATTAAACGTTTAGAACAATTAGAAAGTATTTCTAAAAACATACCTGGTGTTGAACAAGCATACGCTATTCAAGCAGGTCGTGAAGTTAGAGTAATTGTTGAACCAACAAAAGTAGATGACACAATGGCTTATAAAATTGCACGTGATATTAAAGAAAAAATAGAAGAACAATTATCTTATCCAGGAACTATTAAAGTAACTGTAATAAGAGAAACAAGAGCTCAAGATATCGCTAAATAAAAGCCTTCTTCGGAAGGCTTTACTTATTTGAGGTGAGAAATATGGAGTATTTTGATTTATATAATGAAACAGCTCAAAAAATAGGTAAACAAGTTCCTAGAGGAACAAAATTATTAAATGGAGAATATCACCTGGTTGTTAATGTATGGATTAGAAATGAAAAAGGTGAATATCTTATCCAACAACGAAATAAACTTACAGATATAATCCCATTTATGTGGGCTACGACAGCTGGTGCGGTAGTAGCCGGAGATACATCTCTAAAGACAGCATTAAAAGAAACGTTAGAAGAAATTGGAGTTGTCTTAATAAAAGAAAATCTTAAACATGTAAAAAGATATTTTATAAATGATGATTTTGGAAACTATATTATGGATATTTATCTAATTGAACAAAATGTATTATTAAATGAGTTATTACTTAATAAATTAGAAGTTAAGAAATGCAAATATGCATCAATGAAAGAAATAATAACAATGATTAAAAATAAAACATTTTGGGATTATATTAAAATTTCACAAGATAATAATTACTTTGAATTAATAGAAAAGAGTTGATATAATGAAAATCTTATTTATAGGAGACGTTTTTGGAAGTAGAGGAATGGAAGCTTTATATAAATATTTACCAAAGATAAAACAAGAATACAAACCTAACTTAATATTTTTGAATGGTGAAAATGTTGATCGCGGTTTTGGAATAAGTGAATTTATTTATAAAGATTTAATGAAACTTGGAATAAGTGTTGTAACACTTGGGAATCACTCATTTTCAAAACGCGAAATAGTTAATTTTATTGATGATTCAAATATTATTAGACCTGCTAATTATGGAGATTCAGTTCCTGGAAAAGGATATATAACAATTAACTACAATGATAAAAAAATAACAGTAATTAATCTAATGGGTAGAATTTTTATGGGTGATCCACTTGATAATCCTTTCAAAAAAGCTGATGAAATATTACAAAAAATAGATAGTGATTACGTTATTATTGATATGCACGCAGAGGCATCAAGTGAAAAAATCGCTTTAGCTCATTATTTAGACGGTAGAGTTACCGCGGTAGTGGGAACACATACGCATGTTCCAACAGCGGACGCAATGGTTTTCCCTAAAGGAACAATGTATATAACAGATATTGGTATGAGTGGTACTAAATATGGTATAATCGGTGGAGATAAAGACATTATTCTTAACAAGTTTCTAGACGGAATGCCAAGACGTATAAAAGAAGACTTATCTTCAACATTACAATTTAATGCGGTTATTATGGATACAGATTTAAAAAAAATAAAGTCAATAAACATTTATGAATAAGGCTTCCTTATTCATTTTGTTTAGAAAACAAGAATTATATTATACGTTTAAAAAAGGTGATGAAAATGGCAAAAGATTATTCAAAATATTTTATTAAACCATCTATTAAAGATGCTAGAAAAAGAAAATCACAAGAAACACCAGTGATTGATTTTAATAAGCATATTAATATTAAAGGTTTTGGTAAAGGGAGAACATATAAAATTAATACCTATGGTTGTCAAGCAAATGAAGCTGATACTGAAAGAATAAAAGGTATTTTAGAATTACTAAATTTTACTGAAAGTGACACTTTAGAAGATGCTGATATTATTTTATTAAATACTTGCGCAGTAAGAGAAAATGCTGAAAATAGAGTTTTTGGAGAACTTGGAAGATTAAAACAATTTAAAAAAAATAATCCAGATTTAATATTAGGTGTTTGTGGATGTATGACACAAGAAGAAAAAGTAGTAGAACGTATTCTTAAAAGTTTTCAATATGTAGATTTAGTTTTTGGAACACATAATATTTATAAATTACCGGAATATTTGGAAACAGTAGTACTGTCAAAAGAAAAAGTTATCGAAGTTTTCTCAGAAGAAGGATCTATTGTTGAAAATATACCAAGAGTACGAGCAAATACTCGCAAAGCATGGGTTAACATAATGTATGGATGCGATGAGTTCTGTACATATTGTATTGTTCCATATACAAGAGGTAAAGAAAGATCAAGAAACAAAGATGATATTATCAATGAGATAAAAGAATTAATTAAAGAAGGATACAAAGAAGTTACTTTATTAGGCCAAAATGTTAATAGTTATGGACGTGACTTTTTAGATGTAGATTATAAATTTGCTGAATTGTTAAAAGATCTTAATAAATTACCAATTTCCAGAATTAGATTTACAACCTCTCATCCCAAAGATTTTGATTTAGAGACTGTGAAAATACTTTCGCAAGGCGGTAATTTAATGCCTTACATTCATCTTCCAGTCCAATCTGGAAGTAACGAAGTACTAAAAAGAATGAACCGTAAATATACGAAAGAATCATATAAAGAAGTAATTGATAACATTTATAAATATATTCCTAATGTATCATTGACAACTGATATTATAGTAGGTTTTCCGGGAGAAACAAAAGAACAATTTGAGGAAACCATTGATTTAGTAAAATACTGTGGGTTTGAAGGTGCCTATACTTTTGTATATTCAAAAAGAGCTGGAACACCCGCAGAGCATTATCCAGATAATACTCCTTTTGAAGAGAAAAAACAACGTCTATATCAATTGAATGATATAGTTAATGAAGGCTATTTAAGAGGTAACAAGCGTTTTGAAGGCAAAATAGTTAAGGTCTTAGTTGATGGAACTTCGAAACATAATGATGAAATTCTCGCAGGATATACTGAAAACAATAAATTAGTTAATTTTAAAGGAAATAAATCATTAATTGGTGAAATAGTTGAAGTAAAAGTAACAGAGGCTAAAACGTGGTTTCTTAAAGGTGAACAAATTGAAAACTCTTGACATTCTTATCAAAGAAATATCAAATGACGCTGTTGTTAAGCGGTTTAAAGAATTAGAAAAAGTCATTGATAATGATGAACTTCTAAATAAAGATTACAAACAATTATTAAATCTTCAGAAAATAATGGTTATTAAAAGAGAAAAAAATAGTAAAGATTTTGATGAAGCAAAGAAAAATTATTATCGCGCGAAAGAGAATGTTATGAAACATATTATCCTAAATGAGTATTTAGATTTACTTGAAGAAATAAACTATGATCTTCGATTAATCCAAAAAATAATTTCACAAGATATAAATATAGATTTCAAATAATAATTATTAAATCTCTACTATTATATGAATACCGGGAAATGTCTCTGAAGAGCAATTTCCCCTTGATTTACAAAAAAAAATAAGATATACTATATTTAAGGTTTTTAACTATATAAGGAGTGTTGTACATGGCTAGAAGAAAACGCAAGGATGAAGAATATATCTTTTTG
>CAZWIZ010000019.1:0-22851 GCA_964634385.1 uncultured Candidatus Izemoplasmatales bacterium | reverse complement strand
ATTCCCTCCTCCTTAAATTTGAGAAGAAGAAAGCAAAACAAAACTACTTTCTTTTTCTACCCAAGCCAATTCTATCATTAAATTTAAGTACTTTTTTATATGCTACTTGATTTGCCCTATCTCTACCTTTATCTAAAATGTTATCCAATTCTTTTGAATTAATTAATTCATAATATTTATCTTGAATTGGCTTTAGTTCTTGATAAACAATTTCGCCTAAATCTTCTTTAAATTCTTTATATCCCATTCCTTTATATTTTTGTTCAATATCATTAAAAGATATATTGGTAATAACGTGATAAATTGTCATTAAATTAGAAATACCTGGTCTTTCTACAGGATCATATTTAACAGTTCCAAGTGAATCTGTTACTGCTGATTTTATTCTTTTTTTAATAATATTTTCTGGATCTAATAGATTTATTCTTGATTTTTCATTATCATCACTTTTACTCATTTTAGCTGTTGGATTAGTTAAACTATTTATTTTAGCTCCAACTTCAGCAATTAATGGTTTGGGAACAGTGAAAATGTTATTGAATTTATTGTTTACTCTGATTGCGATATCTCTAGTTAATTCAAGGTGTTGTTTTTGATCTTTTCCAACAGGAACAAATTCGGGATCATATAGTAATATATCACTAGCCATTAAGGTTGGATATGTAAAAAGACCAACAGTAACTCCTGTTTCTTGTTTTCTTGATTTTTCTTTATATTGTGTCATTCTTTCAAGTTCGCCAATATAAGTATTACATTGAAGTAAGTAAGCCATTTGTGAATGCGCAGGAATTTCTGATTGAATAAATAAATTTACTCTTTCAGGTTTTAATCCACAAGCAATATATAATGCAGCTAATTCTTTAATTTTATCTCTTAAAACTTTTTTATCTTTATATATTGTTATAGCATGTAAGTCAGCAATAAAAATAAAAAATTCATAATCTGGCATTTGATCTTGAAGTTTAACAAAGTTTTTTACGCTTCCTAAATAAGTTCCAATATTTAAAGAACCGGTTGGCTGAATCCCTGATAAAATTCTTTTCATAATTAATTCCTCCTTAAAAATAAAAAAGTTCGTCCTATGAAAGGACGAACTTAAACAGTCCGTGGTACCACCTTTGTTCTAGATATAATCTAGCACTTTAAACTTTTAACGCAAGTCATACGGGTATGATTAGTACCATTCATAGACCCATTCATATTAGTGATTATATTTAGCTTTCACTATTCTAAACTCGCTTTAATAATCTTAAAAATATTACTATTTCTAATCATCATTTTCATTTCTTATTTAAATGATACAATATTTATTCTTTTAATGCAACCTCTAATTCATCAATTAGATTGTTAAGACGGTTTACAACAGCCATAAACGGTTCTTTTGTAGTTAAATCAATCCCTGCTTTCTTGACTTGATTCACTGGGAAATCATTTCCTCCAGATTTTAATAAATTAATATGGTTATTAATATTTTCAGGATTTTCTTTTACTAGTTCATATAATCTTAATGACGCAGCAAAACTAGTTGAATATTGATAAACATAAAATGGAGTATTGAATAAATGAGGAATATATGCCCAAACGAATTCTTTACCATTTTCTTTAGTAATATCAATATCATAAAATTCTTTATATAAATCTACCATTATAGATGAAAGAGTTTCATATGTAATCGGTTCACCTTTTTCAGCTTTTTCATGAGCTTTTAGTTCATATGATGCGAATAATGTTTGACGGTAGAATGTGCCTAAGATATCATCAATTGATTGTTGTAACAATGTTATTTTATCTTCTTTAGTTGATTTAGCATTTTTGATAAAATGATCTAATAAATTGTGTTCATTAAATGTTGACGCTATTTCAGCAACGAAAATAGTATAGTTTTGAGTAGCGACAGGTTGAGTTTCAGCTGCGAATAATGAGTGCATTGAATGTCCTGCTTCATGTGCTAATGTGAATACACTATTAAGTGTATCATCAAAATTTAATAAAATAAATGGATGTTCATTTAATGCGCCCCATGAATATGCACCAGTTTGTTTACCATCTTTTTCATATACATCAACATAGCCGTCTTCAACAGCACTATGAGCTTTTTCTTGAAAGTCTTTTGAGAATCCCTTTATAGAATCAAAAAAGAGTTCTTTAGCTTCTTCAAAAGTAAATCTAGAATTGCTTTTAGATAAGTTAATAAAACGATCATAAGTATGATGAATATCTAATCCTAAATAATCTTTTCTTAATTTATAATAGCGTTTAATTGGTGCAGTATTACTTTTAGCGACATCAATTAAATTATAATATACTTCTAAAGGGATATTGTTTTTATGTAGATATGATTCTAAACTTGATTTATAGTTTCTGCTTTTCATTATAGCAATGTTTTTTTGTAAAACAGTATTATAAATTTGAGCATAAGTGTTCTTATGTTCGTTATATTGACTAAATATTGCTTCAAAAACAATTTTTCTATCATCCGCAGATTGTAAATCTGCTAAATAGCTTCGATAGTTACCACTAGTAATTGTAACTTTTTCTCCAGTTGATAAAATAACCTCTTTATCAATTTTATCAGCAACAGACAACGCAGAATAAATTTCTTGACCTTGTCCTGATAATTGAGAATAATTTGCTAATAAAGATTCACTTTTATTATCTAAAATATGTTCTTGATTTCTAAATAATTTTTCAATAGAAAAAGTATATTCTTTTAAGATATCATTTTTCTCAATAAAACCATCAATTTTTTCTTTACCAATTGATAATAGTTCAGGAGATTCAAAAGCTGTTGTTTTATTTAATTTGCTCATTAAATAAGCCATTTTTTGAACTCGTGCTGCGTTGATAGTGTTTTTTCTATCTAAATCTGATAATAATGCTGCATATTGATAAACTTTTAAGAATAAAACTGATAAATCTTTTTGTGTTTTATAATATGTAACAAAATTTTTATACTTTTCTAATTTCCCCTGAAAATCTTTCAATGAATCAATGATTTTTTCAAGTCTTTCATAATCCTTTTCCCATAATTCAATAGTGGGATAAAGCCTATTTAATTGCCATTTCATCTACATCACTCCTAACGACTTTATATATTATAACACAATAAATAGAAACTAAAAAGAAAACGTTATCACTTTTAATGAAAAAGGTTGTAAGTTAATATATCTGTGTTATAATAGGGATGCAAACAAATGTTCATTATAAAAATTATAAAAAAGAAGGTGATTATGATGATTCAAATATATACTACTCCAAGTTGTTCTTCTTGTAGAAAAGCAAAAAAATGGTTTGATGATCATCGTATCGAATACCGTGAAAAAAACATATTTAATATTCGCTTAACACGAGATGATATTATTTTAATGTTAAAAAACACGGAGGCTGGATTTGAAGATATAATCTCAACCCGTTCTAAAGTTTTTCAAGAAAAGAACCTAGATATTGATGATATGACAATGAGTGAATTAACTAACTTTATTATTGAAAACCCCAGTGTTTTAAGAAGACCAATTATTGTTGAAGATCATAAAATGCAAGTTGGATATAACGAAGATGAAATAAGAACATTCATCCCTCGAAGATTACGTGAAATTATTATGTGTACTACATGTGATAAAGGTGAGGATTGTGATTATATGAACGCTCTTAGCATTTATTTCAAAGAACTTAGAGAAAAAGAAAGAAAAAGCCAACATACTAGTTAGAAAGTTAACTCCTTCACGAGTTAACTTTTTATTTTATTATTTTATATACGTGTATTTATATTATATATGGAAAGAAAACGTTTTTATGATTATCATGTTAGTTGTAATTTTAATTTAAAAACATTATAATAGTAATGAATTAAAAAATTAGGAGGAAATATAAAATGGCTATTAAAGTTGCAATTAACGGATTTGGACGTATTGGACGTTTAGCGTTTAGAATTATGAATGATAACCCAGATTATGAAATCGTTGCATTAAACGATTTAACAGATGCTGAAACATTAGCGCACTTACTTAAATATGATACTGCACAAGGTAGATACAAACATGATATGATTACTGTTGATGGAGATTACATCGTTGTTGAAGGTAAAAAAACAAAAGTTTATGCACAAAGAGATCCAGAATTATTACCATGGAAAGAATTAGGGGTTGAAGTAGTGCTAGAATGTACTGGATTCTTTACTTCAGAAGAAGGTGCAAGTAAGCATATTAAAGCTGGGGCTCAAAAAGTTGTTATTAGTGCACCTGCAAAAGGAAATGTTAAAACTATTGTTTATAACGTAAATCATAAAATTTTAGATGGAACTGAAACTGTAGTTAGTGGTGCATCATGTACTACAAACTGTTTAGCTCCAATTGCTCAAGTATTAGATGAAGAATTTGGAATCGTTAAAGGATTTATGACTACTATTCATGCGTATACTAATGATCAAAATACATTAGATGCCCCTCATAAAAAAGGTATTTATGCAAGACGTGGTAGAGCGGCTGCTGGAAATATTGTACCTACAAGTACCGGTGCTGCAGTAGCGGTTGGTAAAGTATTACCAAGTTTAAATGGCAAATTAGATGGAATAGCTTTACGTGTTCCAGTAATAACTGGATCATGTGTTGATTTAGTTGTTGAACTTAAAAAAACAGTTACTGTTGAAGAAATTAACGCAGCTGTTAAAGCTCGTGCTAATGAATCATTAGGATATACTGAAGACCCAATCGTATCAAGCGATACAATCGGAATGCAATATGGAACTTTATTTGATGCTAACATGACTAAGGTTATGACTGTTGATGGAAAACAAATGGTTAAAATTTTAACATGGTATGATAATGAAATGAGTTATACTTCTCAAATGGTTAGAACTATTGCTTTTCTAGCTGACGGATTAAAAGATTAAATTTAATATGAAACAGTGATTTTATAAAATCACTGTTTTTTTATTACGATTTTTGTTATAATTTTTAAAGAGATAACTATTAAAAAGAATATAAGAAAGTTATAGAATTTCAAAGAAAGGAAAATAGTAGTAATTAATGCAAATTAATTATATTAGGTGAACAAAATGAAAAATATTTTTATCGAAAACCGCAATAAGCTTATTGAAAGAATTGAAGAAAGTAGTGTTGTTATATTAGACTCAGGTAAAGCAATGCATAAAACGTTAGATCAGTTTTATCAATATATTCCAAATCGTAATTTTTATTATATTACAGGGCTAAGTGAACCAAATATAAAACTAATGATAGTCAAAGGAGAAAAAACCTCTTTTACAATGCTTTTTATTGAGGAAACAACTGAGTATATGAGACAATGGCTTGGAGAAACTATTACAAAAGAAGAAGCAAGTAGAATTTCTGGTGTTGAAATTACTAAAATTTTATATTTAGACAAATTTGAACAATTTTTTAGAAGTTTAATGACATATGGAAGAGGACTCGGAATTAAACCACCAAAAAATTTATATATGGATTTATATCGTATTAATTCCACTGAAGAACCAATTTCACAAACTCAATTTAGATTTGTTCTTGATACTTATAAAGAATTAAAAATGAAAAACGTAAATGAACATATTTCATATTTAAGAATGTTTAAATCACAAACAGAACTAGAAAAATTAGAAAAAGCAATTGAGATAACTAAAAAGGGATTATACCGAATAATGGATAATTTGAAGATTCGTGATAATGAATCTCAACTAGAAGCTGATTTTATTCATCAAATAACTCTTGAAGGTAGTTCTGGGGTTTCTTTTGATACAATCGCAGCTTCAGGTGAAAATGCGACTATACTCCATTATGAAGAAAATAATAGCGTTTTAAAGGAAGGCAATTTAATCTTGTTTGATCTTGGTGCTTTATATAGTAATTACGGATCTGATATTTCAAGAACATATCCAATTAGTGGAAAATATGAATCACGACAAAAAATAATATATGAAATAGTTTTGAAAGTTAATAAAGAAGCAATTAATTTTGTAAAACCCGGAATTACATGGAACCAGCTAAATAAATTTGCTAAAGATTTATTAGCTAGTGAATGCTTAAAAATTGGTCTTATTAAAACTGAAGATGAAATTACAAAATATTATTATCATTCAGTTGGACATTTTTTAGGATTAGACGTTCATGATGTAGGGCATTATGAATTGCCATTAAAAGAAGGAATGGTAATTACAATTGAACCAGGATTATATATTAAAGAAGAAAAAATCGGAATAAGAATAGAAGATGATGTTTTAATTACTAAAAATGGTTCAAGAGTATTAAGTAAAGATATTATAAAAGAAGTAGAAGATATAGAAGAGTATCTGAGTAAAAACTAGTACTCTTTTTTCTTTAATTTTTCAAAAATCAAATTAGTAAAACATGGTATAATTAAAGTGGTGATAATATGAAGTATATTCAAGGAATTGTAAAAGTAGTAATCTTTCATAGTGATGAAAATTCATTCACAATAATTAAAATTGAAGTAACTGAGTCTACTGAAGATTTGACTCTATTTTCATATGATGATTTTCTTACAATAACTGGATATTTCCCACTTCCTTTACGGGGTGAGGAGATAAAATATTTTGGCGAATTTAAAGAACACTCAAAATATGGGTTACAATATGTTGTTAAAAGTTTTGAAAAGTTAAGTGAAACTTCAATTCCAGGATTAATCGAATATTTATCAAGTAGTTTATTTAAAGGAGTAGGAACTAAGACAGCATTAAATATTGTGAATACATTAGGTAAAAACACTATCAAAAAAGTTTTGAAAAATAAGGATGTATTAGATCAAGTTCCGAAAATGAATAATAAAATTAAGGAAATTATATATAAAGGGATCATTGAAAATAAAGCTTCAGAGAATATATTAATAAAATTATATAGTTACGGTATAACACCTAAAACGGCAATAAAAATATATAAGTTTTATGATAATGAAACAGTTGCGATTATCGAAAAAAATCCATATCAATTAATATATGATATTGAAGGTATTGGATTCGAAAGAGCGGATATAATTGCGCGAAATTTAGGATTTGAAGAAAACGACCCAGTAAGAGTAAAAGCAATGATTGTATATTTATACAATTTAATGGGGATAAACTATGGTCATACATTTTTATATACTGAACAATTAATAGAATACTTACTTAAAAATCTTAACAAAAAGAATGATTTAGTATCAAAAGAAGAAATAGACGATTATATTGATGAATTAATTAAAGAAAAACTTTTTATCATGGAAGATAATAAAATCAAACTAAGAACAATTTACTATGCTGAAGAAAACATTATTAATAAAGTAAAAGAATTAAGTCTTGTAGAACAAGATGAAATTGACGAACAAAAAGTAAATGGTTATATAGAATTGTTTGAAAAAATAAATAATATTGAATATACAAAATTGCAAAAACGAGCAATTCAAAACGCTATGAGAAGTAATTTATTTATATTAACAGGGGGGCCAGGTACTGGTAAAACAACTGTTATTAAGGGGATTGTTTTCGTATATTGTAAATATAATAAAATACCAATATTATACAATAATAGTTTGTTTGATATTAAACTAATTGCTCCAACGGGTAGAGCTGCTAAAAGAATAAATGAAATGACAAACTTATATGCTGAAACAATTCATCGTTTTCTAGGGTATAATTATGAAGGTAAATTTACTTTTAATAAAGATAATCTAGTTTATGGAGACGTCATTATTGTTGATGAGGCATCAATGATTGATGTTTTCTTAACTTCTCAACTTTTTCAAGCTATATCGTCTAATACAAAAGTTATAATTGTAGGAGACGAAGATCAATTACCAAGTGTTGGTCCGGGACAAGTACTTAAAGATTTAATTGATTCAGATATGATTGATTATATAAAACTAAATACAATTCATCGACAAGCTATAAATTCTAATATTATTAAACTTGCTTATTCTATTAATAATAATTTATTACCCACAGATATTTTAAAAACATATGATGATCGATATTTTGTACCAGAAAGTATTGGTAATTTTGAATCAAGATTAATCAATATTATTAATTTTTTACAAATCAATGGGTATAACCTACATGATGATATTCAAATACTAATTCCGATGTATCGTGGTACTTCAGGAATTGATAATGTTAATAAGATATTACAAAATGAATTTAACACAAACGTTAAAAAAGTTTTAGTTAATGGTGATCGAGAATTTAGAATAGGAGATAAAGTTTTACAGCTCACTAATCAAATTGAAGATAATGTTATGAATGGGGACCAGGGAGTAGTAATTGGATTAACAGAAGATAATATTTTAATTGTTGATTTTATGGGGATAGAAGTATATTATAAATCAAGTGAATTAATAAATTTAAAACATGCATATGCTATGAGTATCCATAAATCACAAGGTAGTGAGTATAAAGTTGTAATAATGCCTATTTATAGAAGTTATTCAATTATGCTAAAAAGAAAATTATTATATACTGGAGTAACAAGAGCTAAAGAAAAACTAATTTTAATTGGTGATTTAGCTGCATTCAAATATGGAGTTGAAAGACTCGAACCACTAAGACAAAGTATTCTAACCGATAAAATTATTAAAAAAATACTAAACGAAAATTCTAAAACAGATATTAAATCAAATAAAAAAATACAAATAAATGATCCTGATATTCCTTTTGATTATTTAGGAGAAAATATTGAAGATAATGTTAGCCCATATGATTTTATGGACAATGATGGTGAATGAATTAAACAGAAAATTTATTTAAAATAAATTTTCTGTTTTTATTAATTATTAAGTAATTTGATAATTGGTCATTAATGTTGCTATTTTGATTGTTGTTTAGTATAATAAATTTGAAATCAAAGATAAAGAATAGTAGGTATGATAATCATAAAAGAGAACTAGTGTTTGGTGGGAACTAGGATGTAATTATATTGAAGCTACTTTTGAGAGACGTTAATAGCGTTCGTATTCCTGCGTTAAAGGGGTTGAGTGCTAGTATATCTAGAACTAAGGTGGTACCACGGAATATATTCGTCCTTATTGTTTTTAAGGTCGTTTTTTTATTAAAAAAGGAGTGTTTTACAATGAAAAATTTAACAAGTAATGAAATTAGAAGTTTATGGCTTAAGTTTTTTGAAGAAAGAGACCATAATGTTGAAGAAAGTGCTAGTTTAATACCGAATAACGATAAAACATTATTATGGATTAATGCCGGAGTAGCACCATTAAAGAAATATTTTGATGGATCCATAATTCCGAAAAATCCAAGGATAGTTAATGCTCAAAAGTGTATTAGAACAAATGATATAGATAACGTTGGTAAAACAGCAAGACATCACACTTTTTTTGAAATGCTAGGCAATTTTTCAATTGGAAACTATTTTAGAGATGAGATAATTCCGTGGGCATTAGAAATTTTAACAAGTGAAGATTATTTCGGATTCAATAAGGATAAATTATATATGACCGTTTATCCAACAGATAAAGAAACATATCATGCATGGATAAATGTTGGTGTTGAAGAAAATCATATTATAAAATCGGATTATAATTTTTGGGAAATAGGTAGTGGACCATGTGGACCATGTACAGAAATTTATTATGATCGAGGAATTGAATACGGAGATATAAATACTTCAGTAATTGAAAATGATATTGAAAATGATCGATTTATTGAAATTTGGAATATTGTTTTTTCTCAATACAATAGCAAATCTGGCCTAAAAAGAGAAGATTATCCAGAATTACCTAGTAAAAATATTGATACTGGGATGGGACTTGAAAGAATGGTTTGTATTATTCAAGATAAGGAAACAAATTTTGAAACAGACTTATTTATGCCGTTATTAAAACAACTAGAATTATTTACTAATATTAAATATGAAGGTCAAATGTCTTTTAAAGTAATAGTAGATCACATTAGAACAGTTGTATTTGCGATTAGTGACGGAGCTGTTCTTTCAAATGAAGGTAGAGGTTATGTACTTAGAAGATTATTAAGACGAGCTATTAAACATGGTAAACAACTAGGGATTAATGAACCGTTTTTATATAAAATGGTGGATACAATTATATCAATAATGGGATCATATTATAGTCATCTAGAAGATAATAGAGATTTAATTATAAAAGTTGTTAAAATTGAAGAAAATAAATTTTTTGAAACACTTGTTCAAGGAGAAAAAATACTAGATGAGATAATTTTAGATAATAAATCTAAAACTATTACAGGAGAACAAGCCTTCACATTATATGATACTTATGGATATCCCTTAGAATTAACGGAAGAAATCGCTTTAAACGCAGGTATAACAGTTGATAAAAATGGATTCAAAATTGAAATGGAAAAACAAAAAGAACGAGCTAGATCTGCTAGAAAGAATATCGCTTCAATGAAAAGTCAAAATAAAGAATATTTAAGTTTTAAAGAAAAAGATACTTTTACTGGGTACACATCATTAAAAGAAAAAACAAAAGTATTAAAAAGTTTTAAAGATGGAGTTGTTTTAGAAAAAACACCTTTTTATGCTGAAAGTGGTGGACAAGTGGGAGATAAGGGTATAATTTCAAAAGGAAATACTGAATACCATGTTCTTGATGTTCAAAAATTACCGAATGGACAATTCATGCATTTTATAGAAAATAATGATTTGCATGATAATGATATTGTTACAGCTGAAGTTGATAAAACAATGAGATTATTAACAACTTATAATCATTCTGCAACTCATTTATTGTTTGCAGCCTTAAGAGAAATTGTTGGGAAACATGTTTCTCAACAAGGATCGCAAGTGACAAGTGAAAATCTACGTTTTGATTTTAACAGTTATGATAATTTGAGTGATGAAACACTTTTATTGATTGAAAAAAAAGTTAATGAAAAAATCCAAGAAAATTTAAAAGTAGATATTTCAGAAAAAACAATTGAAGAAGCAAAATCAATTGGAGCTGTTGCTGAATTTGGTGAAAAATATGGTGATAAAGTAAGAGTTATAAACATGGGATATACAATTGATTTATGCGGTGGGACACATGTAAATAATACTGGGGCAATAAAAAAATTCTCAATTGCTTCAATCGAATCAAAAGGTAGTGGAATATATCGTATTGTAGGACATGCGAACGAAGCAATTGAAAATATAAGAGAACAGTTTACTGGATTTCACAAAGAAATGGATAAACTGACTACAAAAGTAAATAAAATACTTGATGAAGCAAAAGAAAAAGGTATTAAATTAACATTTTCATTTGATAGAAACACAAAAATTATAGGATCATACCAAGACGTTATAAATAAAAGAATTGAATTTGCAAATTTACAAGGACATGTTAAAGAATTAGAAAAACAATATCAAAAGTCATTAAAAGAAAAAGTGTTTGACAATATTAATGAGTATTTAAAAGAAGCTCAAGGAAATAAAATAATTATTAAAACAATTGATATTGATAAAAATTCTTTAAAGCCACTCGCAGATAGATTACTTGAAAGATTAGAAAAAGGGTTTATTTTTATTGCTAATGTATCAAACAATAAAGTAACATTTATTGCCAAATCAAATATAAATGTTCATGCTGGGAATATCGCTAAAGCAGCTGCTGTAATTACAGGAGGTAATGGTGGTGGTCGCCCAGATATAGCACAGGCAGGTGGAAAAGATATATCTAAAGTTGATGAAGCATTGCAAAAAGTTAAGGAATTAGTGAAATGAAAAAACTTGGACTAGATCTCGGTAATAAAACATTGGGAATTGCGATTAGTGATGAATTAGGATTTTTAGCTAGAGGTCTTGAAACATATCGATTTGAAGATAAAGATTTTAAAAAACCATTAGATTATCTTTTGCAATTAATAAGTAATAATAAAATTGATACAGTGGTATTAGGATTACCTAAAAATATGGATGGAAGTTTAGGAGAACAAGCAAAGATAACGCTTGATTTTAAAGAACAAATAATTAAAACAAGTAAAGTTGGTGTTGTTATGTGGGATGAGAGATTAACATCGAAAATGGCGTCAAACATGATGGTTTCACAAAACTTAAAACGAAAAAATCGAAAAAAAAATATTGATAAAATGGCTGCGGTAATTATACTACAAGGCTATTTAGATAGTCAAAGTTAGGAGAAAACAATGGAAGAAAAAGAATTTACAGTTATTGATGAAGAAGGAAATGAAATCGAATTTGAAGTAGTTCTTACTTTTAAAAATCCAGATACTAATAAATCATATGTTGTGTATAAATTACCAGATGAAGATAATGAAGAAGTTTTTGCGGCAATATATGATGAAAAAAGTAAACTTGGTGGAAATTTAACACCGATTGAAACAGATGCTGAATGGGATACGTTAGAAGAAGTGCTTAATTCATTTTTAGATGAAGAATAGGTGATTTACGTGAAAAATAAATACTTTGAGAGTGTAAATATCAAAGAAACTAATCCATTACTAGTTTCTTTGAAAAAGTATGCTGACACAAATAATGTTCCAATTATTACTGATGAAGGAATTCATTTTATTAATCAAATTATTCTTCTTTCTAATGTGAAAAACGTTCTAGAAATTGGTACAGCTATAGGATACTCAGCTATAAATATGGCTTTAAAGCATGACGTTTCTGTAACGACAATTGAAAGAAATAATGAAATGTATGAATTAGCTAAAATTAATATTAAAAAAGCAAAATTAGAACAAAAGATTACATTGATTAATAGTGATGCATTAGAATTAGATGAAACGACAATGGAAATGTTTGATCTAATCTTTATTGATGCTGCTAAAGCTCAAAGTATTAATTTTTTTAATAAATATAAAAAGAAACTAAATGATAGTGGAATTATAATCACAGATAATTTACTTTTTCATGATTTAATTGATCAATCAGCTAAGACAAGAAATCTTCGACAACTATTAAGAAAAATTGATAATTTTAATAAATTTATTGTTGAACAAAAAGATTTTAATACGTATTTATATCAATTGGGTGATGGAATGAGTTTAAGTATTAAAAAAAGGAAGTGATATTATGGAATTAGCTGTAACACCATTTAATGTAAATAGTATTCGTGAATTGAGCGAAAATGGCGCAGATATTTTCATCATTGGAAATAAACAATTTGCTAATAGATTAGCAAATTCCTTTTCTTTAGAAAAAATCATTGAGGCTAATGAGATAATAAAACTGTTAAAGAAAAAAATATATGTTAATTTAAATCTTATTATTCATAATATTGATTTAAATAACGTAAAGGAATTTTTAAAGTATATTAAAAAACTAAATGTTGATGGTATAATTTTTGGAGATTTAGCAATTTATCAGTTAGCTAAAGAAATGGATTTAGTAAATAAATTAATCTATAATCCTGAAACACTTAATACAAATTATTATGATCCAGTTTACTGGAGTAACAAAGGTATTTTAGGGTTAACAATATCAAAAGAAATTACTTTAGAAGATATTTCTATAATAGCTAAAAATAGTAAAATTGAAATTTCTTTAATTGGACATGGCTATTTAAACATGTTTCATTCGAAAAGACCACTTATTGAAAACTTCTTAAAATATACAAATAATGAATATGATAATTATATTGAAAACAGAAATTTAAGACTTGTTGAAGAGATAAGAGATGAGGCTTATCCAATATTTCAAGATTCACATGGTACTCATATTTTCCGAGCTAAATCAATGGAATCTTTTAAAGAAGTAAATATTTTAAAAAAGATGATTGAAATATTTATAATTGATGGTATTTTTAAAGATACAAATTATTTAATAAAAACATTAAAAAATTATAAAACTTTATTATCTAGCACTAGTAATAAAGAAAAAGCATTAGAAATTTCTAAACAATATGAAAAGGATCATGATTCTGGTTTCTTGTATAAGAAAACAGTCTATGTGAAATATTAAGTGAGTTAATTATGTTTAAACCTGAATTATTGGCTCCCGCAGGAAATTTAGAAAAACTTAAAATTGCATTTATTTATGGTGCTGATGCAGTATATATTGGGGGAAAGAAATTTTCACTTCGAGCACGTGCTTCTAATTTTGATATTCCTGAAATAAAAAAGGCTTGTAATTATGCTCATAGCCTAGGAAAAAAGATTTATGTTACAACTAATATTATTCCTCATAATGATAATTTACACGGATTAAAAGAATATTTAATTGATTTAGAAAATGCTGGAGTAGATGCTGTTATCTGCGCATCTCCAGTTATTATTGAAACTGTTAAGAATTATACTAATTTAGAGGTTCATATTTCAACTCAAAATTCTTCAACTAATTACGAAAGTGTTAATTTTTGGTATAATGAAGGTGCTAAAAGAGTTGTTTTAGCTAGAGAATTAAATAAGTTAGAAATTTCAGAAATTAAAAAACATACAAAATGTGATATTGAAATCTTTATTCACGGAGGAATGTGCGTTTCATATTCTGGAAGATGTACATTATCAAATAATATGACTGATCGAGATGCTAATCGAGGTGGATGTGCTCATAGTTGTCGTTGGAATTACGATTTATATGATGGTGAAACAAAATTAAATAAAGACATTTCATTCTCAATGAGTTCTAAAGATCTTCAAACTATCGAACAAATCTCAGATTTGATCAATATTGGGGTTGATTCCCTTAAAATAGAAGGTAGAATGAAATCAATTCATTATATTGCAACTGTTGTTAATACATATCGACGTTTAATTGATAGTATTTGTAACGATAATATTATAGATTTATCGAAATATATAAATGAAATAAAAAAAGCAGAAAACAGACTAACAAGTCATGGATTTATGGAAGGCATGACAACAATCAATGAACAGTTGTATAATATGAGAAGTGAAAATCCTTCACAAGAATTTATTGCTATAGTTCGAGATTATGATGAAAAAACATTTACTGCGATAATTGAAGAAAGAAATCATTTTTTACCAAATGAAGAAGTGGAAGTATTTTCTCCTAATTTTGAACCAATAAAGTTCAAAATTAGTGAAATAAAAGACCTTGAAGGTAATATTCTTGATGCTGCAAGACATCCTAAAGAGTTATTGAAAATTAATATTCCTTTTAACGTATCAAAATATGATATGATTAGAAAAGTTAAACATAATCATTGAAAATAATATTAAATATCTTTATAATTGAATTGATAAATAAGCTTGATATTACCTAAAGAGAATTTATTAATTTTACTTTAACGAAAAGGAGGATAATAAATGAATAAACCTGTATTTATAGCTGTAGCTGGGGGGTCAGCCTCTGGTAAAACTACTGTAGTAAATAAAATAATAAATAGTTTTAAGCAAGAAGACGTAATTGTTATTAAACATGATGATTATTATAAAGATCAAACTGAAATGAATATGGAAGAAAGATATAAAGTAAATTACGATCATCCTTTTTCGTTAGATAATGACTTAATGTATAAACAAATTTTAGATTTATTAAAGGGAAAAGAAATAGTAAAACCTATATATGATTTTGAAGCGCACAACCGCAGTTTGAAAACCGAAATATTAATACCAACTAAAATTATTATTTTAGAAGGAATATTAATAATGGAAGATCAACGAATAAGAGATTTATGTGATATAAAATTATTTGTAGAAGCAGATGATGATATTAGATTTATAAGAAGATTAAAAAGAGATATGGATGAACGTGGAAGATCATTAGCTAGTGTAATTAATCAATATCTTAATACGGTTAAACCAATGCATTTTGCATTTGTTAAACCAACAAAAAGATATGCCGATATTATCATTCCTAATGATATTAATCATGATGTGGCAGTTGATTTAATTATCACAAAAATAAAATCTATCATTTCAGAGGAAGATATAGTATAATAAATTGGAATATGGAGGTATTACAATGGAAGAAACTCATAAATTAACCAAACAAGGTTTTCAAAACCATAAAGATGAACTTGAAAGATTAAAAGATGTTGATCGAAAAAGAAATCTTGAAGCATTAAAAGATGCAAGAGCTCAAGGAGATTTATCTGAAAATGCAGATTATGATGCTGCAAGAGATGAACAAGCTCGTATTGAAGCTAGAATTAAAGAAATTGAAGGCATTCTAAAAAATTACGAAATTATTAAATTAGATACTTCGAAAAATGTTAATATTGGTAAAACTGTATTATTGAAAATTAATGATCTTGAACCAAAAGAATATACTATAGTTGGTTCGTTGGAAGCCAATCCATTAGAAGGCAAAATTTCAAATGAATCTGCAATCGGAAAAGGTATCATTGGTAGTAAAAAAGGACAGACTTTAACGATAAAAACTGAAACATTAAATGAAGTAACAGTAAAAATAGTTAGTGTAAAATAAGAATGTTGAAAACATTCTTATTTTAATAATTAAGGAGGCACAAAAATGATTGGTATTATTGGAGCACTTAATGAAGAACTAGAAGCGATACTAAAAGACGTTACTGACTTAGAGGAGATTAAATTAAGAATAAGAACTTTTTATAAAGGTAAAATAAATAACAAAGAAGTTGTAATAGTATTAGCTGGAATCGGGAAAGTTAACGCCGCTATTACAACATCAATATTAATTGAGAAATTCAATGTTGAAAGCATTATTAACATAGGCGTTGCCGGAGGACAAAATGGAGTTAAGCATAAAGACGTTGTTATCTCTAGAGAAGTTTTATATCACGATGTTGATGTTGTGAGTATTGGTAAATATGTTAAAGGACAAATACCAGGTTCAGATGCTTTGTTTTATGCAGATGAAGAATTGTTAAATAAAACGAAAAGGATTCTTAGAAATCTTAATTTTAATTTTAAAATAGGAAAAATCGCTTCAGGTGACCAATTTATATATTCTAGCGATAAATTAAAAGATATAAATAGACTATATAGTGACATATACGCTGTTGAAATGGAAGCCGCAGCTATCGCTCATACTGCTACATTGTATAATATTCCTTTTATAATTTATCGAAGTATTTCAGATATTATAGATAATGAAAATCAAAACGAAGATTTTTATAAGTTTTTAAAAGATGCTTCACTTAATGCAGCTATTGTTTTAAAAGAACTTATTAATATTTTATGATAAAAGAATTATTATTAGATAATCATAAAATAAAATACCAAATTACCTTTAAAAACAATAAAAACACCTATTTCTATTTTAAAAGTGAAGGATATATTCAAATCAATGCATCAAGATATCAAACACATAAAGATATTTTTGATTATATTAAGAATAATCAAAAATCATTTATTAGAAAATTTGAAACGATTGAAAAAAATAATGAAATTCATAGTTCTAATTATTATATATTTGGAAATGAATTTACAAAAGAGCTGGACTTACATATAAATAAGCTTCAAATAAACTTTGCAGAAAATACAATTAAAGAACCGAAAGTTTCGGTTGACCAATTGAAATTATTATATAAGAAGATGGAAAAAGAAATAATACTTGAAAACTTGAATAATTTAAAAGATAAGTATTATAACAACGGAATTATATATCTTAAAGATGTTACTTTTAGGACGAGATATATGATTACAAGATTTGGAAGTTGTAATCCTCGTAGTAAAGTAATAAATATTAATTTATATTTAGTTAATATGGATAAAAAATATTTAGAATATGTTTTTTTACATGAAATATCACATCTAGTTCATCAAAATCATTCTCCAAAATTTTATTCATTATTAAGTAAATTTTCCAAAGATCATAGACAACTTAAGAAAGAACTAAACAGCAAATTTAATAAAAGGTGATAGTATGTTTTTACCTATTTCAAGAAAAGATTTAATTGAAAGAAATATCGAAACATTAGATTTTGTTTTTATTAGTGGTGATGCTTATGTAGATCATCCTTCTTTTGGTGTAGCTATTATTTCGAGAATGTTAGAATCATATGGATATAGCATTGGAATTATTCCACAACCAGATATTCACAATGATAACGAGTTTAAAAAATTAGGAACTCCAAGACTTGGATTTTTAATATCTTCTGGAAATATTGATTCAATGGTAAATCATTATTCTGTTTCAAAAAGACGAAGAACAAAAGATATGTATTCTCCAGGTGGTAGAATGGGATATAGACCAGATTATGCAACAATCAGATATTCGCAAAAAATAAGAGAATTATACCCTGATAGTAATATTATAATTGGCGGTATTGAAGCTTCTTTAAGAAGACTTGCTCATTATGATTACTGGAAAAATCAAGTAAGAAAAAGTATTTTAATAGACTCAAAAGCCAATATATTAGTTTATGGTATGAGTGAACTTAGCATTGTAGAAATAGCGGAATATTTAAATAGTGGATTAGATATTAAAGATATTATTTTTATAAAAGGAACAGTTTATAAGACTAATAACCCGGATTATATTCCTGAAGACGCTATTAAATTACCAACATATGATGAAATAATTAGTGATAAAAAGACTTATGCTAAAAGTTTCATGATAAAGCATAATAATACAGACTATATTAGTGGTAAACCTCTATTAGAGGTTTACAAGCATCATTTCGTTATTCAAAATCCTCCAAACAGACCCGTAACTAGGGAAGAAATGGACAATATTTACAGTTTACCTTTTGAACGTAATTATCATCCTATTTATAAAAAACTTGGACACATACCCGCAATTGATGAAGTCAAATTTTCAATTATTAGTAATAGAGGATGTTATGGAGGGTGTAGTTTTTGTGCCTTAACGTATCATCAAGGAAGAATTATTCAATCAAGATCAAAAGAATCAATTGTAAAAGAAGCAATTAAAATAACAAAAGATAAAGATTTTAAAGGATATATTCACGATATTGGTGGACCAACAGCTAATTTTTATGATGTGGCTTGTGAAAAACAAAAGAAATATGGTGTTTGTATTAACAAGCAATGTCTAGAAGATAAACCTTGCCCATTATTAAAAATTTCTCATAATAATTATCTTAATATTTTAAGAGAAGTAAGAGAATTACCTAATATTAAAAAAGTATTTGTTCGAAGTGGCATTAGATATGATTATCTTATGTATGATAAAAATAAAGAATTTTTTGATGAACTTGTTAAGTATCATGTGTCAGGCCAATTGAAAGTTGCCCCTGAACATATTAGTGATGTTGTTCTACAAAAAATGAATAAACCAAAAAGAGAATTGTATGATTCATTTGTAAAAAAATATTATGAACTTAATAGAAAACATAGCAAAAATCAATATCTTGTTCCATATTTAATCAGTTCTCATCCAGGCTCAACACTAAAAGAAGCTATTGAATTAGCTTGTTATATTAGAGATTTAAAATATTATCCTGAACAGGTTCAAGATTTTTATCCAACACCAGGAACAATGTCAACATGTATGTTTTATACAGGACTTGATCCACGAACAATGGAAAAAGTTTATGTTCCGGTAAAAAAAGAAGATAAAGCTATGCAAAGAGCTTTAATACAATACAAAAACCCAAAAAACTATCGTCTAGTACATAAAGCATTAACGCTAGCTCATCGAACAGATTTAATTGGATTCTCACATCGTTGTTTGATAAAACCAAAGGCTTATTAAATAGACATTTAGTGAATATTTTTGTATAATTAGACTATATAAGCAAGGAGGTTAACATGATCCATTTACTACTAAGAACTAAAAGATTTATTCCTAACGAATTTCATAATAGCTTCTTTGATATTGATTTCAAGGAACTTTACAATAATGGTCTAAGGCTAGTACTAACAGACTTAGATAATACACTTATTTCTTATGATGAAGATAAACCAACAACTCAGATTATTGAAAAATTTAAGGAAATGAATAGAATTGGACTTGAGGTTATTGTCATCTCGAATAATGTTCCAGCTAGAATAACTACTTTTTTAGAAGGAACGGACTATAAAGGTGTCGGAAATGCTAGGAAACCATTATTGATAGGAATTAGAAAAGCCCTTAAATCAGCTGATAAAAAGTATTCACATAAAGAAATTGCTATAATAGGAGATCAATTAATGACTGATGTTTATTGTGCGAATAGATTTCATGCATATAGTATTTTGGTTAATCCATTAAAGAAAAAAACTGAAAAATGGTACACAAAATTTAATCGTAAAATTGAGTTAAAAATGTTAGAAAAAATAAAGAGAAAAAATAATGATATTTATCAAAAACTATCATTAGATGAGAGGCGTTAAAAATGGAAGAACTACATTGTATAGGTTGTGGTAGTATTATTCAATCAAATGATATTACTAAACCAGGGTATGTCCCACAAAATAAATTAAATGAAGGTAATGAAGATATTATTTGTCGTCGTTGTTTTCGTTTGAAAAATTATAATGAAGTTACTCCCTTACAAATAACTAGTGATGACTATTTCAACATTATTAGTGAAATAGGAAATAAAAAAGCACTAATAGTAATGATTATTGATATATTTGATATTGAAGGATCATTAATACCACAGATTCCAAAACTTACTAACTATAACGATTTAATAATTATTGCGAATAAAATAGACTTATTACCAAAATCAGTAAAAGAGCCTAAATTATTACATCATTTAAAGAAAATCATTGCGGATAATGAAATTAAACCACTTGATGTTTATTTGATGAGCGCAATGAAATATAAAAATATTGATAATATTATTGATAAAATTGTCAAACGTGCAAAGGGTAAAGATATATATATAGTAGGTGCAACTAATGTTGGAAAATCCACATTTATTAATACCTTGCTTAAATCATACGCTAATTCAAAAAAAGATGTTATTACAGTTTCATTTTTTGCAGGAACAACCTTGAATTTAATTAAAATTCCTTTTGGGGACGACTTTATTATTGATACACCAGGGTTAATAAACGAGAATCAAATTACTCATTATTTATCACAAAAAGCTTTAAAAGTTGTAACTCCTAAAAAGGAAATAAAACCAAAAGTATTTCAACTTGATGCTAAACAAACATTATTCTTTGGTGGACTAGCTAGAATTGACTTTCTTGAAGGAGAAAGAACAAGTTTTATTTGTTATCAAAGTGAATTTATGAAGATTCATCGTACAAAGTTGGAAAAAGCAGATGAATTATATAACAATCAAGTAAAAAATATGCTTACTCCACCATTTGAAAATGATAATGATTTTCCACTTAAAGGGCATACTTTTAATGTAAAATCATTTAAAAAGCAAGATATCGTTTTACCTGGATTAGGATTTATAACAGTTTTAGGTAATATTAAGGTAAAAGTTTATACAAGATCAAATACAACTCCATATATTAGGGAGGCATTAATTTGACAAAAGAACAAATTCAAAAAAGTGTCGAATTAGTATTAGCGGATCATCCAAATCGATTGAGACATATTTATGGTGTTAGAGATACTGCAATAATACTCGGAAAAAAATATAATTTAGATTTAGAAATCCTTGAAATTACTGCATTACTGCATGATATTACAAAATATTATTCTAAAGAAGAGAATATGGAAATAATTAATAACTATTTTCCTGAAACTGATTTTATATATAAAGAATATAACGACGAAATATTACATTCTTTTAGCGCATATGTTATTGCTAAAAGAAAATACAAAATAACTAATTATGAAATTCTTAATTCAATCTTAAACCATACTGTTGGAAGACCTAATATGAGCATATATGAAAAAATAATTTTTGTTAGTGATTATATTGAACCATCACGCACATATGATTCATGCGTTAGTGTTAGAAAGATTGTAGAAGAATCCTTAGATAAAGCCGTTTTTACAATTATAAATAATTCAATTAATTTTTACGAAAAAGAAAATAGTAAAATACCATCAATTGCTTATAAGGCAAGACAATACTATAAAAGTTTGTTGGAGGACAAAGATGACCAAAATTGAAACGATTGTAAATGCATTAAAAGATATTAATGCTTTTGATATTATTGTTTTTGATACAAAAAAGAAATCACCGTTTTTTGATTATTTTGTAATTTCTAGTGTAACATCAGATAGACAACTTCAGGCAGCAATTAGCCATGTAAATCAAGATTTAACACAAAATGATTATCCTCATCCAGTGATAGAAGGAAGAAATTCTAAATCATGGGTTTTAATTGATTGTAAAGATATTATTATAAATATTTTCACAAGAGAAGAGAGAGAATATTATAATCTTGAAAAAATGATGGTTGGAATTGAACAGGTAGAATTAAAATCAACAAATGATTTATAATAAATTAGCAATGTACTATGATCAATTTATTGATCATAGTTTAATTGAATTATATTATAAATTAATCAAAAAATATTTTAATAGTGGGGTTGTACTTGATTTAGGATGTGGTACTGGACCATTAGCTATTAAATTAGCAAAATCTGGTTTCTATGTAACTGCGACAGATATTTCGGAAGAAATGTTAGAAAGAGCATTTAACAATTCATTGAATGAAAATGTTAAAATAAATTTCTTCATTCATGACATATTAGAACCTCATAACATTGATAGTGATATTATTGTTATGTCCAGTGATGTTATTAACTATTTAGATTCTGATTTTAAAGTATTGAAAGCTTTCAAACATATTGAAGAGATTATGAATGCAAATTCTATTTTAATTTTTGATTTCTTAAAAGTTAGTTATTTAAAAAATCTTATAGGATATCATGAAGAAATTGAATTAGATAATTCGAAACTTGTTTGGGATGTTGAAATAACTACTAATAAAAATCAGATTAAACATATTGTAAATATTAATGATTGTATTGAAGTTCATACTCAAACAACATTTCCTGAAGAATCATATATAAAATTATTAAGTAATGCTAAATTATTTGTCATAGACAAAGTTGTATTAGAAGATAGAATGATATTTATTTGTCAAAAAAAACAATCTAATTA
>CAZWIZ010000018.1:14759-23498 GCA_964634385.1 uncultured Candidatus Izemoplasmatales bacterium | reverse complement strand
ATCAACATCTTTATCTCCTCTTCCAGATAAGTTAATTATTACTATTTTATCTTTACTTAAAGAAGGAGCTAGTTTCATTGCATAAGCAATTGCGTGACTAGATTCAATTGCGGGAATAATCCCTTCAGTTTGCGATAATTTTATAAATGCTTCAACAGCTTCCTTATCAGTAATTGATTCGTATTTAACTCTTTTTATATTTTGAAGATGAGCATGCTCGGGACCAACTCCTGGATAATCTAATCCAGCTGATATCGAATATACTGGGCTAACATTATTATCTTTATCCATTATTACTTTTGTATTCATACCATGAATTATTCCTTCTTTTCCTAATGTTAGTGTAGCTGCATGCATATTAGTATTTAGTCCTTTTCCAGCAGCTTCAACTCCAATCATTTTTACGTTTTCATATGGTAAAAACTCATTAAATAATCCAATTGAGTTACTTCCTCCTCCTACACAAGCAATTAAATAATCAGGTAATTGATTTTCTTGATTTTTTATTTGGGTTATTGCTTCTTCTCCAATAATTTTTTGAAAATATTTTACTATTGTTGGATACGGATGTGGTCCAACAACACTCCCTAATAAATAAAAAGTATCATCAATTCTTTCTACCCATTTATTAATAGCGAAATCAACAGCGTCTGACAATGTTTTTGTACCACTTTCTACAGGAGTGACTTTCGCTCCTAAAAGTTCCATTCTAAAGACATTTAATTTTTGTCTCTCCATATCAATTTTCCCTTGAAATATTTCACATTCCATTCCAAACATCGCAGCGGCTGTAGCTGTCGCTACCCCGTGTTGTCCAGCCCCTGTTTCAGCAATAATTTTTGTCTTCCCCATTCTTTTAGCTAATAATATTTGTCCAATAGTATTATTGATTTTATGTGCTCCTGTATGATTTAAATCTTCTCTTTTTAAATATATTTTTGCCCCTCCTAGTTCTTTAGTTAATCTTTCAGCGTAATATAGTGGACTAGGTCTTCCAACAAAATATTTAAGATAGTATTTATATTCTTCAATAAACGAAGAATCATTAATAGCGTCATTAAACGCTATTTCTAAATCTTTTAGTGCTTCAACTACTACGTCAGGAACATATTGTCCCCCAAATCTTCCAAATTCAGTTTTCATTTTATTTTCTCCTTATTATTTTCTTTAATTCTATAGTATTTTAATTTTATTAAACATTCAGCATTTCTCTTCAAGATCCCATATTTTATTCCTCCTAAATAATATAAAAACGTCCTCTACACAAAATGTGTAGAGGACGTTATAAACGTGGTGCCACCTCAGTTTCAGTTCAATTAAAGAACTCTCATTTTGGATACTATCATATCCTAGCTCAATAACGGGAGCTCCCGTGATACCCTACTATAATTTCAAGTATCCTCTCATAGATCCATTCAGTAATTATTATAATACTAGTTTCCATCAATTCTAGCTTTCTATAAAAATAATTAATTACTTACTACTTCTACTCAATGATTTATTTTTACTACTTTTTACTATTCTAATACAAAACTTAATCAGTTTCAATACAAATCGGACTAGAATATGTTTTTCCTTTTAAATCAACAGTAATACTTGTAATATAAACAGGACTAGATGGTATTTCATTTGTTCCATCATTTAAATTAGCTATATAATCTAATACATTAAATCCGGAAACTACTCCTCCAAAAGTCGCATACTCATCATTTAAAAAGTTACTTTTAGCATGCATAATGAAAAACTGTGAACTTCCCGAATCATAATCTCCACCTATTCTTGCCATTGATATTACCCCTCTATCATGAACTAAGGGATTTTCAAATCCATTATTTGTCATTTCACCAGAAATTATACATGTAGGATCATCTATTGCTCCTGCTTGAATCATAAAATCTTTAATAACACGGTGGAACTCATTATTTGTATAAACACCTGCTTCAATATAAGCTATAAAGTTATTAACTGTATTTGGCGCAATACTTGGGAATAATTGAATTACAATATCTCCCATTCCTTCGACAGTTATTGTAACTACAGGATTACTTAAGTTTAAATATTCTGCGTAAGGTAATTCTTGTAAATTAACATATACTTCATCTGGAACATCAAATCCAGTAGGTTCAGGAGTTTCTACTTCTTTTTCACATCCTGATAACCCTAATGAAACTATTAATGATAATAATACTAATAATAATTTTTTCATAATACACCTCGAATTTATTTTTCTATGTCTAGTTGATCTTCAAAATTACTATCCTGTAATTTTATTAATAGTTGAAGCAATGCTTCATTTACTTCAGAGTTAATTTTCGTTGTAAATCCCCCGGAATGATTAGATAAAATGACGTTATTCATTTCATAAATAGGATAATTAGAAGGAAATGTTTTTTCTTTGGCTTTTGGATAATTATACCAAACATCTGATGCATATCCTTTTAACGTTGAATTTTTAAGGGCATCATATAAACTTTTTTCATCAATTATATTACCGCTTCCAATATTAATCAAGTATTTGTTTTTCATTCTTGAAAATAATTTATCATTGAAAATCTCTTCATTTGTTTTATTTAATAAATCAACAATAATTATTATATCACTTACTTGAACTAAATTAGTAAGATTTTTTACTAAAAAGATATCTTTAGGATACTTCATATCTTGATTAATTGTATAAAACTCACAATTAAATCCTTTTAACATATTATGAATGTATTCTCCAATTTCTCCATATCCAAATAATCCAATAGATAACCCTTGGATACTAACCCAAGGTAATCGATTATTTGAATTGTTTGAAGACCAATTTCCTATTTTTAATGATGTATGATAATTCACTGTATTACCGAGCAAAGAAAGTGCTAAGGTAACTGCTTTTTCAGCTATATAACGATTTCTTTGTGGTAGTGTAAAAAGTTTTAATTCTTTTTCTTTTAATGCTTTTAAATCAATACCACTAAGTTCAGTATAAGGGACTATAATTCCTTTTAGTAAAGGATTATACATTGTTTGATTATATTTACCACTAATTAAGTAATGGCATTTATTTATATTATTTACAATGGTAATTCCTTCAACAGAATTATTTATTAAAAATTGTTGAATTTTTTCATGAGCTGCGTATACTTTCATATCACACTCTCCTTGTATAATGAATAATTTATATTGATCCTTACTATTATTATAATTCAATTAAGCAACATAGTATACAATATATCATTTAAATTAATTAATGTTTTTGTTATAATCAATAAATATTTGTAATATATTCTTGTATAATACAAATGGTCAATTTGTAAAACATTTGAATAAATACATATATTTTTTACTTGTTTTTTTGTTTTTCCCAAAAATCAGCGATGTATGATTGTAGATATTGTCCTTCATCAATCTGTTTATAATGATTCCAATTTTTAGGAAATAGTGTTTTATATTTAGCGTGTGAATAACGATCATCAAATAGAACCGCTATCCCTATATCATGATTAGTTCTAATCACTCTTCCTACTGCTTGAATAACTTTATTCATTCCTGGATATGTATATGCATAATCAAATCCTTGATTTGATTCTTCATCAAAATGACTTCTTAATAATTCATTATATTTATTATATTGTGGCATCGCTACACCAACAACTAGTACCCCACTTAACATTTCACCAATATAATCAATTCCTTCACTAAAACTTCCTCCAAGAACAAAGAATCCTATCCGTGATTTTAAACTTATCTCATTAAATTCATTAAGCATTTGATTTCTTTGGTACGAAGACATTTTTCTTGTTTGTACTAAAATTTCATAATCATCTGTATTAAACTCTTCTAATACCATATTTAAATAGAAATACGAAGGGAAAAAGATAATGTAATTTCCGATTTTTGTTTCCGCAATAGCGTAAATAGAATCAATGATATTCGGAATACTTCGCGGTCTATCTCGATACCTTGTACTTGTCGAATCATCTACGAAAAGACCTAAGTGTTCTTGAGGGAACGGAGAAGGAATATTGATTGTTTTACCTACACCGTTTGTGATTAATTTAACATAATAATCAAGTGGGAAGAGTGTAGCGCTAAAAAGCGCTACACCACTTACTCTATTATTTATTGTTTCTAATATATATGAAGAAGCATCCAAACAAGATAAAGTAACAATAATATCATCATCAACTGTTTTAATAATATATTTATAATTTTGATTATAGTAATCACTTATTCTTACAAATTGTAATAACTCAAAATAACATTCTAAAATAATATCTCTTTTACCAAATTTCTTATTTTCCGAGAGTATTCTTTCTAGTTTGTTAGTAATAACCTCAACTAAGTTAAGAAACGTTATATCTAAATCATCTTGATAGTAAAATTGCGATTTTTCAATTTCATTATCAAGTATAAATTTATTTAAATAATCAAGTATTTTTTGAACATTATTTTTAATAGGTGGCTTAATTTTATTTGAAGCTTTCCTAAGTGTGGTTAGCGTTGATTTGTTCAGCGAACTAGAATACATATTTCTTGAACGGTCAACCATGTTGTGAGCTTCATCAATTAATAATTTCGGAGTGTAATAATCATCTTCAAAATATCTAATTAAGTGAACTCTTGGATCAAATGCATAATTATAATCGCATATTACTAAATCAGAATAATTTGATAACTCTAAGCTGAATTCATGAGGACAAATAGAATGATATGTAGCATAATCTTTTATTAACTTCATATCATAAACATCATTATGAACAAAAATATCATTAACAGCTTCTCTTAAACGACTAAAAAATCCTTTTGCGTATGGACAAATTTCTGGATCACAATCAACTTTATCCATTAAGCACATTGTCTCTTTCGAGTTAATAACTGTTGTTTTACAAACTAGTCCTTTTTCTTTTAATAAATTAACAGTATCAATAACTATTTTTTTACCTGCGTTTTTCGCTGTTAAATAAAATATTTTTTCTTTTTCATTTTTAATTGTCTTTAAAGCTGAATATAGACTTCCAACAGTTTTCCCTATTCCAGTTGGAGCTATACTATACAAAATATCCTTTTTAACCAATGTTTGATAAATAGCGCCCATAAACTTGTATTGTCCTTCACGATATTCCTCAAATGGAAAAACAAGTCCTTCAATAGATTTTAATTTATCCTGTTGGTGCTTATTATATATTTCAAGCCATTTTACATATTCTTCTATTGTTTTGGTAAAGAATTTTGTAAGTTGTGAATCATTATATCTTTTATTAAATGATTTTGTTTCATATCCTTCAATAACGATATATGTTAATCTTACATTTATTGATTTTAAATTATGTTTTTTAATATACATATAGGCGTACATTTTAACTTGCATTAAATGTTCAGGTCTTGTATCGATTTCTATTAAGTTTAAATCTGTTTTAGTACTTTTAATTTCTTCAATTATTAATTTGTTATTTTCTTTTAACAATCCATCCATTCTTCCAGTAATGTAAAAACTATAATCTCCATCTTCAAAAAGAGTTTCAATTGAAACTTCTTTTTGATCACCTTCATGATATTTGTTTTGAAGATAGCTATGACTTTCAATTCCTTCTAAAGCGCGTTTATTAGATTGAAATTCATTTGTTAAATCTCCACCACTGTATATAAAGTTAACAATATCCCTCGCTGTAATTTTAATATTTTTCACAATACCACCTACTAATTATTATAACATTAAAAAAGAGAAATCATTCTCTTTTCATATTTAAATCTTTTGAAATAAAACAATATTTATATTGTTCGTTTTTAAAATTTTTAAATTAAATTTAGCGGCAATAATTTCCAAAGATTTAATTGTATAAAAAGATACATGAGTTATATCTCTTCGATACCACCAATCTAAAAAATTATCTAAATCCATTGTTCTAAGTCGAGTAGTAATTAAGAGATATCCGCCTTGTAATAATAAGTTTGATAAATGTTCGAATTCTTTTAATGGATTAAAAAAATGTTCAACGACTTCGGTCGATGTAATAAGTTCGTATTTACGTTTTAAATAACTTTTATCATTGTTAAAGAAGGGATCATAATCATAAACAGAATTATAATCTCTTTGTAATAATTCTTTTAAAACTGGTCCTGGTCCACTTCCAAACTCTAAAATATTACCTTTAATCTTTAATGGTGTAATATATTCTTTTATTAAATCAATAAAGATTTTAACATATCCTTCGCACTCAAAAGAGTTGTTGTGAAGGGAGTAGTTTTTAGCCTCTTCTTCAACATCAATACGGAATTTCTTATCTTTGTATATAAATCCGCAATTTTGACAAACTAAATAATCAACTTTAAGTTGATTATCTTTTAGTTTAGTAGTTGCTTCATTACAAATTGGACAATTAGTAATCAATGTTGTTTTGTTTGTTTTTATTTTCATGAATAATTTGATCAATTATAATAACGATAAACAAAAATAATTGTGTTTGATTTTCTTCTAAAATGTCAATTTCATATGAGTCTCCAAATGAAAATACCTTTTTAATGATTGAAGCTACTTCAACATCATCCTTTAAAATTTGAAATGAATGAGCGAAAAATGATCCTTCAACTTGATATTCTTGGTTTCCTACTCTTACATCAAATTTAGGTTTAAATGAAAATTTTTTCTTTATTTCAGCTAATTCTTCTCCATGATTTGTATAAATATGATATAACGGTAGAAATCTAAAAAGTTTCTTTTTAGAATTTAAAACTTGTGAACCATCCATATTCAATAATTCTAACTTATTAGTAAGTGACATTATTTTACCTTTAACTTGGTAAACATCTTTTTGTGAATTATCTTTAATTGTAAATTTGTCTTTTAAAGAGAATACTTTTTGTTTAATATAATATTTCATAATAACTCCTTTCAAATAATAAATAATCTTTCTCTTATTGATTGTGCAATGACTAGCATTGCAAGTGCGATTAAAATGTTTTTATTATCAGTTAACTCAATTTTGTAATATCTTTCACTATCTATTTTTATTACTTTAAGTGTCGCAACTACACTATCAATATCATAAAGTTTATATCTGATTTTCCATAGAGCTCCTTTACAAGAATAAACTTTATTATTGTATTCAATTTTGTGAAGAAACTTGAGTCCAACATTAATGTTCATTACTTGTTCTTTATCAGTATTTAATAGTTGAAATCTTTTTTTAAATCTTAACGGATTATAGTTTACTGTATATTTTTTGTTTTCAATTTCATCAGTAATATTTAATCCATAAATTTTAGGAAGTTTAACATGTTTAATTGTAAAATATACAATATCATCCTCACCTTTAAATTCGATTTTCTTTCGATTAAATACACTATTACATTTTACATAATATATCATTGAATAACCTCCATCTTTTTTAGCATAAATGTGTATCTAATTCTTGAACGAATACAGAATCAATTGTTAAATTTTTCTTTGCCCATGAACTTAATACTTTCTTAACAACATCATCTTTAACATGAAAATGTTTAAAGAAATCTTTTTTCCTATAAGGCATTTCTTTAAAACTGGTATTAAACCTTTTATTGATATAATTAATATCAGAATACAATTCTATTACTTCTCTTTTTAACGCACTTCCACTATCAACGTCTCCATCAGTAATAGTAATTGTTTTATAGCCTTCTTTTTCTAGTTGTTTTCTAACATATTGAATATTTCCATATCCTCCACAAGGAATAACGCGGTAATTTTTAAATTGATTCAGTAAGGTTAGCCCTTTTTCAAACCAAGCAACATCATATTTTCCTTCAACAAGTAAAAGCTTTTTTTGATGATTTTTTTCGTAAGAATTAGTAATTGTTTCAATTTCTTTTTTAATATCATCTTTATAGAGAGCTTTTACGGAATAATCAAAATGTGTTACAACATCTTTTTGTTTAGAAGTAAATATTGTTTGATAAGAATATTCACAAATATCTTTTAAGGCAACTAACTCAAAGTTATTTTCAAAATTATCAATTCCAATAACCGTATATTGATGAGTTATATTAGAAATTATTTTAGTGTAATCAGCTTTTGATAAAGAAATATTATCATTAATATTCATTTCATATTTAGTATTTATTTTAAATAGGTTATAAGAATTATTCTCTAATTTACCATCAAGATAATCAAATACTTTAAAAACTCTTCTTCGATTAATCATGTTAGTATCAATGGATAGATTAATACTTAATATATCATTTAATAATTTAGGAGCGTAAATATTTTTAGGAACATATAAATATTTAATATGATTAATATCATACATATTACCAATACATTCTTCAAATTTAATATTATATTCAGGACTTTTGTAAACTTTCCGATATCTTTCATCATTAATATGAATTTCAATTACAATATCTTTATTAATATCTCTAACATATTCAAAATGAAAAACGTTATTAAAAAAGAGGTCTAAAGCTTCTAAAATAGTTGTTTTCCCTGAAGCATTAGTCCCTATAAATAAAGTGTTTTTATCTAATGGAATATTTTCTCTTTCAAACACTTTATAATTTTTAATAAAAATATGATCAATCATCTTTTCACCTGCTTTTATACCTTTAGCTTAATTTAATTATAGTATATTATTACCAATTTTACAAATATTTACTAAAAGAGATAGTGTGAAATGGTTTTAAAAAATCATAAAAAATTAGATAAAGAAAAACAATAAGTATTTATAATAGTTTGTTATAAGATTAAGCTCATACTTAAAAAACTAGTAACAACTAGCAACT
>CAZWIZ010000018.1:7321-14659 GCA_964634385.1 uncultured Candidatus Izemoplasmatales bacterium | reverse complement strand
ATAAAGTTTATCTTGTTACAGTTATTCAATTAACTAATAAATCAATTCTTAAAAAGGTGTTGTTTCCCACTTAGGAAACAACACCTTTGATAATAATATTTATTATATTTCTTAAATAAAAACTTTAAAAATCATACTTACTTAATATTTCAGCTGGTGTTTTTCTTAACAAATTAGATACAGGAAGAATTCCTGAAACAATATTTATTAAATAAATTAATATAATTCCACCAACTAAACTTAGTAATGAAATATGGATAAATTCAAAATAACTTTCAGTAACTAGCTGAATTTTATAAAGAATAAAAGTTGTTCCTAAATAACCGATTAAAGAGGTAATTGAAGTTGTTAAAACAATCTCGGTTATAAAGATCTTTCTAATATCACCTTTTGTTACACCTAATGCACGATAAACACTTACTTCATAAATTCTCGAAATTAAGGAAGATCTTATAATAAAGTAATAACTAATACTCATCGCACCAAGAACAACAACTGTAAAAATTATTGTTCCTACACTATCAGCAATTCTCTCAAGTCGATACTCTTTTTCTTCAGTATCATATAATCCATAAGCATTTACTCCGATTGATTTAAAGTAAGAAATAGTATCTTTTGTATTATTAGAATGAATAAATATTTCCGAACCTCTTACTAATGAATTGTAGTGTGTATTATAATATGTTTCTTTTAATACTTCTAAAGGGATCATTATTTCTGGGATATTTTCTTCACTTGATTCATATAATCCTGAAACATTAAACATCGTAGATAACTGTAGATATGTTCTTTCAGTTATTGGTAAAATGTTATTTGGATCATCATAAGTAAGTAAATACTCTAAATCACTTGATAATTCACCTTCAGTTATCGTTATTGAATCTTTAAATACTTCATATACAGCAACATGTGTTTCTATCATATACATTGTTTCTTCTTTAACATAATAAACAGGATTATCTGTATCACTTATTCCAACTATATCTAAAACATAATCATAATCAGTATCAAATCCTTTTAAAGATAAAACAATATCAACATTTAATAAATCATTTAATGTTGTAATTCCTAAGTTTTGCATTGCTGAATTACCCAATAATGTGTTAGCTACTGACACGTCAATAACAACTTCATTATAATCTGTAACATTATGCCCAAGCATAATGTTACTATCTAATAAATAATCACTTATAACAGGATTACTAGTAAGAGTGTTATTAACGTCGCTAGCTTGATAAACAGAAGGTAATCTAATACCAAGTTCATTACTACTAGTAATAAGATTAACATAGTTTACTGATGGTTCATCTTCATATGCCATTACTTCATTATAAGTATCTAAATCATATTCAACTACTACTGTTTCTTTAGCTCCTGTTAAAAACTTAACTGGATTCAAATGATAAACATTTGCGAGCATTCCTACCGCTAACGCTATTAAAATAGCTCCACCAATAAATCCGAAATAAAATAATTTCCCAAGTTTTGATGTTCCAGCTAATCTTGAAAATGCTAGTTTAAGAGAATCTTTAACTGTTATAACACTTCTTTTATCAATTGTTAAATCATCATTAATAATCTCTTCAAGATCAAATAATGATTCATTTAAGTCGCCTCTTTTAACTTTTTTGAAATGACGGTCCAAAACTTTTATTTCTGATTCGTTATCAATTAATTTTATTTTTTTATAATCCTTTGTTGATATGTCTAAATATAATGTTTTATTTTTAATAATTAATTTGATATCAAAATTAGGTTTTACTTCATCATCTGTATAAACTTTAATATTTGTTACATCATCTTCTATATTAGATAATTGTGTTAAATCTTTTAAATAAATATCTGTATCATGTTTCATATCTAAATCAGTTGAAGAATTATTTTGATAATCTTCAATAATTTCTCCATCTTTTAATTTAATAACTCTATCAGCGTAAAAATCCGCTAACTCTTCTTCATGTGTAACTAAAATTACTAATTTAGTTTGAGAAATCTTTTTAATTATATTCATAATATCAATAGTGTTTTTAGAATCAAGATTTCCAGTTGGTTCATCCGCTATTATCACTTTTGGATTTTTAGCTAAAGCACGAGCTATCGCAACACGTTGTTGTTGCCCACCTGATAGTTGAAAAGCTCTTCTTTTTCTAAAATTAAGCATTCCAATGTTTTCTAAAATATAATCTATTCTTTTATCAATTTCGTCTTTATCAACTACTCCAATCATATTTAATGTTAAAGAAATATTATCATAAACAGTTAAATTAGTTAATAAATTATAATTTTGAAAAATATATCCTACATCTTTATTTCTTATTTCATCCCATGTTTTAGAATTATAGCGTTCAATTTTTTTATCACCAAATTGAATTGTTCCACTTTGGACTTTATCTAGCCCACCTAAGACATTTAATAATGTTGTTTTACCACTACCAGATGGTCCTAATAAAATAACTAGTCCTTTTTCTGGTAATTCTAAAGTAATATCATTTATAACATGAATTTCATTACTTTTCTTATAGTTGTAGTATTTGTTAAGTTCATTTATTTTTATCATAATAGCACCTACTCTTGTTTCAGTGAAGTAATCACTGATTTTCCAAAGATTCTTTTATTAAATCTTCTTCCAAGCATGACAGCTAAAACAATCATTAAGAAGAAAATTAAGATATGGCTGCCAGCCGTAAAGTAACGTAGATATCTTGGTATTTTAGAAACGATATTTTCATTTATTATAAGCAATGACATCGTAATAATATAAGCAAATATTGTAGTAAATAATAGTTCAATAATAGTAACTCTATTTAAATCTTTTTTTGACGCTCCGATTGATCGAAGTATTAAATAATCTTTTTTCTTAGAGTTTTGAATATTTTTAAGAACTATATATGTAATAAAATATATTACAATCATTAAAAATCCTAAAATAAACGCCAAATATATTGATGTAAATATTGCGAAAATAGCACTAAACTGATCTGTTACTCCATTAGGGTAAATAGTGTTATATCCAAGATCATCAATATCTTTGATAACTTTTTGAGCATCATACTCATCAAAAACTAAAACACTTACTTGATAAACTCCATCAGGTAATAGTTTATTAATAGTATCAGAATTCATTGAAACACTACTCCAATTTCTTTCAGATGGTTCATATACGTTAGTAATTTCAACATCTATTTCTTTTTCTGCGAATGCTGAATCTCCTATTAACTTAAATGTATATCCATCAATTATTGAGAGTGGTTCATCATTTGAAAAATCTAACGTCTCTAATAATTGTGAAAAAGAAGCAGTAGAAATATGAATTTCATTATCTTCAACACTGTTATCTATTGTGATACCTTCACCACCATAAATATAAAAAACATCTAATCCATCATTCAAAACACGGATTGATAAAGGTGCTTTCCCCCAGTTAGCACTTTTCATGTAAGCTCTAGCGATAACATCAGGATTATTAAGAAAGTCTTCATGAAAATACATTCTACCACGCCACTCATTTAGTTTCACTGTTTCAGCTATTCCTGTAATAGTAAAAGAGGTAGTATTTGGAATACTAGTTATATCATCACTATCATAAGGATAACTATATCCAAGAACTATTGTATCTCCAACATCATATCCTTCTGTTTCTTCAATAACAACTTCATGTTCATTAGTTGGAAAAGTTCCTTTAATTAATTGACTATTTTTTAACATTGATGCTGGATTCAAATAGTTTTCTTGTGAATTAATCCAACTTTCACCATTATTATATGTAACTTCTTGATAAGAAAAAATTATTTCATCAAGAATTACATCATGTTCCATAACAGTCCTAACTAATCGTAGATTATTTAATTTTGTTAATTCCTCTGGTGTAAATGAAGTATTATCAAATTTTGTAACAATAATCCGTGAATCAGTTACATTACCAAAATATCCTCCACCCATAAACTTACCAGAAGTTGATGTTTGTCCAATATAGTTACCATAAGAAAAAACAAAAATTATAACTGTAAAAATCGTAACAATAGTTGTAAAGATTGTTCTTTTAGGTGTTCTTAATAAGTTTTTAAATGAAATACCTATTAAATCTTTAGTCTTCATTGTAAAAGTAGGAACAACTAATTTTTTAGTTACTTCCTTAGCTTTTTTAATTGTTTTATCTTCAACTACTTCTCCATCAAATAATCTAATTTTTCTAGTAGCGTAAGGAGCTACTTGATCAAAGTTATGTGTAACAACAATAACTAATTTATCTTTTGATATTTCTTGTAGTAAAGACATTATTTTTTTACCTGATTCACTATCTAAGTTTCCTGTTGGTTCATCCGCAACAATAATTGGGCAATCTTTCGCAAGTGCTCTTGCGATAACACAACGTTGTTTTTGTCCACCTGATAATTTACTAGCTTTATGATTAATATGACTAGTAAGTCCAACTTTATCAATAAGTTCAAGCGCTCTTGCTTTTCTTGATTTAGAATCGTACCCTTGAATAGTTAAAGCTATCATTACATTTTCTAAGACACTATAAGAATCAATAATATTATAGTTTTGAAAAACAAAACCAATATATTGTCTTCTAAATGCTTCCCATTCTTCAATGCTGTAGTAAGATGTTTCTTCAGAGTTAATATACATTTCTCCATCTTCGTATGTATCTAACCCACTAATAACATTTAATAATGTACTTTTACCACTACCTGATTCACCAGTTACCGCAACAAACTCTCCAATATTAAATTCTAAACTTACTTTTCTTAATCCTAAAGCAACAACTTCATTACTATGGTAATACTTTGAAATATTTTTTAATTTAAGCATTTTTTTCACCTCTAGTCTATAATAGTTCCTATTATTTTTTCATACTTTAAGCTATCGCTTCTAGTTATTTTATATTTACTAGCAGCGATACTATAATCATATATTTTATTATCTTTATTAAATAAATATAAAATCATTGTAACTAACTGTGGATGTGATTCCATTTTTGGACATTGAAAACAAATATTATCAATATCTAAATAATCTAAATCAGATCCTTTCGTTAATTTCATTAAAACTAAAACACCTTTTTCTTCATATTCATTTCCAAAGAAATAAGGATTTAATGAAATATGAGTTTTATCAAAATGAAGTTGTTTTAGTATTTCTAATTCTGTCAACATATCATCCCCTTTTATACTCTTATTATTATAACATAGACATGTAAATATTATTTATAAAGTTATAATATATTTGCCAACCTACATATTTAAGATAGTAATTTACATATACTATAGAATCTTGTTAAAGAATGTTTTGAGTGATATAATATGTTAAATGGAGGTAATAAACATGTTTAAAAATCTAAATAGTGTAAAGCTAAATATAGTAATCGGACTAATATTATTTTCTACAACATTAATCGGTTATTTTTATGTAAACAGTGCTTTTGTAGCGTCTATGATGTGGCCTACTACAGGCTTTATTATTGGTCTTTATTATGTTTATGGTAAAAAAGCCTTACCAGGCCTTATTATTGGTATTTTTATAGCTAATTTGTTGGCGAGGTTTGTTTTAATAGATGAACTAGTTTACTTAACTATTTCTACTTCTATTGTTTTTACAATTGGAAATGTTATTCAAGCCTTAATTTTCAAAAGATTAATTCCAAGTATTTCAGTAAAAAGTATTAATTCTATTAAGAAATCTTTTTGGTTGATTGGTGTTTCATTAATTGTGAGCGTTATTGGCGCAATAATAAGTGTATCATTTATTTATCTTACACATAGTTCTTCTGAGTTTTTATTTACTTTAAGTAGATGGGTTTTTGGAGATTTTTCAAGTATTTTAGTTTTTACTATACCAATAGTTTTTTCATATCATTATGATAATACAATTATTAAAACAAAAACTAATTTTATTTTGGCTTTATCATTTATTATTATTTTTACTGTTTTTTCATATTTAGTTTTTGGTAATACAATGACTTTCAACTATTTTTCTGTGTTATTTCTTTTATTCTGTGTTATTTCAATTTTATTTAGTTATAAAATGATTATTATGCTTGATATCATTTATATAATAATGTACCATTTATTTCTTATTTTTGCTTCATCTCCAACTGATTTAATGGCTATTGTTTTCACTTTAAATATTTATCTTGTTCTCTTTTCAAATATTGCTTTATTTTTAAAAATAATAATTTGTAATCTTGAATTTAAAAATAAACAACTTGAGAAATCAAAAAATGAAATAAAAAAATTATTAGATTCAACAAAAATACTTTTCAAATTAAGTGGTGAATTACTAGATACTAATACTAAGATTACTAATAGTTACTTAATTCAAATGTTTAATATCGCAATTAATATGTTAGATAATTTTGAATATGCTTCATTATACGTAAAATCAGACAATTATATTAAATATATTGATTGTCATGGATATGATCTTGATGTCTTAAATGAGTTTTTTAATGATTTTGACGATTTTAACTGGAAACTGAGAGAACCAAGAATAATCAAGAATCCCAATGAACTTGTAAAAGAACAACTTGGTAACAAGTATGAACATTTTAAGTCATTTTATCCAAAAATGAAACAATCAATTAGATTTAATCTTTATATTAAAGAAGATATAGTTGGCGGAATGAGTTTTGATATAATGGAAGGAACAGACTATACTTTTACATCTGATGATGTTGATAATTTTAGATCTTATCAAAAATTAATGAATAGTTTTTATGAATATAATAATTTAAACATTAAAAATAATATTTTAAAAAATGATATCGTTTTAAGTTTAATTAGAACTTTAGAATTATTTGATCATTATACTGGTGGGCATAGTGAAGAAGTTGCTTATCTTTCAGAGAAAATAGCAATTAAAATGGGACTTTCTAAAGATGATGTATATAATGCTTATTGGTCAGGTATTGTTCACGATATCGGAAAAGTTGGTATTTCTAGTGATATAATAAATAAACCTAGTAAACTAACATTAGAAGAATTTAAGCAAATTAAAAAGCATCCAGTATTTGGGTACCAAATACTGAATAAATCAGAAGATTTAAAAGAAATAGCCAAATTTGTTAAACACCATCATGAATGGTGGAATGGAGAAGGTTATCCTGATGGTCTTAAAGGAGAAACAATACCTTTAATATCACAAATTTTAGCTGTTTGTGATTCTGTAAGTTCAATGGCAACTAAAAGACCATATGCCGCAATAAAAACTAGTAATGAAATCCTTAAAGAAATCGAACTTTATTCAGGAACTCAGTTTTCTCCAGTTCCTGCGGACGCAATGATTAAATTTATAAAAGAAGGATTACTAGATGAATTTTATAAACATCGATATAAT
>CAZWIZ010000018.1:0-7221 GCA_964634385.1 uncultured Candidatus Izemoplasmatales bacterium | reverse complement strand
GATTAAATTTATAAAAGAAGGATTACTAGATGAATTTTATAAACATCGATATAATCATTAATCAAAAAGATTATTGAGTGTTTTTCTCAATAATCTTTTTTATGATATAATAAAATAAATAAATTATTATAGTTTTAATTGGGGTGGAAAATATGAATAAAACAGTCTTTTATGGTGATTCAATAACTAATTGTTTTGTTTTATTAAAACAAAATAAAAATGTTGTTAATTTAGGAGTTGGAGGAGACAAAACAACTGAACTAATTGGAAGAGTTTTAGATGTTATTAGAGAAAAGCCTAATAAACTATTTATTATGGTTGGAGTAAACGATTATCTTGTAAAAAAAGCATATTGGCAAGAGTTTTTTAATATTAACTTTGAAGTTACTTATAATGCTTTAATAACTTTACTAACTGACAATCTTCGTAATACTTCATTTACTCTTTTATCAATTTTGCCTGTTAGTATGAATAAGCCATTTGATACTCTTGTATTATATAATAAAGAATTAGATGAAATTAACAAATATATTAGTGAAATTGCTTCTAAGTATAATTTAAACTATTTAGATATATCTAATAGTTTTAAAGATAAAAATAACTTTTTAAACCCACAATATACTGAAGATGGAGTCCATTTAAATAATCTCGGATATGAAGTATATTATAATTTAATTAAAGACTTAATTTAAAATGTTGAAACATAAAAAATATGAGATAATAAATCTCATATTTTTTATGGTCATTTGATATATTCAAAAAATATTATAAAAGTTTCAAATTATTTTTAGTGTAAATTCAAAAGTGTTTATTTCTACTTCTGCCCCAATCGGTATAGTAAGTCTAGGAGTAACATGTCCTATTGGTAACCCATATAATACTGGAATATTTAATGGCTCTAATATTTCTTTAAATAACTCATAATATCCATATTCCTTATTCTCAGCTTTTTTATAAGTTATTCCGCCAATAATGATTCCTTTTAAAACTGATAAAATTCCACTTAATCTTAATTTTTGAAGCATTCTGTCAACTTGATAAACTTCTTCATTAATCTCTTCAATTAGTAAAATTTTATTATTAAAGTCTAGTTGATAAGGAGTTCCTATCATTACGTCAATTAAACTTAAATTACCACCTACGATAATTCCCTTAGCTATTCCTTTACCTATTGTTTTAATATTATATATATTATCTTTATTAATTAAATAATTTCTTGACTGTTTAATGACGATGTCATTAAACGAGTCAAGTGATGTTTTGTTGTAGCTATCTTTAAAATCAATAGCTAACATTGGTCCATGATATGTAATTAAATTACATCTATCATAAATAGTATTTAATAATAATGTTACATCACTAAAACCTATAAAGATTTTTTTATTGTTTTTAATCATCTTATAATCAATTTTATCTACTATTCGAGGAGTTCCATATCCACCTTTTAAACACATAATGGCGTCTATTGTTTTATCTTTAAACATATTATTTAAATCGTTTGCCCGTAAGTCATCATCTCCAGATAAGTATCCGGCATAGTCTGATGTACAACTTTTACCTATAATAACTTTATACCCTAGTTTTTCTAGATTAGCTTTTCCTTGAACAAGAAGTTCATATTTCGAAGGACTACTTAACGCAACTATTCCAAAAGTTGCACCTTTTTTTAGTTTTTTAGGATACATTTGGTTTTCTCCTCATAGTGATTATTATTAGATATATTATAACGTGTATATAATTAGTTTATATTTTATTTGTTTCATTTTACTTTCCGTACATTTGATATAAAATATATAACACTACCTTTTTGGGTAAGATTCTATTTAAAAATACAAATATCTTATATTTAAAACCAACAGTAACTTGAACTGGCATGTTTCGTCTTTTCACAAGTTTATTTACAACTCTCACTACTGACATTGGTGACATCCCTTTTTGTTCATCAATCTCCATTTTTCTAATACTATTAGTAATGCGTGATTGATATAACTCTTGATTTAAAATCTTTGGTTGTATACGATTATTTGTAAAACCTGTTTTAGTATCTCCAGGTAATACAGTACAAGCTGAAATCTTGAATGGTTTCAGTTCTAAACGGAGTCCTTCTGTATATCTTTGTGTACTAGATTTTGTCATTGTGTATACTGTTTGAAAAGGTATAGGTAACTCTCCAGCTACTGATCCTATATTAATGATCTTACTTGGTACTGAGTCTCTTAATGCGGGAATTAGTTCTTTAGTTAGCTGCATTAATCCAAATAGATTTACTTGGAATATTTCTTTTATTTCTTCTAAAGGAGTTAGTTCTAATGCACCACTAATCCCTATTCCTGCTGAATTAATTAAAACATTAATTTTTTTATATTTTTCTTTTATTAATATTGTTGTTTTATTTATTTCCTTGGGATTTGATAAATCACATAGATAGTAATCAAATGAATATTCTTCTTTTGGATAGTTTCTTGAAATACCAATTACAGTATTTCCTTTTTCAGTAAAAAATTTAGCTAGAGCATAGCCAATACCACTAGATGCTCCGGTAATTACAATAACATTATTCATTTTCTTTTTCCCATAAAGCAAGTATTTCTTCGTCTTTAGAAGGAACCTTATAAAGAACTTCTAATATTATGTCAGCTGCTTCATCCATCTGTTCTTTTGTATGAGTTGCCGTATAACTAGTTCTTATCATACATTCTCCTTCAGGTGATGCTGGTGGTAATACTGTATTGACGTATACCCCTCTATTATAAAGCATCTTACAAATTACTAATGTTCTTACGACAGAGTATGTCTTAAAAGCAATAATTGGTGATACATTATTCCCTTCTAATTCAATTCCTTTTTCCATTAGAACTTTACGCATATAATTTGTAATCTCTTTTAGTTTCTTTGGTCTATTTGGTTCTTCTTGTAATATTCTTAAAGCCTTTAGTGCAGTTGCTGCATTTGCTGGTGGAATTGATGCACTAAAGATAAACGGTCTTGATTTATGTTTTATATAATTTATTACTTTTTTAGTTGAAGTTACATATCCTCCAAGGCTTGCTAAAGACTTAGAAAAAGTACCCATAATAATATCAATATCATCTTCACAATGGAAATATTCAGCTGTTCCTCTTCCATGTTCTCCTAAAACACCTAGAGAATGAGCATCATCAACCATTATTCTTGCGTTATATTTTTTAGCTAGTTTAATAATCCCTGGTAAATTAGCAATATCACCACTCATACTGAAAACACCATCAGTGATAATTAATTTTCCTTTTTTAGGATCAGCATTTTTAAGTTTTTTTTCTAAATCTTCCATATTGTTGTGTTTATATCTAACAAAACTAGCATAACTTAATTTGATTCCATCATAAATACTTGCGTGATTCTCACGATCACTAAAGATTATGTCATCGCGGGTTGCAATTGCGGAAATTATTCCAAGATTTGTTTGAAATCCTGTAGAAAAGATAAGACTTGCTTCTTTGTGTAAAAACTTAGCTAACTCATCTTCTAATTCAACATGAACTCTTAGTGTCCCATTTAAAAACCGGGAACCAGATACTCCACTTCCATATTCTTTCATCGCATCAAGTCCTGCTTGAATAACTCTTTCATCCCCTGTTAATCCTAAATAATTATTCGAACCAATCATGATTCTTCTTTTACCTTCCATGATAACTTCAGTATCTTGTTTAGACTCTAGCGCATGAAAATATGGATATAATCCTTTTGCCATGATCTCTTCTACTTCAGTGTACTTAAAACATTTTTGAAAAATATCCATCAGTACCTCCTATTGATAGTGATTTGTCTTATTTGATTCTAATTATACCCTAAATTATTTAACATTTAAATATTTAGATAATCATTTTCTTATTTCTCATTATATTAACACAAAATCGTTCATTGTAGTATTGTTAAATTATTTTTTCATATTTTTCTTAAACTAGTTATATTGGTAACTTTAACTATTAGAATAAAATCTTAATATTCCTTCTTTATTTTGGATGTGTTTATAAATACTCATAAAAGCACTTTTATTATAATATTCTCTTTGTAAAAACTTATTACTTTCTTTTTAAATTCTGTGAATATTTATGAATTTAAAAACTGCACCCTCAATTTTTCATAGTTTCCTATGTCTAAATTTGTGGGTGCAGTTCAATCGATAATAATTATTAGTCTGTTTATTATTTAATTATTCATTTACTTCAATCATTAGTTTAACCATAGCTTCTGAAAATTCAGCTGGATTATCTAGTGGTAATCCTTCGATTAATAATGCTTGATTATATAATATCTTAGCGTATTCTTTAACTTTCTCTGTATCTTTTTCATATACTTTTTCTAATGTTTTAAATAAATCATGATTAGGATTAATTTCTAAAATCTTAGTAGCTTTTACTTCTTTTGTTTGTGGCATATTTTGTAAGACTTTTTCCATTTCCATTGATAACCCTTCACCACTTACTAAACAGACAGGACTATCTTTTAATCTTTTAGATAATTTAACTTCTGATACTTTATCTCCAAGACCTTCTTTTAAAGCTTCTAATAATGATTCTTTTTCTTTATTTAATTTATCTAATTGTTTTTCTTCTTTTTTATCGATTAAATCAAGATCACCTTGAGCGACATTTTTAAAATCTAGTTTTTCATATTTTTGTAAAATACTTGCCATGAATTCATCTATATCATCAGTAAATAATAATACTTCATAATCTTTTTCTTTTAGTAAATCCATTTGTGGTAAAGATAAAATAGCTTCTTTTGTTTTACCACTAGCGTAGTAAATATGTTTTTGATCTTTTGGTGCTTTTTCAACATATTCTTTTAAGGTAACAAAATCATCTGATTTTGTTGTCTTAAACATAATTAAATCTTGAAGTAGTTCTTTATTAATACCATAACCTTCATATATACCATATTTAAGATTTACTCCGTAAATCTTATAAAATTCGTTATATGTTTCACGGTCTTTCTTTTGCATTTTTTCAAGTTCAGATTTAATTTTCTTTTCAACTGTTTTAGCTATTTTCTTAAGTTGAGCATCTTTTTGTAACATTTCACGAGAAAGATTTAATGATAAGTCTGATGTATCTACTAATCCTTTAACAAATCTAAAATAGTCAGGTATTAAATCTTTATTCTTATCCATGATAAAGACACCTTTAGTATATAGTTGAAGACCTTTTTCGAATTTTTCTGAATAAAGATCAAATGGTGCTTTTTTAGGTATGAATAATAAACTTGTAAAAGTAGTTGCTCCTTCTACTTTAGTATGAATAACTTTTAATGGTTCTGTGTAATCATTAAATTGATGTTTATAAAATTCAGTATAATCTTCTTCTTTGATTTCTGTTTTATTTTTCTTCCATAAAGGTATCATAGAATTTAATGTTTCTAATTCTTTATAAACAACTGGTTCTTTTTCTTTGTCTTCAGGATAATCATATTTAGTAACATCCATTTTAATAGGGTATCTAATATAATCACTATATTTCTTTACTAAATCTTTTATTTTATATTCCGATAAGTATTTTGAATAATCTTCTTCTGTTTCTTCGTTATCATCACGAAGTGATAAGATAATAGTTGTTCCTGGCTCTTCTTTTTCTGTTTCACTAATAGTATAAGTACTAGTTCCTTTAGAAACCCATTTAAATGCTTTTTCACTATCTACTGATTTAGTAATAACAGTAACTTTTTTAGCAACCATAAAAGCACTGTAGAATCCAACTCCAAATTGTCCTATTATTTCAATATCTGATTCATCTAACGAATCCGAAAATTCTTTTGAACCACTTCTGGCGATTGTTCCTAAATTGTTTACTAATTCTTGTTCTGTTAGTCCTACACCATTATCCGTAATAGTAATAGTTCTTTTATCTTCATCGAGTTCGATGAAGATATGATAATCAGTCATTAATTCAGCATTAGTTAATGCTTTATAGTGACGCTTATCAATCGCGTCACTAGCGTTACTTATTAACTCTCTTAAAAAGATTTCTTTATGAGTATAAATTGAGTTAATCATTAAGTTAAGTAGTTTTTGTGATTCTGTTTTAAACTGTTTAGTTTTTGCCATATTATGTTCCTCCTAAAATACTTTTTTTAATGTTCGATAGTTATTATACAACTTTGTTTTAGCACTGTCAAGTAAAGAGTGCTAACAAATTTATAAATTGCTTTTTAGATAATTTTAAGATAAAATATAAATCACAAAGGATGTGTTTTTATGCTTACAATTATTAATAATAATACTGATCCTAGCTTCAACTTAGCAGTTGAAGAATATGTTTTAAAATATTTAAATATTACTGAAGATTTTTTACTTATTTGGCAAAATAAGAAATGTGTTGTCATTGGTAGAAACCAAAGTCCATTTAATGATTTAAATGGATCTTTTATAAATAAAAATCATATTCCTGTAGTTAGAAGAGCCACTAATGAAAAAGCTATTTATTATGATGATGGTTGTATTAATTTTGCTTTTGTAGTAAGTACTTCAAAAGCAAAAATAGGTGATTTTAAGTACTTTTTAGATCCTGTAGTAAAAGTACTTAATAGAATAGGAATAAACGCTCACATCAAGAATAAACAACATCTCTATGTTGATAAAGATCAAATATCACTTGATTTTCAAAATGTATTTAAAGATAAGATAATTCATCACGGAATTATCTATCTTGATTCTAATTTAAGTTATATGAAACTCATTAATAAATATGATAGAAAAATTAGTATTGTTAATGCTAAAAAGCATTTTAAACAACCAATGACTGTTTCTATGTTTAGATTATTATTATTAAATGAATTACTTGGTGGTAAAGTTTCGAATAAGGTTTATAAATTAGATTCTATTGATTTTAAAAGAATTAATCAGTTAGTTACAAAAAAATATGGTAACTGGGATTGGAATTATGGAGAATCAAAAGAATTTTTAGTTAAAAAAGAATTTGAAAAAAGAATGTTAGTAACATTAATTATTAAAAGAGGGTTTATTAGAGATGTTACTGTTGATTCTTTTGAAGAAAATAATGTTAAAATAGAAAAAGCATTACTTAATGTTAGATTTGATGAAGTTAGTTTGAAAGAAGCAATATCATCGCTTGATGATATTGATAGTGAAAAATTTATTGATGAAATAATGTATTAAAAAAAATATATATAATAGTAAACAGGGGTGATTATTTTGAGTATTGATGTTATAATATTTCTTCAAGA
>CAZWIZ010000017.1:0-26813 GCA_964634385.1 uncultured Candidatus Izemoplasmatales bacterium | reverse complement strand
AAAAAAGGTTCGATACAATTGTATCAAACCAATGCTTATTTTATGGAGCAGGTGATGAGAATCGAACTCACACAGTCAGCTTGGAAGGCTGAGGTTCTACCATTAAACTACACCTGCTAATTTGCTAGCATAAGTATAATATCATAAATAAAAAAACAAGTCAATAAACTTGTTTATTTATTTTAAATTTTCTTTATCGCTCTAAGTTTAGCACTATGTGCTCGATTATTATTCTCCAATTCATGTTTACTTGGAAATATAACTTTTTTATGTAATAATTCGAAATCTAGAACAACATTTGGCATAACAGGTATATTTCTAGGAACATTAATAGTTGTCTTCTCTCTCATAATGTATTTAGCAATGCGATCTTCTAGTGAATGAAAGGTTATTACAACTACTCTACCATCTTTATTCAACATTTCAAGAGCTTGTTTAAGAGAATCTTCAAAAACTCTTAGCTCATCATTTACAGCTATTCTTAATGCTTGAAATGTTTTCTTTGCAGGATGACCTTTCTTGCTTAACACTTTTTGTGGCATACTTTTTTTGATTATTCGAACTAATTCAAACGTTGTTTTAATTCTATTATCTATTCTTTCTTTTTCAATATTTCTAGCAATTTGCTTAGCGAATGATTCGTTTCCGTATTTTTGTAATAAATGCATTATATCGTGAAATGAATACTCATTTACAATGATTTCTGCGGTTAATGTTTGTGATTGATCCATTCTCATATCAAGAGGAGCATCATATTTGTAACTAAATCCTCGATCAGGAATATCAAATTGATATGATGATACTCCTAAATCAAAAAGGACTCCATCAACATGATTAATTCCTAATTCATTAAGTTTTTCTTTTAAATTAACAAAATTACTTTTAATAATTGTATAGTCTTTTTTTAGTGGGTCTAATTTTTCTTTTGCTTTAGTAATAGCGTAATCATCTTGATCAAATGCATATAGATGTCCATTGTCAAGTCTTTTTAAAATTTCAAAAGAGTGTCCACCACCACCAAGGGTGCAATCGACATAAATTCCGTCTTTCTTAATATTTAAATAATTAATACTTTCTTCAAGTAAAACTGAAATGTGTTTATACATATAATCACCCTCTGCGTTGTAATAATATCATACATTAAAAAAATTGTAAAAGAAAAACGCCGATATCAGCGCTTCTTTTTGTAGGGTTTATTCCTCTACGTCATCTTTTACTTCGATAACTGTTTTACCACCGTAATATCCACATTCATTACAAACGCGATGTGCTAGTTTCATTTCTCCACAGTTTGGACAAACAACCATACCAGGCACATTTAATTTGAAGTGAGTACGACGTTTACGTTTAACAGATTTAGAAGTTCTTCTTTTAGGTACTGCCATTTTGTCATCTCCTATAACTTGTCTCTACTTCTTGTAGTTTTTTAGATTAGCAAATGCTTGATTTATATTATCTTTTTGTTCTAAATCAACTATTTCTTCTTCTTGATTTTCATAAGCATTTTTACTTAGAACACGCATTGGCTTTTCCAATATAATATTAGACCATATAATCGGTAATAAGTCAATAGTTATCCCATCAATATTATTATATTTATCATTTAAATCTTTTGAAAAGATTTCTTCGACTGAAATATCTATTACGTAAGGGACTTCAACTAATGTTATTGCACAAGCTAGAATTAATGTACATTTAATATCAAAATAGAATTCATAAAGAGAATCATCATAAATTTCAAAGCTACCATTTATTTCAACTGGAGAAATTTTAATTATATCTGTATTCTCAATATATGATGATAAATCAACAATTTCATTAAATTCATTATTGATGTTTTGAAGTTTTGTTAATTCTTGTATTGTCCATTTCAAATTACCACCTCCAAGCGTAAAGATTATACTTTTATTATGGAAAAATGTCAATTATAAGGTATAATAGATTTGGTGATATTATGAAAGTCGCAGGAATAATAGTTGAGTATAATCCTCTTCACAATGGACATCTTCATCACATCTTAGAAACTAGAAAGATTTCCAAATGTGATTACTTAATCGCTGTCATGTCAGGAAACTTCACTCAAAGAGGTGAAGTAGCTATGATTGACAAATTTACTAGAACAAAAATGGCATTACTAAATCATGTTGATTTAGTAATTGAATTACCATTTGTTTTTTCAGTACAAAGTGCTGATATTTTCGCTTACACTTCTGTTGCTATTTTAAATCATTTAAAAGTTGATGAAATTTATTTTGGAAGTGAATCTGATAATATTGATGAATTATATCTATTAAGTGATATTTTAGATAGCGTGGAATATAATAATCTTGTTTTAAAATATTCTAAAGAAGGAAATAGTTATCCTACTAGTAGTAATTTAGCTGTTTCTGACTTAACTGACACAAAAGCATATAGCTTACCTAACAATATTTTAGGTATTCATTACATAAGAGCTGTAAAAAAATTAAAAAGCAATATTAAAGTTTGTTCTATCAAAAGAATTGAAACAAATTATTTTGATGAGTTTACATTAGGAAAATCAATTCAAAGTGCAACAACAATTAGAAAAATGATTAAAAATAAAAAAAATATTGAAGAATTCGTTCCTGAAAATGTATTTAATTTACTAAAAAATCGCAAAATTATTGATCTTAATATGTTTGCAAAATATTTAAAATATAAAATACATAGTTCCACTAATGAGGAATTAAAAAATATTTTTAATATTTCTGAAGGTTTCGAAAATAGAATCAAGAAAGTTACAGATTTTTCTAGTGTTACAGATTTAATTTCTCAATTAATTACAAAAAGATATACTAATTCTAAAATTAGAAGATCATTAATTCATATTTTATGTAATACACAAAAGAAAATGATAAATTCTTTCGAAATACCATATTTAAGAATACTCGGTATGAATTATAATGGACAAGAGTATTTAAATTTAATAAAAAAAGATTTAAGTATCCCTCTTATCTCTAAAATTACAGATAAAAAACATCCTTATTTAGAAATGGAGTTAAGAGCTTCAAAGATATATTCTATGGTAAGCGATGTTAATGTTTTTAAAGAAGAATTTAAGCCACTAATTCTTATGCATTTTAATTGATTTTAAAGAGAAATATAATATAATTTAGATTGGGTGATAATATGTATACAAAAGAAGAAATAAAAGATCGTGTTGAGATGCTTATAGATCCATCAGTTAATAAATCTTTTAAAGAAACTAATGGTGTTAAATTTCTTGATATCGACGAAGAGAAAATGATTGTTAATGTTCTAATCGGTCTTGAAAAATTAGAAGATGATTATAAAAAAACTGTTACTAGAACATTAGCTAAATTGATTAAAATTGATTTAGGATTCACAGGTATTAAAGCTGATTTTGAATTAAATAAAAAAAGTGAAAGTATCTTATCTAGAGAAGTCAAATACATTGGAGTCGCTTCTGGAAAAGGTGGAGTTGGAAAATCAACTGTTGCTGCAAATCTTGCATATGCTTTAAAAACTCTAGGTAAAAAAGTTGGTATTATTGATGCTGATATTTATGGAAGCAGTATTCCAACTATCTTAGACATGGAAGTTACTCCTCCTAAAGGTACTGGAACTGAAAAAATTATTCCTTTCAATAAGGATGGAATCGAATTGATTTCTACAGAATTTTTCTTAGCTCCTGATAAACCATTAATGTGGCGTGGCCCAATGCTTGGTAAAATGCTACATCATTTCTTTTACGATGTTGTGTGGGATGAAGATATTGAATATATTTTAGTTGATTTACCTCCAGGTACAGGTGATGTTGCTTTAGATATCCAAGGATTAATTCCTGATTGTAAAATGGTTATTGTTACAACTCCACACATTTCAGCATCTCATGTTGCTGTTAAAGCTGGATTTGCTGCTATAAAACTAAATCATGACATTCTTGGTGTTATTGAAAATATGAGTTATTTTAACCATAATGGAGAAATTATTAATATCTTTGGTGAAGGTGGCGGTAAAATCGTTGCTGATAAATTAAAAACAAAAGTTTTATCGACTATCCCAATTGGACAACCTAAAAATCATATTTCAATTTTCGAACCTGATGAAGAAATTGGAATTGAGTATTTAGGATTAGCAAATAAAATTATTAAGGAATACTAAAAATTAAATAGAGACTAAATAATTATTTTATTTAGTCTCTCACATCACCGTACATACGAAACTATATACGGCGATTCAGTTCTATATTCCAATTTAATTTCACTAAGATAATAGGTATAAGGATTTATTAATCCTTGTCTGTTATCTTTTTTATTAGGTATTTCTTATACTTTTGAAGATAGGATAAAGTTACAAACATTCATTAAGGACTTTCACCTGTAAGTTTAATGCCATGCCGGGCACACCTATAAAACTCATCAAAAAATTATGATGAGTTTTTTTGTTTGGAAATTTCCTTATTCAAAAATTTTATTTCATGCAATAATATAAACATACTTATTATTCCAGCAGTAATATCTGAAATAGCAAATGTATACCAAATACCACTTAATCCAAAAATCAGTGTTAAAATAAAAACAGTCGGAACAAAAAGAATTAACTGTCTTAGAATAGATACAATGAAAGCTTTAATTGGGAATCCTAAAGCCTGATATACTGCTCCTAAAATGATATGAAATCCAACTAAAATATATCCTATAGATATTATCCTAAATGCTTCAGAACCGTAATTGATAAAGAATATATCGTTTGTCTCGCTAAATAAATTAAAGATAACCTTTGAAAAACTTTGAACAAATAAAAATCCTAATGTAAAGTAGAGAACTACCACTTTTGTTGAGAAAATAATTACCTCTTTTATTCTTGCATAGTTTTTTGCGCCATAATTAAATCCTACTATTGGAACTAACCCTTGTACGACACCATATCCCGGCATAAAAATAAAGAAGAATACCCTATTTATTACTCCATAAATTGATATATATATTGCTGGATCGCTGGGGGAGTATTTATTAATTAGTTGATAAACAATAATCGCTAAGACAGCCCATATAGTATTTCTTACAAAAGAAGGTCCACCAATAACTAATATTTCTTTAACTGTCGCTCTATGAATATCAAACCAATGCTTTAGGCTAATAATTAATTCAGATTTTTTTGATAGCGCAACTGAAAAAATATATGTAAAAGCAATTACTTGAGCTATTACTGTAGCAATCGCTGCTCCTTTTACTCCTAGCCCTAATCCCGGGATAATTATTCCCAAAATGTTTATTTCTTCAAAAATAAAAAATGGATCTAAAATAATATTCAATCCTGCTCCAAGCATCATTGATATCATCGCTATTTTTGCTTTTCCTTCAGCTCTGATCAAATTATTAAGAACCATTTGAAGTGACATAGGAATTATCCCTATTAAGATAACACTTAAATACTCTCTAGCAAATCCTATATTTGAAGATGTAGCTCCAAAAATTATTAATAGTTTTTCTAAAAACAACAATCCAAAAACGGTTATAATAATTCCTAAGATAAAATCCATTCTTAATGCAGTATTTGCTACATTTTCCATCGTTTCTTTATCTCCACGACCATATGCTCTTGAAAAAACAGAGGCTCCTCCAACTCCAATCATGAGAGCAAAAGCAACAATTATCATATGAATTGGAAAAGCAATGGCTAATGCACCAATTGCTATTTCTCCCGATCCTAATGCAACAAATATAGTATCTACAAAATTATATAACGCATTTGCCATCATACCAAGAATAGCAGGAACGCTAAGTTTTATTAACAACTTTTTAATATCGTAATCATCTAATAATTCAGCATTCGTAGAATTCATTATTTCACGTCCAATCTATATTATTATAATATAGAAATAGTATAATTCAAAATAATCTTTTTATTCGTATGTGATTTTTTGTATTCTAAATACTTCTCTTTGATATTTCTTATAAAACTGTGTTGCTTCTTTATATCGGGATTTATTAATACATATATCCATGATATCTAGAGTATACTGTTTTAATCCATAATAATCTTCTATCTTTATTGAATACGGAATAGCAATGTCACGTAGATATTCTTTTAAATCTTCTTCTTTATCAAGAAGTAAATAATGATATTGAACCTTGTACTTAAGTTGAAATCGATCTGGCATAAAACTCGTTAAAACATTGTTTATTTCTTCTAACATTCCTTCGTCTTTCTCAATTTTACATATTGAGAATAACAAAATCATTTTTTGATAAAAAAAGTCTGATTTGTTATCAATATTATTTAAACTTAATGTAGCCTCTTGATATTTGTTTAATAAAAATAATATTTCAGCTTTTACTATACTATAAAAAGCTTTTAAATATTCATTCATTAATGATTCTTTAATTAAATCTAAAATTTTCAATGCTTTTATCGGATTTTCTTTTGCCAAATACCTTGTTTTCCAAAGAACTAACATTATAACTCTTTTTGTATTATTGTGCTTATGATATATGTTTTGTGCATTTAGATAATCTTCCGAAGAACTATTTTTCCTAAATAATCTTTGTTTTGCTAAATATGAATATTCACTAATTAAAGCATTTAAATAATCATTACTTACTAATATTTTTTCTCCTAATATTAACACTTCTAGTGCAGTTTTATATTTCTCTTTTGAAATAAAGTATGCAGCTGATAAATAAAGATAAATTTTTAACTCAAAATCATCCATATTTGATACTAGATTTTCAAGCATCATTACATATTGATTTTTATCTTCTTTATGAAAATAAATATAATATCCTAATTTCGCTATATTTATTACAAGGTTGTGTTCAATATCTTTGATTTCATCATAAGTTTTTTTAACTAATTCATCATCTAGATAAAAAATACCTTTTATTAAACTATTCAGATATAATTTCTCATCAATCGTTTTTTGATAAAACGATTCCTCAACATCCAACTTATTCATTATCTCTCTAACGTAATATCTATTCGGTATTATTTGATTATTCTCAATTTTAGAAAGATAACTTATACTACATATTCCTGATGATATAACATCCTGAGTTACATTTAATTCTTTTCGTTTCTTTTTAATAAAACTACCAATCTCTTGAAAATCTGATTTATAATTACTTACTCTGATTCTTTTATTTATTTTATTTTTCAAACTTGTTATACTCAAAGCAGTCACTTCCTCTCTATAAATATTTTATCGTAAAACAAAGGTATTGAATGTTAAGACTTATTGAAAAAAATATATTTAAACTCTACTTGTAATATATTCGTTACTTTTTCTTGTTATTGTTCTTTTTTAACCATGATTTCACTGAATATATGTTTGTAAATACAACTTTTTTTGACAGATTTGTCATTTTTTATAAAAAAAAAGAGACCGAAGTCTCAAATATTAGGATAACGACATAATTCTTTTAGCTTGCAGTTTTCACAATGAGGTTTTCTTGATGTACAGTGGTATCTTCCAAAAAAAATCATTTGATGGTGAGTTTGACTCCATTTATTTTTAGGAATTTTCCGCATCAATTTCTCTTCTACTTGATAAACAGTATCATTTTTATATGCTAACTTCAATCTTTTTGATACTCTGTCTACATGTGTATCAACAGCAATTCTAGGAATATTATACCAAACACTTAAAACAACATTAGCTGTTTTTCTTCCAACACCTGGCAATGACTCAAGTTCTACTTGGCTACTGGGTACTTTTCCATCAAAATTCTTTATTAATAATTTAGCCATATTTATAACATTTTTTGCTTTATTTTTATAAAGCCCAATTCTCTTTAAATCATTTTGCAGTTCTTCCAAATTAACATTAGCATAATCTTCTACTGTAGTATATTTTTTAAATAAATTTTCAGTTAATATATTTACTGATTTATCTGTTGTTTGAGCACTTAACATAACAGCAACAATTAACTCTAAACTATTTGTATAATTTAGTTCACATTCAGCATTTGGATACATTTCACTAAACACACTTAATATTTTATCTATTCTTCCCATATTTTTTTTAAGTTGCTTATAGTAGCAGTCCTTTTATATTTTCTTTTATCTGTTTTATCTTCGGATTTTAAAAGAATTCCATCAACGTATTTAATTGTTAATTTGCGAATTCTTACTGCTTCAAATAAAGCATCTTTTATCTTTTCAAAACTATACTTATCGTCATTCAACCATTTAGTAATTGTTTGAATATCCAAAACACTTAAGGGCTTTTTAAATTCTTCCTCAAACAATTTTACAATTTTAGTTTCTACTGTCTTTTTAAACTCTTCTTTTTCATTATTTTCATCACTACTGCTATTGACTAATATACTTTCAATCAAATAATCTAAATTAAAACTTTCTGTTTGTTTTCCATTATTATTTTTTATTAATTCCATTTTGATAAAACCTTTTTCAATAAGCGATTTCAATCTCTTTGAAGTTGTTTGTTTAGAAATGGAAAGCATCTTAGATAGTTGTGATGGAGAAATAAAAGTAATATTCTTTTTAAGTAAATATTGTAACTTAATAACTATTATTGCATCAGTTTCATCAATACCTATTTTATAGTAATTATTAAGAATTAATTCTGTAAAATCAATAGTATTATTATTGATATACCTTTTCATATCATTGATATCCATTTCGTCACGTATAATTAAATCAGTTGAAAATTGATTTAATTATTACTCCTTTCATTTAAGGTTTATAACACTCACTTAAGAGTATATAATGTATATACACTGTGGATTTATCCCTATATATTCATACTGCATCAGTGCAAGTATTTGAGGTGACTCAAACCACGGTTTTTTATTTGATTCAGTTTTATTAGTTTGTCACTTCACTTTGAAATATAATTATACCACAGCAAAAGAGAAAAAAAGATTATTTTTTAAAATAACCTTTAAAATTAGATTGACCTTTTCACTGATTTTTTAAGTGCCATTTCTGCAGCATTTTGTTCTGCTTCTTTCTTGCTTTTACCAGTTCCTTCTCCCATTAGTATTTCATCCATATAAACTCTAATTGTAAAGACTTTATTATGAGATGGCCCTGATTCAGAAAGAATTCTATATTCTAACGACCTTTTATCTGATTGAACTAATTCTTGAAGATATGATTTATAATCAACAAAATTATCTTCAGTTTCATCATTCATTACTGGAATAACCACTTTATTAAATACTTTATAGGTTTCAGAAAGTCCTTTATCAATATAAATAGCGCCAAGTAATGCTTCAAAAGCATCAGCTTGTAATGCTACGCGATTTCTACCATTACTTTTTTCTTCTCCTTTACCTAAAAATAAAAATTTTTTCAAATTACACGCTTTAGCATATTCTACTAAAGCACTTTCACAAACATGTTTGGCTCTATTTTTTGTTAAATCTCCTTCATTATATTTTTTATTTTCTAAATATAAATATTTTCCCATTAGAAGATCTAATACTGCATCACCAATAAACTCTAATCTTTCATTACTAGTACAATTATGTTCATTTGCATATGATGAATGTGTTAAAGCTATTTTTAACAAATTCTTATCTTTAAAATTAAGACTAAAAAAGTTTTCTAGTTCAATCATTTATAACACTTCACTCTCAATAATTGTTTTGACTTTATTTAAAACATCATTTCTAACAATCTCAGCTGCTTGTCTAATACCATTATAAAATCCTATACTATTAGAAGCACCTTGTGCTTTCACAACAACTCCTTTAAGCCCGTAAATCATCGCTCCACCAACATCTTCAGAAGCTAATCTACGTTTAAAATTTTTTAAATTTTTAATTGATAATAATATTCCTAATTTCCCTAAGAACCCTTTACTGAGTTCTTGTTTAAGAATTTTACTTGTTCCTTTCACAGTACCTTCAATTGTTTTCATAGTAATATTCATTGTAAATCCATCACTTATTAAAATGTCACAAGGAGGATCCATAATGTCTTTAGGTTCAACATTGCCAATAAAATTTAAATTATTATTTTCTTCAAGTAAATGACTAACATCTTTATCTAATTGTCTACCTTTTCCAGCTTCAGTACCAATATTTAATAACCCTATTCTAGGATTTTTAATATTTAGTACTTCTTGTGCATATATTTTAGCAAAGTAAGCTTGTTGAATCATATATTTAGGTTTAATCTCAATGTTACCACCAGCATCTAAAATAATTGTTTGTGTACCTTTAACATTAGGAATTAATGGCGCAATTGCAGTTCTTTTCATTTTTTTCATACGTCCTATTAAAATATGTGACCCGGCAATCAATGCTTGTGTTGCCCCACTGCTTACAACAGCATCATTATCGCCTTTTTTTACACTTGATAAAGCCAGAGCCATAGAACTCTTTCTATTACCTCTAATAGCAGAAATAGGATCTTTTTCCCCCATTGGTATTACTCCATCACTTTGAACAATTGTAATTCTTTCTTCATTTGTAATGTGTTTTTTAATCTTTTTTTCATCACCATATAATGTGATTTCAATATCTTTAATCTTTTTAATAGCAAGAAGTGCTCCTTTTACTTGTTCTTTTGGAGCGAAGTCTCCTCCCATAGCGTCTACTGCAATTTTAATCATAAGTTCACCTCTTCTATTTAGTTTTAAGTAGTTTTACTAACATATCATATCTTAATGCTTTACTATATAAATAACCTTGAAAATATTGTGCCCCGATTTTCTTGATAAATTGCAGTTGTTCTTCAGTTTCAATTCCTTCTACAACAACATCAATATTCAAAGATTTACTAATAGTTTTTATCATTAAAATGATAGTCTTATCAAATTCGTTTAATTGGTAATGTTGGACAAAGTAACGATCTATTTTTATAATACTAAGAGGTAGTTTAGTAATATAACTCAGTGATGAATAACCTGTTCCAAAATCATCCATGGCAATTCTAAATCCTAATTTACGTAATTCCCTAAGTAAAATTAATGATTCATCAATATCTTTGAATCCTAACGTTTCAATAATTTCCACCACAAAAAAGTTTGGGTCTATTTGATATTTTTTAATTGTCCTTTTAAGAAAACTAATAAAGTCTTTTGACAGTGTAATAGGTGAAATATTAAATGCGTAATTATAATCCTTTTGAAATTCTTTTTTAAGATTAACACTATGCTTACATATTTCTTCAAAGACAAATTCATCAAGTTTAGAAATCTCTCCTTTTCTCTCGTACACCTTAATTAACTCCTGAGTATTAATTAAATTATTATTTTTATCAAATAATCTTATAAGACCTTCAAATCCATACACCTCTTGATTACCTGTATACAAAACAGGTTGTAAAAAGACTTCAAATTCACTTAATGAATAGGAATTAACCGTATTTTCAAAGTCCACTTCTCTCTGAAGATTATAAAAATACTTGTCTTCGAAAAATCCACAATTATTTTTATTTTGTGATTTAATATCATACATAACGATGTCAGCTCTTTTAACTAAATCGTCAATTGTCTCTCCATGTAATGGATAATTCACAATTCCTATACTGATTGATACATAATATTTTGTTTCTTTGATTATAATTGGATTTTTAAATTTTTCATATATAATATCTGTCAATTGTTTTGTTTCTTCTTTTGTTTTTGTTTTCATTAAGAAAATAAACTCATCGCCACCCCATCGATAAATCTTTAACTTATCACTAATGATTGATTTGAATCTTTTAGCTATTTTCTTTAAATATACATCGCCAATAGAATGCCCTAAAATATCATTTAAGTTTTTAAAATTATCTAAATCACCAAATCCTAAATAAAACATTTTTTTATCATTTAGTAAATTCGTAATGTCTTTAATAAACAGTCTTCTATTAGGCAAACTAGTTAAATTATCAAAATATATTAAACTATTTTGTTTTTCAAGCAAATCTTTATTCCTACGATATACTTTTGTTCCAATAGTCATAATAAAAATGTAGAGGACGATTGCTACTACTAAAAAGGTAATGTTTGCCATTTGTGATTGTAATTTATAACTATCTGAAATCTCAACACCTATTTCCCAGTCAATATTGTCAATATCAAATTTCTTGATATAAGATAATTTATCGCTATATTCTAATTTTCCAAATAATAAAGTATGATCAGCACAATAAATACCCGCATCTACAACATTCGACTTAGAAATTTCAAATAAACTATTTAGATTATCATAATTAATAACTAAATTAATAATTCCTACAAATTCACCATTCTCAAAAACAGCCTTCCTAAAAACTATTCCTTCTCCGCCCTGAATTAAATCGAATGGACCATTAATAACGACAACATCGTTATCTATTGTGTAAGCAACCGCATCTCTAACGTGTTCTCTTTCATCATTAATAAGATCATGACCAACTAGATTATCACCATAATTATACGAATAATAATATTGAATTATCCCTTCTGGTGCAATTGAAAAACTAACAAATCCAATATTTGAGAAATCTTTATTGCTAACATAATAATCAAAGTTATTCTGAGTTAAATTATCCATTCCTACTGTTAATACAAATATTTCAATACTGTCAACTTCATGAATAATATTATCTAAAATACCTTCATAATTCTCTTGAACTCTCATTGTTTCAATATTTATTAATTCCTTTCTATTATTATTACTTAAAATAATAAATAGCACTACAATAAAAGCCCATAGGAATGTACTAATAAATATTGTCATTGAAAATTTTCTATTTTCTTTTATTCTTTTAAATAAAATCATAATAGCAAGCCTCCGTATTCAATATAATTCTATCACATAAGTTGCTAAATTTTAATCTAAATTACTCTTTCTTAAAACATTTCTTAAATAGTTGAAAATTAAATAAAATTCTTTATCTTGATACGAATTCTTGTTTGTAAGAATTCGTAATGCATCTTCTCGTGCTATTTCTAATATCTTGGTATCTTCAACAATTGATGCTTTTTGAAATTTCATATCGCCTGATTGACGATACCCAAAAAAATCACCTGGACCTCTCAATTTCAAATCTTCTTCACTTAAAATAAATCCATCATCTGTTTTTTCAAATATTTCTAATTTTTCTTTTGCTTTTTCAGTATCATTATAAAGTAATAAACAATAACTTTTAAGTGAACTCCTTCCGATTCTCCCACGTAATTGATGAAGTTGAGATAATCCAAATCTTTCACTATCTAAAACAATCATTAATGTAGCATTAGGAATGTCCACTCCTACTTCGATAATAGTTGTTGAAACTAAAATATTGATTTTATTTTCTTCAAATAACTTCATTACTTGATCTTTTTCTTCTTTTTTTATTTTAGAGTGAAGTAATCCGACATAGTAATCTTTAAATCGAGAAGAAAATTCTTTATATACTTTTTGAGCATTAGATAAATCTAATTTCTCACTTTCTAATATTAATGGTGTTACAACATATACTTGATGATTCAATTTTAATTCTTCAGCAACTAACAGATAAACTAAATCAATTTGATTATTTGTAAATAATTTAGTTGCTACTTTAGTTCTATTTTTAGGTTTTTCTTTAATAGTACTAATATCCATCTCACCAAATAAACTAATAGCAAGTGTTCTTGGTATTGGTGTGGCGCTCATATATAAAACATCAGGATTAAATCCTTTTTCTCTTAATTTTCTTCGTTGAATAACTCCAAATCGATGTTGCTCATCAGTAATAACATACCCTAATTTATTATATATTACATTTTCACTAAAAAGAGCGTGTGTACCGATAATTAAAACGTTCGAATTCTCTTTAATAATTTTTAATTGTTGATTTTTTTCTGATTGTGTTAATTTACCAGAAAGATATATTAATTGATATTTTGTATTAATAAAATATTGAGACATTATTTTATAATGTTGTTTCGCCAATATTTCTGTTGGTGCCATTAGTGCTACTTGGTATCCACTAGACAAAACAGAAAGTATTGTTATTGCAGCAACAACTGTTTTACCACATCCAGTGTCTCCTTGTAATAATCTATTCATTATATATGGAGATTTAATATCTTTTATAATTTCATTTGTAACTGATTTTTGATCATTTGTTAATTCAAATGGTAAATCAGAAATAAATTTTTTAATTTCATTAATATCATATTTTTTTATAGTATTCTTTTTAGATTTGTTTTTTAACTTCAAATACTGTATTTTAAATTGAAATTTGAATAATTCTTCATATTTTATTCTTCTATCAATTTTAAATAAGTCTTTTTCAGTTATGGGATTATGAACAATTCTTAATAATTCTTGATATGTTATTAATCGATACTTTTTAATTAAAGATGTTGGTAATTCGTCTTTAATTAAATGAGCATATAACTTTATTGAAGATTGAGCAAACTTATTAAATTGATGATCACTTATAGTATCTATATTATAGATTGGTTCAATCTCATTTTTAAAATTCTTTTTTAATTTCAAAGTTGTAGCTGTAAAAGTGTTTTTTAAACGATCTATTGTTCCTGTAACAACAATATCCACTCCTATATCTAAAATGTTTTTTAGGTAATCGCGGTTGAAAATATACACTTTAAAAATACGGTTTTCTATTGATAGATTAAATGATATCCGATTAAAATTTTTTCTTATGTATCTTACAATTGGACGACTTGTTACTTTTCCTTCTAATGTTACTCTTTTTTTATCTATAACATCTTTTAATTCAATCAAACTATATATTTCATATTTTGAGGGAAAATGATTAATGATAGCAAAACAATCATAAATATTATTATGATTTAGTTTTTTTTTCATTTTTGGTCCAATGCCTTTTATTGTTTCTAAAGAACTCATTTTCACACCTCTCTCACTATTATTATAATAAAAAAAAGGGTATAAATCTATACCCTTTTACTCTACTGCGATTATATAAGAATAAATATCTTGATTTCCCTTTACAAGTTCAACTTCAATTTCACTATATTGTGCTTCCAAATAAACCATTACTACTTCAAGTTCTTCTTTTTCTACTGCCTTACCATACATAATAGTAATAATTTCTGTTTCTTTATCAATTAATTTATCAAATAAAGCCGTTACTGTATCTTCTCTTAGTACATTAGAAGTAACAATTTCTCCTTGAGCAATACCGATAAATTCATCTTTTTTAATTTTAATTCCTTTATACTCTGTATCTCTTACTGCGTAAGTAACTTCTCCTGTTTTTACATGATCAATTAGACCTTCCATTTCAGCAATGTTTTCAGCTAATTCATTATTAGCATCAAACATTGTCAAAGATGCATATCCTTGAGCAATTGTTTTAGCGTGTAACACTGTAATATCTCTATCTTTAATATATTTCGCAGCTGTTTGTGCGCTTAATAATACATTTCCGTTATTTGGAATAATAATGATATGATCGGCATTGATTGCTTCTACTGCTTTAATAAAATCTTCTGTTGAAGGATTCATTGTTTGTCCACCTTCAATAATACAAGCAACACCCATTTCTCTAAACATATCTTTTAATCCTTCACCATTAACTACGGTTATAATTCCATATTTTTTCTTGAACTGAGAATGATGATGTCCACAATTTTGACCGTTTCCATCTGCGGAAGTATGTAATAAAGTTTCCGTATGTTGAATAGCCATATTTTCAATTTTTAACGTCGCAAAATTACCAAATTGTTGTCCATAATTTAAAACATCTCCTGGAGTTTTAGTATGAATATGAACTTTTAAAATTTCATCGTCATTTACAACTACCAAACTATCTCCAAATGTTGAAATTTGTTTTATAAAGGCATCTCTTTCAAAGTTAACTCCATCTTTAAAATCAACAATAAATTCTGTGCAATACCCAAAATCTGCGTTTCCATCAAAAGCATGCATTTCATGTGATACTGATGATACTGTTGCAAATTTAGAATCTTCTAGTATTTCACCTTTTAAAGCTAATACCATTCCTTCTATAATATCAATAAATCCAGCTGCTCCCGAATCAATTACACCAGCTTCTTTTAAGACAGGTAATAAATCAGGTGTTCTCTCTAACGATTCATATGCTTCTTTTAGATAAATCTCTAATATTTCAAGTAAATTTGAATCTTTATGACAATGTCTATAAGCAGTCTCAGCTGCTTCTCTAGCTACAGTAAGAATAGTTCCTTCAACAGGATTAATAACTGCGCCATATGCTTGTTTAACTCCTTGTTGTAATCCTTCAATAAATTTTAATGTATTTACTTCTTCAAATCCTTTAAATGTTTTTGCAAATCCACTAAATAATTGCGATAGAATAACACCACTATTTCCACGTGCTCCCATTAATAATCCTCTTGATAATGCTTTAGTAAGTTTATCAATACTAACATTTTCAAAGTTAACAATTGCTTTAACTCCCGACATCATTGTTGACTGCATATTGCTTCCGGTATCTCCATCAGGTACAGGAAATACATTTAGTTCATTTATTCTTTGATAATCATTTCTTAAAGCAATCGTTCCGTTGGTTACAAGTACTTTAAACAAATCACTATCAATAGTAGTTGGGTTCATATTTTTTTCCTCCAATTTATATGTATAGCTTATTTATAATTTAACTAAATACTTTTTATATTTTATCATACATATTTTATAATTGCAAACAATTAGTCTCAACCTTTAAATGGCTCTATTAATGTGAATATACGCTCATACTTTGAACATCAAAGTATAAGGGCTTACTAGAGGGTTTTAGAATTTGCTATTCCGTAAATAAAAGCTGTACAGATGATTTTTTTTCTAAACTTGAAATATAATCTCTATTCAAATGACATACTCTACCAATTTTCTTCATGTTATAGTAATAAAACTAAATACATTTTTAGAAGATTATTCTCAGGAAGGATATGTCCTATAAATATCAATTGTTAAAAGGTAAATTCTGAACACCTAATTTTACAATATTAATCTTATTTATAGCTAGTATATAAATATTTTTTAAATTCTTACTAATAACAAAATCAGATAAAACCAACGATTCAATTTGTTTGAAATTATGGTATTTAGATTTACAGCTGTTCTAGCACCTATTTCTAACATTCTTTTATTTGCAACAAGAATTAGTATTCTTCGAGCTTTTCTTATTTCAATTGACTCAAGGGATACATAAAACATCATAAAATGATAACATCTAATCAGTTTCTTTCTTTGTATAACATACAAATTTTATTTTATATACATTATAAAAAAAACAATTACATTATTTTTTACAAAAAAGAGGTTTTTATACTTGCATTTTAATAATTATGTGTTAAAATTATACGTGCTTGAAATTCAAACAGATTGGAGGACTTAACTATGGCAAGAGAGTGTTACGTAACAGGTAAAAAAGGTATGAGTGGTAATAACCGTTCACATTCGCTTCATACAACAAGAAGAAAATGGAAAGCTAACCTTCAAAAGGTAAGAATTATTGATGAAGATGGTACTATTAAAAAAGTGTTAGTTTCAACAAGAGCATTAAGAAGCGGACTTGTAAAACGCGCATAACTTAAAAATACTAGCCGATTATTTCGGCTTTTTTATTACATCCATAAATAGATTATAGACCATTTTAAAAATCGCTCAAATTTAGAGCGATTTTTTATTACTCATTTTGATGAATTACAAGAAGTAAGCCATCACTAAAAGAAACAATCCCTTCACCTTCATTTGATATACATAAAGGATCATCTACAAATAACTCAAAATTTCTTTTTTCATAAGAGAAACCCTTCAATGTTAAATCAGGAATATCTTCAAATGCAAAAAAGGAAATATATTTATGATCATTATTTATTTGGTGAGTTCCCGGAGTTAAAGCATACATTATATTATTTTCTGTAATTATTGAAATACTTCCTAATCTTAATAAACTTAGATTGGCATAACTATGATCAAATCTTCCACCCATAGCTCCGTAAATTATTATTTTTTTATAATCAAATTCTAAAATTTCTTCAATAGCCAAATATAAATCTGTATAATCTTTTCTAATACGATATTTTTTTATTTCAACAGCTGAGGCTTCTATTTTTTTGAATTCATCTTTTGTTACACTATCAAAATCTCCAATTGCTAAATCAATATTCATATTATTTTCAAGTAAAATTAAAGCTCCTTGGTCAACACCAACTATGTATTCACCTTCATCTTCGTTATAAACTTTTTTAAAATCATAATTCAATGGTCCAGCAAATATTTTTACAATCATCTCAGTGTCCTAATCCTTTCATTTGGATTCTCACTATTAAAAATATATGATCCCGCAACTAGAACATCTGCCCCAGCTTTTTTACAGAGTAATGCAGTTTCCTTATTTATTCCTCCGTCTACTACGATTAATAAATCCTTATTATATTCTTCTTTTAATTGATTAATTCTTTCAATCTTTTCAAGACTATCATTCATAAATTTTTGTCCACCAAATCCAGGTTCTACGCTCATCACAAGTATTTGATCAACGAATGGTAATAAATCAATAATTGTGTCAACACTAGTTTTTGGTTTTATAGAAATACCAACTTTTGCGCCTAAAGATCTAATAAGTCTTATAACTTCTAAAGGATTATTAGTAGTTTCAATATGAAAGGTAATCCGATTACTTCCAGCCTTAATAAACTCTTTTATGTATTTTGTTGGATTGGTAATCATTAGGTGTGTATCAAGAACTTTATTAGTATAAGTCCTTAATCCTTTAACTACAACCGGTCCAAAAGTAATGTTTGGAACAAAATGGCCATCCATTACATCAACATGCAACCACTCAGCAGTTTCAACTAATTTAACAGATTTTTCTAAATTACCAAAATCTGCAGATAATATTGAGGGTGCTATTTTCATAATATCACTTCCTATACACTTGTTTTGTATTTTTTATTTCTTCCATAATTAATTTATAATTACGATATCTTTCTGGTAATATATTTCCTAACTCTAATTCCTTTTTGACATTACATTTTGGTTCATCTAAATGCTTACATCCTCTAAACTTACATCCACTTGATAATTCAAAAAAATCAATAAAACAATCAGGTACGTTTTCTTCTTTTATATTAAAAAAATCAAGTTTAGAAAATCCTGGTGTATCAGCAACAAGACCACCAAATAGTTCATACATTTCTGAATGTCTTGTTGTATGTTTTCCACGACCAAGTGCCTTTGAAATAGCATCAGTTTTTAAGTTTAAATCTATATCTAATACATTTAGCAAACTTGATTTTCCTGCTCCAGTTTGACCAGCAAAAATACTGATTTTATTGTTGAATAATTCTTTAATTTCTGTTACTCCATCAAGTGTTACTGTACTAGTATAAATAACACGATAATATTTTTCATAATATTTCACTTTTTCTTTTAGCTTTTGAAGTTTATTTTTTTCCATCAAATCAATTTTAGTTATAACAATTATTGGAACAATATTTTCATGTTCAATTAATAGTAAAAACCGATCTAATAAATTAAAACTAAAATCTGGCTCAATACAACTATTTATTATAATTGCTTGATCAATATTAGCTAAGGGTGGTCTATTTAATATGTTTTTTCTTTTTAAAATATCGGTAATAAAATTTTCATCAAAAAATACTCTATCACCAACTACTGGGCTCTCATTTGTATGACGAAACTTCCCGCGAGCTTTTAACTCGTACGATACTTTTTGCTCATCTCTCACGGTATAAAGTCCACCGATCAATTTAGTAATTAATCCTTCGATAATATACCCTCCTAAATTTGATACATTTTCATTGCTTCTTGCAATGATATTTTATTTAATTTTCTCTTAGCTGAAACTGCTCCAAAATTGAACATTATTAAGAACATAGCTGTACTCACAACTGCATGCCATATTTTAAATTCAAATGGAAATACCATTTCATAATATTGAGCAAAAAAGTATGTAAATACTATAAACGTAAGTATAGCAATAGGTATTGTTATCAAAAATATTATTACACCATATAATAAATAACCACCTAATATCATTTTATCTATTTCTTTATTATTATACCCTATTACTTTAAATAAAGATATATTATAGAAATTTTCTTCTATTGTCATAACAGTTAAAATATAAATAATTATAGCTCCAATGACAAACGATACTGCAATCATAATTCTAAAGGCAATCTCAAATAGTTTTTGCATAATTTCTGATTGCTCCATAATTTTTTGCGTACTTATTATCGCCATATAATGATCTTTATCTAATGTTGTTTTAGAATAAACCGTATTAAAATAGTCTTTTGAAGAAGTTAATATATTCCCTAAATCAGCTCTAGACATATAAACTTTATTACCATTATATTCTTCTGTAATACCAACGACTTTAATGACAACACTATCATCTCCTATTTCAAGTAATAAATCATCTCCTATCTTAAATCCTTTTAATAAACTTGACGATTTTGTTACAATCAAACCATCTTCCAATTTATTTGTAATGTTGTTACCTTTGTTATCTAATAAATTATGTATTGAAGAATTAGAATTTAATCCTACTAAATAAACTTGTTCATTATCTAAAATTACACTAGGCAATTCAATAACTTTTTCTTGAGAACCTATCGGTTCATCGCAAGGAAGTACATAATCACAGTACCCTATATAATTATGATTAGTATTTTCATAATAATTTACAGTTAATTTATCAAATATATTTACCATAGAAAGGCTAAATAAAATTAAAAACGATGCGAAAAACATTCCAATAAGAAAAACTATAAACTTCATCATGTTTCGATATAATAATAAATGTTTTAATTTTCCAGTAATTTTAATTTTTTTAAGATATTTTCCCATTGCTTTTGCCAAAAAACTAGTATTTGATAATTTTTCAGGATTCAGTAATTCAACTGGTTTTTGGCTTAATATTTTCTTAATAATAAAATAACTAACAACAATTAAAAAGCTAAATGGAACTATAACTGCAACTGTAAATGTTTTTATATTATGATTAATATAAAAACTCGGCAACAAATATATTATTCTATAAAGATTAGCCATTGGTGTAGCGGCAAGTGAACCTAAATAATATCCTAAAATTAGAGCTGGAAATGAAAGGATCGCAATGAAAAATATATATGGAATTGTTATTTGGCTATTTGAATATCCCATTGATTTTAATATTCCTATTGCTCCTCTTTGTGAATGCAATATTTTTGAAACCATAATTCCAACAATTAAAATAGCTATTGAAGCAATAACTAAACTAAGCATAAGACCTATTGCTTGGCCACCTTCTATTTCAGAGTAAATAGCACCACTACGCATATTATTTTGTGTTAATACTATATTTGTAACAAATGGTAAATTATCGTTTTCACTTAAAGTATCTATTACATTTTCTTTAAATCCTGCCTCAACAGAATCATTTGTGAATACTCCACTAATTTCAAATTCTACATATTCACTTAAATTTTCAAATTCTTGATTTGTTAATAACCCTAAAGTTTGTGATTTATTATCTATAATAATGTTTGCTGAAAACAATGGTAAACTATAGTCAGGAAATAGTACATACCCACTAATAATATATTCTGATCCATTAACGTTAATTTTATCGCCAATTTCTAAATCATTGCTTTTACCAAAAGCTTCTGAAATTGCAATTTCAGAATTATTAATCGGTGCGTTACCTTTAACAAAAAAACTTTTATTTATTTCACTATTCCCCTTTAAAAACCGTATTCTATATGAAGAACTATTATGGTCGAAATACACATCTTTACTTTCTCTAAGTTCGATATTTATTCCTGTATATTCATTTTCAATAATATTTAATCTATTCTCCATTAGATTATAGTAACAATCTTTGTCAACATTCTTTAAAGCACTTAATGTGAAAACGTTAGTTGTTAGCGAACAACTATTTGATATAAATGCTACATCATCCTCTAAAATCATATCAATCATTGATATGGCAAAATCTTCTTGATTTGAAACATCAAAATAATCTTCTGTTGCTACAAGTATACTACCAACACCATAATCCATTGTAGTATAAATAAAACTGCTTAATGTTATAATTACTCCCAATAATAATAGTTGTATGTATTGTCTTTTTAATGTTCTTATTACATTCTTAAATAACATATTATCCCCAAGAAATTTCTGATGCTTTTAATTTGTTTTTATTGACAATAATTCTAACTATTTTACCAGAGTTAATTTTAATAATTCGATCTGCCATCGCACCAATACTTGGATTATGAGTAATCAAAACAACTGTAGTTTTATATGTTCTATTCAGTTTTTGTAAAATACCTAAAATATCTTTTGCCATCTCTTCATCTAATGCTCCTGTTGGTTCATCACAAAACATGATTTTAGGGTTTTTAACAACTGCTCTAGCAATGCTAACACGTTGTTGTTCTCCTCCGCTTAATTGAAAAGGATATTTGTTCATTTGAGAAGAGAGCCCAACTTGTTCTAGGATTTCTTCTAGTGTAAAAGGTGATTTGCTTATTTCTCTTCCTACTTCAACATTTTCTCCAATACTCAATGTTTGTAATAAGTTATATTGTTGAAAAATAAATCCTAAGTTATCTCTCCTAAATTTAGTTAACTGTTTAGAATTCATATCACTTATAATTTCATTATCAATTGAAATCTTTCCGCTTGTTGGATTATCTAATCCACTAATAATGTTAAGCATTGTACTTTTACCACTACCTGATGGACCTAATAAAACAATAAATTCACCATTCATAATTTCTAAATCAACATTTTTTACAGCGTGAGTTTCAACTTCACCAGAAAAATATGTTTTTGTTACATTTTCTAGTTTAATACTCATATTAATTTTCTCCTTTTAGTTTAATGTTCATGTTGTTTTTCCCTTTAGTACTAATTATTTTCTTTCTTCAACTCTATATAAAATTCTGTTTTTGTTTGTTTTATATAAGGTATAACATAAACCAAGGCTAATCCTAACGTTAAAATAGATAACAAATACCATCCTATAAAAGAAACTAACAAATCAAAATATTCTAATTTATGACCATTCATTATTTCTCTACTCTTAGATATTGCTAAAATGCCATTTAAATGACTAAATTCTGGATCTTGTAAAACTAATGAAGTCATTGCATAAGAAAATAATTTATATATCCCAGGAATAATAAATAAACTAGTCCAAGCAATTAAAGAAATCAAATAAATTATCATTCCAATTAATTCTCTTCCATATCCTTGGTTATTTACAATTGGAAATAATAAACTAATTTTACCATTTTCATTTTTCGATATTTCATAACTTAATCTTGCATATCCAACATAAATTGGTAAAAGAAGTATAAATAATACAATTAAAATTATTCTAGGTTTTTCAAATATAAAACTCAATGGTAATAAACTTGTTATTAAAGTAATCAAAAACCCTATAATTAAAACAAATAAATTATTTTTAAGCTGTTCTTTTGCTTTTTCTTTTAATAATTGTCTATCCATTTTCTTTCTCCTTACGTTTTTTTGCTTCTTAGTTGTCCACATGCAGCGTCAATATCTCCACCTTTTTCTCTACGAAGCGTAGTATTAATCCCTCTGCTTTTTAATTTTAAATAAAAAGCATTTGCTCTTTCTTCACTACTTCCTTTTAGATTAAATTCTGCAACATTATTATATCTTATTAAATTAACATAACAGTTAATTCCTCTTAACAAGTCTGATAATTCATTCGCATGTTTTAATTCATCATTGATATGTTCAAGTAAAAGATATTCAAATGTAATTCTTCGATTTGTTTTTTTTACATATTCTTTTGAAGCTCTTATTACATCTTCAATTGGATATACTTTGTTTATTTTCATTAATCTAGTTCGTATTTCATTATTAGGGGCATGTAAACTAATCGCTAAGTTTACTTGTTTGCTTTCTAAACTGAATTGTTCTATTTTAGGAACTATCCCACTAGTTGAAACAGTAATGTGTCTAGCTCCTATTTCTAGGCCATATGGAGAATTAATAATTTTAATAAATTTCATTGTATTATTATAATTATCAAATGGTTCCCCTATTCCCATTACAACAACGTGACTAACTCTTTCTTTTGTCATTTCAGCTACTTTTAATATTTGTTGAACAATTTCAAAAGCTTCTAAATCTCTTTTCTTTTTTTGAAGTCCTGAAGCACAAAACGAACAACCGATATTACAGCCAAGTTGTGTTGTAACACAAACACTATTTCCGTAATCGTGTCTCATTAAAACTGTTTCAATAAAATTGTGATCTTCTAGTTCGAAAAGAAATTTTTCAGTTCCATCTTTCGAAATTTGATGTTCAGAAACTAAAAGTTTTGAAAATATGAAATTATCTATTAAAAAAGTTCTTAAAGTTTTACTAATATTACTCATTTCAGTGAAATCCATAACGTTTTTTTTATAAATCCATTCATAAACTTGTCTAGCATTAAATTTCTTGAAATTGAAACTAATAAATAATTCTTCTAATTCGGTTAATGTATAATCATAAATTTTTTCCATAAAATCACCTTGTATTCTAAATTTTCTTTTTAAATTATTATATATAGAATCGTATTAATATTGATATTTTTCTACATTAAATCAATTTATTTATAATTACTCTTACTTTAAAAATGACAGATATAAAATAAAAATATTATGATTTTCAAATTTATTCAATTGAAATGCCAAAAAAGTAAAAAATATAAAATCAATAATTTCTATTGTTACGTTTTAATAAATTATAATTTTTCTATCCAGAACCTTCTAAATATACTGTTTTCTAAATCAACAAAACGCATGTTTTACCAATCATATATTTATTATATAATATATAAGCTTAAAAAGCCAAAGAATGGTGATACAAAGTGACATATAAAAAAGGAAGTTATTTAGAACAGAAAATAACTTCCAAAATCTATTTCATTTTAATTTTTATATTATTACTAATGTATCATTAAAATCCTACTTTTGCTTTATTTTTTATTCAGATTTTATCGCTTCTTTTTTCATATTCGGAAGAAACGGTACTATAATTAAAGATATTAATCCGATTGCAATTTGGACTAGGTTTCCTGGAACGCTCCCTAATGCTGCCCATCCTACTCCAATGATAACTGCTTCAAAGAAAAAGTATCCTAATAACATGACAACTGAACCTGCTAAAATAGCAATGATATTTTTTACGACACTTGTACCTTGCCCTTTTTCACTCTGAGATAGAAGACCGATAACAAATCCCATTGTCCCTCTTACTATCAAAGTTGCAGGTGCCCATACAAACCAAGCACTAAATAAATCAAAAAGCATCATTCCAATACCACCAGATATCGCTCCGTATTTTCGACCGTATTTTATAGAAATACTAAACATTGCAATATTCCCAAGATGAATTAGTCCACCGCTAATACCAGTTGTAGGAATTTGAATAAAATATGTCGCTACAAAAACGATAGCCACAAATAATCCAGCATAAACAATTTGCTCTGTTTTTTTAGATCTCATTTCAATCTCTCCTTTCAATTATCTTCTCAATATATTATAATAAAATTGTGTATCTTTGAAAACATACAAAAAATATTATTTTGAGGTGGTCACATGGAAAAAATAAATATCCCTTTATACCAAAGATTATATGAGGACATTAAGTATAAAATAACAGGAAATGAATATAAAAGAAAAACAAAATTAGAATCAATAAGATCATTAGCCAAACGTCTTGGCATAAGTACTACCACTGTTGAGAAAGCTTATAATCAATTATTAATAGAGGGTTATATTACTAGCATACCTAGAAGTGGGTATATCGTACTCGCAGTAGATTTATTTGAAAAATCTAATCGAAATCATCTTATTAATCCTATTACAACACCATTATATCCAAATACTAAATTGACTAATGATTTATTTGATCTTAAAAATTATAAAGCAATGATTAATAAAGTTATTAATTATGAATCAGAAAAATTATATGTAGAATGTGATCCTCGTGGAGAAATAGAATTACGAGAAGAAATAAGGAAATACGTATTAACTGAACGAGATGTAAAATGTGATGTTAACCAAATAATTATTGCTCCAGGTATTCAAAATTTACTTCACATTTTATTAAATATCTCTCATAAAAAAAGTGTCACATATTTGACTCCTGAATTTAAAAAAGCAATTAATGTCTTTAGAGCCTATAATTATAATTTAAAACCTCGAGAAACAATTAAAGAAATCTCAAGAATTAAAGCTGATTACTTATATATTTCACCATCTAATATATATCCAACTGGTGAAGTTATAAAAGTTAAAAGTAGAAACGATATTATTAAATGGAGTAAACAGAATAATGCTTATATTATTGAAGATGATTATAACTATTTTTTGCGTTATAATAGTTATACTGTCCCATCAATTCATAGTTACAATAACGGAGAAAATGTTATCTATATGGGCTCTTTTTCCAAAATATTTTTACCTTCTATGAGACTTAGTTTTATGATTCTACCATTTTCTTTATATGATATTTATCGAAAAAAATATTTTAAATTTTCGCAAGGAGTATCAAAACTCGAACAACTCACCTTAGCCCGTTTTATGAAAGAGGGTTATTTTAAAAGACATACTAAAAAGCTATATAATATATATAGAGAAAAAAACGAAGTTATTACTACATCTTTAATTGCTCAAAACAAACATAATAATTTCAAAATCAGAGGAAATGATAGTAACCTACACGTAATTTTAGATTTTAGAACTAAGTATTTTCTTAATACTTTTATTAGGAATTGCGATCGTTACTCCTTAAAATATGAAAAAATAAACGATTCTAATAGTGTTATCTTTCCTTATTCAGGTATTGAGACTAAAGATATAAAAAAACTAATAAAAGATTTATTATATAATATGTAAAAAAAAA
>CAZWIZ010000016.1:0-28025 GCA_964634385.1 uncultured Candidatus Izemoplasmatales bacterium | reverse complement strand
TAAATATTTATTAAATCACTTGCTAATTCGTTATTTCCTGAAACATCAAAAAGAATTTTATCTTCATCATTCATCCAGTCCAAATCACGCCACACTTCACAACCGTATAATTTTTTGGGTCTTGAATCTTTTTTTAATGTTCTTATCGCTTTAATTGTTTTTGTTACTACACTTATATGTGTATCATGTTTATCAGCTAAATTATGAGTGTATAAAACCTTTGGATGAGCTTGCTTTATTATATTAGCAAGTTCTACAATAATATTATTATCTTTTGGATTTTTAGTTTCAGAACTTGGATAATCTAATTGAATCATTGATCCATATTCTCCAAGTTCTGCAGCACCTCTTTGTTCCATTTTTCTTATTGCTTGCATTTCTTTGTCAGTATAATCTTTAAACTTCCCAGTTCTCGCACTTCCTGCACCATTTGTTACTGTTACTCCACAAAACCATTTGTCTTCTTTTTGATAGCATTTTAAAATCCCATCAACTGCCATAATTTCTAAATCATCTTGATGAGCTCCAATTGCCATATGTGTTGTTCTTTCAATTGCTTTACTAACTTCTAATTTGTCAGGAACAAAAAGTTCAGCATTAGGTTTAATAAATTTCACTTCAACCACCTCTTTCTATACTTTCGGTAGACTTGCTGCAGCAATAGATTGCCCAACACGTCTATTATTTTCATCAGGTAAAGTTAATTCAATTTTACGGAATAAATCATTAAATTCTAATTTTAAAATTTGTTTTGCAATTTTCAAAATTCTTATTCCTCCTGTTTTCGAAGTCACTCTACCTAAAATAATGATATGTTTAATATCATAAAACTCAGCATAATACGCAATACTGTATCCAAGATAACAACCTATTGTATCAAAAATATCTTCAGCTCTTGGATCGTTTGCTTCGAGTAATTCTTGTACTACTTTTAATTTTTCTGCAGGCGATAAATTTTCTTGTAATTTTATTTTAGCGTTTTTAGCTAATTTTATTACGGAATCTTGAGAAAAATATTTTACTCCACATCCATAATCTAAAGACCATTCATCAATTATTGAATCCTTATTAAAATCAACTGGAACAAAACATAATTCATTAAGCCATCCTGTAATATTTCCTAAATTATCAACATACCCTGCTGCTTGACTTGTCCCCATTGCTATTCCTAATACATTATTTGAGCCTAAACTCATTGCACCAGCAAGAGCAGTTACATCTCCATCATTTATAACTTCAATTGGGACATTACCCATTTCTTTTTGTACTTTGAAATACATATCTCTAACTTCGCTGTCAAATTTATCTTGAGGAACTTTTAAGAATAATGAAGACGCTGCTATCCTTTTATCAATAAATATCCCTGCTGAACTAACTCCGATAGCATCAACTTGAGGCATTTTAGAAGCAGCTCTTTTTATAGAATCCATAATACCATTATAATGATATGATGGATCGCTTTGTAGTTTGGGATGCCATACTATTTCTTCACTATAAATTACTTTTCCATTTACAACAGCCGATACTTTTCGATCACTTCCTCCAGCATCAAAACCAATTCTATATCCGTTTAAATGTCTACCTATTGGACTAGATTGTTCATTTTCTTTTGGAACATCTTTTAAATCAACTACTAATACTTCAAAATCTTTTTCATATATTTTAGACATAAAATCAGCATCAAATTCTCTTTCCCCACCTGGTGCATATGATTCTTTTAATCTTTTCCCTAATTTAGGTGAACCTGCAAAAATTATTTTCCAGCCACCTTTAATCCAAAGCAATGTTTTTACTAATCGTTCAATATATAAGTAATTAGCATCTTCCTCTTCATAAATATCATTAAATACAAAAGTAGATTTAATAGCTACTTGACCTTTACTTCTAACAATAGCTATTTTTATAGGTATTGGATTTTTTGAACTTTTAACCGTATTACAAAATTGTTTATTTGCTAAAACAATAGGAACATAATCGGGATCCAATAATAATTTCATAATTGGTTTTTGATCAAATTTGAATTTTTCCATTTTTTACACCTCGTATAATATTATTATCTATATTATACCAATAATATTTTGAAAAAAATAATCAATAATCGATATCTATTTGAAAATTTATTAAATGTCACATTTTCATTACTCATCATACTTATATTTTGCAAATAAAAACCAGAAATTTTAGTTCTGGTTTTATCTTTTAATAATCAATCCCTGCAGCCTTAACACCTTCAGCATCGTGTGAATGACAAGGAGTTACTGCATATACCATTGAACAATTTGGACATTTATCTTCATAAAATTCCATTTCAAATTTAGTTCCGCAACTACATTCTATTAAAAGCGGCATTGGTAACAACCCTTCACTAAAACCCATTTGTCTTACTTTATTGACTGTTTGTCTTCCTGTCTCAAATAATCCTGTACAAACATCTTGTTCACTCATAATCGAACTCCTCTTCAAATTTTAATCTTTTTCCATATCTCAATCTATTTCGCATAGTCATTAGTATTTTATCTAAATCTTCTAATTTAGATAAAATACTTCTCTCTTCTTCGCTTGTTTCAATAATAGCTTCAATCCCACCATCATTAATGACAATTCTTTTATCAGCCATTAACGCTAATATTGGATCATGAGTACTCATTAATACAATCTTATCCTCATTAATTAATAAATCAAGAGCTTTTTTTCGATCTATTCCAGCATTTTCTATTTCATCAATTAAAATAATTGGTGCTTTTGATAATATAGCTGTATCCGCAATCATTAAAGCACGAGATTGTCCTCCAGATAATTCTGTGATTGGAGTTATTTTAGAAAAATGCTCTCCAGCTAATTCATTAGCTTTATTAAAGATTTTTTGAATCATTTCTTCTTTGTTTTCAACCATTCTGCTTGATGCGTGCAAATCGAGAAAATCATAAACTGATAAATCCATCACAAAATTCATATTTTGTGATAATTGAGCAACTAATTTATTAGAAGCACTAAATCTTTCATGAGGTTCTAGTGTTCTATTATTTATTAATACTTTTCTTTTAGTAGGTGTGTCCATATTTGCTGCCCATTCTATATCTGCGAGCAATCTCGATTTCCCACTGCCTGTTGGTCCTACTATTGAAATAATATCACCTTTTTTTATTTCTATTTTTGTAAATTTTTCTTTATTTCCATTTTTATAGAAACCTGGATAAATAGTTACTGTATTTTCTGTTTCTTTTTCATTCACGAAATACGAACTCATTAAATCTATATATTCAACAAGTCCAGTAATAAATAGTTCCTCATTAATAGCGTTATCTTCAATTATTTCTTCATCTATGTTATTAAACAATTGGTTTATTGAATAGTTTTCATGCCCTTTGTAGGGAATTAAATGATCTTTAAAGAAATCTTTTGTATAAGGATATTTTAAAAATAATTCGCCGATCGACAATTTAAGTAAATTATCTATATTCATTTTAAATCTCCTAAATTTATTTTTTTAACATTTCCTAATTGATGACTTTTCCCTATTCTTGTTTCTCCTAAACAATAACTACATAATGCAGCTGGCATTGGATATCTTAATTTCATTCCTTCTAAAGTTGTAACTTTTTTTGTTTCGTCATAAATAAACGTACTTAATTCATAAGATCCTTGTCCACTAAGACCATTTACATGCATAATAATAGCTTTCGGATTAACACTTTGAACTTTCATTGTGAAAACTTCTCTTTCAGCTTGACTAACGATATCACCTTTTGTAATAACTACTATATCAGCGCTTTTTAACATTGGTCCGATTTTTTTAGGTGTATTAATACCACTTAGGTTATCAATAACACATACGGCTTTAATATCTTTTATATAAGGAGAACATCTATTACAAAGTCCTGCTGATTCAGTAATTAAGACATCAACATTTTCTTTTAATCCCCATTTCACTACTTCTTCGATATTCGAAACGAAATAATGATCAGGACAAAGTGATCCACTTAATCCTTTTCTAACTGGAATTCCTAACTTTTGAAAATAGATATCGTCATCTGTGAATAAACAATCAAATTTTACTACTCCTACTTTGATATCTCTTTTTAAAAAGTTTTCAATTGTTTTAATTAATATCGAAGTTTTTCCTGATGATGGTGGACCACTTACTGTGATTAAATCCATCCTAATTCCTTCCTTCTTCAAAAACTTTCATTGTTTCTTCAATTAATTTTCCTATATCATGATTGTTAATATAATCCCAACCTACCCATTTGAATTTTTTGCCCACTAAATTATTATCAACATTATAATTAATTGATGGGAACAATCCTTTATGGGACAATATTTCACCTGTTTCTTTTGATGTAAACATATCAGCAATTTCTTTTAATTCTGATTTTTTGCTTTTTTTAGTCAACATAAATATTGGACTAATAATCGCCCCATCTTCAGGCCATACTGCGGACATAACACTTCCTGGGAGAGCCATTTTAGTAAAGAAATAAGGCATAATAGAAATAGCTGGTCTAACTCGGCTTCTTTTATCACTTTTTACCATTTCAGCAGGATGCATACTTTTAATCATACTTCTTCCAAGTTTAGCAATTCCTTCCATTCCATATTCTTTATGAAGGTGAATCAATATAGCATTAAATAAATCAAAATCACTAACTGGTAAACTAATACTGTTTTCAAATATTGGGTCTAATAAGTCTTCCCATCTCTTAGGCATTGGTCTTTCACCTAATACTTTCGTATTTACTAAAAACACCGCCGGAACTACTCCTAACATTGAGTAATCTCCTGAAGGATCTCTTAATTTTAAATTATCATTTTCAAAATCTGTATTATAAGGAATATTTGTATAATAATCTTCAAATACTTTCGCATCTTTAAACTTCTTCATTAATCCTTGTTCGAAAAATAAATCAAATCCAGCTGATATATAAATATCAGCTAAATCATCTTCTGTTTTAGCAAGTTTTACTTTTTCCTTTAGCCAGTCTAATCCTTCACTAGCTGCTTTTAAATTATGATTTATTCTATCTAAGTTAGATAAAGTAGCAAAACTATCTAATAGGGGTATTCTAACCGGACAAGGAAGTAGACCAATAATATTGATAGCGTCTTCTTTATGAATATTATCAGTTAAGGTAATATCAACATCATTTTCTGTTAAATGTTCATTTAACATATCAATAAACAGACCAACATTAATCTGTTTATTTCTTAACAAACTATCTAGTGGTAATCCACCAATTTGTTTTAATATTAGATTATTATCTAACCCTTTAAATCCATTATTTTCAAAAACACTTTGGAGTTTAGGATATTTTTTTAGTATTTCTCCTAAAGTACTTTTTGTAGTAATCATTAGACATGCTCAATTCCTATTACTTCAGGTACTTCTGCTAATAAAATACTTTCAATCCCATCATATAAAGTAACATTGATAGCACTACATCCTACACAAGCACCAGTTAATCTTACATAAACGATTCCATCCTTAAAATCAACATATTCAACATCTCCACCATCTTGTTGAAGAAAAGTTCTCGTTCTTTCTATTACTTCTTTAATTCTTTTTATTGTGTTATTTTCCATTTTTTATCACTCCTTATTGTATATATGAATTATATTTTATATGTACATATATGCCAAATGATATAAACTACTTTATAATTAAGAAAAAAGCTTATTTATAAAAGAAGATGCTTAAATATAATTGCAAGTGACAAATAGTTCATATGAAGTATATTTATATCACTTGATAATAAAACTAGAATGTTCATTATTTGTTTAAATTGGTTTTTAAAAAAGACAGAATTTATTTCTGTCTTTATAAAATTAGTTTTATTTTAATTTAAATGTGATTGTTACTGGATTATGGTCAGTATATTTAAAATTAATATTAGTTGTTTCTACTTTTACTACTTCAATCGAAGGACTTACTAAGAATCCATCAATAACTGTTTCAAAATTTTCGCCTTTAACATATGGTTGATTTTCACTTCTTACAGTGTTTACTGTATTATCATAAACCATTTTATAAGAAGTGCTAAATAAACTGTCAGGTAATAAGCTCACCCATTTAGGCATATCTTCTTGATAAAGACTACTATCTAATAAATGATTCCAATCTCCACCAACAATAACATATTTATTTGTCTTTGATAATTCAAGTATAAACTCTGTCAAATGTTCTATTTGTTGTTTTCTAAGATAACCACCTTTATCATATGCTGATAGATGAATATTTATAAGAATTAGTTCTTTTCTATCTTTACATATAATAGTATTTACCATCATACATCTTTTTAAGAAAAATATTCTTTTGAAGAAAGTTTCTTCTCCTCTTAATTGATATCTTTTAGATTCGGTAATTTTATGTTTTGATAAAGAAAGCAATCCGCTTACAGCGCTACCCATTGGATTAAATAATGGAATCGGTACATGTTTAACTTTATAATTATTAACATAAGAACTATTATAATTATTAAATTTCTTACTAATGTATTTAACTTGATTTGTAAAACAACTTCTTTTACAAGGTTCATCGACTTCTTGTAAAAAATAAAAATCACTATCTTTTTCTTTTAATATTTTAATAATATTTTTTATATTTGATTGGGTTTTATCACTTGAAACACAATGAGATCTTTTTCCACCTTCAAGAAAGAAATCTTGGGATTCATCTAAACTTCCATATCCTATATTCAATGTTGTTACTGTCATTGTTTTTTTAGTTTTTACAGAAACATTATTTTTAATAATTCTAGCATTTTCAATTTCTTCTGGATTATATTCAGTAATTGTTAAATATATTATTAATGCGACTGGTAATAATATAATTAGTATAACTACCCCAATAAAAATGTAAATCATTTAAATTCCCCCTTTATGTATATATTATATTTGTTTTTTTCATATAGATTTAAATCATATTATTTCTTAATATCTTACTTTAGTTTTTATAATTTATTGTTGTATATCAATAAAACATTGATCTAATAAATTGCTGTTCACAACTGTAAATAACTCGTGATATTCTCTTGTTTTAGTGTTTTCTAATTCTTTAAGTAATTTTCTATTTCGTTTCTTTAAATTTTCTATATCTGCTTTAGAAGGTATTAAGTTATGCTTTATTGATTTACTTGTTAAAACAAGATTCCAAACATTATTACTGTAAATATAGTTATATGGAATAACATGAACAACTTTAATATCTAAAAAATCAATATGTTTACCAGTATAAAAGTCAATGATTCCATCGCTGTGATGGTATTGAACTAAAAGAGTTTTCATTGCTCTTAGACTTTGTCTTTTTAAATTAGGTTGAATTGAATCAATTACCTTTCGTAATAAATACGGAGAATTATTATAATTTTCTAGATATAAAGTCCATTTAGAATTTATTAAATCGATTAATAAAGTCGAATACTGCTTTATTATTTCAATATCCGATTTCTCAAATCTTAATGATTTTGTTTTAATATCTAATTGATATAGATTAATTTTTTCACCTCGATTATTTAAAAATCGATATGCAATATTCCGATTAACAATTTTCATAATATGATTAATAATTTTTTCATATTTGATTTGTCTTCTTTTTATATAAGTTTCCATTTCATTATACCAAACAGGGTTATGATGTTTTTTCTTTTCATAAAAATCATTTGAAATCTCTCTTGTTATTTTCTCAATAACAAGAAAGTCTCCTTGAGTAACATTAAAAAAGCAATTCAAATTCCAATAATATTTTAGAATTTTTTGTACGATAAAATATTCCTCAACTATAACTTCATCATTAATTTGTTCATATTCATTATTAACAATACACTCAATAATCGCTCTTCCCCATGATGCTTTATAAGTATTATCATTTTTGATACCATCAATTATAGTAAGCCAATTACTTAAATATTTTTCCATAAAATCACTTCCTTAATTTTATTATACAATTTTACAAAAAAATAAAAAAGGAGAAATGAAATTCTCCTATTTTTAGATAATTCCTAATTCTTCACCAACTATTTTGAATTTTTCAACTGAAAAATCAAGATCTTCTTTTGTATGTGACGCACTAATCATACAACGAAGTCTTCCTTTTCCCATCGGTACAGTCGGAAATACAATACCAGATACATAAACACCAGCTTCTAATAAGGCTTTACTAAATTGCATTGTTATTGCTTCATTCCCTATCATTACAGGTGTAATTGGTGTTTCTGAATGTCCAGTATCAAATCCTAAAGCACCTAGTTTTTCTTTAAAATATTTAGCATTATTCCATAATTTATTACTGTATTCATCACTTTCCATTAATATTTTAACAGATTCAATCGCAGCAGCTGTCGCTGCTGGTGGTAATGCAGTTGAAAAAAGCAATGGTCGTGCTCTATGAGAAAGCCATGTTTTAGTTTCTTGTTTACTCGCTATATAACCTCCAACAACTCCAATTGCTTTTGATAATGTGCCCATAATAAAATCTACTCTACCATGTAATTTAAAGTGGTCTACTGTTCCTCTACCGTTTTTTCCTAAAACACCACTACCATGGGCATCATCAACATAAGTTAATGCATTATATTTTTCAGCTAATTCTACAATTTCTGGTAATTTTGCTAAATCCCCATCCATTGAAAACACACCATCAGTTATTATTAAAACTTGATTGTATTGATCTCTTTTTTCAATTAAAATTTGTTCTAAACTTTCCATATTTGAATGTTTAAAAATAGCTTTATCTGCTCTGCTTAATCTTACACCATCAATTATTGAAGCATGATTAAGCTCATCACTAATAATTAAATCACCTTTTTCAGTAATTGCTGAAATTGTTCCAATATTACAGTTTAATCCTGATTGGAAACACATAACTGCTTCTTCATGTTTGAATTCAGCAAGAATACTTTCAAGTTCCCCTATAATGTCTTGATTACCAACAATAGTTCTAACAGCTCCTGCTCCTGCACCATATTTATTAATAGCATCAATTGCGGCTTGTTTTACTCGTGGATGGTTTGCTAATCCTAAATAGTTATTACTTGATAAATTCACTACTTTTTTACCGTTTAAATTAATTACGTTTGTACATGGTCCATAATTAATTGGTAATTCTCTATAAACTCCATCTTCTTTTAATTTTTCAATTTTGTCTTTTAAGAATTTTAACTCGTGATTACTCATTATTTTCATCTCCTACAGTTAACACAATTTTCCCACAGTTTCCACTTGCCATAAGATCCATTGCTTTTTGATATTCTGTTAGCTTAAAAGTATGCGTTATAATTTTATCAAAATCTAACATATTATTATCAATCAATTCTTTTACTTGATACCACGTACCATATATTCTTCTTCCAACAACTCCATAAATGTGAAGTCCTTTGAAAACAATATATGTTGCTAAATCTATTTCAATATCTTTACTTGGAATACCAAGCAAAGATAATCCACCTCCAGCTTTTACATATTTAAATGCTTGTTCAATAGCATGCTTGTTTCCACTGAATTCTCCAACAACGTCTGCTCCTCTTCCGCCAGTTTCCTCTAATACTCTAGCCACAACATCTTCTTTTAAAGGATTAATTACTACATCTGCTCCTAGTTCTTTTGCTAATTTCAAACGATATTCATTAACTTCAACAGCAATTATTTTTTTAGCTTTATAAGCTTTTGCCACATTAACTCCCATTAATCCAATTGGTCCACATCCAGTAATTACTACATCTTTTCCTTCTATTGGAAAATGAGTGATAGTGTGTACTGCATTTCCTAAAGGCTCTTGAACACTTAAATATAACGGATTTGCATCTTTACTATTTATAAAACAGTTTTGAGCAGGTATTCTAACATATTCTGCGAAACATCCATCAGTATCTACACCAATAATTTTTGTGTTTTCACAAATATGTCCTTCACCACGTAAACAAAATTCACATTTATTACAAATGATATGAGTTTCTGCACTCACAATATCTCCAATTTTAACTCTTGTTACTTCAGATCCAATCTTTACTATTTCGCCAGTAAACTCGTGTCCAGCTGTAAATGGTAATTTAAGTCTTTTTTTTGCCCAATCATTATATTGATAAATATGAAAATCAGTACCACAAACACTAGTATAATTTACTTTAATTAATACTTCATAACTTTGTAACTCACTTGGTATTTTTTTCTTTGCAAGGCTAAGACCAATTTCTGGTTTGTCTTTCACAATGCATGTCATTAAGGTGTCAAACTTGTCTTCCATTTCATTTCTCCTTTAAGCTAAATTTTACAAACGCTTTCATCAACTCATATTATAACATATTTCTTGGTTTTGTGAAGGAGTTTCAAAGGTATTTTTTTATAAAAAAATAATGATAAAATTATCATTATTTTTAATAAATATGGATTATCTAATGGCCCCAGCCTAAAGACAACTTTCCAAACCAACAGAAGAATAAATTTCTTCTAATTAAGTAAATTACCCATTTCCTAATCCGCCCCTACTACAAATCTATTATCTCATTTTTTTTAAAAATTGCAAGCAATTATTGTTATTTTACAAGACTTATATTATAGTTATTCACGAGCTATTTTTCGTCTGAGTAAACCCTAGTAACTCTACTAATGTTGTATTCTGACTGTTTAGTGCCATTTTTTAAATAATGTAAAAGCGTCAATGATGTCTCGTATGCTTGTTTATACTTTCTTTCTTTTCTATAAAAATTAGTTAGCATTCTTGTAGCGCTTTCTATCATTTCTGCATCATCTGCTTTAAGTCCTAGTTTGATTAATTTATTAAGATTATTTTCGTATTTAGATTTAATCATATTGCTTTTTTTGTATCTCATACGCATACACTCGAAAAACAATTTGGTTTTTTGTGAACTATTATTCCATTTTAATGCCGCATATTTATTATATAGGTTTTCAAATGCTTCGTCATTCTGTTCATAAGCAGCGACATCTAATTTTATATAATAATATAATTTGTTGAAATGTTCAGGAACTTTACCAATGTAATATCCTACACTAATATAATCTTCCTTAGCGATTGATAAAAGTGCTAATCGACAATTGCATCTATTCTCTAATTCTTTTACTTTATATTTAGTAGAAAACGCTAAAACTTTTTTATACATTTTCTCAGATTCTTCAAACTTATTTATACGGTAATAATCAAAGGCAATTCTTGTTCTTAATCTCATTGCTCTTATATAATTAGTTTGACTTTCAAATTCTCTAATACATTCATCAGCATAAAGTCTAGAATCAACAAATTTATTTGATTTTCCTAGCCCAATCACATAGTAATCCTTTATTAAAACATCCAATTTAGCATCACCGATACTTAAGGCTCTTTCAAAGTTTTCTCGTGCATCAGCAAATTGTTCATTATTTATAAAATCTAATCCTTTTATAAAATAATATAACTGTTTTTGTTTTGATGAGAAAAAATCTAAAACAATTTCATAACGCTTTAAATACGAATCAAAATGTTCAAAATAAACATTAGAAATCGCATAATATAGACATTGTATTATTGTATAGTTTATTACTTCAGTGCTATATTCATATATTTTTTTATCTTTTTCAATTTCTTTAATGACTTTTTCTGCGGCCTCATAATCATGAAATAATATATATTCAAATGCTTTATCATACAACTTTTTAAAATTTATTGAAATTCGAGAATCACTATAAAATTTTAAATCTAAGATTTCAAAAATCTCACTTATTGTATCCTTATGAGGTGTTATAATTCCTTTTTCAAAATTGGAAATTGAAGTATGAGATATATTAGTAAGTTTAGCTAAATCACGTAAAGAATATCCTAATCTTACTCTATTCACTCTAACAATTACGCCTAATACTTTTAAGTTACGTTTTTCTATATCTAGTTTTTCAGTCATACACGACACCTCACTCACACTTTATTTTACTACATTTTCACTTTAAAACAAAATAACAATCATCCATCTCTGGATGATTGTTATTATAACATTTCTGAAATTGATTTCCCTTGCATATGTAATATCAAATATTCCGGTCCACCAGCTTTACTATCTGTTCCCGACATATTAAATCCTCCAAATGGTTGATATCCGACAATTGCTCCAGTACATTTACGATTCAAGTATAAATTTCCAACATGAAAATCATCTCTAGCCATTTCTAAATGAACACGATTGTTTGTTATAGCTGCTCCAGTTAATCCATAATCTGTACAGTTAGCTACTTCAATAGCTTCTTCAAATGATGATACTTTTGTAATTGATAATACTGGTCCAAACACTTCTTCTTGAGCGATTCTAGCATGTGAATCAACATCAATAAAGACCGTTGGTTCAATATACCATCCTACTGTATCATCACCTTTACCACCAGTAATTAGTTTACCTTCTTTTTTACCTATTTCGACATATCCCATTATTTTATCAAATGCTTTTTGATCAGTCACAGGACCCATAAAGTTATTATGATCACTAACATCTCCAAGTGTTAGCGCTTCGGTTTCTTTTAATATTTTAGCCACAACTTCATCATAAACATCTTCATGAATTATAGCACGTGAACATGCGCTACACTTTTGTCCACTAAACCCAAATGAACTTTTAACGATTGAGGTTGCTGCTAAATCAAGATCGGCATCATTATCAACTATAATCGCATCTTTTCCACCCATTTCAGCAATAACGCGTTTAAGCCAAATTTGTCCTTTTCTTACTTTTGCGGCATTTTCATAAATCAAACTACCAACAGCACGAGATCCAGTAAAGGAAACAAATCTAGTTTTTATATGTTTAACCATATAATCTCCTATTTCTGGTCCATCACCAGGAATGAAATTCACAACACCTCTCGGTAATCCCGCTTGTTCTAAAACTTCTACAAATTTATATGCGATTATTTGTGTAGTAATAGCTGGTTTCAATAGTACAGTATTTCCACTAACCACTGCAGCACTAGTCATTCCTGAAAGTATTGCTAAAGGGAAATTCCATGGTGTAATTACTGCGGCTACTCCCAATGGAATATATTTATATTCATTTCTTTCAATATTTCTTCTACTTAAAACTTTTCTATCAACATTTTCTAATTCTAACATTTGACGACCATAGTATTCTAAAAAGTCAATTGCTTCTGCTGTATCTGCATCAGCTTCTGGCCAAGGTTTACCAGCTTCTTTAGTCATTAGAGCACTAAATTCATATTTGCGTTTACGAATAATCGCAGCTGCTTTAAATAAAACATCAGAACGTATTGAAGTTTTTGTTTTTTTCCATACTTCAAAAGCTGCAAGTGCTGAAGTCATTGCGTCCTCAGCATCCTTTATAGTTGCTTGATAAATTTTACCAATTACTTCTGAGTGATTACTTGGATTAACTGATGTATATAATCTTTCAGTTTTTATTCTTTCTCCATTAATTATAAGTGGATACGTTTCTCCTAAATAACTTTCAACTAATTTCAATGCTTCTTGATACTTTTTAATAACTTCCTCATTAGTGAAATCTAATAAAGGTTCAGTTTGATATAAAGTTGTTGCCATTTTCATTCTCCTCTCATACAACACTTTTTTCATAATCTTTTAAATTATTATTTTTAAAACGATCAATATGTAAACTAGAGACATCTACTGTCGTTTTTTCTTTTAATATAATTTCTGACATTAATAATCCCGTCATTGGAGCAAACATGAATCCATGTCCACTAAATCCACAAGCTATATAAAATCCAGGAAGTTCTTTAACGTCACTTATAATAGGTTGTCTATCAGGACTTAAGTTATATAATCCTCCCCATTGGCGAATAATTCTTAATTCCCCAATTTGAGGAAGAATACTACAAACTGTTTTTGACATTTCATCTAGAAACTGCCAACTAGAATCAGTATTATGTCCTTTAACTGCATCAGGATTACTTCTTCCCATTATAAAACTTCCATGAGGAACTTGTTGACAATAAATATTTAAAGAAAACGATATAACCATTGGTCCTTGAATACTTTCAATCGGTTCAGTTACAAGAATTTCATGATTTTCAGAATAGACAGGAATATCAATTCCAACTAAATCACCAACTTCTTTAGCATATCCGCCTGCTGCATTAATTACTTTATTAGTTATAACTTCATGATTTTTCGTGATAACTTTTGTGATTTTATTATCTTTTACAATGATATCTAATACTTTTTCTTGATAAAAGAATTTAACACCTAGTCTTTTAGCTGCTAAGTAATATGCATCTGTTACTGTAAACGGATTTAAATGTCCGTCAGTCGGACAAAATGTTGCACTAGTAACAATATCTAAATTCAAATGAGGAACAATTTTTTGTGCTTCTTTTGGAGTTAGTACTTTCGCAGGTATTCCTAAACTGTTTTGTAGTTCAACATTTTTTGCAAATTCTAAATCTTCTTCTTTTGTTGATGCTATAACTAAATAACCTTCTTGTTTAAATTCAATATCTCTAGGATATTGTAACTCTTCTTGTGCTGTTTCATAAAATTCAACACTTTTTTTTGCTAAAATACAATTGTTCTTCGTACCCCACTGTTGTCTAATTCCTGCTCCACATCTTCCTGTTGATCCTCCGGTTAAATAATTATCATCAAAAACAATAATATCTTTAACGCCTTTTTTTGCTAAATTATATGCAATACTTACACCACTAATTCCTGCCCCAATAATTACGATATTAGCTTTCATTATCAATTGCCTTTACAATTGCTTTTAATTTTACCCCTACTGATAATGGTCTAACTTTTTGTGTTGGAACTTCGTTAATTGGTGTATTTGTAAATTTAGCTATTTCTCTTTGAACTAATTGTCCACATGTATTTCCTTGACATGGTCCCATTCCTACTCTTAAGATTCTTTTAATTTCTTCAAAAGAAGTATATCCTTCTTCCATTAAATTGTGAAGATCTTCTAAAGTAACATCTTCACAACGACAAATAATTACATTTTTTTTATTCATATTCGTCTCCTTATAGTAATGAAATCATTAATGAATTCAAGAGGAACCAATACTTGAATCAATGCAGTTTTATCTTGTTTTTCTGTTAAAGACACTTTTTCAATTATAACCTCAGTAATTATTTTACCAGATCTATTCACACCACTCCATTTTTCTCCTTTTTTAGGTAACGGACGTAATTCATAAGGTATTTTAAATCTTGCGGTTTTATTATCCAATTGTTGAACAACCATAATAGCTAACCCTGGACAATTGTAAACACAAATTCCACAACCAGTACATTTATCAAAATCAACTATTGGTCTTTTATTAATATCATTACCAATATAAATAGCATCAAATGGACAACTTGTACTACATGGATTACATGGTATTTCTTCATAACATTCTGTGACTGCTTTTGGCTTTAAAATATATTTTTTATCAGGAAATTTTGAAAGAACAAGTGATTTATCAGGTACACCATTTATTTTCAACATATCATCATCTCATTATCTCCTTCAAGCCATCTCGTAATTTTTTACCAAAAGGTCCGCTTCGTAAATTATGTAATTGCGCCTTTAAATCAAAATATAATTCGTCATAATTAGGATGTGTTTTTCCTAATTTTTTCGCTACAACAAGTCCTGTTAAATATCCTTCAACAATCGCACTACTAGCTTCTTCTACACCACAAACATCACCAGCAACAAAAATATTTTCAATTGATGTTTCATGATTTGCATCAATTAATGGAACTAGTCCACCCAAGGAACTAACATATTTCATTTCTGTTCCAATCATACTAAGCAAACTAGTTAATGGACTAAGTCCAACACTAATGCATAAAGAATCAACAATAATTTCTTCTTCAGTTCCATCAATAAATTCCCATTTATCATCTAATTTACCTATAATTATTTTTTCTAAACAATCTTTACCAATTGCTTTTTTAATAGAATATGAAGTCCTGATATCAACACCAAGTCTTTTTAATTTTGAGGCATGTACTTTATATCCTCCAATTGTATTAGAAGCTTCTAATACGCATATTACATTAACTCCAGCTTGGATTAATTGATAACTAACAATAAGCCCTATATTTCCACTACCTACCATAACAACATTTTCTCCTGGAAGAACACCATGAACATTCATTAAAGTTTGAACAGCTCCAGCACCGTAAATACCAGGTAAATCATTATTTTCAAAAGCTAAAACTTTTTCGCTTGCGCCAGTAGCGATAATAATAGCATTTGTTTTTAGTTTTAGATATTTTTCATTTTGAAGTAATGTGACTACTTTGTCTTTATATAATCCAACAACTGTTGTATCTGTCATAATTTCAATCATATTAGGATATTTTAAAACATCATTCACTAATATTTTAGCTATATCAATTCCTCTTGTTTTAGCATATTGTTTTTCGCTTCCGAAAAACATATGCGTTTGTTTTACAAGTTGACCACCAATTTTATAATTACGTTCTATAAGAATTGATGATAGCCCTGATTCGGCAGCCATTTTAGCAGCTGATAATCCGGCTGGTCCTCCACCTATAATTACTAAATCAGTTTTTTTCATATAGTTCACCTTTATTAACTTGCGTTTTTACTTCCATATTCTCTTTTAACATCGTTACACATGTTTTTACATTAGGTTTTCCATCAACAATCATTTGACAAGATGAACAGTTTCCTATTGCGCAATAAAATCCTCGTGCTCTATTAAGGGTAATACTTCGGCTTAATACTTTAACTCCCATAGCGTGCAAGGCAGAAGCTACAGTATCTCCTTCATATCCAAATACCTTTTTACCATCAAAGAAAAAGAATATTTTTTTCTTTGTTTCAAACGTTAAAATAGGATGTTCTTTTATTCGCATTTTACCACCTCGTTATTCGTCGATATTATTATATCATAAAGCGCTTTCATTTTGGTATATTTTCAAAGAAAAAAGTGCAAAAATTTGCACTTCTATTTTTGATGCACAATTTGCCCATTTATGATGACTGTTTCTGTTCTTGTCATAAGGTCGAAAATTGGGCCATCCCATATAACAATATCAGCATCTTTACCCACTTCAAGTGATCCTACATATTGATCTATACCGTTTAATTTAGCAGCTGTAATTGTTAAAGCTTCTAACGCTTTTTTCTCACTTAATCCTTCTTTAATAAACAAAGCAGCTTGAACTAACATCGTATCTAATGTAATGACAGGATGATCTGTCATTATAGCGAAAGTTATATTGTGATCTTCTAATATTTTTGCTGATTTATATGTTTTATTAATTAATTCATATTTTGAAGCTGTTCCTAATGTTGGTCCAATAATTAAACTATAATTTTCTTTTTTTATTCTTTCTGGAATCATATATGCTTCTGTAGCATGTTCAATTGTTGTATTTAATCCAAATTCTTTTGAGATTCTAATCGCCGTCATAATATCATCACGTCTGTGAGCATGAATTTTGACAATCATTCCGTCAAATACTCTCATTAAAGAATGTAATTTCATATCAAAAGGTGGCTCTTTAGCATCTTTTTCATTATTAAGAAAAGCATGGTATTTTTTATGGTATTCTTTTGCTTTAAAAAGCCATTCTCTCATCAATGCTGCACTTGCCATACGAGTACCTGGGTTTTTCTTAGTTGTTCCATAAACTCTTTTAGGATTTTCTCCTAGTGCCATTTTCATTGCTGTTTCTTCTTTAATAACCATATCTTCAACTGTTTCACCATATGTTTTAATCGCACAGAAAGTTCCACCTATTACATTAGCACTTCCAGGTCCAGTGTTAACCGTTGTTATTCCTGATTTATATGTATATTCGAAAGCCATATCTTTAACAAAAATACTATCAATTCCACGTAATTCAGGATATATAGGTCCGCTCATTTCGTTAGTATCATTACCTTCAAACTGTATTCCTTCTTCCATTACGCCGATATGGCAATGAGGGTCAACTAATCCAGGTGTAACAAATTTTCCTTTCGCATCAATTATTTTAGCGTTTTTATATTTTAACAAATCAACATCTTTTCCTACTTCTACAATTAATTTTCCATCCACAACAATACTACCCATAACGTAGTTATCTTTTGCCATAGTAATTAAGTTTGCGTTTTTAATTATTAACATTAATTTCACTCCTTATTTTTATTCTCTATTCACATTATACATTTAATTGTCTATTTAAAAAATGAATAATTTTTAAAAAAATGTCGCCTATATTTTTTTATAAGTAATATAGCCAGCATGAAGATAAGCTAATATTTTGGGCATCATTAATTCTCCTATTGCGGTAATTTTACTCAGAAACAAGACTACTGGGATATAAAACGGCATTGTAAATGATGTGATTACTTTTCCTAGTCTTAAATAATAAGTATAATCATCTAATCCAGTAGTAAGATACCCTATTATTCTTGGAATATGATGAAGCATATCACCACATCCTAATATTAAAGCCATTAATCCAAATATAAAATATAAGATATTATCATTTCTTTTTATTTTGTTCTACCCCAATCCTTGACACAGAACCAATTAAAAAAAGACCAAAGGTCTTTTTTATTTATATTATGATATTTCTAATTATTCATTAAACGTTTTTCGCCTTCAAGTTCTAAAAGTGGTTTTATATTTTGGGTAACCTCTAACGTCCCTAAAAATTCACCCTTTTTATTTCTTACTGCATAATAACGAATATATACAAACATTGGTCCCATTTTTATCCAAAAATCCTCATGATCTTTTTTTCCAGATCGGAGATCACTTACTATTTGTTCTACAATATGAACACTTGATGGTGGATGACACATACTTACTTCTCGACCAATAATTGTTAATGGACGATCAAAAACTCTTTCTTTACCTTGCGTAAAATATTTTACTTTATCGTTTTTATCAACGAAAGTCATATCTAAGGGTATTGTATTTAATATAGCGTTTATTTCCTCAGGTACTAATGTTCCTGCATCAAATTTAATTTCTCCATCTTGTATTACTTTTTCGTCTATTTCTTTTGTAATATTAATATCTTCTTTTTTTATATCCCAATCATCTTGCGGTTCAATTAAACAAAGTCCAAATTCTCTTTGCGCTTTGTCAATGTTATACCATTCCACTAAAGAGAATGTTGTATTCATTAATGGAATTAAAATTACTCTTTCTTTGAAAATCATTTCTGATGTTTTTAAAATTGTACTTTCAGCCTTTTTAATTAAAATTTTTAAATCAAATGTCTTTTTAGACAAAATAGAAAGAACTTCTTTTATTTCTGTTCTTACTTCATCATCGATTCCCCACATTACTTTTGGTGGAGCTGTGATATCGTGTTTTTCAAGCATTGGAAATAATACGTTTTCTTTTCTTGAATAATGGATATCTATTTGTGATAATCTTTCAAATCCTATTCTTAACATTAAAACAGCGGTATTATCCATTCCATTTTTTAATGTTTCGAGATATGGCTTGATTTCCTTATTCATAACTTCTTCTAATTTATCATTTTCAAGTGAAAAAACATATACAGGATGTCCTTTTATTTTTGAATTATCAACAGGTGGATGGATATCTTCAATCGATCCATTAAAAACACTAGCGTGAACATCACAAAGTTTTTGAACTTCCGCAATTGGTAGACCTTCTGCGACTAATTCTTGTTCCATTTGTGAAATTTCAGTCGTTGAAACTTCTCCAAATTCTACTCTAAATCTTTCTTTAACATCCTCTACTGTAGCTCCAGCATGTAATTCTTTTATTAATGTTTTTAATTTTTCTCTTCTTATACTATCATTATTTATAAATTCACTCATATTTTTCTCCTTTACAATACTATCTATTAAACTAACTAATGTATAACCTTTTTTACAATATTTCTTACATATGTATTTTATAATAAATAGTAAAATATACACCACGGTTTACTCTATTTTATAATTAAGTATAGCTTCTTATTTAGAAAATAAACAATTAATTCCCTAGTTATTCATTTTCTAATATCATTTATAATTTAATTTATATAACCATAAATCTATGATTATGAAAAATATATTACTAAAACAAAAAACGTTGATATAATTATAATCAACGCCCTATTTAATCTATATCTTTTATATTTTATTTAAGTCTTGCAAGTTGAATAGAAGTTTTCTTTCCTTCGTAAGTAAAATTAGTTAATGCTTTAAAAACTACTTTTTCAAATTTTTTATTTACTGTAAAAAACGAAAAATTATGTCTAACAGTAATTTCTTTTACTTGTTGGTTTCTTAATTTAGTTTTTTGACAAATAAATTCTGAGAATTTTTTTGGAGTAAGTCCCATTCCTGTTCCAATATTAATATGAAATCTTACAGTATCTTTATCATTTCTTCTATTTGATGAACCTCTATTATTTCTGTTCGAAGATTTACTCTTAGAAACATTTTCATTAATATCTCCGAAAATTTTTCCTGAAGTGTCTTTTTTCTCTAATTTATTTAATAAAGCACATACAATTTGAAGTGGTTCATTATTATCTAGTAATTTTGTAGCTAATTCAAATTGTCTATTATTGTTTTGGTTTTTAATTATTTCTACAATTTCATCAAACTCTTTATCTTGTTTAACCGCAACTACTTTTTCAGGTGTTGGGATATTTCTTTTTTTAATGTTTGATTTAGCAAATCTAAAAATCGAATCTAATCTTGACATTTCTTTTCTTGACACTAATGTAAATGAATACCCTTTATTTCCAATACGTCCTGTACGTCCAATTCGATGAACGTAATATTCAGCTTTTTCTGGAACATCAAAATTGATTACTACTCCAACGTTCTTAATATCTAATCCTCTAGCTGCGACATCAGTCGCCACTAAAATATCTAAAACACCATTATGAAATTTATTTAAAACATGTAATCTAGATGTTTGTTGAAGATCACCGTGTATTTTATCAACATTATATCCTTTTTTAGTTAATTCTCTAGTTACATCATCAACTTTTCTTTTCGTGTTACAGAAAATCAATGTTAAATCAGGGCTATAAATATGTAATAATCTAGATACTGCTTCAATTTTATTTTGTTCTTTAACATTATAATAATATTGTGTAATATCTTTATTTGTTTCATCATCTCCAACTACTGATATACGAATAGGATTATTCATATATCTTTTAGTTATATTTAAAATTTGTTTTGGCATAGTAGCTGAAAACATAGTTGTTTGATGTTCACTATTCGTAGCTGCTAAAATCGTTTCTATATCTTCTTTAAATCCCATTTTTAACATTTCATCAGCTTCATCTAATACAACAAATGAAACATCTTGTAATTTAATTAATTTACGATTGATATGGTCTATCGTTCTACCTGGTGTTCCAATAATAATTTGTGGTTTCTTTTTCAAGCTAATAATTTGTCTTTGAATAGGTTCTCCACCATAAACACATACTGTTTTTAAGCGATGAACGTATTTTCCAATTTTATCTATTTCTCTTTTTACTTGAACAGCAAGTTCTCTTGTAGGACACAAGATTATTGCTTGAATTTTTCTGCTTTCAAAATCTAATCTTTCTAATATTGGTAATGTAAATGCAGCAGTCTTCCCTGTTCCTGTTTGAGAATGACCGATTACATCTTTTCCTTCTTTTATTAATGGGATACATTTCGCTTGAATTTCCGTAAACTCTTCAAATCCCATTTCTGTTAATGATTTTTCTATGTTTTTATTTTCGTATTTCATTTAATACCTCCTGCTGCGTCTAAAGCAATTAAGTGTAACACATATAAGAAAAATGTAAAGTAATATCCTTGAATAGTTATTAAAAAACAGTAATTAACTAGCATATCCTTATTATATATACTATTAAACTTTTTAGCCCTTCACATATCTATCACAACATTACCAAAAATATTATTATATTTAACTCGATAATAAATTGACTAAGCCTAGAAATGATAGTAAGTATTTTAGAAGTTTAAAAAATTAATGTGAATTATCTCAGTTTTCTTACTGATAGATTTAGTTTGTGCTATAATTAATATAAATTGTATTCGCTTACATATTTTCCAAAATACAAGGAGGCTGCTTATGAATCAAAAACAATTAGAAAAAATTAAGAATGATTATCTAAAAGGTAATCCACTTTTTAATACTCCCCAAAATATTCACCCTTTAGAAACCCGTATTGTTTTAAAAAACTATCAAATAATTAATCCTGAAAGCATTACTGAATATATCGCAAAAGATGGTTATTATGCTATATTTAAAACTTTAAATATGACTCAAGAAGAAGTTGTTAATGAAATAATAACTTCTAAACTTCGTGGACGTGGTGGAGTTGGATTTCCTACTGGATTAAAATGGAAATTTACTTTAGGATATAAATCAAAACAAAAATATGTTATTTGTAATGCTGACGAAGGTGAACCAGGAACTTTTATGGATCGTCATATTTTAGAAGGAGATCCTCATAATACTATTGAAGGAATGATGATTGCCGGATACGCTATTGGAGCAAACAAAGGATATATCTATGTTAGAGCTGAATATCCACTAGCTGCTTCTAGACTTCAAAAAGCTATTGATGATGCATTAGAACTTGGCATTTTAGGAAATAATGTTTTTGAAACCAATTTTAGTTTTAATATTGAAATAAGATTAGGTGCAGGTGCTTTTATATGTGGTGAAGAAACAGCTTTAATGGAGTCAATTGAAGGAAAAAGAGGATTAAGTAGAAATAAACCCCCCTTCCCTGCGGAAACTGGTTTATTTGGAAAACCAACAATAATTAATAATGTTGAAACAATTGCTAATATAAGCACTATTATTCTTAAAGGTGGAAAATGGTATAACAAAATAGGAACAAAAAATTCAACAGGAACAAAAGTTTTTTCACTTTCAGGGAAAACTAAAAATAATGGTATTTTTGAAGTTCCGATGGGAATATCACTTCGTGAAGTGATATATGAAATCGGAGGCGGAATGCAACAAGGTAGCACTTTTAAAGCCGCCTATACCGGTGGACCTAGTGGAGGTATTTTAACAAAAAAACATTTGGATGAAATAATAGATTTTGATAGTCTTATTGATTTAGGTTCAATTATGGGTAGCGGTGGAATTATTATTGCTGACCAAACAAATTGTGTCATTGATACCATTAAACACTTTATGAAATTCAATGTTGAAGAAAGTTGTGGAAAATGTACTCCATGTCGAGAAGGAACAACTATTATTTACAATATATTAGATAATATTACTAAAGGTAAATCATCAATGGAAGAGCTTGAAAAACTAAAACATTTATCTAAAATGGTTTCTTCTACTTCCCTTTGTGGATTAGGTCAAGCTGCTCCATCACCTATTTTTTCAGCATTAGAACATTTTTATGATGAATTTATTGATCACATTATAAATAAAAAATGTTCAGCTGGAATTTGTAACATGTCTACTGATAAAGGAGTAAAATAAAAATGGAAAAATTAATTAAATTTAAAATTGATGGAGTAGAGTATGCTGCAAAAGATAATGAAACAGTATTAGATGTTTGTAATAGAAACAATATTTTTATTCCGACATTTTGTCATGATGATCGATTTGAAAGTGAAGCTGCTTGTCGTATGTGTTTAGTTGAAACAAGTAATTCTAATAAATTAATGACTTCCTGCACTTTAATCCCAACCGAAGGTGTCGAAATCCAAACAAAAAGTAAAACAGTTATAGAAGCAAGGAGAGAAGTATTAAAACTTACATGGGCAAGTCATCCTAATGATTGTGTTGTTTGCGAAGCTGATGGCGACTGTAAATTACAAGATTATATGTATTATTATGACGTTCCAAGTAAAAAAGAATATGAGACTGAAATAAGAGATTTTGAAATAGATTATTCTAATAAGTTCTTTTACATTGATCCTAGTAAATGTATTTTATGTGGAAAATGTATTAATGTTTGTGATCAATTAGTTGGGATAGGCGCATTAAGTTTCAATAAAAGAGGAAAAGAAACATATGTTTCATTCGCTTTTAATAAAGGAATGGATCAATCACAATGCGTTAGTTGTGGAAACTGTGTTAGTGTTTGCCCAACAGGGGCAATCGTAGAAAAAAGTCGTGAGAAATTCAGAATAAAAGATACACGAAAAGTAAGAACTACTTGTCCTTATTGTGGAGTTGGATGTCAATTTGAAGTAGTTCTTAAAGGAGATACCGTAGTTAGAATTGATCCAATAAATACAACTCCAAATGAAGGGTTACTATGTGTTAAAGGTAAATTTGCTTTTAGATATATTAATCATCCAGATCGTTTGAAAACACCATTAATTAAAAAAGATGGAGTTTTTCATGAAGCATCCTGGGAAGAAGCATATCAAGTTATCATCAATAAAATCAACGAAACTAAAAAAGCATACGGTCCTTCTGCTTTTGCAGGCTTAGCAAGTGCTAAATGTACTAATGAAGATAACTATTTATTCCAAAAACTTATGAGAGCGGTAATTGGAACTAATAATGTTGATCACTGTGCTAGACTTTGTCATGCTTCAACTGTAGCGGGATTAGCTACAACATTAGGTAGTGGAGCAATGACAAATAGTATTGAAGAAGTTAAGCATCATGATGTTATCTTTGTTATTGGATCTAATACTACAGAAACACATCCAGTAATTGGTAATTTTATGAGACAAGCCAAAAAACATGGCGCTAAAATCATTGTTGCGGAACCTCGCAAAATTGATTTAGCTAACGAAGCTGAGGTTTTTGTTCAGATAAAACCAGGAACTAATGTAGCTTTACTTAACGGGATGATGAATGTTATTTATAATGAAAAATTATATGATAAAGAATTTATTAATGCTAGAACTGAAGGATATGATAAATTTATTGAAGTTATTAAAGAGTATCCTGCAAAACGTTGTGCTGAAATTTGTGGATGTTCTGTTTTAGATATTGAAAAAGCTGCACGTCTTTACGCTAGTGGTGAAAAAGCTGGAATTTATTACGCTATGGGTATAACTCAACATTCTAACGGAACTAATCATGTTAAAAGTGTTGCTAACTTAGCTATGATGTGTGGTAACCTTGGCAAAGAATCAACTGGAGTTAATCCACTTCGCGGACAAAACAATGTTCAAGGTGCTTGTGATGTAGGTGCCTTACCTGATGTTTATCCAGGTTATCAAAAAGTTCATATTCCTGAAATTCACGCTAAATTTGAAAAAGCATGGGGTGCTAAGTTAAGTGATAAAGTAGGATTAAGTTTACCTCACATTACTAATGGTGCTTATAATAATTTAATTAAGTTTTTATATGTTATGGGAGAAAATCCAATCGTTAGTGATCCTGATATTACTCACGTTAGAGAAGCAATGGAAAGAGTTGATTTCCTCGTTGTTCAAGATATCTTTTTAACAGATACTGCTGAATATGCAGATGTAGTTTTGCCTGCTTCTACTTACGCTGAAAAAGACGGAACATTTACTAATACTGAAAGACGCGTGCAACGAGTTAGAAAAGCAATTGATCCTATTGGAGATAGTAAACCAGACTGGATTATTTTACAAGAAATCATGTCTTTATTAGGATATCCTCAACATTTTAATCATCCGTCGGAAATAATGGATGAAATTGCTGAAGTAACACCAATTTATTCTGGAATAGATTTTGAAAGAATTGATAAGGTTGGATTACAATGGCCTGTATTTGGAAAAGATCATCCTGGAACTAAATTTTTACATAAAGAAAAATTTAGTAGAGGAAAAGGTTTGTTTACTCCAGTAGATTATTTAGGAGCAAAAGAATTACCTGACGATGAATACCCTCTTACTCTTACAACAGGACGTGTTTTATATCATTTCCATACAAGAACAATGACTAATAAGAATAGTGAAATTAATGAATTAGTTCCAGTTAATTTCATTGAAATAAATCAACTCACTGCCGATAAATATAGTTTAAGTGATATGCAAGAAGTTATTGTAAAATCACGTCGTGGTAAAACAACAGCTGAAGTTCATATTACTAATAAAATTGGTGACTATATTGTCTTTATGCCTTTCCATTTCGCAGATGGAGCTAATATGTTAACTAATCCAGTATTAGATGATATTTGTGATATTCCTGAACTTAAAGTTGCTGCATGTGAAATTATAGAGAAAATATAATTGTGAATGTCTCAGCGATTATTTTAGCGGGAGGTAATTCTTCTCGTATGAAATACAATAAAGAATTTATTAAAATAGGTAATACATTTTTAATTCATAATCAAATTTCAAAATTACTTACTGTATTTAAAGAAGTAATTGTTGTAAGTAATAATCCTGACCATTATCAAGGTTTAAATGTTAAGGTAGTTAGTGATATTTTGATTGGTAAAACACCAATAATCGGTTTACACGCAGGCCTTGTTAATTCAAGCAATAGATATAACTATTGTATTGCCTGTGATATGGCATATATTAATTTTGATTTCATTAATTATTTAGTTAGTTTAACAAAAGGACATGATGCTTACGTTGCAAAATATAATAATTATATCGAGCCATTTAACGCAATTTATAGTAAAGATATCATTGAAAAAATAGAAACTTTTTTAGCTGATGGTAATTTCGGATTTCAACGATTGGTCAAACAATTAAATACTTATTTCATTGATGAACAAAAAGTTAGTTTTTACCAACAGAAAATGGATATGTTTAAAAACATAAATGTTGAATCAGATTTATTAGATAATTATTTAAGTGTAACTTCTAATTATCAAAATATGGATGTTATTAAAATTATTGATAATGAACCATTTAATGTTAAAGATAAAATCATTACTGAATATCCATTATCTATATATATCAATAATAATTATTATTCAACAATGATGTTAACTCCAGATAATATTGAATTTCTTATTTTAGGTTATTTACATAGTGAGTTTGTTATAAATGATATTAATGAAATTATTGATTTAAATTTAAATCTAGAAAACCATCGTTGTGATGTTACATTAAGCCATAAAATAATAACCAATAATTCTCAACGACTTGATATAATGTCTACTGCTTGCGGTAATGCAAATCTTACAAAAGTAAAAGAAAAAGATTTGCCAAAAATAATTAAGAATCAAATATTTAACATAAACTTAATTCTAGATGAAGTAGCTATTTTTAATAAAGAATCGATACTATTCAAGGAAACAGGTGGAGTTCATAGTGTTAAAGTAATATACGATGATACTAAGGTGCTGTTTGAAGATATCGGAAGACATAATGCAATCGATAAAGTGGTTGGCTATTTACTTAAAAACAGTGTTAAAAGAGATGATATTTTTATTGTAATGAGTGGTAGAGTATCTTCTGATATTTTACTAAAAGTTGCTTTAATTAATATTAGTTTAATTGTTTCAAGAAGTGCTCCAACATCATTAGCTATTAAATTAGCTGATAAATTAGGAATAACTGTTGTAGGGTTCGCTAGAGGAAACAAATTAAACATTTATAGTCATAAAGATCGAATTATAAGGAGTGAAAAAAATGAATAATCCAGTTGAAATTAATTTAAAGGAATTCGAAATTATAATTGATTCATTTAAAAATACTAAAGGACCACTAATTCCAATATTACATGAAGCTGAAAAGATGTATGGATATATTCCAATTGAAATTCAAAATCTAATCTCAGAAAGACTAAAAATGTCAAATGCTACAATATATGGAGTAGCTACATTTTATGCAATGTTTCATACTGAACCAACTGGAAAATATCATATTGGTGTATGCACCGGTACTACTTGTCACTTAAATGGATCCAGTAAACTTTTAAAACATTTAGAACAAAAGTTGGGTATAGTTGAAGGTGAAACAACTAAAGATGGTCAATTCACAATTGTTCCTGTAAAATGTATTGGTAATTGTGATTTAGCTCCAAATATGACAGTTAATGATAAGGTATATAATTCAGTAACTATTAATAAAATAGATAACTTAATAAAAGAATATTCATCCAAATAAAAAACTGCACCCTCTCTTTTTCATAGTTTCCTATGTCCAAGTTTATGGGTGCAGTTCAGTGAATTGTCGTTTTTTATACTCCACAATCTGTATCTATTAATTTTAAAATTT
>CAZWIZ010000015.1:0-31864 GCA_964634385.1 uncultured Candidatus Izemoplasmatales bacterium | reverse complement strand
TATAATAAAAAATCGTCCTTAAAAATAAGGACGAATTAAACTCCGCGGTACCACCTTTGTTCTAGTTAAACTAGCTCTCTACTCGATAACGGTGAGTTCCGTAAATTCTTACTATCTTCAGAATTTCGCTCATAGGGGATACATTTAAGATTGTTTATCCAAGTTTTCAGCTATCCTTGGTCTCTTTTATAAACAGTATAGTAAATGCTTGTCCTAGTCATTACTTTTTATACTTTACATTTTAACAAATAAATTTTAAAAAACAATACTTTTAATAATATTTATTGGTTTAATTTAATGTTAAAATCATTTGGTATAAATATCTTAATCCAAAAGAGTATAACGTAAACCCTAAAATAGGGGTAAAATCCATCATTCCAATAACTAAAAATCCTCTAAAAAGTCGCATGTAAGGATTTGCTATATTATAGATTAAACGGTAAATTTTTGAATTTCTAAGTTCTGGAATCCAAGATCCTAAAACATAAGCAATTAAAATCCAATAATAGATTTTTAATAGCCAATAAATAATTGTTAGTAATAAAACCATAATTGTTACTCCTTATATTCTTTTACAAATTTACGTAATGAGCCATCCTTATAATCTTTTTTTGTAGCAAATAAAAAGATTTTTGATTGGATTACTTCGACCTCACCATCAATAGCGTAAATTACGCCACTTAAAAAAGTAATTATTTTGTTAGATTCTATTGGTTCAAATTCTTCGAAATTAATAATTAGAGGAATTCCTTTTAAAAGCTTATTAGCGAGTTTTATAACATTTATTTTTTCTTCCATAGTTATAAAGTCTACTCGTTTAATTGCCCTTTTTTTCATTAACATTATAACACCTCTTTCTTAAATAATACACTACCAAGTCGTAAAAATGTTGCATTATGCTTAATAGCTATTAAATAATCATTACTCATTCCTATTGATAATTCTGATACATCAATGTTTAATTCTTTTTTTATAGTTGTTTGTAAATCATTTAACTTTTGAAATTCATTATTAATAATATCTTCATCTTTTGTTAGTTTTGCCATTCCCATAAGTCCTATGACATTGATTTTATCTAAATGTTGTAATTCTTTAATAAAATCAACAACTTGATCAGGACTAAGTCCATGTTTAGATTCCTCACTACTAATATTAACTTGAATAAAACAATCAAGTTTTTTTAGTCTTCTTTTTTGAATTTCTAAAGCGAGTTTCATTGTATCTAAAGAATGAAGATAATCAATAGTATTTAAGATTTTTTTAGCTTTTTTAGTTTGTAAGGTTCCAATTAAATGCCATGTGATATCTAAATCAGCTAGATCAAATTGTTTTTCAAGAAGTCTTTCGACTCTATTTTCTCCAAAATTTGTGATTCCTGTATTGTATAATTCTCTCATCTCATTTGATGTAAAATATTTTGTAGCTGCGACTACAGTAACATTATGATTATTAATTGATTCTAAAACCTCTTTAGTATAAAAAATCATTTTTTTCTTTTCTTATAAGTATAGATACTTGTTAATATGAATGCAATCGCAGCTAACAACAACATAAAAGTATCACTTATATTTTTCCATAAAACAAATGTTAAAAGAATGAAAATCATTAGTAAAGCATATATTATCGTATATTTTTTACTCATAATAGTTTGTCACCTCTCGTTATAAATTAAAAAAAGCACCAATGGCGCTTATTTAAATCTTGATTTTAACCAAGATGGAATAGCCGTTTTTGATGGAGCTTCAACGTCTTTTTCTTCTTTTTCTTTACGTTTTCCTTTTCGACCCTTTTTTGAAGTATTCTCTTCAATAGGAGCTTCTTCAAAAATATCTTCTTGAGGATTATTTCCGATATTACTAAATTCTACATTACGGTTTTCATTAAACCCGGTAGCGATAACAGTTACAATTACTTCATCTTCGATATCCTGATTAATAGTTGTACCATAAATTATATTAATTTCTGTAGAACTTGCATTTTGAATAGCTTCAACAGCTTCATTTACTTCCCATAAAGCAATGTCAACACCACTGGCAATATTAACAACAGCATCTGTAGCTCCGTCAATACTGGCATCTAATAATGGAGAATGAATAGCTTTTTTTGTAGCTTCGATAGCGCGATTTTCACCACTAGCTATTCCAATACCCATTAGGGCAGTTCCCTTGTCTTTCATAACAGTTTTAATATCAGCAAAATCAACGTTAATTAGTCCTGGCATTGTTATTATTTCAGCAATACCTTGAACTCCTTGACGTAAAACATTATCTGCTTCTCTAAAAGCTTCTAACATTGATGTAGAGCGATCAACAACATAAAGTAAACGATCATTTGGAACAACAATTAAAGTATCAACATAAGGTTTTAAAGCATCTAGTCCTTCTAATGCAGTTGCAACTCGTCTTCTTCCTTCAAAACTAAATGGTTTTGTAACAATACCTATCGTTAGGCAACCCATTTCTCTAGAAATTCTCGCAATTACCGGAGCAGCACCTGTACCAGTTCCACCACCCATACCAGCAGTAATAAAAACCATGTCAGTATCATTTAATAGTTCACGGATTTCATCTTCTGATTCAATCGCAGCACGTCTACCAATATCAGGATCGGCACCTGCTCCAAGACCTCTTGTTAACATTTTACCAATTTGGATTCTAGAATCAGCTTTTGAAAGTCTTAATACTTGTGCATCTGTGTTTATAGCTACAAATTCAACACCTTGGACTTCGTTTTTAATCATTCTGTCCACTGCGTTTCCTCCACCGCCACCAACTCCGATTACCTTAATTGAGGGCTTTTGATTAAAATTATCTAATGATTCAAACATATATTTTACCTCCAATTAACTTATTAATTTATTATAGCATTTTTACAAAATAAAATAAACAATATTTTTATAAAAAACAGCTTAGTGCCTATTTATAGTATTTTTTTAAAAATTCTTTTTTAAAATCATCTAAACGATCATTTTGAATTGCTGTTCTAATATTTTTTGTTAATGTTTTTAAAAAATATAAATTATGATAACTTATTAATCTTTGACCTAAAGATTCCTGTGCTTTAAATAAATGTCTTAAATAACTTTTTGTATATGTTTTACAAACCTTACAATCACACTCACTATCAAGCGGTGTCATATCATTTTCATAAACTTTACTTTTAATAGTTATTCTCCCAACAGATGTCATTGCTCCACCATGTCTTGCTAAACGAGTAGGATGAACACAATCAAACATATCAATTCCTCTTGAAACACCTTCAAGAATATCATCGGGCGTCCCAACACCCATTAAATATCGTGGTTTATCTTTTGGAAGAGCATCTTTTAAGTAGTCAAGAACAGCGTACTGTTCTTGTTTTGTCTCTCCAACGCTTAAACCACCGATGCTATATCCAGGGAAATCCATTTCAACTAAGGCGTTAGCACACATTAATCGTAAATCTTTATACGGTCCACCTTGAACAATGCCAAATAATGATTGGTCAGTTGAATCTCCATGTTCTATTTTACCTCTTTTAGCCCATCTAAGTGTTCTTTCTACAGATTCTTTCATATAATCATATGACGAATTAAAAGGAGCACATTCATCAAAACTCATAATGATATCTGCACCTAAATTATGTTGTATTTTAATTGAATCCTCAGGAGACATAAATAGTTTTTCACCAGATTTGTGATGGCGAAATTCAACTCCTTCTTCAGTGATTTTTCGAATATTAGAAAGACTAAAAACTTGGAATCCACCACTATCAGTTAGAAGCGCTTTATCCCATTTCATAAATCCACGAATTCCGTTGTGATTTTTTATTATATTATCGCCTGGTTCTAACCATAAATGGTATGTATTTCCTAAAATTAATCCATCACTTACTTCTTCTATCTCTTTATTTTCTAATGTCTTCACTGTTGCTTTAGTACCGACAGGCATAAAAACTGGTGTTTCAATATTCCCGTGGGGAGTATGTAAAATACCATATCTAGCTCCGGTTTGTTTGCATTCGTGAATTAATTCAAATTTTATTCCCATAGTATCACCAAATTCATTATATAGTACTATCCTTAAATATTAAATACATTATAGATTTTTTCTAGCGTTTGCGATCATTAGTCTGATGCGATTCAGCTGATTTATCTCAGTTGCACTAGTATCATAATCAATAGTTACAATATTACTTTCAGGTAAATTGTCTTTAATTCTTTTAATCATCCCTTTTCCAGCTATGTGATTAGGCATACATCCAAATGGCTGTGTACAAACAATGTTAGGAACATCACTATGTATTAAGTGAACCATTTCCGCAGTCAATAACCAACCTTCTCCAACGTGAGTGCCGTATCCAATAAAACCTTTTGCTAATTTTTTAAGTTCTCGATACGGAATAGGTTTAACAAATCCATATTTATCTAGAATGATTGCAATAACTCTTTTTCTTTTTTCGATAAATTCAACAGTTATATAACTACTGAATTGAACAATTTTACTTCCTCCATATTTTTTAACATCATGAGCTGCTGAATCATATGTATATAAGAAAAAATCAAAAATATTTGGGGTTATAACCTCACATCCTTCATTTCTAAGAACTTTTTCTAAATCGTTATTACCAAGTGGTGAATATTTAACGTAAATTTCACCAACTACTCCAACTTTTGGCTTTCTAATACTTTTATCAACTTTTATTTCAGAAAAGCGTTTAATAACTTGTTCAATTAACTTTTTAGGTAACCCCCAAGCTCTAATATCATTATATCGAAGGCTTTTTCCAAGAAGTTTACGCATTTCATGGTAGACTCTCATTGTTTCGCCTTTGTTTATTTCATAAGGAATAGTTTCATTAACTATTTGCATTAAGATATCTCCAAACAGTAATGAATTTGATAATTTCAACGTCATTCTAGGAGTAATCTTAAATCCGGGATTTTTTTCAAGTCCAACTGAATTAAAACTAATAATAGGGATATATTCATAATTAGCTTTTTTAAAAGCTTTTCTAATTAAATTAATATAATTACTAGCTCGACATCCTCCACCTGTTTGTGAAATAATAACAGCAAGTTTAGAAAGATCATATCCTCCAGTTTTAATAGCATCAATAAATTGTCCAATTACAAGCATTGCTGGAACACAAATATCATTATGGGAATATTTCATTCCCTCATTAATTAAATCAAAACTGTGATTTTGTAGTATTTCAGCTTTATAACCTTCACTTTCTAAAACATCAATGAAAAAATCAAAATGGTAAGGAGCCATTGAAGGAATAAGGATAGTATATTCTTTTTTCATTTCTTTTGTAAAAAGCACTCGTCCATCTTCATAAATTAGTTTTGCCATTATTCCACTCCTTTCATTGTTGAGAGCAAACTACGAACTCGAATATTAATAGTACCTAAGTTATTAATTTCATCAATTTTGATTTGAGTATATAGTTTATGATGGTTTTCTAAAATTCTTTTTACTTCATCGGTTGTAATTGCATCTAATCCACACCCAAAAGATACTAATTGAATCAAATTAGCATTTTCAACGTTACAAATGAATTTAGCAGCATCATATAATCTAGTATGATATGTCCATTGGTTTAAAACATTTACTTTTTTTTGATCTGCGAATAAATTGACGGAATCTTCACTAATAACAACAATCCCTAAACTTTGTAAAAGTTTAGGGATCCCATGATTAATTTCAGGATCAATATGATAAGGTCTTCCAGCCAATAAAATAATATTTTTATTATATTTTTCAGCATATGCTAAACTTGATTTTCCTTTTTCTAGTACGTCAACTCGATAACTTTTATAAGCTAATATTGCTTTTTTATAAGCATTTTTGAGTTCTTTTTTCGTAAAATTCATTTTACTATGCATGGCGTCATAAATATTTTTTACAAAATAATCAATCTTATTTAAAGTAACATAAGGATCTAAGTATGTATTTAAGTCAATATTATCCATATTTGCTCCTATTACCTCTGGATAAAAAGCCACAATTGGACAATTGTATTCATTATCACGATAATCCTTTTCAATAAAGTTATACGGTATATTTGGATAGAATAAAAAATCAATGTCTTTTTTTAACAAGTTCTCAATATGACCATGAACTAGTTTTGCGGGATAACAAATTGTATCACTAGGAATTGTTTCTTGTCCTAATTCATAAATAGTTTTAGTTGAACGATCAGAATATACGATTTCGTATCCTAATGTATCGAAAAAAGTAAACCAAAAAGGAATGTTTTCATACATATTTAAAACGAAAGGTATTCCAATTTTCGCCTTATATACTTTATTTTTATCAGAAACGTAACTTCTAATTTTATCGTATTTATACAAATATAAATTAGGTATTTTATCTTTGTTCGAAATTATTCCTGCGCCTTTATCACATCGGTTACCAGAAATGAATTTTTTACCATTAAAAATGTTTATTGTAAGGGCACAATTATTACTGCATTTTCGACAAACAGCATTCATTGTTCGATATGTAAAATTATTTAATCCTTCAATATTTAGAATTGTTGATATCTTTGGTTGTTTTTCTCGAGCTACTAAGGCAGCTCCATAAGCCCCCATTAATCCTGCGATATTTGGTCTAATAACTTCTGTTTTAATTTCTTGTTCAAAAGCCCTTAATATTCCGTTGTTATAAAAAGTACCACCTTGAACAATGATTTTCTCACCGAATTCAGCTTTAACATCAACTGCACGAATTACTTTATATAATGCATTCTTAACAACACTATAAGCTAACCCTGCAGAAATATCACTTGTAGATGCCCCTTCAGCTTGTGCTTGTTTTACTCCACTATTCATAAAGACGGTACATCTACTTCCTAAATCAACAGGTTTATCTGATTTTAATGCTAAATCAGCAAAATTTTCTATTGTATGACCAAGAGATGTTGAAAATGTTTCAATAAAAGAACCACATCCAGAACTACATGCTTCATTTAAAATGATAGTTGTTATAACACCATTTTCAATTTTGAAACATTTCATATCTTGTCCACCAATATCAATAATAAACTCAACTTCTGGTAAAAAGTATTTTGCGGCTTTATAATGACATATTGTTTCTACTTCTCCACCATCTAAACTGAAAGCATTTTTAATGAGTTGTTCACCGTATCCAGTAGAATATGCACTTTTTATCGTTATTTTATTGTTTGTTAAGGCATAAATTTCATATAAGGCCTTTTTAACCATATCAACAGGATTACCTTTATTATGTGAATAAAAACTATAAAGAATTTCTTTTTCATCATTTATTAAAACTAATTTTGTTGTTGTACTTCCAGCATCAATTCCTAAATATGCATTTCCTGAATATTGTTTGATATCAATTTGCTCAACTCGAGCCTTATTATGACGATTTTTAAAATCATCAAAATCTTTTTTTGTTTCGAATAAAGGTTTTAATGTTTTTTTATGATTTCGATGATCAATCTTATCGTATCTAATAACATCTTCAATCATTTCTTCTATTGTTGAGGATGTTTCGCTAGCTAATAATGCAGCGCCATAGGCGACAAAAACTTCTCCATCTTTGGGTATAAAAACATCTTTTAAATCAAGAAAATCGATAAATCTTTTGCGAAGTTCACTAGCAAATGTTAAAGGTCCTCCTAAAAAAGCAACTCGTCCTTTTATTTTTCTTCCTTGACTAAGACCAGCAATCGTTTGATTAACGATTGCTTGGTAAATACTCATCGCAATATCTTCGTGAGTAGCTCCTTGATTTAATAATGGTTGAATATCGCTTTTTGCAAAAACACCACAACGTGAAGCAATTGGATATATTTTTTTATAGGTTTTTGCTAGTTCATTTAATTGTTCACTATCAACATCAAGTAATGTAGCCATTTGATCAATAAATGCTCCGGTTCCTCCAGCGCATGTACCATTCATTCTTTGTTCAATATTATTTCCATTGAAAAAGATTATTTTTGCATCTTCTCCTCCAAGTTCAATACAGACATCAAAACCTCCGCCTTCTTCTTGAAGAGCCTCTGTTGCGCTTATAACCTCTTGTGTAAATTGTTTGTTTATTCCTTCAGCTAAAAACATTGAGGCACTACCAGTAAAGTTAAAAAACATCTTTTTGTTGTCAAATGATAGTTCAATATCTTTTAACAAATTAATTAGAGATGTTGTTATACTACTTTTGTGTCGTAAGTATGTTTTATATATTGTTTCATTTTTTTCATTTAGTACTACTGCTTTAATTGTTGTACTTCCAATGTCGATTCCAACTCGTAAGCTCATTATAATCACCCTTTTTTTTATCAGCATTACTATTTTACTATAAAAGTATAGTTTTCCTAAGAAAATGTTTTAAATTTATAAATAACATATTTAAGTTTGACAAAATTATATAAATAATATATATTTATTATGCTAATTGATAGTACGCAGTTCGTAACCATCCTGCGATAACAAAACTAGGAGGAATAAAATGAGTAATGAAATATTATGGTTTGTATTTGCTTTAGTAAATTTTTCAATGATTGTATTAGCATATAAATTGTTCGGTAAAACCGGATTATTTGCATGGATTGCAATGGGAACAATACTTGCAAATATTCAAGTAACAAAAACAATAGACTTTAATTTTTTCGGAATACATTTAGTGGCTACTCTAGGTAATATAATGTATGGAACTTTATTTTTAGTAACTGATTCACTTGGTGAAAAATACGGGTTGAAGGATTCGAAAAAAGCAGTTTATATTGGATTTTTTAGTTTATTAGCAACTGTTGTAATTATGCAGTTTTCAATTTGGTTTATTCCAAACATTAATGATTTTTCCCATAACGCTATTGTTACTATTTTTTCAGTTTTGCCAAGAATAGCATTAGCTAGTTTAACTGCATATATAGTCAGCCAACTAATAGATGTTCATTTATTTTTGAAAATTAAAAAACTTTTACCTGATGACAAGTATTTATGGATTAGAAATAACGGATCGACATTATTTAGTCAATTTATTGATACATCGATTTTTGTTCCAATTGCTTTTTTAGGTATTTATGATAACGATATTGTTTTTAGTATTTTTATAACTACTTACGCTATTAAAGTTATTGTAGCATTCTTAGATACCCCATTTGTATATCTTATTAAATATATTAAACCTTTAGAATAATTGAAAATATAATATCAGATGATTACTGCACCCCAATTTTTTTCATAGAGAATTATGAAAAAATATGGTGCAGTTTTTTAATAAATAAATATGTTACACTTTATAGATTCTTGAAATAAATACAAATATCAGAAAAAGAAAACTAAATATTGTAAACGCTAACACAGTAATGTATAATATCATTTGTGTTAATATTACAATAAATTGGAGGAATAAAATGGATAGAAAATATGTAGCTCCACCATATCGCATTAAAATGATAGAACCAATAAAAATGACTACCAAAGAAGAGAGAATTAAATTACTAAAAGAAGCTGGTTATAATCCTTTTTCTTTAAGAAGTGAAAATGTTTATATTGATTTGTTGACAGATAGTGGAACAGGTGCAATGAGTCATTATCAATGGGCTGCTTTAATGCAAGGTGATGAAGCATATGCAGGATCGCGAAGCTTTTATAAATTAGAAAAAGTTGTGAAACACATTACTGGTTATGATTATGTTATTCCAGCCCATCAAGGACGTGGAGCTGAACAAGTTGTACTTCCTCAATTAGTTACAAAAAAAGGAATGTTCTTTATATCAAATACTCATTTTGATACAACTAGAGCACATGTTGAAATGGCAGGGGCTAGAGCAATTGATTGTGCAACAGCGGAATGCTTTGATACTGAACATTATTATCCTTTTAAAGGTAATTTTGATTTGATTGAACTTGAAAAAATTATTAATGAAAAAGGAAAAAGTAATATTGCCGGTATTATATTAACTATTACAAATAACAGTGCTGGTGGACAACCTGTAAGTATGGAAAATCTTCATGCCGTTGCTGGAATAGCTAAAAAAAATAACATAAAAGTTATTATTGATGGTGCAAGATATGCTGAAAATGCTTATTTTGTTAAACAAAGAGAAAAAGGATATAAAAATAAAAGCATTATTGAAATAGCAAGGGAAGTTTTTGATTTAGCTGATGTTTTATTAATGAGTAGTAAAAAAGATGGATTAGTTAATATCGGTGGAGTTATCGCTATTAAGAACGATACTGATTTATATAATGTTTGTCGTACATATATCGTTCCTATGGAAGGATTTCCAACTTATGGTGGATTAGCTGGACGAGATATGGAAGCTTTAAGTGTAGGACTTATGGAAGCTTTAGAAGAAAACTATTTACAACATCGAACTGATCAAGTTAGATATTTAGGAGATAAATTAAGAGCTGCTGGTGTTCCGATTCAATATCCGACAGGAGGACATGCCGTATTTGTTGATTGTAAAAAGATTGTTCCACACATTCCATATTACGAATTTCCAGCTCAAAGCGTTTGTAATGCACTCTACTTAGAAGCTGGAGTTAGAGCTGTTGAAATTGGATCATTCCTTTTAGGAAGAGATTTAGATACTGGGAAAAACTTAGAAAGTCCATTAGAACTTATGAGACTTACTATCCCAAGAAGAACATATACTTATAAACATCTAGACGTTGTTGCTGATGCTGTAATTGAAGTGTATAAAAATAGAAAATCATTAGTTGGTCTTGAATTTGATTATGAACCACCAGTCTTAAGACACTTTACCGCAAGATTAAAACCAATTAAATAATTTTATTATATTATAAAAAAAATTATAATTGTGGTATAATGGTTAAAAAAAGGAGGATACAAATGGAAAATTTCTTTAAAGAATATGTTGATATGTTTAAACGTTGGTCTGATTTCGAGGGTAAATCAGATATAAAAGAATTTTGGATGCCTGTTTTGATTAGTTTTATCGTTGGTGCATTACTTGGATTATTGAAAAATGATGCAATCAGTTCTATTTATTCATTAATCGTTTTTATTCCAATGATTTCTTTAACAGTTAGACGTTTACATGACACAAATAATAGTGGTTGGAATTATTTTTGGTGGTTTTTACCAATAATTGGTTGGATTATCATTATTATCAAATTAATTAAACCTAGTCAATAATAATAATCAATAAAAACAGACACATTTTGCGTCTGTTTTTTTTACTTTGTAGTCTTGATTTAGTTCTCGTTTATGAACATACTATCTCCAAAACTGAAAAATCTATATTTTTGTTTAATTGCTTCATTATAAGCATTCATTATGTTTTCTTTCCCTGCTAAAGCGCTCACAAGCATTAATAATGTCGACTTTGGTAAATGAAAATTAGTAATTAGAGCATCAATAGCTCTGAATTTAAAACCTGGAAATATAAATATATCACTCCAGCCATTTGTTTCTTTAAAAATATTATAATCTCTGTATATTGTTTCTAAGGTTCTTAGAGAAGTTGTTCCTACAGCGATTATCCTTCTATTTTCTTTTTTAGCATTATTTAAAATTTTTGCACATTCTTCTGACATTTGATAAAATTCTGAATGCATATGATGTTCTTCTACTGTGTCTACTTGAACAGGTCTAAATGTTCCTAATCCAACATGAAGAGTGACATAAGCGATTTGAATCTTTTTCTCTACGATTTTTTGGATTAAAGATTTAGTGAAATGTAATCCGGCAGTTGGAGCTGCCGCACTACCTTTATATTTATTATAGACCGTTTGATATCTATTTTGATCAATTAGTTTTTCATGAATATACGGAGGTAATGGCATCTCACCTAATTCATCAAGAATTTTATAAAACACACCTGAGTAAATCATTTCAAAATCTCTTATACCTTCATCATATACTTTTATGCATTTTGCTTTAAGAGTTCCCTCTCCGAAATTAACTACCGTACCAATTTTTATTTTTTTTGCTTTTTTTACTAAACATTCCCAGATGTTTTCTTCTTTTTGTTTTAATAATAATATTTCAATCGCAGCTAAAGTATCTTCTTTTATACCAAATAATCTAGCTGGTAAAACTGATGTATTATTTAAAACAAGAACATCACCTTCGTTTAAATAATTTAATAAATTTGAAAATTGATCATGTTTAATTTTCCCAGTATTTTTATTTAAAACTAAAAGCCTTGAAGCACTTCTATCTTTAAGTGGTGTCTGAGCTATTAGTTCTTGTGGTAAATTAAAATTAAAATCATTTACTTTCATTAAAACAACCTCGTATTATGCGTCTTTTTTAAATGTTTATATGCTTTTTCAGTAGCTACTCTACCTCTTTGTGTACGTTTAATAAATCCTATTTGTAATAAATAAGGTTCGTAGACATCTTCTATAGTTGTTGATTCTTCTCCAATTGAAGCAGCTAAACTTTCAACCCCGACAGGACCACCATCGAATTTTTCAATAATTCCAAGTAAATAATCATAATCTTTAGAGTCCAATCCTATTTCATCTATATGTAATTTTTCTAAGGCTAGTTTGCATATATCCATACTAATAACACCATCATTTAGAACATCCGCAAAATCTCTTACTCTTCTAAATAATCGGTTAGTTATTCTTGGCGTACCACGGCTTCTTCTAGCTATCTCATATAAGGCATCTTCATGAATTTCACATTCAAATATTTTTGCAGTTCTTTTACAAATCTCTTTAAGTTCATTAGTACTGTAATATTCTAATTTATGAACAACACCGAATCTATCCCTTAATGGAGAACTTAAATCACCAAATCTTGTAGTTGCTCCTACTAAGGTAAAAGGTGGTAAATCAACTCTAATAGATTTACTTGTTGTATCTCTTCCAACAATAATATCAATTACAAAATCTTCCATTGCTGGATATAAAATTTCTTCAACAATTCTAGGCAATCTATGGATCTCATCAATGAATAAAATATCACCTGGGGTTAAGCTTGTTAAAATAACCGCTAAATCCCCGCTTCTTTCAATTGAAGGTCCACTTGTAACTTTTATGTTAACTCCGATTTCATTGGCTATTATATTAGCTAATGTAGTTTTACCAAGTCCTGGTGGGCCATATAAAAGAACGTGATCTAATGATTCATTTCTATTCTTGGCAGCTCTAATAAAAATATCCATCATTTCCTTAACTTTTGTTTGCCCAATATACTCTTTTAAATATTTAGGTCTTAAAGATAAAATTTCGATATCTTCTTCAAGAATTTCATTTGTAAAAATTTTTGTTTCCATTAGGTCACCTCATTAAAATTATACAATAAACAGTAATTTTTACAAAATCATTTTTTTAAATATCGTTATTAAGTATTTTATTATTGTAAAAAAGATTTAAATATGATAAAATTATGACAAGAAATGGCTGAATTAGAACATTTAGGAGGTGCATAAATTTGAAAATGAATAATTTAAATAGTTTTGATATAGCTTCTTATGATATTGAACTCGAATATATTTCTAATATTGCGCCTATAAAGAAAAAAATAATAAAATTAAACAAGAATCATGAAACTAAGTCTTTGAAATCACACAAAGACTTTTTAGCAAAAGAAAAAAAGTCTAAAGAAAAACTTCAATTATTAGTTGAGAAAGCAATTATTAAAGACCAAAGAATAGAAAAAGCTGTTGAAAATAAACTAATCAAATTACGTTCTAAAGATCAACGATTCAAAAATGATTTTAACATATATAAAATTACTGAAACAGAAATTGTTGATTCAAAAATCGCAGATGTTAAACAAGTAATTCAAGAGTTAAAAGTAGGTGAAATGGCTGATATTAAAGCTGTTCAACAAAAATATCAAGAAAACGTGAAATCTTATATTGAAAAACTCGAAATATATACAAATAATTATGAAAACAATCATAAAATTCATATTGATCAAATTGAAAAATATTCAAAGCTTTTAAATGCAAAACTTATCGAAATTGATAGTGTAAAATCATTATTAGATACTGAAATCGCTTTAAAACTTGACAAATATATTGAAATTAAGAAGGCAGAAAATGCTCAAAGTGAAACAAAATTACATGAAACAGAAATAAGTCTTAATAATGAAATACAGAAAATCAAGAAAGACTCTAATATTAAAGTAAAAGGTATAAGAGATAATGTTGAAATCCTTCAAAAAAAATACGAAACACGTTTTACAAAGTATATTTCTAAAATCGAACAACAAATTGAATTTATAAAATCAGAGTTTGAAGATAGAAAAATTATTATTGATAAAGATTTACAAGTTAATCTTAATAAACTGAATAACATCGAAGAAGAAACACAAAAAAACAAGTCAAAAAACAGCAGAAAAACAATAAAAATGAAAATTGATTTATTTAATTTGCGCGCATATACTTCTAAAAAATATGAAGAATCTGTTTTAAATGAAAGAATTTTATTATTAGAAAATGAAATTGATTTATTACGTACTACTTTAGTTAACGAAATTAGTAACTTAGAAAAATTGGAAATATTTTTATTGAATGATCAAGTTGAGATCAAAGATACTGGTGATTATTTTAAAAATATTAATATTAAAACAAAAACAGAATTAAATGTATTTGAACGAGCAAATAATGATTATTTAGTTCAACATGAACATCTTAAAACAGAGTTTATCCGTAAATATACTGATTTATTTGATGGCTTCAAACAAAGTCTTCTTTCGCTTAATAAATCATCAATCGAGCAATTAACAGTCATCAATCAAGAAATAGACGAAATTAATAAATACCTTGATACTTCTGAACCGTTAAAAGAAATCGAAGTAAATAAACTGCGTGAAAATATTGAAGTTACCGAAATTAAAGAAAGATATAATATTAAATATGCCAAACAAGAATATGAGATAAATATTTTAAATAATGAATTACAAACAAGGATTTTAATTAAAGAAACAAATATGAAAAGTTTAATGTCAGAAAATAATAAAGAAATTACAAACGTAAAAAATAAAGAGATTTTAGATAAAGCAATAGAAAAAGCGAAATTGAAATATAATAAAGCAACTGAAATATACAAATTACGTCTTAATAGTACTAAATTAGAAGGAAATGTACTTGAAAGTGATTATGAAACTAAATTAGAAATTTTAGATTTTGAAAAAGAGATTGTTCGTTTTGAGGTTCAAAAAGACGATATTTTATTATCTAAAAAATTAAATAATGATATTAAAAATATTGAAACCGAAACAAATTATAAGATTGAGGTTATCAATAAACGTTTAGAAGAAGATTTATTAAAACAAGATGAACAAGTCAGTCGCTTGGTTTATGAAAAAGATACCTTCTCTTCTAATGTTGATTTAGCAATTTCTAAGGAGACAATTGAAGTAAATAAGAAAAAGGATAATGTTATTAATGAAGCTAATATCAAGTATTCTAATATTGATATCGCACTTGAACGCGAAACTAAAGAGCTTTCTCTAAATGTTCTTAAATCTGAAAGTATTATTAATGAAAGAATAAATAAATTGAATACAAATAATTCAATTTATTCTGATTTCATTAATAAGAATACTAAAAAATTGTTTGAAGAAAGTCTAACTGTCAATCAAATTAAAGAATTCGTTTCCAGTAATATGCTAATTCATGAGGAAACTTCAAAATACATTAACAATCTTTATAATTCATTAAAAGAAGCTTTGTCATTTATGAAAGAACTTGAAAAAAGATCAATTTTAAATAGAATAGCTTCTTCTATTGACCAAAACAGAATTAAAAAACTTAAAAAACAATTAACTAAAAATGAACTCGAACTTAAAAAACAGTTAAATATCCTAGATTCTTCAAAAACCGAAAAAATATTAATTTTAAAAAATAAAATAAATAGTAATATATCTAAATTTTCTAAACAAAAAACCGATGATATTGAAATCTTAAGAGAAATAATCATCAATATTTACGATTCTACTTTTACATCGCTTAAAATACTTCAAAAGAACATATTAGACGAAATCACAGTTCTTTATTCTCCACTTACAAAAACAAATAAAGCAATAATTTCAAATGCTGAAACTAATGCTAAAAAAGCAAAGAAACTTGTTAATGATGAAAAAATGCAAAAATTAAAACAATTAAATGAGTTTTTAACTATTAATATTGAAAAACATGAAGAAGAACGCCGAGTTAATTTAGAGAAATTAGAAATACAAATTAATGATTTTAAAGATAAAATTTCTCAAATGAGCCAAAAATCAACAGATGAAATTAATGAAATAAAAGACAAGAGCAATAAACTCATTACTATTAAAAAAGAGCAATTAAGATTAATTGAAGACTCTGAAGAAAAAGAAATTATAAAACAAATTGAGTTGTTAGACATTCGTAAATCAGATTTAGAAAAAGTATATAAAACCACATTAGAACAATTACATAAAAAAGATCAAGAAGCAAAGAAAATATATGCTTATGAAGAAAAAATTTATAATATTGCTCTTGAAACAGCTAATTCTCGTTTTAATGATGCAAATGTTAAATCAGAAAATGTAAATTTCTCAAACATTAATGAAAACAATAAAAAAATTAAAACTCTAAAAAGTGATTCTGAAAATTACTTAAAACTTTTAAATCAAAGACTCTTAGATAAAACAAAACATTTTGAAAATAACATATACACAATTCATCCCAAATCAGAAGAATCAATTGGTATTGCACAAAAAGCTATTGAGGAAGAGATTTTAATTAAAACAAAACGATTACAATTTCTGACTGAAACTCATGCTAATATTACTCAATCATTGGAAAATAATTTATATACAGCCTTCCAAGAAGGTTATGAACAGTTGATTTATAATTTAAATACTTATTTAGAAAAATATAAAGTTATAGGTGATAACTATAGAAGTTTATTGGACTCATCGAATGTTATTATTTCCGAAAATAACATTGCTTTTGCTAATGCATTATTTGAATTAGGAAGTAAAAAACATGAAATTGTAAAAAGAAATCTTATCCAAATCAACACTAAAATAACATAGAAGGGAGGATTACTATGGCGAAAATCTTTAACAGCAATTTACCAAAAGTCATTTCCAAGGCAAATCGTGATATTTCACTTATAATTGAAAATGATATCGCATCCGAGTCAAAACTATTAAAAAACCTTGTTAATCAAGTATTAAAAGCTAATCTTGAAATCAAAGAGAAAAATGATCAAAGAATTACCAAAACAAAATTAAAATTAGCGGAATTAGACGAACAGATTTTAAATTTGAATCAATCTATTGATTTAGTTGATCGCGAAACTGTGATTCAACAATTAAATGAAATGATCGATGCTGAAAATAAAATATTTTCAGCACGTCAAGAAATTCGTTTTTTTGATAATGACAAAACACCTGACAGATTGGATAATCTTGATATTATTTATAAAGATTTAATTTTTTCAATTCAAAAATTAAATATCTACGAAGAAAAATTTCGTGATAGCCTTTTAAATAGTAATACTCTTCTTTTCAATAAGCAACTTAAGATAACAAAAGAAATAATCAGTTTAATGGATGAACTCTTCAATCAAAAAAGTGAATATATTTATACTCAATTAGAAAAAAGAAAAGATTTATCAGATAATATTATTAAATTAGAGAATGAATTTAGTAATTATATAAATACCAATTTAGAAACATGTTCATCAATTATTAATACGTCTACTTCTATTTTTACTGATATTGATGATGACTCAAATATAAATGAAAAAATTCGATTCGATCATGAAGAGGCAATAACCAAACTAAATAAAGATTTAGAAAATATTAAGGTGTCTTATATAACTAAAAAAGATGAAATAAATAGGAATTATTTTGATTATGAAAAATCTATAAGTAAAAAACTCGAAACCGAAAACATTAAACTTATTGAACGAGAAAGAGTCGAACAAGATTTAATAAATGAAAAACTAAAAAATACAAGACTAAAGATAATCTATGCGGAAAAGAATAATAATATATCCACCGCTAGAAAGTTAATGAAACAATTTGATAAAATAGAAAAATCAATGTCTTTAAAGGTTGGAAATAAACTTTCTAAAGAACTTTCAATGATTACCAAAAAGACACATGCTAAATCTATTAATCAGCTTCAAACACTTGAACTAAAATATATAACAGATTTAAATAAAATTGAATATGCGATGATTTTAGAAAGCATAAAATATAAAGAAGCTAAGATTCTTTATAAAATTAAATCTGATTTTTCTTCATTACAAAAAGATGCTGACATAAACAAACAAAGAATGTTAAACTTGAAAGATTTTCTGGATACTAAAATATTATTAAGTAAGAAAATATATAATCTTAAACTGGAGTTACGCCTTGTGGAATTGCAAATAATGAAAGATAATGAGCTTCTTGAACAATCTTTAATTATTTCATTTAAAGAATTATTACTTGATTTAAAAACAGTTGAAAATTCAAGATTAATTGTTCTAAAAGAAAATATCAATAATCACAGTATTATAAAAATTGAACAAGAATTCCAAGTCAAAAAAAGTATCGAATTAATAAAACTAGATCAAGAACTAATGGATATTGATAAACTAATTTTAAAAATGCGTAACGAAACTCTAATTAAGAATGAAAAACTTAAAGAGGAAGCTAATTCAGAAATAATCTATTTAGAATCATTGATCAACATTGCTAACAAAGAAAGAGATCTTCAACTTATTAAAGTTAAATCACTATATGAAAACGAAAGAAATTTAGCTGAAGAACAAATCGAAAGAATTAATTTAGGTGTAAAAGTTAATGATGCTTTTATTAAGACTACTCTTAAAAATCAATTATTATTTGCCTCGCAACAAATGAAATGTACCGAAAGTGAAACCGAAATAAGAATTGAAAGTATTAATTTAACTCATGCTCAAGAATTACAATATGCTAATAAAAAAATAAATCATTACCGACAAAAATACGATTATGAAAAAGGGAAAATAAAAAAAGAATTAGATGATAAACTTGAAGATTTAAATTACAAACTTCTTCTCTTTACTGATCATAGAGATAATAAAGAAATTAACAATAAAATAGAAACATTAAATGCAAAAGCTAACGCAATGATTAAACAAATAGAAAAGGTTGAAAATGAGGATCCTGATATAATTCGTTACGTAAAAATTATTGAAGAAGCAGATAATCGTGCAAAAGAGGCAATTAATGATGCATTAGCTTTAAAAACTCAAACAATAGACTCATTTAAAATTCTTTATGACAAAACAGAACAAAAATATAATTTAATTAAAGAAACTGACCAAACAGAAGAAACAAAAGGTATCATGCCTGTTCTTAACAATACCGCTATTTCCAGTGCAACTGCACGTCTTGAAAAAGCAATTTTAGAAGCTGAAACGCTTTACAAAGATAAAATTTCTGGACCAATAGAGAAAATTGCTAAAACAAAAGAAAAATTAGAAAAACTTACTAATAGTAAAGAATCTAGTGAGTTTGTTGATGAACAAAGAAAATTAAAAAAACAGAAAATAGCTGAACATAAAGGATTAATTGAACAACTTGAATTAGAAAAGGCTAAAGCGCTTCAGTTAATTAAAACTGAACTTGATAAAGTAAAGGAATCAAACAAATTTGAAATTAAGAATTTAGAGGCTAATTTATTTAAAAATAGTAAATATCGAAACGCAACAGACATTGAACAAGACTATACTATCCTATTTAAAAATGAAACAAACAAACATAAAACCTATATTGAGAATATTAGCAATTTTAAATCTGTGAGACTAAAAAAACATGAAAAATTATTAAAGGAAACTAATATTATAAGTAAGCAAACATTTAAATCATACAAAAAATACATTAAATTTACTTCAAAAGGATTAAATGTTAAGAAAAAAGAATTAACAAAAGACTATAACAAAAAACTTAAAAAAACACGCAATGAAATTCAAAACAATTACAAGAAATTACTTAATAGTTTATAAAAACATCACTTCATATGGAGTGATGTTTTTTTAGGTTCTATAATCTTCTTAGATATTCAAAGTTAAAAAATGTACAAATACATACTAAATAAAAGATTTATATTGTTTCTATTGTTAGGTTTTTAACCCATTTAAACGTAAAAAATCTTAATAACAATAGTACTAATTTTACGATTTCTTCAACATTAACAATTGCGACAATTAAGTACAATGGTAATTCACTATATATACTTAAAACAAATGCAAGAGGAACGCCAATTAGCCACAGAGGTAATACCTCCGCTAATAATGAATAAAATGTATCCCCTCCTGCTCGTAATGTTCCTACTATTTGAATAACGTTAACAAATTTAACAGTAATATAGAATGAAAATACTTTTAATATCATCGCCATACTTTCTTGAACATCAGTAGTCAAATTACTAAACAACTGTGAAATTGGATTACTTAGGAAAAACAACATAATTCCTAAAAATATGCCGACTATGAATGAAAGTTTAGTAAACTTAATTCCCCATTTTTTAGAAAGTTCTAAATTATTCTCTCCTAATTTTTTACCAATCATAATAGCGCAAGAACTACTTAATCCTGACATAAATGCCCAAAATAATCCCATCACACTATTACTAATAATTATACTTGATAAATTCTCTCCTTTAAATGCAAAAGCTATTAAATAAAAACTCATCCCTAACCCCCACATTGTTTCATTAAAGACTACTGGTAAAGCTTTTTTAAATAATTTTGCAACAAAATGTTTTGTTATATTTTTAATCTCATTAAATTTAATTCTTAAGACTTCTTCTTTAGAGAATATAAGATATCCTATTAAGAATAAAGCACCTACCACACTAGAAGTTGTTGTCGCAATAGCTGCACCTTTAACACCTAATACGGGAAAACCCCAATTACCATTGATTAATAAATAGTTAAGAAATGTATTTAATCCAACAGTTCCTATTGAAACAATTTGAGGATATACAACTTTTTCAACACTTCGCATTAAAATACCAATAGCAAAAGATGCAGTCATTGAAAAATAAGCAAATCCTGCTATTTTTAAATAATCCGTACCAAAGTTTCTAAATAATGTACTTTTCATTTCTGTATCATAATGATCAAATAAACCAATTAAATTATTGGGAAAGAAAACAGCAATAACGAAGAAAATCAAGGATATTATTGTTCCAATAATTAATGATATAATAAATACTTTATGAATATTATTTATTTCTTTACTTCCCCAATATTGAGCAATAAATATAGCAAGCCCTGTAAAAAAACCAAAAACAATCATAAATAATAGAAATGCAAATTGTGCTCCTACACCTACAGCGTCAACAGCAAGAGATCCTAAATTTGATACCATAAACATATCAATAATACTTAATAAACTAGCCATTAGTTGTGCTAAAGCGATTGGAGCCCCTATTTTAAATATTTTTTTGTAAAAATATTTATTACTATTTTCATCAAGTAGTTCTATATTCATTATTTAAGGTCTTTTAAGAAACTAGTACCATATCTAGCTTTTTTGACTTTAAAATTATCAGTAATTGTTGCTCCTATATCAGCAAATGTTTCTCTTGTTGGAATTTCTCCACCTTTTAACCCTGGTGAGTACACTAATAGAGGAACGAATTCTCTTGTATGATCAGATCCAGGAAATGTTGGATCATTTCCATGATCTGCTGTAATCATAATCAAATCATCTTTGCTCATTTTTTCCATTAGTTCTCCAAGTTGAGCATCAAACTCTTCTAAACACTCTTTATAACCCTTTGGATTTCTTCTATGGCCATATAAAGCATCAAAATCAACTAAATTAATGTATGCCAATCCTGTAAAATCATTATCGGTATATTTAATATATTGTTCCATACCATCTTTATTTGATTTTTGTTTATAATATTCAGTAATTCCTTCTGAATCATAAATATCAACAATTTTACCAAATGAAACAACATCATAACCCACTTCTTTTAAATAAACTAATGCAGTATCTTCAAATGGTTTTAAAGCATAATCATGTCGATTAGCTGTTCTTTTAAAATCACCTTTTTTACTTCCTAAATAGGGTCTTGCGATAATACGACCGACTTTCCATTCTTCTTTCATTGTTAATTCACGAGCTATCTCACAGTCTTTATATAATTCTTCAACACTAATTATTTCTTCATGGGCTGCGATTTGTAAAACTGAATCAGCTGATGTATAAACAATTAAGTCACCAGTTTTCATTTGATGTTCACCAAGTTCATCTAAAATTACAGTACCACTACTTGCTTTGTTACCAACAATTTTTCTTCCTGTTCTTTTTTCTAATTCCGAAATTAGTTCTTTTGGAAATCCTGTTTCTGTAAAAGTAATAAATGGCTCTACAATTTTTAGTCCCATAATTTCCCAATGTCCTGTCATTGTATCTTTTCCAAGACTCATTTCTGCTAATTTTGATGAATAACCTATTGGATTAGGATTTTTAGGAACACCAATAATATCAGTAATATTACCATAACCAAGTTTTTGCATATTTGGTAATGAAATACCATTTGTTGCCTCACTAATATGCTTGATTGTATTAGCTCCTTTATCTCCATAAGATTCTGAATCAGGCATTTCACCTGCTCCAACGCTATCAATTACTATTAAAAATATTCTTTTATACATTATACTTCCTCCTCTTTCTTTGAACGAGGATGAAATTCCTCGTAAACTTCTTTTAAATGTTTCTTACTAATATGAGTATAAACTTGTGTTGTCGAAATATCCTCATGTCCCAATAATTCTTGTACCATTCTAAGATTAACTCCATTTTCAAGTAAATGTGACGCAAAACTGTGTCTTAAAGTGTGAGGACTAACGTCTTTAGTTATTCCTGCCATTATTGTTAATTTCTTTAATGTTTTATAAAATCCAACACGGCTAATTGAGGAGCCACTATTATTTACAAAAACAATATCACCAGATATTTTTTTTAGTAAGGGCCTTCCCTTATCAAGATACTTTTTTAAAGCGTACCTTCCTTCTTCTCCAATTGGAACTATTCTTTCTTTATTTCCTTTTCCAAGAATATTTAAAAACCCCATGTTTAGATGTAAATCACCTAATCTAATATTTATTAATTCTGTAATTCTAAGACCACTACCATAAAGAAGTTCTAACATTGCACGATTTCTTAATTGTAGTGGTTTGTCTCCATCAGCCGCATTCATTAAAGCGTCAACCTCTTCTACAGATAAAATTTGTGGTAGTCTTTGTTCTTTTTTTGGTAGACTAATCCCTAGAGTAACATTATTATAAACTATTTTTTCAAGTAAGAGATATTTATGAAAAGATCTAATAGCGCTCATTTTACGAGAAATAGTAGATGCTATATCATGTTTTCTTTTCAATCTCGCAATAAAGTTACGAATGTGTTGTTTTGTAATTTTATCAGGATCTTTAATTCCATAATTTTTAATTAAAAACTCTACATATTCTACTAAATCTGAAATATATGAATTTATAGAATTAGTACTAAGTCCTTTAGTGATTTTTAAATAATATTCGTATTCTTTCAATAATCTTATTAACATAATATTACCACCTAAAATATTGAAAACACAATATTTCCTAGCATTAATCCTTTTCTAGTGAAATATAGTTGATTGTTTTTCAGCCTTAATAGTTTGTTATCAATATACTCGTTTATTTTTGGATATAAAAGTAATAAATTAATATTGTATTTTGAATTAATTTCAGATATATTAACACCTTGAATTAATCTTAATCCCATTATTAACTCTTCTCTTAAAGGTTCAATAACATGTTCTTCTTTTAACGAATAACCTGTATTAACAATACTTTCAGTATACTTTCTAACATTTCTAATATTAGAAAATCGTTTGCCTTTATAAAGAGAATGCGATCCACTTCCAAGCCCTAGATATTCTTTGTTTTTCCAATAAATAAGATTATGAAGTGATTCATATCCAGGTTTTGAAAAATTACTTATTTCATACTGATTAAATCCGAATTCCGATAGAGAATCTATCACTTTATTATACATTATTGCTTCAATATCCTCATCATTCATGCTTATTTTCTTTTGATTATACAAATAATATAATTTAGTCTTTTCTTCAAGAATTAATGAATAATATGAAATATGTTTAATCGGAAGTATTGTTACTTGTTTTATATCATCTTCCAGTTCTTTTATTGTTTGATTAACTAACGAAAACATCATATCAATATTAATATTATCAATACCACTAGATATTAAATTATTAATAGCCATTACAACATCATTTCTTGTATGGGTTCTTCCTAAAAACTTTAAATGAGAATCATTAAAGGTCTGAACACCAATACTAACTCTAGTTATACCATGCAATTTAAATAATTGTGCTAATTCAATTGTTATGTCATTTGGATTTGTTTCAATTGTATATTCTGTTAATTTAGAAACATTGATTATTGAATCAATTGCTTTAAAGAGTTGTTTTAATAAATCAATAGATAAACTTGATGGCGTTCCACCACCAATATAAATAGTAGATATATTGTTATATTCATTATGATGACTTTTCAATTCCTTAATTAGAGCATAAAGATATTTTTTTTTCTTCTCTAAAGATGCGATTTCTTTATGGAAATCGCAATAAGTGCATATTTTATCACAAAAAGGAATATGAATATATAATGCAGTTAACATAATCTACACCTCAATCTAATTTTATCACATAATAATTAAAAATAAATCATATTTAGGATTTAATAAAAAATAAGCCATGAATTCAGCTTATTTTATTAATCATCTAATTTCAAAACAGTAAGAAAAGCCTCTTGTGGTATTTCAACACTTCCAATGCTTTTCATTTTCTTTTTACCTTTTTTCTGTTTCTCTAGTAATTTTTTCTTCCGAGTAATATCTCCACCATAACATTTTGCAAGAACATTTTTACGCATTGCTTTAATAGTGCTTCGTGCAATGATTTTAGAATTTATCGCAGCTTGGACAGGAACTTCGAACATATGTCTGGGTATAATTTCTTTAAGTTTCTCAGTCATTGCTTTCCCTCTTCTATAAGCAAAATCGTTAAAGACAATAATACTTAATGCATCAACAACTTCTCCATTTAACAAAATATCCATTTTAACAAGTTTACTTTCTTGATAGCCATAAAACTCATAATCAAATGATGCATATCCTTTAGAATAAGATTTTAATTTATCAAAAAAATCATAAACAATTTCTAGTAATGGCATATGATATGTTAATTGAACTCTTGTTTCCCCAAGATATTTCATATCAATAAATGTTCCACGTTTATATTGACATAATTCCATGATATTTCCTACGTATTCTTCAGGGGTTAAGATAGTAGCTACAACAAGTGGTTCCTCTATCTTTTCTATTTTTTGAATCGGAGGTAAATCACTAGGATTATCTATTTTTATCATTGTTCTATCAGTTAAATAGATTTTGTAAATAACACTAGGACTAGTCGCAATTAATGGAATATTAAATTCTCTTTCAATTCGTTCTTGGATAATTTCCATATGTAATAATCCTAAAAACCCAGTTCTAAAACCAAATCCTAACGCTTGTGATGTTTCTGGTTCATATACTAAACTAGCATCATTAAGTTTTAATTTGCCTAATGCTTCTCTTAAGTCATTATATTGAGCTGAATCAATTGGGAATAGACCACAAAAGACCATCGGATTAAGTGTTCGATAACCTGCTAATGGAGAACTAGCAGGACTATTATTTAATGTAACTGTATCTCCTACTCTTATATCTTCAACATTTTTAATTGAGGCAGTTAAAAATCCAACATCACCAGGCCCTAAATAATCTCTTTTTTCTTCTTTCGGAGTAAATACACCAACATCAATAACTTCATAAATAGCTTTTGTAGCCATCATTTGTATTTTATCGCCCTTTCGAATTACTCCTTCAAATACTCTAATACTTGGAATAATACCCCTATAAGTATCAAAATAGGAATCAAATATAAGAGCTTTTAATGCTGCTTTTGGATTCCCAACAGGTGATGGAATATGAGTAACTATTTGTTCCAAAATTTCTTGTATTCCTATTCCTTCTTTAGCACTAGCAAATACCGCTTCACTAGCATCAAGTCCAATGACATCTTCAATCTCTTGTTTAACTTTTTCAGGTTCCGCACTTGGAAGATCAATTTTATTAATTACTGGTAATATTTCTAAATCATTATCTAGCGCTAAATAAACATTAGCTAATGTTTGTGCCTCAATTCCTTGAGCTGCATCAACAACTAATACAGCACCTTCACACGCGGCTAAACTTCTTGATACTTCATATGTGAAATCAACATGTCCTGGTGTATCTATTAAGTGTAAAATATATTCTTTTTTATTTAATGCAGTATATTTTAATTCTACCGCGTTTAGTTTAATAGTAATTCCACGTTCACGTTCTATATCCATTGAATCTAATAATTGTGATTTCATCTCTCTATCAGAAATAGCGTGAGTCATTTCTAAAATACGATCTGCTAAAGTGGATTTTCCATGATCAATATGTGCTATAATTGAAAAATTACGAATATTTTCTTGTCTTTTTATAACTGCATCATAATTGATTTTTTCACTCATATTAATATCTCCTTTTTAACGCTAATTTATTTTACATTATATTCAATCTTAATGCAATAAAAATGAAAACAATAAAATGAAAACTAGGAATGAAAATATCTTAAATTCATCTTGTAAAAACAATGTTTAAATCATTAGATAATGCTTGATTATATAAGTAATTAGATTTATTAAATTTCTTCATTAATTCTAAGTCGATAATTTGATTTGAAATTAAAAAATTTAAAAACTGTCCCCGTGCTTGTTTAGAGTATGTTGCTTTATTCACATAAGCATTATTGATATGTTCTAAAAAACAAATATTTATTATATTTTTACTAGTTATCATCTTACTAAACTCTTTAGATGCAAGATTGATAATCATTTCATTTTCAAAGTATTTATTTACATCCCAAAATGAGTATAAATCTACTCCGATTTTCATTTTCATATCAAGACGGTACGGTTTAATCACATTTCCTGGCAATAAAATGCCATAAAAAGCATCTAAAATAACAATATTTGATTTAATATAGTTATATTCTAAAAATTGATATTCTTCTCTTTTAAGACCTTTAAAAACAAGGCCATTAAATCCCTCAAATGCTTGTAATGTGGGTAACATATTATAATTTTGAATATTATCATATGTTGTATCCAATAGTTTTTTGTTTATTTTCATTATTTTTTTTAGCTGTTCTTTACTTATTATTTGTAATAAAGAAAGGATTTTTTGATGTTTTTCTGGAAAAACGATTTTTGAATCTTTTAAATAAATTGATTTAGATATAGTTATTGTTTTACTTGGCGAAATAATTATTTTCATAAAAACACCTCGATTATATTATATATTATGATATAATAAATACAAGGTAGGAGTGATCAAATGAATATATTTTACTTTTTTCAAAATTATCTAAATAAACTAAATGATACAATGTTTAAAATCAAATGGGAAAAATTTGTTTATGGCCATATGAAACGTTTTATAATAGTATTAGTAATCTTTTGGGTTGTCGTAAGCGCTGGTTTCGGATATTTAGCTAGTTTGATTATAGGATCTTTTTTTGCTATTGTATTTATGATTATTTTTTCAATTTATATTGGATATGTTTTATTTATACAAAGTGTTCGATTTTTAGCAATTAATAACTCAAGATATGTTGAAAGAATAATGAATGAAGATGAATCCGTTGTTAATTATGATAATGTTGTAGGTTAAAAACTAAAAAATTACAGATTTCCAAGAAAAAAGACACATAAAATGTGTCTTTTTTAAATATCAATACCATATAAGCCATGTTCTGTACCCTTAAAAAGGGCGGTAACCATTTATCTACGTATAAATACGTCTCCTCATCAGTTCATTTACCGAATTGAAGTGCCCCTACCATAGTTTGGGTTTCTAGCTTGCGGGGTTTACCCGTTCCACCTTTATAGTTTCCTATAAAGCTCGTCTCTGTGGCACTTTTAAAGATACTCATACCATTTAACAGATATTTTCTCAGCCGTCACTCACGTGCATAGAGTTATTGTTTCCTCTATCACAATCACTACAAGCATCTCAGCTTGTGCTAGCATGGACTTTCCTAACATTTCTGCTCGGTTACCCAGGTATTAATTATTTATTTAATTCTTCTTCTAATATTTCTTCTAATTCTTCAATACAAGAACCACATGAAATACCAGCTTCTGTGATATCACCAATTATTTCAACTGTGTTTGCACCATTTCTAATTGCTTCTAATATTGTTTCATAAGTCACTTCTTGACAATGACAGATTATATCATTTCTATCTCTCATATTGAAAACCTCCTAAGGAGTTATTTCATTTCAGCAGCTTTTAAATGAACAGGTTTTGGTGTTGCTTTTGGTCTTGGGAGTACTGCTTTTCTTGATAAATCAACTCGACCTTTATCATCAATTCCAATTACTTTAACATTGATAATATCTCCTAATTTAACAACATCTTCAGTTTTATGAACTCTTTCATGAGCTAATTTTGAAATATGACATAAACCATCAGTACCTTTCCATAATTCAACAAAGCATCCAAATTTTTCAATTCTTACTACTTTACCACTATATACTTCTCCAACTTTAGCAACTTTAACAATTTGCTCAATAATTTTCATTGCTTTTGCTATATCAACAGTATTAGTATGCATTATAGTAACTCTACCATCTTGTTCAATATCAATTTTTACATCATTACATTGTTCAATGATTTTAGTGATTTGTTTTCCACCAGGACCAATAACGTCTCTGATTTTATCTGGATCAATTTGCATTAATTTTACTTTTGGAGCAAAATCAGAAACTTCTGGTCTTGCTTCTTTTATAACATTATTCATATTATCTAATATTTCAAGTCTTGCAATTTTTGCTTGTTCTAAAGCTTCTGCCATTATTTGTGATGTAATTCCAGAAATTTTAATATCCATTTGAAGAGCTGTAATACCATCTTTAGTTCCAGCTACTTTGAAATCCATATCTCCATTATGATCTTCCATTCCTTGAATATCAGTTAAGATAGAATATTCGTCGCCTTCTTTAATTAATCCCATAGCTATTCCAGCAACAGGAGCTTTTATTGGAACACCAGCTGCCATTAAACTCATACTACCTGCGCAGATAGTTGCTTGTGAACTTGAACCGTTACTTTCAAGTATTTCAGAAACAACTCTTACTGTATAAGGAAATTCTTCTTCATTAGGCATTACTTGTTTTAAGGCACGTTCACCAAGCATTCCATGACCAATTTCTCTTCTTCCTGCACTCATATATCTTCCTGTTTCTCCAACACTATATGGAGGGAAATTATAATGTAACATAAATTTCTTTTCTTCTCTTTCAGCAATTCCATCAATTATTTTATATTCTCTTAGAGAACCCAAAGTTGTTAATGCTAATGCTTGTGTTTGTCCTCTAGTGAACATTGCACTTCCGTGTGTTCTTACAAACAAATCGATTTTTGATTCAAGCGGTCTTAATTCATTTAATTTACGACCATCTGGTCTGATTTTATCAATACTAATTAATCTTCTTAATTCATCTTTTACAAGATCGTGACAAACAGAATTAATATCAGAAATCATTTTTTTAAGATCATCTTTATCAATATTTGGATTATTTTCTTCGTATTTAGCTATAATAGCGTCAGTTACAGTTGCGATTCCTTCATCTCTTGCTTGTTTTTCTTCAATTCGAACAGCTTTTATTATATCTTTTTCAACTTGTGATTTTATTTCAGCAAAGAAATCTGAATTAACTACTTTATACTCATATTCTTTTTTCTCTTTACCTACTTCTTGGATAATTTCTTTTTGGAAATTAACAAGTTTTTTAATCCACTCATGTCCAAAGTTAATTGCTTCTAACATATCTTCTTCTTTAACTATTTTAGCACTAGACTCAACCATATTAACTGCGAATTCCGTACCAGCTACAGTTAATTCAATATCTGATAAATGTTGTTGTTCAACTGTAGGATTAAGTATAAGTTTACCATCAATTCGACCTACATTTACTCCAGCAATAGGACCATTAAAAGGAATTTCACTAATTCCTAAAACGATACTACTTCCAAACATCGCTGTCATTTCTGGAGTGTTATCTTGATTACCACTCATTACTTGATTAATTACTTGAACTTCATTTCTAAAACCTTCAGGAAATAAAGGTCTAAGTGGTCTATCAATTAATCTTGAAGTTAATGTTTCGTTATCACTTGGTCTTCCTTCTCTTTTTAAAAATCCGCCAGGTATTTTCCCACCAGCATACATTTTTTCTTGATAAATACACATTAATGGAAAGAAATTCATTGGAACTGGTTTTTTGGATATAGCTACTACACTTAATAAGGCAGTATCTTCATAACGTATTATTGCAGCTCCTGCTGCTTGTTTTGCTACTTCACCAATCTCTACTTTTAGTTTTCTTCCATCGAAATCCATCTCGAATATTCTTACATCAGTCATATTCTTTTTTCCTCTTTTCTTTTCTCTTCTTATATTTTATTTTATCCAATTTATTATAATACCATAAATAATAAAAAAAAGATAGAAATTGTACTTATAGTTGATAACTATTGTTGATTATCAAAAAAAAGCAAACGAATTTGCTTTTAATTTTTAATAATATTATATTTTATTTTATCGGTTTTGCTTTTATTTCTGGAGGATTATTAACCTCGTAAAAGTATTCAAATGTTACTTTAATAATACCAGTAATAGGAATAGCTAAAATAATTCCGGTAACTCCAAATAATGCTCCAAAGAAAATGAAACTTGATAGAACAAGTAATGGATGAAGACTTACTTCTCTTCCCATAATCCATGGCTGAATAATACCGCCTTGTAATCCCTGTCCTACTATATTAACGCCAATAATGACAAGCCATGTCCATTCTCCAAAAAGCAAAGTCCCTGGGACAGTTAATGAATATAATAACGGAATTAACATTCCAATAAATCCACCAATATATGGAATGATATCTAAAAATCCTAAGGTGAAACCGAAAAAGATACTTCTTTCACGTAATCCAAGAATGAAAAACATTATTGTGAAAAAGATGCTCATTATAAGCATTGACATAAAACGTCCATTAAAGTATTTTTCAATCACTTCATTAGATCTAATGCCTAATTCTCTAAAATGTTTTTTATGTTTTTTTGGAACTGCTACTAATATACCTTCAAATATTTTTTCTTTATCATTTAAAATAAAGAATAAAAATACTGGAATTAAAACAATACTAATTAAAACATTCGTGACACTTTTAAAAACGCTCATAACATTAATGATAATAGGTGAAACAGTATCAAGATTAACGTAATTGCTAATTGAAGCATATATTTCTGAAAATCTAGTATTATTTTCAGTGAAATTTTGAAGATACTCTAAAATGTTACCCCAATCTCTTGAAAAGAAAATAACACCTTGACCATAAATCATATTACCTATTAAAACTACGAAAATAATAATAATTACTATAATAATCATAAATACAATAATAACACTAATCCATCTCTTTTTAACTTGTTTATCAACAAACTTAACGATAGGTGCTATAAGATAGCTAATGAAGAGTGCAACACCTAATGGAAAAATTATGGAATTGATCGCATCAAATAATATCCTAATTTGCGGAGCAAATAACTCATTTAAATAATTCATAGAAATTAATATTAAAGCTATAATTCCTAATTTTTGTAATAACGCTATTCTTTTTTCAGTTTTTTTCATTACTTCACCTCATATCTTTTATTATAACATAGTTTTTAAAAAATAAAAAAGCGCAATAAGCGCCTTTATTATCTTCTTAGTCCTAATTTTTTGATTAGATTACGATA
>CAZWIZ010000014.1:0-39781 GCA_964634385.1 uncultured Candidatus Izemoplasmatales bacterium | reverse complement strand
ATTTGGATATCGCGTTGTTTCCCAAGTAACTTTTTATCATACTCACCAGGCAATTCATCTAATTTTGATAAATCATTATTTGGGATATTAACGTTTTTTTCTTGAATGTCAATATATTTAAATAAATTCTCGTTCATAAACGAATAATAACTTTGCGGATGTGTCCTAGCTATACCTACATATTCATCTAAATTAAAAGTGGACACATCTTTAAAAGAAATTATTCCTTCATTATAAGCATCTATTAATTTTTTATATAACCCTAAAGGGCTAGATCCAGTTGCTAGACCTATATTCATCTTAGGATTTAATATCAATTCCTTAATAACAATTGCGGCAGCTTTTTGTGACACTTCGTTGTAATCTTTACATACAATTATTTTCATATTTTTATACTCCTATAAACCATTTTACTCTTGTAAATTCTTAAGAGCTTCTCTAATACTTCCATTATTTTTTTTAAGTAATAATTTGATTTGATCAATATCTTTAACTTCAGATATAATACTAAATATTGCTAGTTTTACAGACTTATATTTTTCTAAATATTCAACAGCGATTTCTTCTTTTACACCTGTTACGTCAATGACAATTTGTTGAGCTCTAGAAATTAACTTATTATTATTTAATTGAAGATCAACCATTAAGTTCTCATATACTTTCCCAATTTTAACCATAGATGCTGTTGTAATCATATTAAGAATAAGTTTTTGAGCTGTTCCACTTTTCATTCTTGTTGAGCCAGTTAATGGTTCTGATCCTGTAATTGCTTCAATAGGGTATTTTGCAACTTTAGCGATTTCTGAATCAAAACTAGTTGTAATACATCCAGTATTACAACCAAGCGAATTAGCATATTCAATAGCTCCTATTGGATACGGTGTTCTTCCACTTGCTGCAATACCAATAACAAAATCCTTTGAATTCAAATGATAAGTTTTTAAATCTTTAACTGCTTCTTCTTTAGAATCTTCGGCACCTTCAATCGCGACTCTTAAAGCATCGAATCCTCCAGCTATTATTCCAATAACTAAATCATTTTCTACTCCAAAAGTAGGTGGTATTTCACTTGCGTCAAGCACACCAAGACGTCCTGATGTTCCAGCTCCTAAGTAGAATAATCTTCCCCCATTTACGAATGTTTCCGTTACTTCATCAACAAGTTTAGCTATTTGATTAATAGCTTTTTCAACAGCTAACGGAACCATTTGGTCTTCTTTATTAATAAGCCTTAAAATCTCACATGTTGAAGCAATATCAATGTTTTTAGTGTTATCATTTCTTTTTTCAGTAGTGATTTTACTTATATCAACCATTTCTTCACTCCTTAGTTATTTTTTTAAGACCTAAGTAATATGCCCCAACAACAGGCTCTACTTGTTCTTTTAAAATTTTGTAATTTATGTCTAATTTATTTAATTCAGCAATAAAGGTTTCTTTTACATATGGAGCATTTAATAGAAATCCTCCTTTAATTCCAATAATAACTTTTTCATTTGTTTGTAATTTCTGATATGCAGAATATGTTTGTTTACTTAAATTTTTTCCCTCTTCAATAAATAATTTAATCGCATCTTTATTTCCGTTTAATGCTAATTTGGAAATAAATATTGATAATTTAGCTATTTCACTTTTAGTACTGTTATAAACAAATTTACTTATTCCATAATGATCATCTGCATTTATTTCATGAAGCAGTGCTTTTGATAATTCCGAAAATTCTTTATTTTCTTCAAATTCATTAATAATCCTTTTTAATGCTGTAATAGATAAATGATAACTAGATCCACCATCTCCTAAAAGATGACCAAATCCTCCTATAATAGTGTATCCTTCACCATTGCTTGACATAACAACACTACCCGTTCCCCCAAGAACCATAATAACATTCATTTCTAAATCTTTTTTAACTGAATAAAGAGCTATTAAAGCATCATTAGTCATATCAATACTAGTACTATATTTATATTTTAAATGTTTTACGTAATTTTCTTTATCTTTTAATTTAGAATTTCCAGCTATTCCTAATTGAATATGAATTAATTCATCATTTTTTGATAACTTTTTTATTAAATTATCTAATGTTTTTTCAATATTAACTTTTGATATCACTTCATCAGCGCTAAAATTTGCAAATCCAGTTTCATATCGATGAATAATTTCACCTTTCATATTAAATATTACACCTAGTGTTTTTGTTCCTCCACCATCAACTCCAATAATATATTTACTCATTTAAAATCACTCTTTTTCTAGGAACTAAGTCACCCTTTAAATATTCTATTAAGGCTTTTACTGAATTAGGTGTATATTCATAAAAGCATACATAATTCTCAATTGTTTCATCATCAATAAAATCGTATGGATTACGCATAGCCATGACATTCAATTCAACATTAAGTTGTTTAAGTTCATTAACAAGTTCAAGTTGTGAATGATAAATATTAGCGTTATACGTACAAACAACAACTTGATCATAATCTTCAGCTTTTAAAAGTGCTTCTTTAATTTTTTTAGGAGTTGGTTTAACATGGATATCTAATGTATCGAAATCTTTTAATAATTTTTTTACTTCAGTAATAATATCAAATGATCCAGCTTCTTCATCAACAATTGTTGTAACTGATGGTCTTACAGCCATAATTAGTGTTTTATCTTTTTTTAGGAAAGACTTTCCACGAATCAAAGTAACTGCTTCTTTTACTACTTGATAAGAAAAAGCTTTTGTATCTTCATTTTCTACAATTTTATCAATTTCTTTATATTCACTGTTTAAAATTGATAAATCTAATTCTTCTTTATATTTTAATACTCTAGAAACCCTTTCATTAAGAGTATTTAATGATAGCCCACCTGATAAGACAGCTTCTTTAATCTTCTTAAATGCTTCTAATTGATAATACTTTGTATGCGATAAACACACTAAATTAGCACCTGCTTGAATTGACATTAGAGAACCACCTTCTGTAGTATAATTATCTTGAATTGCTTTCATCTCCATACAATCTGTCATAATTAATCCTTCAAATTGAAGTTTTTCTCTTAAGAGTCCGGTTAGACACTTTTTAGATAAAGTTGTTGGTAAATTATTTTCTGTATATGCTGGAAAATTAATATGCGCTGACATAATAGCTTTAACACCTTTATCAATCGCTTTTTTAAAAGGATAAAGTTCAATTTTATCAAGTCTTTCTTTATTATGACTTATTAATGGTAGCTGTAAATGAGAATCAGCATTTGTATCACCATGTCCTGGAAAATGTTTCGCTGTTGCGATAACACTTTCTTGAAGTCCTTCCATAAATTTGATTCCATATTCACTAACAACACTAGGGCTAGATGAAAAACTTCTCACTCCAATAACAGGATTATTTGGATTATTATTAACATCTAATACTGGAGCTAAATCCATATTAAAGCCTAAAGAAATTAATTCTCTTCCCATATATTTTCCTGATAAATAAGCATTATTACTATTATTAGATGAAGCTAATGTCATTGCTCCAGGAAAATAAGTCCCGCCATTTTTAAGTCTTGTGACCATTCCTCCTTCTTGATCAATACTAATCAATAAAGGAATCCCAATCGTTTTTAAAGCTAATTTTTGAAGATTCTTGTTTAGATTAAAAAGTTGTTCCATTGATTTACAATTTCTAGTAAACAATATAACATTACCAAAACTGTAGTTTTTAATTAAATCAATAGCATGATCATTTAATTCTAATGCATCAAATCCAAACATTAGTAATTGGCCAATTTTTTGGTCTAATGATAAGTTATTTATGTCATATTTAGCCATATAGATGATACCTCTCTTTCAACAATGTAAAAGATATTGAATCTTCTTTTATTTTTTTAATAATTTCTTTTAATGTTTTACTGTTTTTTCTTACAAAATTTCCACCAGTTAAAAGATCAATCATTGGATGTTTGCCTGCGTGGTATGGAGATAAAAATTCAAACTCTTTATTTTTTTCTTTTATTAAATAAAGTAACGTAAATCCTGTAATAACAGGCTCAAATATTTTTTTATTTGTGACATATAACTCAATACCTTTACATAATATACCTTTATGTTTAGAAAACATTGGAGTAAAATATAATTCTCTAAACGCTACTCCTTTTAATTTGGCTTTTTCTAAATCTTTTATTAACTCATGAGTTTTAAGCCAAGGAGCTCCAATAATTTTAAAAGGTGATGTTGTTCCTCTTCCTTCAGACATGTTAGTACCTTCAAAAAAACAAGTAGCTAAATATGTGTAACCGCTTAAAGCTGTCGAAATATTTGGTGAAGGAGAAACAAATAATCTTTTAGTATCTTCAAAATCCATTGAACGTTCATAATTTTTCATTTCAATAACAACAAGTTTACAATTAATTTTGTATTCTTCATTATATAGTTTAGCTAATTCTCCAACAGTTAATCCATATCGTTCTGGAAGAGGATAATATCCAACAAATGAACGATAATTAATATCTAAAATATTACCTTCAACAGTTTTTGCTCCAACTAAGTTTGGTCTATCAAAAACAACATAAGTTAAATTATTTTCTGCGGCACTCATCATTGTATAAGCTAACGTATAAATAAATGTATAATAGCGTGCTCCTACATCTTGAATATCAAAACATAATACATCTATATTTTGAATCATTTTTGTAGTAGGTTTCCTATTTTTTCCGTATAACGAATAAACTGGACAAGAGGTTGCTGGATCAATATAATTTTCCAATTTTATTCCAGCTTGAATATTACCTCTCACACCATGTTCTGGAGAATAAAGAGCAACGAGATTAGTTTTTTCATTCAAAATATCAATTGTTGATTTAAAATTTATATCTACTCCAGTTTGGTTAGTAATTAATCCTACTCTTTTATTTTTAAAAATATCCAGATATTCATCAATTCTTTCAATTCCAACCTTAACCATTTTTTTCACCCAAATTCACTAAATAGTAAATTACATCTGTTGTAATTAATACGTCAACAACAAGAACAATTGAAACTCCCACAAAGATGAATAACATCGCTGTAGGTGGATAAATTAATAAAAGGATAACAGCAGTATTAACAATAACTAATAATAATGTTCTAAAATAAAATTTCCCAGCTAAAACAAATGATACCTTAATAATATGTTTTATTTTCAAAGAAGGGCTTACTCTAAAAACAACAATTGAGTAAAAACTACCTGCATAAAGCGCCGCAAGCAAGGCTAAAGTAACATAATATCCAATCAAATAAAAGACTGAGGAAGTTGTTTCTAATATTGTTGAATAATAACGAACATTAAGAAATCCTACCAAAATGCTAATTCCAATAATAATTCCAATAATAACTTTTTTCTTAAAATCCTCTTTAAAATAATTGATAAACCCTTTAAATAATTTAGGATTTTTACCATTAATATAATCATGGAACATATTAAATCCAGCACTCAATGCAGGATAAATAGTAATGACTAACAAAGAAGAGACAATAATCATTAAGTTAATCATTACTAGTCTAATAATCCAGTCTGCAAAAACATTAATTTTTGAATTAACTAATTTCTCAAAATTCATAATAATTCCTCCAGTTATCCAACGATACCTGTTCTTTCAATAGATTCAACAAATTGCTTTTGAACAAATAGATACATAATAAGCAATGGTAACATCATAAGCAACGCTGCTACATTAGAAATAAGCGACAAAAATAATGGATTTTCCCAAACATCTTGGCCTATTAAATCTAATCCACCTGTATAAAACAATGCTGCATACATTCCTTCAGCTGCATTAATTAATCGCATTGTTAATAATGGAAAATCAGATGTGCTTACCTCAAATATTTTAACATAATACGCATCATTCCAAGCCCATACAAACGCGAATAAACCAACAGTTACTAATGCTCCACGAGCGTTAGGTAACATAACATTCCAAAACGTTCTAAAGACTCCAGCTCCATCAATCTGTGCTGATTCTTCAAGTTCTTTTGGAAGCCCTCTAAAAAATTGTCTAAAAATATAAATAAAGATTCCGCTTCTAATTCCCATTCCAAGCCCACTCATTAAATAAATAGATAATTCATTTCCAATTAATCCTAAATCTTTAAAATATAGATATTGTTGAAGAGATAGTGCTTGAGGAGGGATAATAATCGTTAAAATAACAAAAATAAACAAAATATTACTTCCTTTAAATTTTAATCTAGCAAAAGCGTATCCTGCTAAAGATGTAGATAATATTTGAAGAAACATTGAAATAACACTTATTTTTATTGTGTTTAGTAACGCATTTTTATAGTCTAATACAACTGCTGCTATTTTTAAATTCATTAAAGACCAGTGTAATGGGATCCAAACAACAGCTGGATTGTTAACATCTTCTGGTGCTCTTAAAGCCATAGATATTTGTTGTATTGTTGGAAATAATATTACAAAACATAATCCAAACAATAATACATTTCTTAATACTACCATTATAATTTCTTTTGACTTTTTACTTCTTACCATTACATTTCTTGGATTAGTAAGATTTTCATAGATATTCTCATACATCAATTTTAACTTATTAAATAATTTATTCTTCATAATGAGAACCTCCAATCTTCAGTCCTTTAGCTAATAACCCAAGTGATACTAACATGACTATTATCGTTCCTACGTAAACCCAAGCCATTGCTGAACTTAATCCCCAATTTTGGTGATTTAATTCATCACTAATAATATCACTAACTGAAGAAGTTAAGAATGTATCAACTAATGCATATACAGTAACTGTGACTAAATGAGGAGTAACATTTGGCAATGTTATTAACCAAAATGTTTCATAAGATGTTGCTCCTTCAATTTTCGCAGCTTCATATAAATATTTAGGAACAGATTGAATACTTGCTAAAAATAATAAAATTGGAACTCCCGCAAGTGATAATATTGTATAAATACGATCAATTAATCCGACTATAAATGTAATTAGCCATTCAGACATCCCTGTTTGAAGTAAATAAAACTCTAAGTCGAAAATTTTATCAATTCCTTGTGCCTCGAGTAAAGAAGCAATTGCGTCTCCACCACCAAGAGCCGAGGCTACTGCAGCTGAATTTAAAATTACTGGAATGAAGAAAATAGCACGTACAATTGCTCTTCCTTTAAATTCCATGTTTAACATTACTGCAATAAATAAACTAAAAATCAGTAATACTGGCAGATTAATTAAAGCATCTAATGTTGTATTAATAAGTTCAACCTTAAAACTAGTATTTCTAGCAACATGTTCATTAAAAGCATAGACATAGTTATCCAATCCAATAAATACTTTAATAATTTCACCTGATTTTGGTGTTAATTCATAAAAACTATATCTAAATGATTCAATGAAAGGAACTGCAAATAAGAAAATAAATCCAATTATCCATGGTAATAAGAAAACAATTCCCATCACTACTTTTTGTTTTTTATATGATAACCGTATTCTTTTCTTTTTTGGGATTACATTTATTGTTGGTAATTGTGTAGATGCATTTTTTTTATTCATCTTAGCCGACCTCCAACACAATATAATCCATGGCCCCTACATCAGTAGTTCCAATTGTTACATCACTTAAATTATAATTAATAATTATTTTTAATCCTGTAGAATATGTTACTTGATAAACGTTATTTTCAAGTTTAATATGATCAATTAGCGATCCTTTATGAATTCCTATATTATCTAGTTCATTAACCATATCTTCTATAGAATCTAACCAATTAGTATAACTAGTTGATAAATAATAATTAAACGGTGTATTTCTTAATTCTTTTGAATCATCGTATGAAAGAGTATATTTAATATTCGATCCTGTTTCAATAACTTTTAAAAAGTTATATTGAACACTTCTTTCGTTTGACATATTTAAACTTTCTGTTGAATAATCAATTTTACCTGATAATACTAATTGAAGTAATGGTATTTGATAATCTAGTATCGCATAAAGTGTTGTTTCTATAGGCAAATCAGTAATATATGATGCATAAGGAATCGCAAATCCAAGAGGATCTGAAAGCATTACTGATTTGTTAGTATTTAATAAAATGTTTTTCTGTAATTGTAAAGCATCTTGTTTGTATAATACGTCATCTCGATCATAAGAACCACCAATCACAGATCCTAACATATCAAACGCTATGTTTTCTCCATCATAATCCTTATATAGTTTATCGATAATTGGTTTTAAATATAATGGATTAACAATAAAATCATCTTTTAAATTAGTAAACGATACTTCACTAGCTGGTAATTTTGATGGTAAATGATAATTAAAATAATATGATTGTGCACCATTAATTCTACTAGCTGTATATCTGAAATTATCAAATAATTTATCATAATTCGAAGTAGTCATTAGTCTTACATTAGGGTAAAAAGCAATATCTTTTTCCTCTAAATAAGTTAACAAATTACGATAATCTCTTTTTCCACCAAGTACTTTTTCAATCTTAAATTTGTCACTTAGTGTGTTGCTTAATCCTCCGTTAATTATTCCAGTATATAAAACATTAATATTATTAATATCTCGACTCAATAACTCATCTAGTATAATAGTAGATTCATCAAATGTAGTAAGAGAATTATCAGAATAATATGGAATACCTAAAAAGAATCCCTTTTGTTCATATGCTCCTAAAAATTCTGTAGTAAGTATTGTAGAAGTTGTTGAATCAACACTATTAAGTTCTTCATTATCAATTAGATAATTTTGATAAGCATGAGCTATTCCCACATAATTATTATTATCATTATCTAAAAAAATATATCTAATTGTAAAATCTGTGTTTACAATTTTTTGTGTAAATAAATCTAATCCATATTGACTATACCCACTACCCAAGGTAATTGATTCACTTTCCCTTAGTTTAAATGAAGCATAAACACGATTATAAGAATCGATTCTCCCTGATACATCAGCTTTAATAGTTGCCATTGTATCTCCTTTTGTTATGATTGCCGCAAAGGCTGATGTTTCCTTTACCATTCCAAATAAAGGAATACTGATTTTTTGTTGTTGCTCAGCCATTTTATAACTCATTAATGCAATATCTTCACCATAAACTCTTTTTGAATAAGGTTCTTGATAGTATTTGCCATTATTGAACTCAATCACAGCTCCACTGCCGTCTGGCAAAACTATATATCCTTCTGTTTCAATATCGTCTACAATAGATACCGCAGTTCCGAATAATGGTAAAAAAGCAATACTTGCAATTTTAACATTTCCTGGCTCAACGATTGATTCATTAATAATTGATGCATCAATTCCATCTATATTCAAAGTAATATCAACCCCGATTTCAAAATATACTTTTTCATATTGTTCGGTATATCCATACGATGCATTTTCTGAAATCGATTGTTCTCTTGTATACTCCATATCTTCATAAAATATTTTGAATAATCTTTTTTTTACAAGTCTAGACATATCCTCATATTGAGTAATTTCGTAAGCTTGTAGTTCTTCATCAAATCCTGTATAAGCAATAGCTTCAAGAACATCACGTTCATCCATTGCCTCAAGCACATCTTTTGGTAAATATTTAGGGAAATATAAATAATCTATTTCTAAATCTTCAATTAAATATAAAACTTGAAAACCGTTAGGCGTATATTTGATTTCAAAAGTTCTTTTCCCTGCAGAATCTAATATGTTTTGTGGATGATAAATACTATATTTATAATTATTTATAGTCGCTAAAGACCCAGAATTATTAAAATATGATAATTCTAATGTTGATTTTTGTTTATCTATAGCTGAATTTGTAATTGTGACATTAGGATCATTTTCCCAAGGATCATTGATACTCGGATTCGACTCCCAAACATCGCCTGTTATTTTGTCAATTACTTTAAAATATGATGTTGTTTCATCTAAATAAAGTTCGTAGTTTGTGTTGCTAACAATAAGTTTATTAGTATCTGATAATAACTCAGAATCAATAAAACCATCTTTTGTGAATGGTAATAAATTGTTTTCTGTTAATGTAGAGGGTTTCATATTAAATGTGAAAAAATATACACTAATAATCGTTACTAATAAACCAATAATTATATATTTATTTTTAGTCATTTTATAATCCCCTTTCTACCTTAGTGAGATTTCTTTGTATATTGCAACTACGAATGAAATAAACTGTTGAATTAGATCGAAAAATAACAATCCTAAAAACATCATAACTGACATCGAAATAGCAGTTGCTAAAAATGCTATAAGTGTTTTACCAAGTCCATATTGATGCACGTTCAAAATACCCATAAATAACATCCAAACTGTTGAAATAGTAGCTAAATACATAAATAATCTATAAAAAGCAATTTCTTCCAATGTTAAAAAATTAGAAATTATAACTGCGGGAAACCCAATAATAATCATTGGAAATAATGAATACCCCGTTACCATTAAAATCTCTTTATATGTTCCTTTACCTTCCATTAATGTTGTTACACTCCAGTTTCCAATAGTAAATAATCCTACTAATAAAACTACTGAAAAGATTTCTTGAATACTATTTAACATTAATGGATTATTATCATTAATAATAAATCCTTCATACGAGTATTTAAAAATTCTAAAAATAGCAAATAAAATAATAAAAACTACTGCCACCGAAAGTTTTCCTTTTTTATATCTTTTTAAATCAGTATATCCATCAAACGGATGAAACAAAATATATTTCGGAAAAACAAAAAAATCATTATATATTTGTTTTAATTTAGTCTTCATATAAAATCGATCCTCCTTTTTTATAAGTCGAATAGACCTTATATCCTATTGCTAATGCAGATACTCCAATAATAGTTCCCATAATTAGTCCGAAATTACTCTTAATCATCTCATTACGATACCCTTTAAAAGCTTTTGAATAATAATACGTATCATGACCTAATTTAAAATAGTCCATCGCTTCTTTATATTTTTCTTGTCTCAACAATAATTTACCAATACCGTTAAAAGCTATTTCATAATTAGAGTTAATTTTAACTACTTCTTTCCATATTTTAGCTGCTTTTTCAAATTCACCAGCTGCATGATAAGCAATAGCTTGATTTACATAAGCTCCAAATTCAGTTAATTGGTAAATGACAATTGTTTTAGTACCACGATCTAAAATTAATAGATCATCACCGAAATATTCAATTGCAACTCCCTCACTAAATTTATCACTTTGAGATCCCTCATCACCATTAATATATAACAAATTACCTTCACCATCATATGTAAATAATCGTGATCTTTTTTGATCCAATACTGTATAAATTCCATTATCAGTAGTTGAAATATCAACAAGTTCGCTAGGACCATCAATTACATAATTATTTTTCCCAACAACATAATGAATATCTCCCATTGGTGAAAAGTATCCATTTCTCTTAATAACATCTACTCCTTTAGGGTTTATTAATTGAATTGGATTTTCAGCATTATTAGTACTTGTTTTTGAAGTTGCATAAATAAAACTGCGTTCGTTAATTGATACGTTAGTATATTCAGTAGGTAAGAATAATTGTAGTTGCGCTTTTTGTTTTTCTGACATTAATGATCTACTAAATATTTCGAAAGGTGTTAATTTAATCGGATTTACTCCAGTAAATCTATTAAACGTTCCATCATAATTAATTTCCATAATTCCTTCATAAACATTTTTAGCTACAACATACATTCTTTCAGAAGTATCTACTGTGATTTTTTTAGGTTCAAAATCAATTTCATCAAAAGTTTTATCATCCATATTATCAAAAATAGCAACAACTTCATAATCATGATTTAATTTAACAATTCGGAAATTTCCAGTATCACAAATATAAATTCCGGAATCTCTAACATCAATTCCGTAAGGTGAAGATAAAGTAACATCTGATAAATCAGTAACTCCATGAGTAGATAGATAATATTCATAATCTGTTGATAACTTAAATTCTTTGTGTTCTCCGGAAAGTCCAAAAGCACTATCAATTACAATCAAACTATTTTGATTAGAATCAACAACAAATATTTCATCGTTATACACTACTAAATCCTCAGGAGAAGTTAAAGTCACACCTAAAGATTGCGCATTAATATATGCAGCAAATGTCATGCCTGGTGCAGAGTGAATTACTTCACCATAATATGAATAATTATAATTAGTTGATGATAGTTGCATAGGCAACATCATTAAAACCGATAATACCGTAAATATCTTTATCATATTATTCCCCTCCTATTTCATACCAGAATGGCTGAATGTTTCAACTATTCTTGATTGAGAGAATATAAAGAAAGTTACTGGTACAATCATCATAATAAATGATACAGCAGCAATAGTTCCTGCCCTCTCAATTGTACCTTGTGCTATTTGTCTTAAAGCATAAGACAACGGTTTTAATTCTTCACTAAAAATAAACGATCCTCCATCTGTTATCCATAATCTTTGGAATAACAATATAATTAATGTAAGCCAAGCAGGTTTTACTAAAGGCATTACTATTTGGAAGAAAATACGATATTCACTAGCTCCATCAATTTTAGCGGATTCAATTAGTTCATCAGGTATTTGTTGCATAAACTGTTTCATTAAATAAAGTCCTAAGCTAGACGCTATAGCTGGTAAAATAATAGCGGCAGGATTATCAATTAATCCAATTTTTGAAACAATAATATAATTAGGAGTAGCTGTAACTTGTGGTGCAAACATTAATGAATAAACAACTAAAGTAAAGAAAATTCCACGTCCTGGAAAGCGATATTTAGCAAGCGGAAAAGCTGCCATTGATGCGATAATAACATGTCCGATTGTTCCTAAAGCTGTAATTAATATTGTGTTAAAGAAATATCTTGAAAATGGAATCCAAGAATTTCCTATTAACTCTGATAAATCTCTAAAATTATCAAAAGTAATATTACGTGGGAGAAGTCTAGGTGGAAACAAGAATAATTCATCTAATGGTTTAAAAGCATTTGAAGCTGTCATAATTAACGGATAGGCACTAAAAGATCCAAATATTAATAATAGAATAAATAATGCAATATCTCCATAAAGAGAACGATTTAATTTTCTAGTTCTTTTAAAGTTTAAACGTTGTTTTAAAGTTTTTTTAACAGTCATCTTATTCACCAACCTTTCTCAACATTTTTCTAACTAGTAAGTTAGTTGTAATCATAATAAGAAATAAGAATGTTGCGATAGCCGAAGCATATCCTAAATCATAACGGACAGTACCATAATCAATTAAATGAGTTACAATAGTGTGTCCAGCATACTGAACTGAAGGAAATCCAACTAACTGCATTGACACCGCAGCTATTGCTAGAGAAGTTGTGATTTGCATTACAGCTCCAAACATTAATTGTGGTTTCATTGAAGGTAAAGTTATAAACCATAACTCTTGCCATCTATTTCTAATCCCATCAATTGCTCCTGCTTCATAAAGTGTTTTATCAACATTTTGAAGTCCCGCAATAAACGCTAGAAAGCTAACTCCTAAACTAAGCCAAAGTTGTACAATAATAATAACTATCATCATATACTTTGGATCTTTAAGCCATAATATAGGAGTACTAATTAATCCATATTTGATTAAAAATGCATTTGCGTATCCATGCATATCTCCAGAGAAGATAATAAGCCACATTAAGAATGCATTCCCAGAAATTGATGGGGCATAAAAAACCAAAGTCATAAAAGCTCTTAATTTTGGACCAAGTTCATTAATTAACCAAGCAAATACAAATGCAAGCAAATAACTAACTGGTCCAGTAACTACAGCTAATATAAGTGTATTCTTTAAAGCAATAATGAAAACATCATCTTCTAAGAATAACTTTAAATAATTATCAAGCCCAATAAATTGAGGAGGCTCCAATAAATTAAAATATGTAAAACTAATCCCTAAAGACATAAATACAGGTAAAACAGTAAACGTGAAGAAAAGAATCGCATAAGGTGCCATTAATATATAATAATGTTTACTTTTTTTAATATCACGAATTAGTCTTTGAAACCGTGTAAGTGGAACATATTTTGTTTTTTCTACTGTTTCCATATTAATCTCCTAACCCGAATTCATTACGTTTTTTCGTTATTTCATCATTAATAACTTGAACGAAATCATATATCGTTTCTTTAGGATTTGAACTATCATTATAAACAAGTCTAAAAGCATTATCTAAATGTCTACCAGTCATGTACCCACCAGGTACTTCAGGTATTCCTCTAACCCAGTCCCATTGTTCTTCTAATTTTTGGTACTCTACTACTGTCCAAGGTAGTTGTGAAAGAGCATCAACATTAGCAGTAGGATATCTTGCCGCAGCACCTAAAATTCCTTCTAATTCTCTACCAAACTGAACTTGACTAGGTGTGCTAGTCCACCATTTTAAAAATTCCCATGAAGCATCTTTATGGGTGGATTGTTCCATTATCATAATTCCAGTACCTGATGATACCGTTTCTCTTCTTATTGTTGTATTCCCTTGATTATCAGTCACGAGTGTTCCTGGAACTGGAACAAAATCCCACTTTCCTCTTATTTCAGGAGCAAACACACTTAATGTGTTATATGTATTGTAGTATGAAAGTCCTATCGGCATTTGCCCACTACGAAATCTATTAACAAAATTCGCAGCTACAGGAAATGAATAATCCGTATAAAACTGTGTCCACATTTCAAATACTTCTGGTCCGTCACCATCATTAAATCCACTTCTCGTATTACCATCAAGATAAAATTCTCCATCATGTTGATAAAAAATAGTCGAATAAACAGGATTTGGTGGCAAATTCATTACCGCACCTTGTGTAATAGGAACAGGTAAATAAAATTCTAAATTATGTTTTTGTAAATCAGGAATTATCGAAATTACGTCATCCCATGTATTAGGATACTCTAATCCTAATTCATCAAAAATATCAGTACGATAAAACATCATTAAAAATATTTGTTGTTCAGGTAGTGCGTAATACCCTCCTTCAAATTCATAAGGCACTATTGCACTATCTTTAAATCTAGTTGTTATTTCATCAAAATCATCAAATTGAGAAATATCATAAACAGCATTTCTCATAGCGTAGTTAACAGGAATACTATTCCCTAGTCCCATCGCAACATCAGGACCTACTTTTGATAATGTTGCTGGCAATAATACTGCACCATTAACTAATTTTAAGTCTACTTTTATGCCAGTTGATGGCGTAAAAGTCTCATCTATCATTTTTCTTAAAACATTAGCTTGGTCACGTCCAATTGAAAGCCATACTTCAATTGTTTCATCAGTTGTTGAAGTTTCTGTTTCTCCTAAACTTGAATAATCAGTTACAAATGTTGATAAAAATGATTTAACACTAAATATTAAGCTTGAAAAAGCGCTCGCTTTACTTTGAGGTAATTCACTATTTGAATCATGAATCATAAAATAATCAAGTTCTAGTGGTTGAGCACTAAGTAAAATAACTAATGTTCCAAGTGAAGAAATATTACTATTAAAACTAAGTAAATTTTGATGAATTTCACTAGGTTTATCAAGATAACCTTCAAGTTGTAATATAACTGTATCTAATATTCCTGTTTTATTACTTTTTGATCCTGAAAATTCAATAATTTTTAACTTAACATTTTCTAGATTTTCTCTTTCAGTTTCAATTCTAGAAATCAAATTATCAACTCTATCTTCTAATTGATAATCTCGATAAGGATCTGGTTGTGGTCCTGTGTATATTAATATCTCACGATATAATTCATTTAAATTAGATATTGATTGTTGTATTTGAGCAATTAATGGACCATAACTACCAAGTGATACTTCCATAGTAATTGTATGCGTAACACCCGCTTCAAAATAAAATAAATACGCATCATCTTCTGATCCTAATGTTTGTATTCTCCAATCATTAGAATAAACAAAAGCATAGTTTTTCATTTCTTTAAACGGTATTTTACCATCAATGTAAATATTACGGCTAACATTCATTCCAGATGCTAGTTTTTGTTTTACTCTCATACTAATATTATAAAGACCATCTTCTTCAACAGTGAAATTCCAAGTAATTTTATCACCAGCAATACGCCAATTGTTTCCACCTATTGAGTTAAGTTTAACAAGTGTTGGACTACTAGGTTCAGTAAGAGGACTTGTTCTATCATTTAAAGGGTAAAGTGTTGGCGAAGAACTATATAACGTTGTTTCAGCTTGAAATATTTCAAGTGTTCCCGCAACTTCACTATATCCAGCATTTTGATAACTAGCTAAAATATCACTATATGATTCTATGTCTACTACTGATAAAAGTTCAATGCTTTTAATCATCAAAGGCTCTCTTACAGATTGTAATTTTATAGTGTTTATTCCTGCATTAAAATGAAATACATATGGATCATTTATATACCCAATATGATCATTAAAATAACTAGTTGTCCAAATAGGTAATTCTATTTGACTAGGTCTAATATCATTTCCATTTATATCTTGAGCAACTTCTTCGTTGTTTCCCCAAATACGATAAAAAGAAATGTTTGAAGCACCTTCAAAAGGCACTTCATCATTAATATAAAGTGTTCTCTCAATACTAGAACTTTTTCCTTCATATGGATAATAATTTATAAGAAGATTATAATATCCAGCTTCTTCAACATTTACTTCCCAAGTTACACTGCCATACTCGTCAGTTAATAAAACACTATCCATGCCTTCATAATTATCTAACTCTTCATATTCACCTTCAATATTAGTATAATCTAATGCTTCTATTACTATTGGGTCAACTTGGGGGTAATTATCTCCATTTGAATCTAAATAGTTATAGTAATCACTAGTTGTAAAATACGCCAAATTTGAATAATCGTATTCTTCAACGGTTTCCATATTGAATTGCATATAATCTTGTCTATTTTTAACAAGTGAGTTATCAACCGTAAAGAAAACAGTTAGAAAAACAATTAAAGACAAAGTTATTATTAAAGTTTTTTTCACAGCGCCACTCCTTTCATTATAATCTCCCTCTTAAAATCTAAAGAGGTGATTATTAAAGTATTATCCAATATAATCATCTAATGCTGTTTCATAAATCGGTTTAATTTGATCCACAATTGTTCTTGATGTCCCCGCTTTAATAGCACTATTAATATTTCTAGTCCATCCATTTTCACCATAAGCGCTAATTCCAATAGCGTTAATTAAATCAAGATATGTTTTATCATAAATATCTAAATATGCATCAATGTATATTTCATCATCAAATTTAGTTAATAACATTAACTCAAATGCATCTGCTTCTTCAGTATCTGTTTTCCATAGTTGAAGCGCATTCCATACTTCAAATACTAGCGCTTCTCTTTCAGGAGTCATTCCATTAGCAACAGACATTAAAGCAACCCCTGATACTGGAGAAATATATTCACCAGTAAAATCATCAGCTATAGGGTAAGGAACAAATCCTAATTCAAATGGTAACGTTCCCCATCTATTATCTGCAGTAAGAAACCATAAACTACCTGGATACATCGCAACTTTTCCAGCCATCCATTCAGGACTTCCCGCATCATATTGAGGGCTTAACTCAAATAATCCTTTATTGTATAGATTAGTTAAATAATCATATGTATCTAAAGCTGGTTTTTGAGCAAACGATACACGTGCTGTAGTTGAGTTAATTAAACTTCCACCATTTAATGGAATCATATTCATAGCATAATATGATAACATTCCACCAAGTGCAAACATGTCATCACCTTGTGCTGATAATTGTGTTTGAACTTCTGTAGCCCATGTTTCAAAAGTAGTCCAATTCCATTCTCCATTTAAATATAATTCAGTAGGATTATCAACACCTAAATTTTCTACTAGTTCAGCATTATAATATAATCCATGAGCAATTTGAACTTTACCTACTTCAAATCCATAATGCCCATCTTTATAACTACCAACTTCTAAAAATGAATCATCTATATTAGTTCCAGTTGTATTTAAATAAGAAGTAATATCAGCAAGAGCGTCCGCATCAACTAATTGTTGAACCCAATCACTAGTAATCCAATAAATATCAGCTAAAGGTTCACCTGATACTGATGATTGAATAATTGAAGTAATACGACTCGGTCCCCAAGCAGCACTTGGAGGATATTCTTCATAATTGATTATTACATTGTATTTTGCTTCAATTTCTCTTTGTAATTCTTGTTTTGCAAGTTGTTCAGTTCCTGAATATGCTTCATGAAAAGGATCTATTTCATGAACTGCACCATGCATAATAGTAATAATATCAGGCTCTATATCAACACATACTCCGTCGATTAGTTCTTGAAAAATAGCACATCCATCAAGTCCTAAAACAACAATCAATCTAGTTATTGTTGTAATATTTCCATCTGAATCAGTAACAGTATATGTTAATGCATAATTTCCAGCATTTTCTAAATCAACAGTTCCAGAAACAATAATACTAGATGTTAAATCTCCATCAACTTCATCAATCGCTGTAACACCATCTAATTCATCAAACGAACTAACACCAACAGTTAATTCAACATCATCTACACCATTAATAACAGCTGCATTTTTGTCATTAACTGGATTTGGATCATCTCCTGTATCTCCACCACATGCACTTAAAGTAATGACTAAACTAGTTGCTAACAAAATCATTAAAAATTTCTTCATGATTTACCTCTTTTCTTTATTTTCTAAATTACGTTTTTAAATAATACATATTTTAGTTTCTTTCATATTTATAATATAAAATAATTATACATTATATACATATTTATTTATAGGGAACACTGTGAATTTTCAGTATTAAAAAAATATTTTCATAAAAAAAAACTAGTCTAATTTCTAGACTAGTTTCTTTATTATTTAATTACTTTTTTATTTAAATGGTTTAAATATTGAAATCAATACACTTCCACCAAGTGCAATAGAACCAGCAATTACAGAAGAAATAACTGCAGTACCTTTTGTAGCACCAACTTCATCTTCAGGTAAATCATCAATTGCGGCAGCTACAGCAGCATCAATTAATGCTTGAATTTCAGATTGTGTAATAGTTTGTGCATCCAATAAGTTTTGAACGTCACCAGCTACAGCAGTATCAATTGTAGCATCGATTTCAGCTTGTGTAACAATTACAGGAGCAGCTTCTACAGTAACATCAAATGCTACAACAGCACTATTACCAGCCATATCTTCAACAGTAACTTCTACACTGTAAGTACCAGGAGTGCTTACAACTAATCCACCATTATTTGATACATAAATAGCTAAATCATCTTGTGCATCATTTGCGTCAAATGCTACTATATTAGCTAATATAGCATCATTAGCAGCATCAAATTCTCCAACAACGATAGTATAATCTTCGTCAACTACCATAGCTATTGGATCAGTAATATCATCAACAGTAACTATAAATGATTCAAATGTATGAATATCATAATCAAATTCTTGTGCAGAAAGCATATAAGAAACTTCATCATCATAAGCTAAAGCTCTTAAGGCAGGCGAAATCGTTCCACCATGTGAACCAATAACAAATCCACCATCTTCAATTACTAAAGCATCTTTCCACGCAGCGAACACAACAGAATCTCCTACGCTTGTACCAGTAGAATCATCAATATCCCAAGTATATCTGTCATAAACAGCATCAACTTTACCATCAGCACCAACAAGTACTAAGACAGTTCCCCAGCTCCATGCTACGTCTTGAGCCATATCAGAATCAGTAAAGATAGCATAGCTAGCACTTGCATCAGGATTTAAGGAAGTTGCAGAATTTAATTGTGCTTTATCCCAATCCATTCTTACACCATCAATAGTAACAGTATCAATTTCTCTATTAACATAAGTTACAGGAGAATCATAAGTTAAAGCTCTTAATGCAGGTGATTTAGTAGATCCATGAGAAGCAATAACAAATCCGCCTTCTTCAATTACTAAAGCATCTTTCCATGCAGTAAATACAGCAGAATCTCCTACATAAGATCCAGTAGAATCATCAATATCCCAAGTATATCTATCATACACAGCATCAACAAGTCCATCAGCACCAACAAGTACCATTACACTTCCCCATGCCCAACCAACATTTTGAGCCATTGTTGAATCAGTAAAAATAGCAAATTCACTAACAGCATCAACATTTAAAGCAGTAACACTATCAATTTGAGAAGTATTAAACTCTTCAGTAACACCAGCAATTGTAATAGTACTAGCTTCACCATCAAAATGAACATGGTGAATAAATTCTAAATCAATTGTATAAATTCCAGGAAGAGGTGAATAAGCATTAAAGTTTGCAGGTGCAGTTACCATAATAGAACTAGTTTCATCATTTCCATATCCATCATCAGCAGTAATTCCTGCACGTAAATCAATATAAGTTCCTTCGTTAATGTATTGATTTTCTACGCCTGCATATTTAGGTGGCATAACACCAATAACGATATCAGCAGTAGCTAAAGTTTCGTCTCCTTCTGGAGTTGTCACTTTATAAGTAGCTAAATATCCAGCACCAAATATAGAAGTATCAACAACAGTAACTAATGCACTTTGATCATATTCAAGTGTAGTACCATTCCAAACAAAATCAATTGTTTCTAAATCATTACCGTCTTGCGAAATTGTAACTGAATAAGGTAAAGGTGCATTTGCATTTTGAATTTTTCCAGTTGCATCATCAAACATATCTAACCAAGTAGCAGTAACATCATTACCTAATTTAAATAATCCATTATAGTCAACAACGATGTTAACACCTGGAGTTACAGCGTCATCATCTAATGCGCTCATTCCTCCAAACCATGCAGGTTGATCATCATAAACAATTTCTACAGGATCAGCAGTTCCAGCAGCTAATGCAGCTGGTAATGTTTTAATAAAATCAACAGTTTTTGGATTAGATCCATCTCTATCTAATGTTCCAAGTGAAAAGACAGTCCATCCTGCAGGAATAGTAACGTTATTTGGATCACCAGGAATAATAGAAGACCAATGTGTTACATCTGGATCAGCAACAGGGTCTACACCTTGTGCATACCATTTTAATGAAGCTAATGGTTCAATTACATATCCATCACTATCAGTATCATCAAGTGCGATTCTAATAGTAGTAAGCATAGTAGTTTCAGGTTTTGGATCTGCAGCATCATATGCTGTAGCTTCAGCATCTGTAGCTAAACGCCAATCAGGATCAGCAACAGTACCATCATTGAAGATATAATGTTTAGTTACATAATGATCTTCAAACATAGCTAAAGCTCCGTTTTCATCAAAATAAACATAAATACGATCAACAACACTAGTTAAATCCCCACGTGAATTCATTGTTTTAAGAATCACATCTTCAGCAGTATCATTAACAATGATTCCCCCAAATGAAGCCCAACTATGTGTAGGCATTTCAGTAGCATCAATAAATCCATCAGAATTATCATCTGACATATCAATTACAAATCTAGCTTGCCCACGAGCAACATTATAGTTGTACCCATTATAAGAAACGTCCCAATGAGCGTCTCCTACTTTCGTTCTTGTACATGTAGGCTCAGCATTTAAACATTCTTCTTTGTCGTATGGATATAATTCTATATCTCCATCGGCAGCCTTAATTTGTTGTTGGAAACCAATTCCTAAAATTAAAGCGAATAAAGCAATCGTTAAAAATCTTTTCATAAATTCTCCTACTTTCTTTTTATTTTTTTCTATATAATATTATCTTACACTTACTTGAAAACGCTGTCAATTTAACACAGTAAAATTCGGACATATTACCTTGTTTTTACCAATTTTGTTTATTTTTTTCAAATATATGAAATCAAATATCAATTAATCAACTAACCATTAATGAACTGTTCCTGGTAAATATGTATAAAATGTTCTACTATTTGTAACACCATCTTCAAAAACTGTGATTGTATAACTAACTGTCATTGCTCTTTGTGGCATAGCGATAATTCTTCCGTGATTATCTAAATATTCCGGATTATTTGTTATAAAAGTAATTTCAGCATTTGGATGAGTTGTTTTAACATCAAATTCAACTTTTACAAATTCTTCAAAAAGCCAAGTTAATCCTGCGTTTCTTAATGTATTTGGACAATCTTTCCCAGAAAAATCGTTATGATATTTTTGTTGTGTTATTGGCATATTGTGTCTAACTAAAATATCAACAACAAGTTTCGCAGCTCTTTGCCAAGTACGATACATATCTCCATCATCATTCACAGCCATTTCAATCCCAATACCATTACGATTTCCACCACCTAAATAAGTTGTTCCTTGCAATGCTAGTGATGACCCATCTCCAGCATGATATCCTCTTTCAATTTCTGGGAGGTGTTGGTAAATATAAGTATCATCAACTGTATAATGCCATGAAACATTAACAGATGGGTTTGCTGACATGGCATCATTATATAACCAATTAGCATGAGCTAACGCTCCCGACCCTGTTCCTGTGCTTGCTGTATCGTGAACAACTACCCAGTAAATATTATCCTCATTAAACGGTGGGACTCCTGATGCAAGGGCTGTCATAAGTCCTGGTCTATTAGATGCTCCTACTGGAAGTATTTTAGTGTCATTTATAACAATATCACCAAAATAATATCTTGAGACACTTTCGTATCTTGTATCATTATAGTTATACGCAAACCCATAAGCAATCCACGAATGAGATGTTGAATATGACACTTGCTCTGAAGTTAAATAATCTAATAAATTACTTAAATCCAAAGTGTCATAAACACTAATTGTATATTCAGTAATTACTGAAGGATCACTATCGAGAGAAGCGGTAAAAGTTACTACTCCTTCTCTTAGAGTGTTCACATTACCATTTGAATCAATTGTAGCAATTGTTTCATCGCTCGATGAAAAACTAACACTAGCATTTTCATAAGTAAGTGGAAATGGTGAAGCACTTAAAACAAAACTATCACCAACAATTAAATCATTCATAACATTACTTGTTGTTAACTCGATTCCTGGTGTTGTATTTACTATGATAGTTGTAGTTGTTTTAATACTTGAGTTATATCCTGATCTAACTGTAATCGTCGCAGTTCCACTAATTAATGGTGTTATTTCACCTAATTGATTGACTGCTAGAACAGTTGGGTCTGAAGTAATAAATTTAATATACGGAGATTCTAGTTCCATTGGTAAAACATCATATTCAATTGTATGTGTTTCCCCAATCATAATTTCCGTTATTGGGTTAGTAACTGTAATTAAAACTGGTAAATCTGGATTATAATCTTCTTCACTTATAATATGTTCTTTCAATGTATAATATCCTCTCAACATAGATTCTTCAATATTAACAAATTTATTATAATCTACTGTGACACAACCCCAGTAGTTTAAAGTAAAATCAACTTGATTTCCAATATTAGAAATAACCCCAGTTGTAAAATTAGAAACAGCGTTAAATCTTACTATTGCTTCTATTTGTTTTTGACTTGTTCCATATAATAAATCAATTAAAATACCTGTTGTAACAGTATCAATATCATTTCTAATAATATTGATTTCAGTAACAATATTGTATTCTTCTAATGCTTCAATATTAATTGCAGTATCAACTGATGAAATTACATTATTTTCAATTAGGAATAGACCATTTCTAAAGTCTAAAATATTAATCGCATTCCCGTTTAAAGTAGTAAAAGTATTCCCTGAGATTATCGCTCCATTTGAGGTGTTTAAATTAAGGAATGCAGGAGCTGTAGTTGTAATATTATCTACAGTATTATCTTTAAACATAAAGTTGCTTACATTAGTTGTTGTAATACTAGAGTCCCCTTGAAAAATAATATTTTGAACTAAAAAGTCATTTCCTATAATTGTTAAATCACCAATGATAGTAACATCCTCATCCGCTCCAATTAAAGAATATCCATGCTCGGTAATCGTAATATCTTCAATATATGTTCCACTAGCAATATAAATTGCTGTTCCAACAGGTGAAGAACTTAAAGCGTCATTAATATTTTCAAATAATCTTTCTCCATAAACTAAATCAACACCCATATATGAATAAGTATCTCCAGTTGTTTTAGATTGATCAACAACGGATACATTAATAACTTCAATATCATATGTATCAACAATAGTATCATCTAATTTTGATTTAGCTATAATTGTCGCTATTCCAACATTTATTCCTGTAATATTTCCTAAGTTATCAATTGTAACTATATCGGGATTATTACTTTCCCAAATAACTCCTGTATAAGCTCCGACAGGAGATGAACTTATAGTAAGTAATGCGCTCATTCCATTTATTAAAATATTATTCCCATCTATTTCAATTTCTTCAGTATATTTAAAAACTGTAACATTTAATTCTACACTTACATTATTGTCAGTAACTGATGTAATTAAAATAGTTGCATTCCCATACTTTAGAGCTTCTATATTTCCTAAATCATCCACAATTGCAATATCAGGATTTCTTGATGAAAAAACAAGGTCATCATTGGCTGTAATATCAATTAATGTCTTATCTCCAACAACCATTACTATATTATCTTGAGTTAAAGTACATATTACTAATTTTTCTACTGTTACTGGAATTACAATTTCATACATGTCGTCATATGTTGAAGTAACAACTAATGATGCATTTCCTTCTTTTTTAGCGGTAATTAATCCATTTTCATCAACAACAAAAATATTTAGATTAGATGACGAATAAACATATTCATCATTACTACTTATAACAACCAAATGTGTATCTTCTTCTTTTAAAATAATATTTTCATCTTCACTTGTTAAAGTAATGAGTTTTCTAACAATAACTGAAATTGTTACGCTTACTGTTTCATCAGTTAAAGATCTCATTATTATCGTAGTTTCACCTTCGGATAACGCAGTTACAAATCCAGTTGGTGTTACAGTTAAAACTGAACCATCTCCTGAACTGAAATCTATTCCTTCAACATCATTTGTATCCCAAGCAATTTGATATTTTTCACCTTCAATTATAGTTATACTAGTGACATCAACATTTAAAGTGATTATCTCTTTTTCAGTACAAGCACTTAAAGATAGCCCAATTATAAATAATAACCCAATGCTTAATATTTTTTTAATCATACTAATTTACCTCCGATGGAATAATCATATTCCCAATCATGTTTCGGTATTTTCCAATACCATTGTTTTCTCTTTTAGGGTGAACTGCGTTACTTAATAAAACAAATCCAATCCCTGCTAGTTTATCAATCCATATATTACATCCCGTAAATCCGGTATGTAATATAGTATTTTCATAAGATGTATTATCTCCTGATGTACTACCTTTAGTTTTCTTCTGCCACCCGAGTGCTCTTACTAATAAAATACCATTTTTATTAATATCTTTTTCTCTTTCAATAAATAAAGAATCAATAGTTTCTTTCTTTAATATAATTTCATCATTTCTTAAAAAAGATAGTATAAATTTAGCTAAATCATTTGATGTCGAAAACATTCCGGCATGTCCACTTAGTCCATTTAAAGCAAAAGATTTTTCATCATGAACCAACCCTTTTAAAAGTCCTTTATAAATCTCATCATCACGGAACTCTGTTGGTGCACAGTTCGCTTTATTTGGTCTATATGAGGTATCATCCATTTTTAGTGGATTAAACACAACTTCACTTGCGTAAACATCTAGTCTTTTATTAGTTAATTTCTCAATTATTAATCCTAAAATAATAAAACCAATATCAGAATAAACAATTTTTTTACCTACTTCATTAATTAATTCAAAATTAAAAATACGATTCAATACATCATCTTTATCAACTAATGTACTCGCTCTTTTAATATCTGCGGGTAATCCTGATGTATGAGTTAATAAATGATATATTGTAATATTAGAATGAATAAAGCGAGGTATTATCTCTTGAACTTTCGTATCAAGAGATAATTTTTTCCCCTCAATTAATTTCATAATCATTGTAGTTGTACTAATAACTTTTGTTAAAGAAGCACAATCATAAATTTCATTACCTTTATTTATCTCTATCGTAGGAACAACTTGTTTATATCCTACATAATCTGAGTATATAGTTCCATCTTTATATATAACAGCGTAAGAAGCTCCAGGAAAATCTTTTTTTTCTACACCACTTTTTAACAGATTACTAATATCAGTTATTAGTTTCTTTTTATCCATCATCAAAAGAAAAACTTTCTAATGAAAATTGCTATTCCTCCAAGTGAAGCTCCAGCTGTTCCTATAATAACAACCGTTTTAACAACTGGATCCATCTGTGGTGTTTCAATTAAAACACATGCATTATCAATTAATTCATATCCTGTGTCACATACTGGAGCATTTAAGACACATTCTCCATTAACTAATGTTTCATTAATACTACAAGTAGGTAGATTATCAATACATTCTCCAGCAATTAATGTTTGATCAACTAAGCATACTGGATCTGTATTATTATCTACACATTCTCCATTAATTAATGTTTGATCAATTAAACATACTGGATCAGTTTGTTTTTCAACATTACTAATCCATGGAAACGATGGATATGTTGTCCAATAATAATTATTTAATCTTTCTATTGCTTGAACTACTTCATCGTCTAAACTTAATAATGTTCTAAAAGAGAAAAATGCACTACCTATAACACTATCATATTGATCAGCGTAACGAATTTGTTCAAGTAGTTCATTATCATCATCCCATGAATCATTATCATAACGATAGAATCCATGACCAATAATTAATCCAACATTATTTTCCTCACATAAACTTGCCCACCAATCAACTAAATCAGCATATGGGGCAGCAGAATGGTCAAACTCCCAATAAAGTTGAGGAAGAACATAATCAAGCCATCCTTCTTCTACCCATTTTTTAGAATCTGCATATTGATCTTTATAACTTTGAAGTGCGTAACTTGATGTATTAGATCCTTCTCCACCTGACATCCAAATACCAAAAGGACTAATTCCAAATTTTACATTTTTATTATTAATACTATTGTGAAGCAAAATCGCTTCATGAACATCTTCTATAATCATATTAATATTTTCACGACGCCAATCATCTATTGTTTGTCCAGGAAGTTTTGTTTTGTTATAAGCATCTTGATCCTCACTATCTGGTGTACCATTATAGCTATAAAAATAATCATCAAAATGAATTCCATCAATATCGTAATTAGCGATTAATTCTCTTATAACATTTGTAATATAAGATCTAACCTGTCTTTCTCCTGGATTCAAAATTAATTTCCCAGCATTATCAACAATAACTAACTCAGGATGTTGTTTAGCGAAATTATCATCACTTAATAAAGCAAGTTGAGCCTCTTTTGAAGCTGTGCTTGTTGAAACACGATAGGGATTAAGCCAAGCATGCACTTCAATTCCTCTAGCGTGAGCTTCTTCTATCAAGAAGGACAAAATATCCCATCCAGGATCAACTCCTTCAATCCCTGTTAAATATCTAGAAAAAGGTGCGTATTCAGAGGGATAAAAAGCATCATTCATTGGTCTTACTTGAAAGAAAATTGTATTAAAATTATTTTTTTCTACTGTATCTAACATAAAAATTAATTTATTTTTATAGTCTTGTTCAGAAGTATGTAAAGCAATATCAATGTTTCCAACGGTAGCTACCCATACAGCTCTAATTTCCTCATTTTTCTCAATATAATTATCCGGTAAAGGAATATGCGTAGTAGTTCCATAATAATTAACAAATTGACCATTTCTTACTACAAATAATGTATGTTCATTTGCTGGAATATTAACTCTTATTCTATCACTCATTATTTCTGACTCATTAAGTGCTTTATCAACTGTATAATATTCAACTGTATAAGTAGAATTATATAGAATATTTAATATTTCAGTATACTCTTGCCATTCAGACCATGTAGAGCCATTATGAAGACGATACATTATAATATTTTCAGAATCATCAGTTAAAAATTCAACACTAACTGGCTCAGTATAATATCTTCCATCAAACCCACCAGTTATATTACTTGTTGGATCTAAAGGAACTGTTTGGTCAATATATATTGTTTCACTTAGAACAGTCCCACAATTATCATCATTTAAATATTGAATCGTATAAATTCCTTCACTATCAAACATTAAAGGTGCACTATAAGTTGTCCAACTACCTTCATTTATTTTATAAAGAATTGTTGGACTATCTCCAATTAATGTTACTGTAGCATTTTGATATACAGGATAAGTACCTACTCCTGTAATATTATGATTTGGATTATCATAACAAGGACTTTGAACAGTAACACTCACTATTGCTTCATCTGATTCTGTTCCTTCAGAATCAATTGTTTTAGCACGAATATAATATCCTCCATCATCATCTAAAATGATTTCTTCTGTATATAAATTCCATTCTCCAACTGACCCATGATTAATAGCAACCCAAATCGGGGTGCTATCTGAAGATATTGTTAAAACTGAATCAATAGCATAATTATCCCCTACTTTATCTCCTGTTACTGTTATAACAGGAATATCAATATTGATTTTATCAATATTGATATTAACACTTGTTACAGTACTTTCTTCTAAAGAAGAATTAACTGCTTTTGCGTATACTACATTATTCCCAGAAGTAAAAACAAGTGGTGTTGTATAAGGAATCCAATCACCCGAACCTATTTTATAAAAAATATCATCTGTAGCTGTTAATGTCACTGTAGCATTTGATGTATATACATCTCCTACTTTTGTCCCAGAAATATTAATATTAGGAGAATCAATATTACTACTTGGCCAAATACTTGTTGGCATTGTTGTCCAATAGTCATTAATAACTTCTACCATTAAAGGATCATCTAAATAGTTTTCTCGATACATCATCGATCCAGCAATTTCTGGATGTTGCTGATTATATCTTAATTGATCTTTCACTTCTCCACTATCCCAGTCAAGATATAAAGCATGCCCGATAATCAAATCAACATCTGTTCCTCTCACAACACTTACCCACCAATCAACTATATCAGCATAAGGAACTAATGAATGTGTAAAATTGCGATATATTTGCGGACAAATGTAGTCGAGCCATCCCTCTTCTACCCATCGTTTTGAATCAGCGTATTGACTTGTATAACTTTGTCCTGCACTTGTTGAAGTATTTGACCCATCAGGCAACCCTGATTTCCAAACACCTGAAGGACTAATTCCAAATTTTACATTATCAGAATTAGCTAAATTATATGTATCAACATCTTCTTTAACACCTTTAATAACATCATTAACGTTTTCTCTTCGCCAATCTTCTATTGTTTGTCCCTCTTCTTTATATGTGTTATATGTTGCTGTATCAGAATCAATTCCTGAATAAGGATAGAAATAATCATCAAAATGAATTCCATCAATATTATATATTTCCATTAATTCTTTAATAACATCTCTAATATATGTTTTAACTTCAGGTTCTCCTGGATTCAAAATATAAGGATAGCGGTCATTTGAATCCTTATTACCTGCGATTACTAATTCTGGATTTTGTTTAGCGAAATTTTCAGAATGTAAGGCATTTAAAACTGTGCTTTTACTGCTTGTTGAATTAGCAATACGGTAAGGGTTTAACCAAGCATGAAATTCTATTCCATTATCGTGGCATGTATCAATCATGTATTGCATAATATCTACTCCAGGGTCTACTCCTTCTGTTCCTGTAACCCAACGACTCCAAGGAGCATATTCAGAATCATAAAAAGCATCATTTTGTGGTCTAACTTGAAAAACAATCACATTCATATTAGCTTCTAATACTTCATTAATTAAGTTATCAAAATCTGCTTTATATTGTGTTTCACTAGAATAAGTTGGCATATCTAAATTATAAACAGTAGCTACCCATACTCCTCTAAATTCTTCATCTTTCTGAGTATAATTTTCAGGAATCATTACTTTATCGGATGAATTATAATGATAAACAAATGATCCATCTCTTGTTAATGGTACTAATGTTGTTGCTGTATCAACTTCTCCCATATTAGTTATACTCATAATTATGAAAGTCGCAATAAAAATTAATAGTAATTTAGTTATTTTCATGTTAGTACACCTCATTTAATAATTTTTTAAGTTTATCCATTCCTTGTATTTTTTTATTTTTATCAATAAATGTTTTAGCGGTAAAAAAGACATTACCTTTAACAGTTTTAAAACTATTCGCATATTTAATTTGATTTACGATTTCTTCGTCATTTTCAAAATCACCTTTTTCGCCTAAACGATAGGCTGGATGTCCAATTAATAAATCAACATTTGTTCCTTTTACAATATCTTTCCACCAATCTAATATATCTCCAAATGGAGCAATTTTATGACCGAATGGCCAATAAATTTGCGGGACAATATAATCTAACATTTCATTTTTTATCCATTCAACTGAATCAGCAAATTGTCCACTATAGCTTTCACTACAAGCTGGTGCTGTATTTGAACCTTGGGGATCTGTTTTTTTATTTTTCCATATTCCAAAAGGACTTACTCCAAATTTTAATTTTTTATCTACTTTATGAATTGCAGCATTAATCCCTTTAATAAGATCACTAACATTTTCTCTTCTAAAATCTCCTAAAGACATAGTTTTATTAGCTCTATTATTAAAATCTTCTAAATCGTTCACTTCATCACTTAACCCACTATAAGGATAAAAATAATCATCTAAGTGAATTCCATCAACATTATAGTTTGTTACTATCTCAACCATTGAATTAATAACAAATTGTTTAACCTCGCTTTTACACGGATTTAAAATTAATTTCCCACCTTTATCTAAAATAATGTATTCAGGATGTAATTTAGCAAAATTGTTATCATCACATGTCTGTAAATAATCCTTAATTGATAACTTACCATTAACAGAAATGCGGTATGGATTACACCAGGCATGAATTTCTAAATTTCTTTTTTTAGCTTCTTCTATTACCCATTCAAAAACATCAATTGGTGGTTTTTTTCCTTCTTCTCCAGTAAAAAAACGACTGTATGGATTTAATTTAGACTCATAAAAAGCATCATTATTTGTTCTTACTTGAAAGAAAACTGTATTTAAATTATATTCCACAAATGTATCAAAATATTCTATTACTTTATTTTGATATTCTTTTAAATCTTTTACAGTTGGTAAATCAATATTAGCAACATTAGATACCCAAACAGCTCGATATTCTTTAGCAATATATTTTTCCGGTATTTCAATTTGAATATTAGTATCTAAATAATTTATTGGTTCATTATTTGAATTATATTTATATAATTTCATAATTATGCCTCAAAATAATAATCTAAATATTTTCGATGAGCTACAACTAAATCATCAAATGCTTTTTTAGCACTATCAATTGATTGAACAAATGGATTTATTTGTAATGCCAGTAATGCTTTATCTAAATTCTTTTCAAAAATAGCATCTACAAGTAATTCTTCATATGCTTTTGTTTCTTGAATAATTCCTCTAATTTGAACAGGTAATTTTCCTATATGAACAGGAATTGGCCCATCTTTTGTAATGCGACATGTTATTTCAATAGCACATCCCATAGGTAAGTTAGTAATATGCCCATTGTTCACCGTATTTACTACTTGATAATCTCTTTTATCATTGTATATTGAACTAATAACGTTACATGCTACATCGCTGTAATAAGCTCCACCACGTTGTTCTAGTTCAACTGGCTTCTCTGACAAGTTAAGATTTTTATATTTTTCAAATAAATTTGCTTCTATTTTTTTAACAATTTCAGCTCTTGTTTCTCCCTTTTTATATTGAATCAAAAAGTTTTTCAACATTTCATCAAAATAATAAGTATATTTATGATATGGACTAGGATAAACTCCTAAATTTTCAATAAATTTATAATCCCATGTCAATGGTTCTATATTTTTCATTGAAATTTGTTTTACTTTTACGTCTTCAATTATTTCATTTAACCGGTCTTTTCCTTTATGAAATACATTCAAAACATATGACATATGATTTAATCCTGCGATGTAAGGAACTAAATCTTTTGATTTTACGTTCAAGACTGTAGCAAAATGATTTTGAAGGTTTATTGGTACATTACATACTCCAATAAACTTGTCAAAATCTGCATATCTAAATACTGCTTCACTTACTACTCCTGCGGGATTAGTAAAATTAATCAGCCAAGCGTCGGGACATAATTCTTTTACATCTTCAATTATTTCATAAATAACAGGTACAGTTCTTAAAGCTTTAAACAATCCTCCTGCTCCATTAGTTTCTTGTCCTAACATTCCATATTTAGCTGGTATTCTTTCATCTAATACACGAGCATCTAATTGTCCAACTCGGAATTGAGTAGTTACAAAATCAGCGTTTTTTAAAGCACTTCTTCTATCTAATGTTAAATGAATCTTAATTGGTAAATTTGCTTTTTTAATCATTCTTTTTGCTAAGTCGCCAACTATTTCTAATTTCGTTTTTCCTTCTAAAATATCGACAAGCCAAATTTCTTCAACTGGTAACTCTTTATATCTTTTGATAAAACCTTCAATTAGTTCAGGAGTATATGATGATCCTCCACCTATAGTAACTATTTTAATTCCTTTTTTCATAGACAATCACTACTTTCTTTTTAAGTTTTTAATGATTTCATCATTTATCCGAATATTTAGTTCATCTAGCGCACTTAAATACGCTCCAATTACTGGTGTATATTTTGGTCTTACGATGTAAGCAGCTGAACAAATCTCTTTTAAACTTCTTGTGAATTCTAATAATAACAGTGGCGATTCAGAATCAAATACTCTTCCACCAATTACAACTGGAAATTTCTCATTTTCCATTTCGAGTTGTTTTATAACTCCCGAAGTTTGAAGACCAATATAATTTCCAGTTTTTATTAGAATATCCTGGGATACTTTATCTCCTAAAATTGCACATTTATTAACTAGGGCAGTTATTTCTCCGAATTTTAATCTATTTACTATATTTTTAGGGTAAAATAAACTAACAATTTCATCCATATTTTTTTTATTGAATAATTTTGGTATTTCATATTCTAACAATGTTTTATCATATGTTAATTCATCAGATCTAAATGCATAATGTAATGCTTCTCTAGCAATATCTAATCCACCACCATATATCCCTAAAGTATAACCTAATGATCTTAAAATAGCTCTTTCACCTTGTTTGTTTATTGCGGCAGAATTAGTTCCTGTTCCCGCAATAGCAACAGCTCCATAAGGAGTTTCCAAGCCGCTTCTCATAATTATCCAAGCATCATTAACAATTGTAAATTTAATTTTATTGAATATTCTTTTACATGATTTATTTAATAATTCAAAATCTGATTCTAAATCCGCTCCTGATAATCCTAAATATATTAATTCAATATCAGAATTTTTTAAATTTAATGAGTCTTTTGCTTCATAAAATAAGTTATTAATAATTGTTTGAAAATTGTTTTCTCCAAGAGAATGATGATTACATCCTTTTCCGATTTTATCAAAATAACAATTTCCAAAAAAATCATATAAAGCAACGTGTGTTTTACTACCACCACCGTCAAATACAATTATATATTTCATTATCTATCATCTCCAAAACTAACTATTTTCAAAGTAATAGTTAACTTGTCCTAATATCACAGAATTATTCGCCCCTGTTGCATTTTTAACATTTGAATAATTGAAATTTAATGTTTCGTTAGCTAAAATTACAAAAGCTAGTGCTTCTTTACTAGAACTGTTAAATCCAATATCTTCTAGTTTCAAGACTTTAATATTACTAAATTGTTCTTTTAATAACTCTATTAAAAAGTCATTATATGATCCTCCACCTGATATTATTATTTCATCAATATTTAGAAAAGGAAAAATATAATCTTTATAAGAAAACGCTATTGATAATGCAGTAAAATAGGTTAATGTTGTTATAATATCTTTTTTATCAAATTTCTGATATTTTGTAATAATATTATTTGTGTACCCATCTCCAAATTCTTCTCTTCCTGTAGACTTGGGAGGTAATTTTTTTAGAAACTCATGATTAAGTAGTTCTTCTAGCATTTCATTAATTATATCGCCACTTCTAGCAATATTCCCTTTATCATCAAAATTTATATTAAATAATTGTTTACAAGCGTAATCAATCATCATATTTCCTACTCCAGTATCAAAAGCAACCACTTCATCAAGTGTTCCATTTTTCTTTAAAACAGTTATATTTGATATTCCGCCAATATTATTCAAAACAATATTCTTTTTATTATTTGTAAACAATAGATAATCTGCATAAGGGACTAAAGGTGCGCCTTGTCCACCAGCAGCTATATCTGCGACTCTAAAATTGGAAACTACCGTTGTGCGACATTCGTTCGCAATAACAGCACCTTCTCCTAATTGAAGTGATGATTTTAGATTATTCGAATCAGCTTCTCCTATATGAAAAATAGTTTGTCCGTGAGAAGCAATGAAATCAATACTATCTAGTGGGATATTATTATCTTTACAAACTTTTTTTACTGCGTTCGCATAGGCAAATCCTAATTCAAAATTTAAACTACACAATAACTTTGAGGAACTTTCTTCTAAAGATAAACTTTTTTTTATTCTTTTAAGAAGTGACTCATCATAATCAACAGTCTGAAAAGCTAATATATTTAATTTAGTATCCATTTTAAATCCTTCAATTTTTGTAATTACAACATCAATACCATCTAAAGAAGTACCACTCATAATTCCTATTGCTATTTTTTCCATATGACCACCTTATATATATTATAAATCATATATATGTAAATACAATGAATTGGATATGAATAGGTTGTTTTTTTCAATTTCTGTAATAACTAAAGAATTCATCTAATTTTAAGAAGATTTTTAATAAAAAAAGAACTCACATTTTGTGAGTTCAAATAAATCATCTTCGATATTTCTTAAATGTTCTATATGTTCTTTCAAGCATCCTTACTGATCGATCAATATCAATATATGAACAATTTGTAAAAAGAGCATCCACAACCGCTAATTGTGAAATTCTTGAAGTCATCGCAGCACTTCTAAATTCACCTTCTAAAGATGAAGTATACAAATTAACATCTGATAATTCGGATAATAAAGATGTTCCTAATTTAACAATACTAACTATCCTTGCTTTATTTGCCTTCGCTAATAAAGCAGCACTTACAATTTCTTTTGTTGTACCTGAATTAGATACAAAAATTATTACATCGTTATGATTAATAAACGATGCATCAATTAATTGTTCATGTGATTCAGCTTGAGCAAGTACAAATTTGTTAATTCTACGAAGTTTCATTTCTAAATCTTTACAAACTAAATAAGAAGATCCTTTTCCGAAAATCAAAATTTTTCGAGCACCCATAATAATCTCAGCTGCGTCATGTAAAGCAGCTGCGTCATGTAATTTTAATGTTTCTTCTAAAATTCTAATATCATTTTCAATAACTGATCTACCAAAATTAAAACTTTTTGTTAAAATAACATCTTTATATTCACTAATTTCGGGAATCTCTACTTTTGCGTTAGCTAAAATAAAGTCAATCTTAAAATCTTTGAAACCATGATATCCTAATTTTTTACACATTCTAACTACTGAGGCAGGTGAAGTATAAGCTGCTTCTGCGATTTTTTCAACATTAAAATTTCTTAAAACTGATTTATTTTCAATCAAGTAATCAAGCACTGCTTTTTCTGCCATACTTAAATCTTCCTTATATTTAAGCATATTTAACATAACACTTATTTTAATCACCTCATTTTTAAATAATTCTGTTTATAGTATATTATATTATAACATTATAGCTGAAATAAAGTAAGTGAAAATAGTCATGTATTTTCAGTTTTTTTTCAAATCATTCAAAAAAAGACTCTTTCGAGACTTTTTTTGAATGAATATTACCTATTGAGAAAGAAGAGTATAAAAAATTTAAACTACTTTTCCAGGATTTAAAATATTATGAGGATCAAAAACTTGTTTAATTCCTCTTAATAAACTAATTTGTTTACTTCCTAATTGTAATTCTAAATATGATTTTTTAGCATATCCTATACCGTGTTCACCTGATACTAAACCACCAAATGAAAATGCTTTTTGATACATTTTTTCAAACCCTTTTTTTGTTTTTTCATTCCATTCTTTATCTGTTAAATCATCTTTACAATAATAGATATGTAAATTACCATCTCCTGCATGACCAAAATATGGTATTCTAATATTTAATTCTTTACTAATATCTTGTGTAAATTGCAAATACTCATTAATATGAGCTCTTGGTAAAACAACATCGCATTCATCAATTTCTGTTGTACTAGCTTTAATAGCTTCTAAAAAAGCACCACGTGCATCCCATACACTATCTTTTCTTTCATCTGTATCAACAAGAAAAACGTCAATTGCTCCTAATTTATTTACACAAAAATCACTAATTGTTTCAACGTCGTTATTTATTTGGGTATCACTATTTCCATCATAACTAATTAATAAGTATGAATCATAATTTGCATTAGGTATCTTCTTACCTAAAAATCTCTCGCTAAACAAAAGAGATTGTTTTTCTAAAAATTCTACAGCTGTAGGAATTGAATGATCCATTATCACTTTAGGTACAGCTGCGATAGCATCTTCTCTGTTTTTAAATGGTATTAATAAACTAACTGTTTTTTTAGGAAGGGGAATAAGTTTTAAAGTTGCTTCTACAACAATACCTAATGTTCCTTCACTACCAATGATTAAATCTTTAATAGAATATCCACTACAGTTTTTAACTACTTTCCCGCCTGTTATAATTACTTCTCCATCCGGTGTCACAACTTCAAGTCCTCTTATCCAATCTCTTGTTACTCCGTATTTAACAGCACGCATACCTCCAGCGTTTGTAGCGATATTTCCACCAATAGTAGCGCTTTTCTCGCCTGGATCCGGAGCATAAAATAGATTTTCCTTTTCAACAAAATCAGCTATTTCCATTAATAACACTCCTGGTTCAACTCTTAATGTCATATTAGTTTTATCTAACTCAATAATTTTATTCATTTTAGTAGTATCTAATAAAATACCTCCATGAATAGGAACACACGCTCCAACTAATCCTGTGCCACTACCTCTTACCGTGACAGGAATTAAGACATTATTAGCATATTTCATTATTTTTATTATTTGAAATTTATCAGTTACAAATACATGTGCCTCAGGATAAGAAAATACTGTTTTAAGTTCATCATGTGCTAAATCTTCTTCAATATTATCTTTAATTGAAACATTTTCACTTCCAACTATATTTTCTAAAAACGTAAAATCTTCTTGATTCATTTTTTTATATTTCATTTTTTTCACCTACAATATTTGATCTAAAAGATCATTTAATTTTGGAAGAATTTCATATAAATCACCATGTATTGAATAATGACTTATATCAAATAATTTATTATGTTTATCAGTATTTATAGAAATAATTAGTTCTGAATCTTTCATTCCCTCAATATATTGTACGGCTCCACTAATACCAAAATTAATAATTAATTTTGGTTTAACTGTTCTTCCTGAAAGACCTATTTGTTTTCTAGCATCAAACCATCCATTTTCAATCAAAGGTCTAGTACAAGCAAATTCAGCATTTAGTATTTTTCTCAAAGGTTCTAATAATTCTATATCTTTCTTTTTCTTAAAAGCACGTCCTACTGAAATAATAATTTCAGCATCAGATATATCACTTACTTGTGGTTTTTCAAATGACTGGATTATTTCAATAGTGGTTTTTTTTGAAATATTATCATTACTTTCTCTAATAACTTTGCCTTTTGGATTTGCTTTTTTTGGTTCATCAAACATTTTATATCTAATTGTGGCTAATTGCGGGCGATGATTTGGAGTATTGATTTTAGCCATAATATTTCCACCAAAAGCTGGTCTAATTTGTAATAAATCACCATCTTCTGTGATATCAAGCATAGTACAGTCCGCTGTTAACCCTGTTTTTAGTCGTGCTGCAACGCGAGGAGCAAAACTTCTTCCTTGAGTAGTTCCACCAAATAAAATAACATTTACTTTATATTTTTGATAAAAACTATTTATAACATTTGTATATATTTCAACATTGAATTCTTTATATGCATCATCTTCATATACAAAAACTTTGTCTACTCCAAACTCTAATGCTTCTTTTACAATATTTTCTACATCATTTCCTATAACTACAGCATAAACATTTTCTTTAGTTTTAATAGCAAGTTCTTTTGCTTTTCCAATTAGTTCCCATGAAACTAAATGTGCAATATTATTTCTTTGCTCAATATAAACTGTAATCCCTTTATATTTTTCTTTATTAATTAATATTTTCTCATCTTCTATAAATTCACAAACACCAACTGGTCCTTTTTTAACACAAATTTTACATATTTTACAACTAGCATTAATTGATAACTTTGAATTTTCATAATCGAAAGCATTAAAAGGGCAAATATTTATTAGTTTTTCCGCTATTTCCTTAGTAACTTTATCATTATTTACTTTTATATAACTCATAATATTACCTATAAATATTTACTTTCTTTTAGAATCTTAAAAAGACTTTCTGATAATTCTTTAGGAGAACCAAACACTTCAATTGAATCAGTATTACTAGTTGGTGGAAATATTTCATCTACTTGAGTGGGTGAACCATTAAGCCCGTAATTATTAGGGTTTTTGTCATTCAAATCATTAAGAGATATCGTCTCAATTACAGCGTTTTTAAAAGCAATTTTTCTTTTATATGAAGGTAATCTTGGCACATTAGATCCTTTATCAACAGTTATTAAGCAAGGAAAATATACTTCTACTATTTCATCGTAATCATCATAAGTACTTCTTAATAAAATTGATTTATCTTTTATTTCAATAATTTCTTTAACATAAGGTACATGAGGAATATTTAAAAACTCTGCGATTTCAGGTCCTACTTGGGCTGTATCGCCATCTGTGGTTTGCTTTCCGCAAATTACTAAATCATAATTGTTTATGTGTTTAATTAATTGGCTTAAAGTATACGAAGTAGCGAGAACGTCCGCTCCTGCAAATCGACGATCACTAATTAATGTCGCTGTATTACTTCCCATATATAATGCTTCTTCTAATACACTTTTCGCACTTAGTGGTCCCATTGTAACAGAATGAATATTAACATTAGATGTCATACTATTGATTTGAAACGCTGTTTCTAAAGCGTATAAATCAAACGGATTCATTTTAACATTATTTCCATCTCTTATTAATACTCCTGTTTTTGGATCAACTTGTACATTTGTTGAAGCAGGGACTTGTTTAATACATGTAATGATTTTCATCTAACTCACCTCAAAATTATTTATCTTATTTTTACAATATCATAGATATTATTTAATAAAAAGAAGTATTAATAATCCTTATTGTTTTTTCAAAATTAGGCAATAATATTCATTTTAAAACCCTAAAATAATAGCACTATTATTTTAGGGTTTTATTTTATAATTCAATTAATTATATTAGTTTTTTTAATTTATTACTAACTTCTGTTTTAAAACGATTAATATACTCTTCAATAAATTTTGAAATGTCTAAATTATCATTTTCAATAAGTGGTGTTAAATCAATTCCATAAATAATTGCATTAGTTTCATCAACGGTATGAGTAGATGAATACGTTGCATTTGATAATCTTCTACCCATAGTAGCTAAATCATAACGTTTTCCACCAGCAATTTGAGATGCGTAAATATTTATTAAATCACTTGCTAATTCGTTATTTCCTGAAACATCAAAAAGAA
>CAZWIZ010000013.1:0-45662 GCA_964634385.1 uncultured Candidatus Izemoplasmatales bacterium | reverse complement strand
ATTATGAACTTGTTTTTTTATGAAATCTTTATAATGGTCAATGATATAATTGTATTTAATTACAACGAAAACAAATATTGATTCTATTATTATTAAAGAAGTAAAAGCTACTGAATTTGCTTTATATTTTACTGTTTATATGATATATTTTAATATATAATATATATGAGGTAAAAACTATGGATAAAACACAAGAATTAAGCAGAAGAGAACTAAGAGAAGAAATAATAAAATATTTATACACTATTGATATTAATAAAGAATTTTTAGATATTGATTCAGATTACAGTTATGTTACTGAATCAGTTGAAGGAGTATTAAGTAATCTTCATAAAATTGATAATATTATTATTGATAATCTTATTAATTGGAGGATTAATCGTTTATCATTTGTAGATCGAGCGATTATTCGTTTCGCAGTTTATGAACTTTATTATACTGATACCCCTTATGAAATTGTTATTAATGAAGCTTTAAATCTTACTCGTAAATTTACTGATGAAGGTGATAGTAAACAAATTGGATTTACTAATAAAGTTTTGGATAATATTAAAAAATATTTAAAAAAGTAGGGATTTTATGGGCGAAAAAAAATATCTTACAGTAACCGCTTTAACAAAATATATAAAATTTAAATTTGATAATGATGCACATTTGAGAAATGTGCTTTTAAAAGGGGAAATTTCTAATTTTAAGCATCATTCAAGAGGGCATTTTTATTTTACGTTAAAAGATGATAAAGCTCAAATTAGTGCAATTATGTTTGCCTCTAATGCTAAAAAAATCAAATTCACTCCAGTAGATGGAATGACAATTCTAATTGAAGGAGATATATCAGTTTTTGAAAGTAGAGGGAGTTATCAAATTTATGTAACAAAAATGAGTGAGGATGGGCTAGGTAATCTTTATCTAGCATATGAACAACTAAAAGAAAAACTTTCTAAGGAGGGTTTATTTGATGAATCTCATAAAGTATCTATCCCGAAATTTCCAAAAACAATTGCTGTTTTAACTAGTCCTACTGGTGCAGCAGTCCAAGATGTAATTAATATTGTTAATAGGAGATATCCTCTAGCTAGTATAATTGTTTATCCAACACTTGTTCAAGGAGAGTATGCTAAAGATTCAATCGTTGAACAGTTGAAACTTGTTAATAAACAAAAACTGGCAGACGTTATCATATTAGGAAGAGGTGGAGGAAGTATAGAAGATTTATGGCCTTTTAATGAAGAAAGCGTTGCCTATGAAATATATAAATCTAAAATTCCAATAATTTCAAGTGTGGGACACGAGGTTGATTTTACAATAAGCGATTTTGTATCTGATTTAAGAGCTCCAACACCGTCTGGGGCAGCTGAATTAGCTGTGCCAAGTCAGTTAGAATTACTTAACTATCTTGAACAATTGAATAATCAAAATCGTTCTAATTTAAATCAAATATTGAAACATAAAATGGATTTACTAAAGAGAATTGAAGGATCATATGTTTTTAGAGATCCGCTTAGATTAACTGAGAATAAATCAAAAAAACTTGATCATTTAATTGAAAAATTAGAGTTATTAAATCCGATAAATCGACTGAGACAAAGTAAAATTGATTTAGATGTTGAGGTTAAAAAATTAAATGATTATTATCAAAGATACTTATTAAGAAAACAAAATGATTTTGTTTTATTAATTAATAAACTTGAATTACTAAATCCTTTATCAGTTATGAGTAAGGGGTATTCAGTATTAAAGAAAAACGGAGTTGTAATTAAAAGCATTAATGAGGTAAATATTAATGATAAAATTAATATATTAGTTAGTGATGGAATTATAAATGCTAATGTAATTAACAAGAGAAAGGATGAGTAATAATGACTGAAAAAACCTTTGAAGAAGCATTGATTGAACTAGAATTATTAGTGAAAGAATTAGAAAACGGTGAAATCGAATTAAATCAAGCAGTAAAGAAATATAACGAAGGAATGAAACTTAGTAAACATTGTCACGATTTATTGAGAAATGCTGAAAGTGTTATTGTTAAAATGATGAAGGATGACGAATTAATCGACTTTAAAGAATAATTGAGGTGCTAATATGATAAATTTATATGAGATAAAAGACCCTAGTTTTTTATCTGATTTATCAATTGAAGAATTAGAAGAATTAAGCAATGAAATCAGAATGTTTTTAATTGAAAAAGTATCTAAAACAGGAGGACATTTATCTTCTAATTTAGGTATGGTTGAATTAACTATAGCTTTACATAAAGTATTTGAAAGTCCAAAAGATAAACTAATATTTGATGTTGGACATCAAGGATATGTTCATAAAATATTAACTGGACGAGCTAAAGATTTTGATACTTTAAGGCAATATAAAGGGTTAAGCGGATTCTTAAAAAGAAGTGAATCTGTTCATGATATTTACGAAGCTGGACATAGTTCAACAAGCGTTGCTGCAGCTGCTGGAATAGAATTTTCTAAAAGATTTAACGGTAATTCTTATAAAGTTATACCTATTATTGGAGATGGAGCACTGACAGGAGGAATGGCTTTTGAAGCACTTAATTTTTTAGGTGGACAAAGAGACCATCAACCAATTATTATCTTAAATGATAACGAAATGAGTATTAGTGAAAATATTGGATATCTATCTAGAATATTAAATGATATTAGAAGTAAAGCAACATATCGAAAAATCAAGACAAAAACATATAAAATATTACCTAAGTTTTTAAAGAAATTGTCCTCAAAGGTTGAAAGAGGAGTCAAAGGATTTTTTATTTATAATAATATGTTTGATGAATTAGGATATTCATATTATGGACCAATTAATGGTCATAATTTCAAAGAACTAATTAAATACTTAAAAATTGCTAAAAAATCAGCAAAACCATGTGTTATACATGTATTAACTCAAAAAGGAAAAGGATATAAGTTTAGCGAAAATGATCAATTAGGAGTTTGGCATGGTGTTGGACCATTTGATAACATTACAGGAAAACCATTAAGTAATCCTAAAAAGAATTTCCATTCTTGGAGTAATATTATAGCTGAATATATGATTAATTATGCTGGATTAAAAAAGGAATTTGTAATTGTTATTCCTGCAATGATTGGTGGAAGTGGATTAATAAAATTTAAAGAATTATATCCAAATAGAATAATTGATGTTGGAATAGCTGAACAAATGGCTGTGACAATGTCGAGCGGTTTCGCAATAAGTAATGTTGATGTTTTTACACCAATCTATTCTACTTTTATTCAAAGAGCATACGACCAAGTTAATCATGATGTTGCACGTCAAAATCTAAAAGTAATATTTGGTATTGATCGGGCAGGATTAGTTGGGGCAGATGGTGAAACTCATCAAGGGATTTACGACATCCCACTTTTAAGACATATTCCTAATATTAAAATAGCTCATCCAAGAAATGCCAAAGAAGCATATAAAATATTAAACTATGCATTTAAAGTAAATAAATCTCCATTTGTTATTCGTTATGAAAAAGGAAAAACAGAATATGATTTCAGTAACGGAATAACAAACAGTATTTATCAATCTCCTAAGTGGGAAATAATGAGAGAAGGTAAAAGCGTAGTATTTATTTCGTTTGGTTCAATGTTGGAAAAGGTTTATGAAGAAGTAGAAAGATTAAAACTTGATGTTTGTATAATTGATGCTAAATTTATTAAACCATTAGATAATGAAATCTTAAAAGAAGTATCACATAAAGATGCTCCGATTATAATTTATGAAGAATCTTGTCTTTTGGGAGGATTCGGTAGTGCTGTTATTGAGCATTTTGTAATTAACAAAATGGATACAACAAAGATTACTTTAATGGGAATAAGAGATGAATATATTCAACAAGGAACAAAAGAAGAGATATTAAAAGAGTTAAATTTAGATTTGATGAGTATTATAGATGTGATACAAAAATTAATATAATCTAGAACGGAGTGTGAATATGCTAAGTTATATTTCAGTTAAAAATTTTGCTATAATTGAAAATATTGAAGTAGATTTTTTTAAAGGGATGACAGCGTTGACTGGTGAAACTGGTGCTGGTAAAAGTTTGCTTATTGATGCTATAGGATTATTGCTTGGTGATCGAGCTACTTCTAATATTGTAAGAACAGGGTCGTCAAAAGCTGAAGTTGAAGGAATTTTCATATCAAATAATCGAAAGATTTTAGTATTACTTCAAAAATTTGGAATTGAAAATAGTGATAATCAATTAATAATAAAAAGACAAATAACGACTTCTAATAATAATATAATTAAAATTAATAATCACACTGTAACGTTGGCACAGTTAAAAGAGATTACGTCTTTATTAGCTGATATTCATACTCAACATGATACACATCGTCTTATTAATCCTCAAACATATATCGAGATAATTGATGGATTTGAAAATGAATTAACTGTAAAAATGGTTAATGATTATTTAAAAGAATTAGGTGATTATAAAAGTGCATTAAAAGAGTTGAATCGTTTAAAACATAGCAATGATGATATGCTAGAAAAACTTGATTTAATGAAGTTTCAAGTAAAAGAACTTGAGTCGTATAATCTTGACGTATTAGAAGAAGAGATGTTAATTGATAAAGTAGAAAAAATGGAAAACTTTGATAAAATCTATCAAAGTTTAAATGAATCAAAAGTATTACTAGAATCAACTAGTGCACTTGATAATATATATACGGCAGCTAAAAAAATAGAAGATGTCGAAGAATATAGCGACATTTTTAAACAAATACAAAAAAGATTAATAGAAGCATATTATGAATTAGATGATACGTTTGAATCACTTAAAAACGAATTGAGATTATTAGATTTTGACCCTTCTTTATTGAATACTCATCAAGAAAGATTAAATAGTTTAGAATCGTTAAAAAGGAAGTACCGTAAGGAACTTCCTGAGTTAATTGATTATCTTGAAAATATTAAAGAAGATATTAACAATATTGATAATTTTGATGAAATCATTGAAAAACAAGAAATAATAGTAAAAAATAATTTTGAAATAGTAAAAAATAAAGCATTAAAATTATCAGAATTAAGAAAGAAAACAAGTTTATTTATTGAAAAAGAATTACTAGGTATTCTTGAAGATTTAGAGTTAAAAAACACACAATTTAAAATTGTTTTTCTTAACGAAATTAATAATGATTATTTAAATCATACTCAATTCTTGGAAAACGGCATCGATGAAATTGATTTTTTAATAACAACTAACATTGGAGAACCGTTAAAGCCTTTAAGCAAATCAGCAAGTGGTGGGGAAATGAGCAGAATAATGCTGGGATTAAAAAGTTTACTTATTGCATCATTGAATCTCTCATTATTCATTTTTGATGAGATTGATTCTGGAGTCAGTGGCTTTGTAGCAAACCAAGTAGCTAAGAAAATTAAAGAAATCTCTAAATCAACTCAAGTAATTTGTATTACTCATATACCTCAAGTAGCCGCAGTAAGCGATCACCATTTATTTATTAGCAAAACTGTTGAAGGCAAAAGAACTAGAGCCTATATTAAGAATTTATTAAATAACGATAGAGTTCTAGAAATAGCTCAAATGATTTCAGGTGAAAAAGTAAGTGAAGCATCAATTGAGAGTGCTAAAGAGTTATTAAAATAAAAAGTAGCAAGATAACCTTGCTACTTTTATAGATTTTGTTATAAACTTTGGACTGCTTCTACTAGTGTAATTATAAGACCAACAATGGCAGCACCTACGAAACCGAATACTAATACAACCACCATGAATTTTCCAAATTTTGATTTTAAAGGATTTTTAGTAATTGGTTCAGCTTCTACATAATTCTTTTTTACTCTTTTTTTACTAGTTGGCATGTTTTCACCTCGTTCGAATATATATTAAAATATTTATGTCTTATACATTATATTATAAAATCAAATAAAAGGAAAGATTTTTATGGAAAAAAAATACAAAATTATATTTCATATTGATTTAAATGCGTTTTTTGCCAGTTGTGAAATTGCCGAAGATGATAGCTTATCAAAAATTCCTTTAGGGATTGGCGGTAGAAGAGAACGTGGAGTTTTAACAACTGCGAATTATGTTGCTCGTAAATATGGTGTTAAAAGTGGAATGAACTCAATTGAGGCTAAACGACTTTGTCCCAATCTTTTAATATTACCTGTCAATTTTGATTTATATCATCGTTATAGTAAAATATTTTTTGATTTATTATCAGAATATTCAGATAATATTGAAAAAGGCTCTATTGATGAAGGATATTTAGATATGACAAAATTAAGTGAAGATATTCATCCGTTAGATATAGCTAAAGAAATTCAAGAACGGTTGTATAAAGAACATAAATTACCAGTTTCAATAGGTATTGCCCCAAATATGTTTTTGGCAAAAATGGCTTCTGATATTAAGAAACCATTAGGAATTACTGTTTTAAGAAAACGTGATATTAAAGATATATTATGGCCATTACCAATTGAAGATATGTTTGGAATTGGCAAAAAAACATATCCTAATTTAAAAATTATTGGTATTAATACTATTGGAGATTTAGCTAATTATAAAAACTTAAAAAAGTTAAAATTAGTTTTGGGAAATCGTCTTGAAGAATTTATGGATAAGGCAAATGGAATAGATAAAAAGAAAATTGAACCTCAACGACATGTTGTATATAAAAGTATAGGAACTACATCAACATACTCAACAGATTTGTATGAATATCAAGATGTATTATCAAAGTTAGTATCATTAACAAAAACTGTAGTTAATAGATTGATTGCGGATAATAGTATTATAAAAACAATAAACATTCAAGTAAGATATAATGATTTCACACAAATTAATCGTAGTAAAACACTTGATTTTTACACGGATAACTTTTTTGAGATATATAAAGTAGTAGAACAGTTATATGATGATAATCAAGGTGATTTACCGATTAGATTGCTCGGAGTAAGTGTATCGAATTTGAAGGATAATTATAATAATTTCAAACAGATAGATATATTTAATGTTTCTAAAGAAGCAACAAAAGAAGAAAAGATTATTAATATATTAAATAATATTAATGAAACTTATGGAATTAATATTATCAAAAAAGGATTAAAACAACGTAAAAAAACCGAAAAATAAAAAACTGTCTAAACGCATTAAATATTGCTTTAAAGACATTTTTATGGTAAAATAATTAATTAGATTAAGTAAAAATATTTCAAGGGAAAATGCTGATTTAATGTTTATTCAAAAAAAAGAGATGAGATTTGGAGGACACAATATGAAAAAGTTGTTTATACTGATAGGAATTTTGATGATAGGGCTAACACTAACAGCTTGTGATCATTCTTCTGTAAAAAAAGTTGCACCTGTTTTTACTAGTGCCACGATTGAAGGTAGTAATCCATATGATGGAAATGAGTTAAAAACATATTATATGGCTAAAAAAACTGATTTACGAGTAAAAATAGAATTAGTAAATAATTCCAATTTTCCAATAACAGCTATTGTTGTTAATGGTATTCATTATAGTTCAAGTAGATTTACTGATGATTCAACAAATTCAGTACTTTATTTTAATGTAGATACAGGAACTTCGTTAGGAGAAACAATTTACAGTATTGATGAAATAAATTATTTGGACGGTAGTAATTCAAAAACAGTTTTTATAAGTGATAATAATGAATTTAAAGTATATGTTTATAAAGACATACCTATTGTTGAAAGAGAAAACTATTCTTTAAATAGAAGTTCTATTTCAATTGATTTTAATATTACTGACATTGATCTTGTAATTATTAGTGGAAGTTTAACCGCGGAACTTTATTCTGGAGATTTAAAAGTCTCGGAACAAGTAATATCAACTGGACAAACAAACGTTGAATTTACAGATCTATTAGCCAATAAACAATATGATGTAAAAGTAATTGCTGATTATAATTTAGATAATTTAGATGGAGTAGTTAATAACGTTGTATTATATTCTGGCCCATTTTTAACACTGCCTAATGCGTTACCAAGTGCTGTTATTTCTAATTTTAATGTTTCATCTAATAATGTTACATTTGATGTTATATATAATGATGAAGATTTAGTTACTGATTTTGGTGGACTAAGTGTTGTTGTTTATCAAGATGATGTTATTATACGTGAAATGATAATTAATGGGACAGTTAAAGATGTTTCTTTTGAAGGATTGTTGAATGATAGTGAATATACTTTAAGAGTAATTAGTAATTATGATTTAAGAGATGGACTTGGAGTTGTAAATGGAAATGTTTTATCAGAACGTGTTTTTAGAACACTTCCTCGAATTGTTCCAGAACCACTTATTTATAATTTAAATATTGAAGAAAATCGAATTTCATTTAATTTAGAAATAGACGATCCAACAAATATTATTGATAAATCAACATTAGTAGCTAAATTATATGTTGATGATGTACTAGTTAAACAAGCTAGTGTTTTTGAATATTCTGTTAATCTTGAATTGTTTGATATTTTTTCAAATTATGAATTTACAATTGAAATTGAAGCATCTTATGATTTAAATGATGGAACAGGAATTCGAGAAAATCAAATAATTTATAGTGAAGTGATTAATACATTACAAAATGTAGCGCCAAGTGTTGAAGTTAGTAATATTACTATAACTCAAGGATATGTCACAATTGATTTAAGAGTTTCTGATATTAATCAAACATTAAAAAGTTCATTAGAAGTTATACTTTATGAAAATGATGAAATAGTTAAAATAATTCCTTTTGAAGTAGAGGATGAAAGTATTGTTTTAGAATACTTAGTTAAAAACAGTGAAGTATATAGTATTGATATTGTTGCTGATTATAACTTACGAGATGATGGAGGAACAATAGAAAATTCTATATTATTTAGAAGTGTTTTATTATCTTTAGAACCTAAAAAGCCTGCTGCAGAATTACTTAATATTGAGACTACTAACGACTCAATTATGTTAGACGTTAAGTATATGGATATTGATGATACTTCGAATCTTGATAATATTAAAATATCTTTATATTTAGACGGTGTTAAAATTGACGAACAATTAATAAATATTGGTATGAATACTGTAGAATTTACAGGATTATTGTCTAATAGTGCATATGAAATTGTTGTATCTGCTGATTATAATCTAGATGATAGTGCTGGAATGCAATATGAACAGGTATTAATATCAAATATGATTATTACTTTAGAAAAACTAATTCCGACAGCAGTAATTAAAAATGAAGTAAGTGATTATGATTCAATAACATTTGATGTAATTATATTTGACCTTGATTCAACTAATGTTGGAAATTCAAAAGCAGTATTATATCAAGATGGAATACAAACAACATCAACAATCGATTTAACTGTAGGAGTAAATAACGATAAAACGTTTACAGGATTATTATCAGATACTGATTATACAATTGAAATAATAACCGATTACGATTTAAATGATAATATGGGTGTTATTACATCAGAAGCACTTGATAATACTTCAATAGCTACAATAGAATATATGACGCCAATAGCTACGATATCTAATGACGAAACTTTAGCGACATCAATTGTATTTGATGTATATGTAGAAGATGATGATGATAAATCGATTGGTAATACTATTGTAGTATTATATAAAGATAATATGGCAATAAGTGATGAAATTACTTTAGTTGATGGAGATAATTTAGGATTAACTTATAATGGTTTATTACCAAATAATGAGTATGAGATAAAAATTATAACTGATTATAATTTATTAGATAGAACTGGATTGCAAAATGATGTAGAAATAGAATCTAAAATATTTACAACAACACCATATGCTTTACCAGTAACGACAGCTACTGATGTTGTTATAACACATGAATCTGTTATGTTTATGTTTGATTATGAAGATATTGATTCAGTATTAGTTGATGGATCATTTAAAGTATCAGTATGGACTGATGGAAATATGTTATTTGAAAAGAATATGTTATCTAATATTATTAGCTTTGACATATCGAGTATGATTGCTGATGTAGATTTTACAATTAGAATAACAGCAGATTATGATTTATTAGATGGATTTGAATTAATTGAAGATGGAGTAATCTTTGAAGAAGAATTTACAATATTACCATATGAAGTTCCAACATCAGAAGTTACCCTTATGACAATTAATACAAATAATATTGAAATGGAAGTTTTGATTACAGATACTGATGATGTAATTGATGGAAATTTAACAGCTGTCTTATATGATAAAGATGATGTTGAATTAGCAAGAAAAACTGTATATGTTGGAGAAAATGATATTACATTTAACGAACAAATTAATTCAATGGAAGTTTACAGTATAGTAATTTACGCAGATTACGATTTATTAGATGGAGAAGGATTACACAGTGACCAAGTTCTTGAAGAACACATTATATATCAAATGGATTAGTTAAAAGAACTAAATAAAAAAGCAGTTCAAATTTGAACTGCTTTTTTTGATAACAAATTAGATGCGGTTATTTTTGATTTATTTTCATGAGTTTTTGGATTATTTTTATCAAACTGTTCCAAAAAAGTAATAACTTCTTTAGTTACTTTAGTAGGAGTAGATGCTCCACTAGTAACAGAAACTTTATTATATAGTTTTAATTTTTCAATATTTATGTCCTCAACAGATTCAATTAATGATGCATCAACATGTGCTTGAGTGACAGAAACTTCAACAAGTTTTTTTGAGTTATTTGATAATTTATCACCAACAACGAAACAATGATCAATACTAGAATCCATTGTCAGTAATGCTTCTTGTCTAATTCTTGTAGAATTACATATTTCATCGACAATGTATATATTAGGAAAATATTTTTTAATTTCTTCACTAATATAATAAATATCAAAAATACTCATAGTTGTTTGATTAGTGAGGGCTACTAAAGTGTTTTCAATATTTAGTTGTTTAATTTCATTAATGTTTTCAACAACATATACATCATTACTAATTTCTTTGGCAGCTTCACTTTCTGGATGACTATGTTTTCCAACAAAAATAACAGTGTAGCCATTTTTTATTAATTTTTTAATAGTATTCTGACTTTTAAGAACATCTACACAAGTAGTGTCGATAATATCTAAACCCTTATTTTTAGCTTTTTCATAAACTTTTGGGCTTACTCCGTGTGCCGTAAAGATTACTGTACCACTATCAATTTGATCAAGCAATTCTAGTCTTGTTAATGAATCATCATGAAGAGTTATTAAATCTAAATTAGCTAATGCATCAACAATTTGTTTGTTATGAATAACCATTCCTAATATATATATCGGTTTTTTAGTTGAAAAAAAATCTAGATTTGATATTGTATTTATAGCATTTACAACACCATGACAGTATCCTCTTGGTGTAATTTTAACTGTTTTCATTATATCACCCAAATTTATTATATATGATAGTCAAATGATTTGGAAATGTTATGTGAATATTGTATAATATAAGTGAGGAGAGATACTATGAATATTAACAAAGACTATGTCAATAAAGCAATAAAAGATTTAGGATTTACAAAGTTTACTGAAGTTCAAAATTTAGTTATCCCAAAAGTTTTAAGTGGTAGCGATATAATTGGGTGTAGCCAGACAGGTACTGGAAAAACTCATGCTTTTTTAATACCAATTTTTGAGAAATTAGATTTAACATTAAATGAAGTTCAAGTTGTTATAACTGCCCCAACTCGTGAACTTGCTGAACAAATATATAACAATGCTGTTTTTATTGCTAAAAGAAGTGATAAGTTTATTGATATTAGAAAATATATTGGGGGAAGTAACCGTGATAAAGAAATTGAAAGATTGAAAAAATCACAACCAATGATTGTTATTGGTACTCCAGGTAAAATAAAAGATTTAGCTATCAATGAAAATGTTTTAAACATTTATAAAGCTAACATGTTGGTTATTGATGAAGCTGATATGGCATTAGAAATCGGATTTTTAGAAGATATTGATAAGATTGCCGGATTAATGGGTGAAAACTTACAAATGCTTGTTTTTAGCGCAACAATTCCTGAAAAAATCAGACCATTTTTGAGAAAATATATGAGTCATCCAGAAGAAGTATTCATTAAACCAAAAGAATTGTCTAGTTTAAATATTGAACATATCTTTATTCCAGTAAAAAGCAAAGATAATAAGACTAATTTATTAGATTTATTAAAAGCAATTAATCCGTATATTGGTATTATTTTTTGTAATAGAAAAGAAGTTGTTGATGAAGTAGTTTCTTTTTTGTTTGCATCAGGATATAAAGTAGCGAAACTTCATGGTGGAATAACACCTCGTGAAAGAAAACAAGTAATGAGAAGAATAAATAATGCTGAATTTCAATACGTTGTCGCATCTGACATTGCTAGTAGAGGAATAGATATTGATGGAGTTAGTCACATTATAAATTATGAATTACCAAAAGAAATGGAATTTTATATTCATAGAACTGGAAGAACTGGAAGAGCTAAATATACTGGGTTAGCAATAAGTTTTTATTCTCCAAAAGATGGTGCGTATCTTGATTTCTTAGAAAAAAAAGGCATTAAAATTGTTTATAAAGATATTAAAAATGATAGTTTAGTATCACGCCGAATTAGAGATGAAAGAAAAAGAAGAAAACAAACATATATTCCTATTAATGGTGATAGTTTAAATGTTAAAAGAAGCAAAAAGGTAAAGCCAGGTTATAAGAAAAAATACAATGCTGCAGTAAAAAAAGCAAAAAGAAAAGATTTACGTCAAAAGAATAGATAAGGAGTAAATATGTTAAAAATCGGATCACATGTTTCACTTAAAGGAAGTGAAATGTTATTGGGAAGTGTCAAAGAAGCATTAAGTTATAATGCTAATAGTTTTATGATTTATACAGGTGCTCCTCAAAATACAAGAAGAAAGCCAATTGATGAATTACGAATTGAAGAAGCTTTAAAGTTAATGAAAGAAAATAATTTATTGTTAGATAATGTTGTTGTTCATGCACCATATATTATGAATTTAGCAAATCCTGATCCTGAAAAAAGAGATTTTGCAGTTAATTTCCTTATTAGTGAAATTGCAAGAACAGCTAAAATTGGTGCTAAACAAATAGTGCTTCATCCAGGTGCTCATGTTAAACAAGGAGCGGATGTGGGAATTGCCAATATTATTGAAGGATTAGATAGAGTAATTGAAAGAACAAAAGATTTAGATGTCTTAATCGCTCTTGAAACAATGGCTGGAAAAGGAACAGAATGTGGACGTACTTTTGAAGAGTTAGCACAAATTATTAATGGGGTTAAGGATAATTCAAAATTAAGTGTTTGTTTTGATACATGTCACACACATGATGCAGGATATGATGTCAAAAATAATTTTGATGAAGTAATTCAAGAGTTTGACAAATTAATTGGAAAAGAAAAAATAAGTGTTTTCCATATTAACGATTCAAAAAATGAAAAAAATGCAGGAAAAGATCGACACGAAAATATTGGATTTGGATATATAGGGTTTGATGCTTTAAACTACATTGTTAATCATCCTGATTTCATGAATATTCCTAAGATATTAGAAACTCCATATGTTACTAGAAATATTGATTCAAAAGAGAAAGTTTTCCCACCATATAAAGAAGAAATAGAAATGTTTAAAAACCAGAAATTTGATTCAGAAATATTAAAAAAGATTAGAAAAAAAGACGCTATTGGTTAATAACGTCTTTTATATATTCTAAGTTTTTTTCAATTTCTTTGAGAGAATCTAATGAAAATGTTTTTTTATTATTACTAGTAATTCCCAACAAGTAATCAGCACTTACATCACAAAATTCACAAAATAGTTTTAATTGTTTATGATTCATATTTTGATGGTTGTTTTCAATTTTAGAATAATTTGGTCTTCGAAGTCCTAAAAAGTCTGCGACTTGTTTTTGAGGAAAATTTCTAAGTTCTCTAATTTCTTTTAATCTTTCACCTAATGTTTTCATATTTATCACCGTTTATATTGTAGCAAAAAAGTATATGAAAAGTGGCAAATGTAACATAATGAGAACAAAATAATCACTTTGTATAAAAATTACTATAAATGATTATTTTGACAATAAGCTTTAGAAATATTATATTATATATGGGTGATATTTATGAAAGAAACAATATCAAAGATTTTAGAAAAATATGTTGATACATTTGGATTTGTTAAAATAGATGAATATCTTGAAAATAGAACTTCTTATGGTAAAGTTGATTCTTTTATCCGTATTACTGATTTTGAAAAATATAAAACAATAATTGTATTAGGATTATGTTATCCTAGTAAAACAGTTGAATATAAAGGAAATGGTTATGGACTTTTGTCAAGATATTCTTATAATACAGATTACCATATTGTTTTTAAAAATATATTCAAACAAATTGAAAAGGAATTTGATAAACTAAATATTAAGACGCATTTTAGTGTTGACGTATCAGATATTTATGAAAAACAAGCAGCTGTATTAGCGAATTTAGGATATATCGGGAAAAACCAATTATTAATTAATAAAAAATATGGAAGTTATTTGAATTTAGCCACTATTTTAATTGATATTGATATTGAAATTAGTAGAAATCTTCAAATTGTAGATGATTGTGGGGAATGTAGGTTATGTATTGATGCTTGTCCAAGTAATGCCTTAGATAACGGATTTAATAGAGAATTATGTATTTCTAATATTAGTCAAGAAAAAAACGTTTTGAATGAAAAAGAAATATCATATTTTGAAAAAGTAATATATGGATGTGATATTTGTCAACAAGTTTGCCCAAAAAACACTGGAATAGATTTTCATAAACATATAGAATATGAACCTTCTGGAATTGAAAATGTTGATCTAATAAAACTTCTTAATATTTCTAATAAAGAATTTAATGAAAAATATGGAATGAATGCATGTAGTTGGACTGGACCGTTAGTATTAAAACGAAATGCTGTTTGCGCCATTGGAAATCAAAAAATACTAAAAGCGATTCCTGATATTAAGAAAAGTATTAACAAATATAAAGATGTTTTATGGTATAATGAAACAGCAACTAAAGTTTTAAAAATGTTAGAAAGTGAGTGAGTTTTATGAATCATATAGTCTTATATCATCCGGAAATTCCCCAAAATACTGGGAATATAATGAGAACTTGTGCCGCAACTAATATGGTCCTTCATTTAATTGAACCATTAGGATTTAGTTTAGATACAAAATATGTTAAAAGAAGTGCTGCTAATTATTTAGAGTACGTTGAGTATAAAGTATATAAAGATTATGAACATTTTTTAAAAGAAAATAAGGGAGAGTTTTATTTTATTACAAGATATGGACAAAAAACTCCTGATGTAATAAATTATAATATTACAAATAAAGATATTTATCTAATTTTCGGAAGTGAAAGTAGTGGGATGCCAAAAGAAATATTAAAAAATCAATTAGATCGTTGTTTGAGATTGCCAATGAGTGACAAAGTAAGAAGTTTAAATCTTAGTAATACTGTTGCAATATTAGCGTATGAAGTGCTTAGACAACAAGGGTATATTGGGCTGTTTAATTATGAACCAGATAGTCTAAAAGGAAAAGATTGGTTATTAAAATAATACTATCTTTAATAATAATAAATTGATATAATTATTATGAGAGGAAATGATAAAATGATTCCTATGGTAAATCAAGATATTCAAATTCAAAGTTATAAACATAATCAATTTTTACATCGAATATGGGAAAAAGCAACTGTTTTGTTTTCTGATGACAAAGTAACTATTGTCGCTAATAGAAGAACAAAGGTTATTGAAGCGAATGGACGATTTTGGCATACTAGAGAACCTTCAGTAACATGGTTTTTTAAAGATAAATGGTATAATATTATTGGTATTATTAAAAAAGATGGAGTTGCTTATTATTGTAATATTGCATCACCATATCTTGTTGATGATGAAGCGCTTAAATATATTGATTATGATTTAGATGTTAAGGTATTATGTGATTTAAGTTTTACGATATTAGATCGTAATGAATACAATAAGCATCAAGTGAAAATGGGCTATTCAGATAAATTAAAAAAGATACTAGAAAAAGAGCTACTTGAGTTAATCGAAATGATTAAAAATACTGAAGGACCATTTAATAGTGAAGTTGTAATGAATTGGTATGAAAAATATAGTAATGGAGGTTCGAAATGAATAAAGAGAATTTGATGAGCACTTATTATAAAATGTGTGTAGTTATCGCGATGGGAGCTTTTCTAAGTTTATTTTTGTATTTAAAACAATTTCCTAAAGGTATGAATGGAGATATTACTAAAACATTCTTTTCTTTGAAATTTAATGTAATGCCAAATGAAACAGTAGAAGTGTTTAATTCTATAATTATTGTCTTTTTTGTGATTTTCTTAATTAATTTAGGAGTATTTGTTTTTACTTTAGTAGGTACTAAAGTAAAAGGATTACTTGCTGAAGGAGCTTTTTATAATATGATTTTAAGTTTTTTATTACTTCTTTCTCAACTAGCATATCATTTACAAATTCCTAAAATTGTAAATGGAGAAATAAGTCATAGTATTTTCCATAGTAATTTTTATCGTTTAACTGATGTTAGGATTATTGTTTTTAATTTTAGTTATTTATTTATTACAATCTATATGTTTTACAATATCTATATTATTTATAAAATGATCCCTAAAAAAAGTAGTCAAAAAGAAAATTAAAAAATAATAGTATGTATTTTAGAAAAAACATCAATTAAACGATTGATGTTTTCTTTATCTTTATATATAAACCATTAAAAATGTGATAGAATGAAAAAGAGGTGAGATTGTGCAAAAGAAACGGTTTTGGGTATTGATAGGAATAGGTGTGGTTTTGCTTTTTGGATTTATATTATTAAGCAATATTATTAGTGTTGGTGAAAGATTAAGAGGAATCCATCCTTATATTGAATATGGATTTTATGGCCTTGCGGTTATTTTAGTGTTTGTTTTAGTTGTTAATCCAGTAAGAGTAATTACTCTCGCACCAACGTTTAGTATTGAAGCTATTTTAGATGATAATAAACGTTTTAAAATTTATAAAGACGCTGCAAAAATACTAATTAAAAATAATTATTTAACAGACGATGATAAGGCTAAGTTAAAAAACAGTATGAGAAGTAAGGAAAAATTAAAAAATACTTTAACTGTTGTTTTTAATACAACGATTAAGGAAGAGATTAATAAATTGATAATTAAAAACTCAACGACAGTATTAGTATCAACTGCTTTATCTCAAAATGGTAATTTAGATATGTTAAGTGTTGTTGCTGTAAATCTAAAAATGATTAAAGAAATTGTTGCATTATCTGGGTTTAGACCAACATATCCTAATTTAGCTAAACTAAGTTTAAATGTACTTGTTACTAGTTTAATTGCTGAGGGATTAGATGATGTTGAAATTAGTGAATTACTTCCAAATAAAATTAGTGAAACAATGACGGATTTACCATTTATTAAAACACTATCATCTTCAATTATTAGTGGAATTGCTAATGGAATGTTAACATGTCGTGTAGGAGTTGTTACAAGAAGTTATTTATTTAATGACAATAAATTGTTATCAAAAAAAGAAATTAGAAGAATGGCTTATATAGAATCATTAAAAATGATGCCTATTATTGTAAAAGACGGATTAGCTGTTTTTCCTAAAGGCATATCTAGTATTTTTATGAAACCATTTAAAAAAACAAAAAAAACAAATAATAAAAATAAAGAATGAAATTTATAATTATATATTAGGGGAGAACAAAAGTTATGAATAAAATAATAAAGATAACAGTGCTTTCAATAGGGCATTTATTGATTGATTTAGAAGGTATTTACCTTATAAATAAACAATTTAATGATTACGATTTTAAATATATAGCTTTTTTCTTTATAATTTATAATGTTATAGCTTTTGGGTTACAACCATTTTTTGGGTATTTCGCAGATACTAAAAATAAATATTTACATTTTGTTATCATAGGAAGTATATTACCTATTGTAGCTATATTTATAAAAGATGTCGGAATAGTTGCGATAATAATATCAACTGTAGGAAATGCTATGTATCATATTGGTGGTGGGGTAATATCAGTTAATCTTTACCCAAATAAAGCAGCTCCTGCCGGGATATTTGTAGCTCCTGGTGTTATTGGAGTATTTTTAGGAATCTTTTTAGCAAGTAGAGCATTTTCATATGAATATGTAATAGCTGTTATTGGAATTATTGTAATTGTTTTAATTTTTATTATATTTAGAGGGTTCGAACTAAAAAGCGAATATAAAAAAATTAATCAAAATTTTGTAAAAATAATAATATTGATTTTATTAATTGTAGCAATAAGAGGTTTTATTGGATCAATGTTAATGTTTACTTGGAAAGATAATACCGTTTATGATATTTTACTTGTTGCTGCTATTTTCCTTGGTAAATTTTTCGGAGGTATTTTAGGAGATAAATTCGGATTTAAAGAAGTTGGTATTTTTGGATTAATAGTTTCAGCACCATTATTGTTGTTAGGTTATTATTGGTCGATTGCAGGATTGATTGGAGCCTTATTTTTTAATTTTACAATGGCAATCACATTATTTTTAATAATTGATAATTTAGGAAAGTATAAAGGATTTGCTTTTGGACTTACAACGTTAACTTTAGTAATTGCTTTTTTACCGAAAGCATTAGGTATTTCAATTAGTTTTGGGTTTACGTATTATAGTACTATTTTAATTTTGGTTGTATTAGGATCATATATTTTATACCGAGTTGTGTCATTAGATGAAAAAAATAATAAATTGAGGGAGTGTTGATATGAATTTATTGATGGATATGCTTGATGTCGCAGTAGGACCAGTAATTTTCGGTGCACTTTTAGGGCTAGTAGTAATTATTGTAGCTATAGGGTTATTACTTTTTTTAGCAATTAAATTAATTGCAAAAATAAAAAAGAATGTAAACATTGATGATGAACTATAGGGAGGGGTATTAAATGGTTTTATTTTTAAAATTTTTAGATGTTTCAACTATTCCAATTCCAAGAGGAGATACTGATGATCCAGGTACTATTACACTTGAAGGAATATATCATTTAGAAGAAGAACCAAACAAGATATTTTTGGCTTTAATAATTGTTGGAATAGTATTATTGATTTTATCAACAATTTTCTTAATTAAAAGAGTGAAATTAAATGTTAATGCTTAATGAGGTTATAATACTTGTAAGTTATTTAGTATTAACAATTATTATTGAAGTTACTGTTACAATTATAATTGGGTATAAAAAGAAAAATTTCTTATTAGTTGTAGCATTAGGAAGTGTTATAACTAATCCAGTATTAAATATTTTAATTTCTATATATGTTTTTGTAACTAATAAATATATTCCTTTATATTTATTAGTTTTGTTAGAGTGTATGGTTGCTTATGTAGAATTTAGGATATTGTATTTTGTTTTCAATAAAAAGTATAATAAAAAAGAATTAATCATAATAGCAGTTATAATTAATAGTTGTTCATTTCTGATTGGTTATTTTTTAAGAGAGTACATATTAAATTTTATTACTTCATACTTATTAATAGGATAATTGCTAGAAAAAAGATCTATAAAAATAGATCTTATTTTTTTGAATAAATAATTAATGGTACAATCATTTCATCTTCACTCATTCCTGCGTGATGAGCGATATAACCTTTACCATTTCCTAAACTAAACATATAATTATCAATAGCTATAGCAAGAAAATCTCCTAAAAACATATCAATAAGTTCGTGTTTATTTCCTTTTCCAAATAAACCTAAATCAAGAATTTCTTTTTTGGTATATAGTTTAAAATATTCAGAATAGTTTTCATTGAATAAGTTTTTAAATTCTTTATGTAATCCTTCTTTAACAAAAAAATTAGTAGCCCTAGGTTCAATGGAAGGTAATCTTTTTAACATAGATAATAATTTTTTATTATCAAACAAGGGTAATTCTTTGACATTAATTAACCCATGATCAGCAATACAAATAACAATAGTATCATCATTTATATTTTCAATTAATTCAGTAAAATCATTATTTAAACTAGTAATGACTTCTTTAGTTTCATTACTATAAATACCCGTTACATGTTCTACTAGATCCGGTTGAGTCCAATATAAATAATTAAAGCTTTTATCAGTGTTATGAGTAACAAGTAACACTCTTTCAATTTCTTCTTTAAAATCAACTGAACCATTTTTTACAAAATCAGGGAAGAATTCATGAGTTGCAATATCAGGATTTTGGTTATGAATTTGTTGACCTAGTCTTTCGTACGAAAGATATTTTACTCTTAAATTTTCGTTAATTAGTCGATCTTTATTATAAAAATCAGTATTTTGAAAGACTACTAAATTTACATCTTCCTTTTCAAAATATTGAGTCCAACCAAGGTGACCATTAACGATTGGTGGTACACCAGAAATAACTGCGTTAGTAGCCGCAACTGTTGTTGGTGGAAAAACACTCGTAATTTTACTGGCTATATATTTTCTTAAAGAATCATCTTTATTAAGCAAAGTTTTTATAATGTTTACTCCCATTCCGTCAAGTAAAATATAGATAATGTGATTATAGCCTTTATTAAGTTTTTGGTCTAAAAGTTTAATTGATGGATACTTATTATTTATTCCATAATATTTTAATATTGAATTAGAAACATTCATAATTGAATTATTATAATCAGGGTATATTATCTTCATTTTTCAACCTCCATTTAATAATAAATTATATCATATGTAATAAATATTTAAAATACAATTTAGATTATTAAATATTAGAAAGAAAAACGAGGATGAAAATCCTCGTTTAAATTATATAGTTTAGTAATAATTCTATAGTGCTTTCAATTCCTTTTATATGTGTTCTTTCCATACCATGAGAAGCATGGACTCCAGGACCGCATAAAGCACCTTTAAAGTCACTTCCACCTCTAATGGCGGCAGATACATCACTGCTATAATAAGGATAAATATCAATAGCGTGACTAATCTTTTTCTCTTTAGCAATTTTAACTAATTTATTTGTTAATTCATAATCATATGGTCCACTTGAATCTTTGGGACAAATTGATACGTCATATTCAGTACAGGTTAAGTCATCACCAATACATCCCATATCAACAGCAATCATTTCATCAAGTTCTGGAATAAACGAAGCACCATGACCAACTTCTTCATAAGTCGAAATAATAAATTTTAATGTGTATTTTGGAGTTATTTTATTATCTTTTAAATACTTAATCAATCCAAAAATACTAGCAACATTAATCTTATCATCTAAAAATCTAGATTTTACAAAACCATTTTTAGTAATTACAGTTTTTGGATCAAAAATAATAAAATTACCAACTTCGATTCCTAATTTTAGTACATCTTCCTTAGTTTTGACAATTTCGTCAATTCTAACATACATATTTTCTGGATTTCTTGGTTTTGTTTTAGCGTCTTTAAAAACATGAATAGCTGGACTAGTCGATAAAAATGTTCCAGTATAAGATCTATTATCTCTTGTTTTAATAGAACAGTATTCACCATCAAGTGTTGGCCAAATTGGACCTCCGATAGTCGTAAACTTAATTTCTCCAGTAGCCGAAATACTTCTTACCATGGCTCCTAAGGTGTCAACATGAACGCTTAAACCAACAGTGTAAGCAGTTTTTCCAGGATAAGTAATAATAGTGTTTCCTTTTTTAGTTCTAACGTGATTTAAACTAAAAAAATCAGCTTCATTTTCGATTCTTTTTGTAATTTCTTTTGTAAATCCACTTGGACTTGGAATCAGCAAAATCTCTTTTGCTAGATTTAAAATATAATCTCTATCTAAATTCATAAAATCACCTCAACATATTATAACAAAAATATGGAATAAAGTGAATATATGATATAATAATTTTGAGGTGATTTTATGAAAATTGTTTTCGGTGGAGCTTTTAATCCTGTGACAAATGCTCATATTGATGTTTATCAATTTCTTATTGAAAAGCTTTCTGCTGACGAATTTATTTTTTTACCAGTTAGTAATGCTTATACAAAAAGTGAATTAGCTAGTAATTATCATCGTGTTAATATGTTAAAAATCGCAACTAAGCGTTTTAATGATATTAGTATAAGCAAACTAGAGATTGATGATATTAATTATTTGGGTACTTATCAATCGTTAATTAGATTATGCGATTGTCACAATTGTGATATTTCTTTTGTAATTGGGGCAGATAATTTGGTTAATATGCAAGATTGGATTAATATAGAAGGGATATTAAGTGAGTTTACAATAATTGTATTAGGCAGAAATGGAATAGATATTTCTGCAGCAATTAATTCTGATTCAATTTTAAAAAAATATTTAAGTAGTTTTATTATATTCAAAGATTTTAATATCAATATAAGTAGTACATCATTTAGAGAAACTTTTGACCAATCACAAGTAAATAAAGAGGTATATCAATATATAATTGATCATAATTTATATAGAGGTGATAAAAATGTATAAAAATGGATTTATAAAAGTTGCTAGTGTTACACCAAAATTAAAAGTTGGAAATCCAGATTATAATGTTAAAGAAATGTTGAAAATATTAGATAAAACAGAATCTAGTATTACTGTTTTTCCAGAACTTAGTATTAGTGCATATACTTGTAATGATCTTTTTTTTCAAGAAAGCTTATTATTAAATACAAATAAAGCAATTAAATATTTTTTGGAAAACAATAAAACAAAAGGAATTGTTGTAATAGGAGCTCCACTTGAAATAAGTGGAATATTATATAATGCTGCTTTTGTAATTCAAAAAGATAAAATAATAGGAATTATTCCAAAATTTTATTTACCTAATACAGGAGAATTTTATGAAAAAAGATGGTTTCAAAGTGGATTTGAAATCGTTAAGAATCAAACTGCTTTAACTTATTTAGAAAATGTAATTCCTTTCGGTAATTTAATATTTAAAAGTATGGATGGTCTCGTTAGTTTTGGAATTGAAATATGTGAGGATATGTGGGCACCAATAAGTCCAGGTAATATTTTATCCATTAATGGAGCTAAAATAATTCTTAATTTAAGCGCATCAAATGAAGTACTAGGTAAAAGAGAAATTCGCAAAAGAACAATTTTAGAACATTCAAGAAGAAATGAAGGGGCATATGTTTATAGTAGTGCTGGAGTAAACGAATCAACTAGTGAAACGGTTTTTAGCGGACATAATATTATAGCTCAAAATGGTAATCTTATTATTGAGACAGAGAATTTTAATCAAGAATCTGAGATAATTTACGGTGATATTGATTTAAATCAAATTGATTTTAAAAGAAGAACTAACTCTTCTTATCGAGATATTTTAAATCGTTATCATCATGACTATCAAGAAGTGATTTTTACTTTAGAAGAAACAGAGGATTATGAATTTAGAAAAAAGTTTGATAGCACGCCGTTTATTCCAAAAATTAATGTATTAGAGGATTTTGAAAAAATAGCTGCATTACAAGAAAACGCATTAATTAAAAGAATTAAACATGTTCGTGCAAATAGTTTGGTTATTGGTATAAGTGGAGGATTAGATTCAACATTAGCTTTATTAATCGCTATTCGCTGTTATGACAATTTAGGAATTGATCATAAACAAATAATCGCGGTAACAATGCCTGGATTACATACATCAAAGTTAACCAAGAAGAACGCACTTGATTTAATGAATAGTTTAGGTGTAACAATTCTTGAAATTGATATTAAAAAACATGTTAAAGAACATTTTGAATTAATAGGACATGATGGTATAACAGAAGATATTACTTATGAAAATACTCAGGCACGTATAAGAACAACAATCTTAATGAATCTCGCAAACAAAGAAAATGGAATAGTTCTTGGAACGGGAGATTTAAGTGAATTAGCACTTGGTTGGTGTACATATAATGGAGATCAAATGAGTATGTATGGAATTAATGCGGGTATTCCTAAAACATTAGTTAAATTTATGATTATAAATTATGCTAATAACAAATTTAATAAACAAGTAAAAGAGACTTTATTAAGCATAGTTGATACTCCTATTACACCAGAGTTAACATCAAATCAAAAGACTGAAGATACTATTGGAAAATATATGGTTAATGATTTTATAATTAATCGAGTTCTCCGCTTTGGAGATGAAGCAAAGCGGATAAATTGGCTTTTAAAAATTGTTTTTAATTTTAATGATAATGAAAGTCAAAGATATACTAACGCATTTTTTAAAAGATTTTATTCTCAACAATTTAAAAGACAAGCATTACCAGATTCACCAAAGATTCTAGATATAAGTATATCACCAAGAGGTGATTTACGATTGTCTAGTGATATTGATTATCAAAAATAGTATAATACAGATATAATTATTATAGTGTAAAAATATATACAGATAGGAGGTAATTATGCCAAAAACAGTAGTATTAGGACTAAGTGGTGGAGTAGATAGCAGTGTTGCTGCAGTATTGTTAAAAGAACAAGGATATAACGTAATTGGACTGTTTATGAGAAATTGGGATAGTACCACTAATAATGATGTTTTAGGAAATCCCGATATTAATGATGAAATATGTCCTCAAGAGATTGATTACCAAGATGCAGTAAATGTAGCTAAAAAGATTGGTATACCTATATTTAAAGTTGATTTTATTAAAGAATATTGGGATAATGTATTCACATACTTTCTTGATGAATATAAAAAAGGTAGAACACCTAATCCGGATATTTTATGTAATAAATATATTAAATTTGATGCTTTTTTAGAATACGCTAAGAAATTTAAAGCAGACTACATTGCGATGGGACATTACGCCAAAGTGGCAGTAATTAAAAATAAAGTAACACTTCTTCGAGGTGAAGACAATAATAAAGATCAAACTTATTTTTTAAGCCAATTGAGTGAAACACAATTAGAAAAAACATTATTTCCAATTGGTCATTTAACTAAAAAAGAAGTACGAGAAATAGCTCATAAATATGATTTACCAACTAAGGATAAAAAGGATTCAACAGGGATTTGTTTTATCGGAGAACGTAATTTTGATAAATTCTTAAGCAATTATTTACCAAGTAAAAAAGGTAATATGGTTACTGAAAATGGTGTTAAAATAAGTGAGCATAATGGCTTAATGTATTATACAATAGGACAGCGAAAAGGGCTCGGGATTGGTGGAAGTAAAAAATATGGAAACGATCCTTGGTTCGTTATCGGTAAAGATTTAAAGAAAAATGAATTGATTATTGGTCAAGGATTTCATCACCCAACTTTGTATAGTGATTCCTGCTTAATTGAAGACGTTAATTTAATTAATCATGATACTTTCAACGATGAAACTATTTATTCCGCAAAATTTAGATATAGACAAGCTGACACTAAAGTAACAATTAAACAAACTGGAAAATATTTGTTAATTACATTTTTAGAAGATGTTCGAGCTGTAACGCCTGGACAAGCAGCGGTTATTTATCAAGCAGAACGTTGCCTTGGTGGTGGATTTATTAAAGAAGTTTATAAAAATAATATTAAGAGAAAATACTAGGAGGAACAAAAATGCAAGTAAAAATGATTTTAGAAAAAGGAAATAATGAAGTAGTTATTGAATTATTTGAAAAAGATGCTCCGATAACTGTTGAGAATTTTGTAAATTTAATTAACAAAGGATTTTATAATGGTCTTACATTTCATCGTGTAATTACAGGATTTGTAGCACAAGGAGGTTGTCCTAATGGCAACGGAACTGGTGGACCTGGATACACTATTCCATGTGAGACAAAGAATAATCCTAACAAACACGAAGTTGGAAGTTTATCAATGGCTCATGCTGGTAAAGACACAGGTGGATCACAATTTTTTATATGTTATAATCCGTTACCTCATTTAGATGGAGTACATACTGTATTTGGTAAAGTTATTAATGGAATGGACTATGTATTTAATATTTCCCAAGGAGACGTAATTAAAGAAATCACAGTTTTATAAGGGAGGAATTTATTTGAAAAAATTAGGAATTGCTTTAGCAGGTGGTGGAGCACGTGGCGCCTACCAAATCGGGGCTTGGAAGGCTCTTGCTGAACTAGGATTAGTTGATAAAATAAGTGCTTATTCAGGTGCCAGCGTGGGGAGCTTAAATGCCGTTTTATATGCTGCAGGAGATTATGAAATAGCTAAAAACATTTGGCTTAATTTAGATAAAAACAGTTTATTTAATATTGAAAAAAATATTTTTAAACGAATATATCATGAAAAACTCGAATTTTTTGATTTAGGTGTTTATAGTACTAATAAATTAGAGAAATTAATTGATGAAACAATTGATTTTGAAAAACTTAAAGATAAAGAAGTTTATATTGCTACTACATATTTAGGTGGAGAAAAAAGCACCTTTTTTGATTTGCTTAATATTAATATTAAACATTATTTTAAAGACGATAATCAAACAACATATCATTTATTAAAACATTTAGATTCTGAAAAAATAAAAAAAATATTGTTAGCGTCTTGTGCTATACCGGTTGTTTTTCGTCCTGTCACAATCGGAAATGAAACATTTTATGATGGAGGAATACTTGATAATACACCTTATCAACCATTAATAGATGCAGGATGTGATGTCATCATCATTATTGATTTATTCAAATCCTCATTTATTAAGAAAAAACCGGTGCAAGGAGTTAAATTAATAACTGTTAATCCTAAAAGAAGTTTAAGAGGAGTTTTAGATTTTAATAACAAATATATCGTAAGAAGATTTGAACATGGATATAAAGATACATTAGATAAAATCGGGAAACACCTAGATTTATTTGAATAATTAAAGAAAATAAACACTTTCGTTACTAATATAGTAATGGAGGTGTTTTTTATGAAAAAAACAATAATTATTAGCATATTAATTTTTTTAAGTAGTTTTTATTATCAAGCTATTCAAGCTGGAGATTATTTAACATATCAAGAAATCACATTTGAACATTCAGGAGCGAAGTTATTAGAAAATTATAGTAATTATGATTATGATAAATATTACAAAAAAATGAAAAAAAGAAGATTTTGGGGTTGGAGAACTTATATTGCGTTTAAAACTGAAAAGGCATACTTTATTAAAGAAACACTTTATTCTATTGAGAATCAAGGTTCGACAGCGATAGTTGAGACATTTACTTTTAAATCAGAAGCAGAACTAAAAAAACAATATAGTAGTACAGGAACAATAGGCTTAAATATTAAGGGAGAAAAGGATGGATTTAAACTGGGATTAGAAGAAGAACTGAAGTATTCAATTACAACTACAAAAGTATCATCGTTAGAAGAAGAATTTGAAATTAAAATATATGTTGATCCAATGACAAAACTATTAGTTCAAATTCAAGGAGAAGGAAAAGTAAGCAACGGAGTAGCAAAATATTTTCGTTTCTTTAAGAGTGTAAAAAAAGGAGGATGGGAAATTTTTGTTGTTACAACAGAATACTATAGCTTAGTTAAGGTGAAAATAGATGAAGATTAAAATAATAGGAGGATTGTTATCATTTTTATTAATAGTATTATCTTTATTACTATTCATTAGAAATAATCCTACAATAAAAGTAATTACCTCGCCTAAGGTTTATTCTATAATGAAAAGTAGTAACAATGAAGGATTCAATATTACTATTTTAACAAATGAAATAAATAGCTATTATTTTAATGAAGAGTATATTTCAAATATTTCTTTATCTTCTGAAAAAGATGAAATAATCTCATTATCTCTAGATGAAATATCGAAATCTAATGAAAACTATATTTATAATAATGAAAAATACTATTATTTGTCTTTTAAAGTTAATCTTGAATTTAGTAGTGATGATTATTTAATTTTGTTTGATAAAGCATATTTGAACGTAAATTATCGCAATACAAAAAATATTAAATTATATATTGGTGAATTTAATTATCTATTTTTCGAAGAAGAAAATAACGATATTAGTCTTAATAACTTATTATCAACGCATGGATTAATTAATGGAATTGACTCTTCAACCGGGCTTTTTTTAAACCTTGGTAATTTAACTAACAATAATATTACAATAAATAAAATAGAAATAGGAAGTAATAGTGTTTCAGCTAATAACCATTATTTAAATAATATCTTTATTATTCCTGATTATGACTCTTCAGTAGAAGATGTCTTGAATTTAGAAGATTATAATTTTAATGACAATACTTTAAATGATATATCAAAAAACATATTATTCCTAAAAAATAATGAAATAATGCTTTATGTTCCATTTAGCTATAATGGTGACATTCCTTATTTGTATCGGTTTTATGTCGAAGTGCATTACACGATTGATTCCGAAGAAAAACTATTTGTAATAGATGATTTTCCTTATATAAATACAAATGTTTTTAAAGTTGAACTTGAAAGTGGGTATCAGTATTATGAATTCATTGATTGAAGTAATAAATTTTAGTAAACAATATCGTAATCATATAGTAAAAATAGGTGATATAACTATTACTAAAAGAGTAAATCTATTAGTTGGTAAAAACGGAAGTGGAAAATCGACATTATTAAAAGCAATTGCCAATGTTATTAAATATGACGGAAAAATAATATATAACAAAAAGACAAGTTTTATGAGTGAAAAGGTTGTATATCCGTTAGATTTAGACATAAATAATTTTTTAATTAATCTTAATAATATAAGTAGTAGCCCAGTAAACAGTGAAAAAATAAATAAACTATTATGTGATTTTGATTTGTTAGATAAGAAAAAAGAATTTTTACATAATTTATCTAAAGGAATGAAAGCGAAAGTAAATTTAGTGCAATGTTTAATGGAACAAGCAGATATTTATTTAATTGATGAGCCGCTTAGTGGATTAGATACTGACGGGGTAAAACAGCTTATTAAATATGTTGAAAAATCATCATTTTCTTTTTTGATAAGTACTCATTTGATAGATGAATATTCATCTATTAGTGAAGAAATATTCTATTTATGATTAGCCTATTTAAATTGCATTTTCATTATTTGTTTTCTTGGAAAGTTGTATACGCAACACTAATAATAATTTTAGTTTCTTTAATAAGTTATTTACTATTTTCAAGATTTTATTTAGATAATAATCTATTAGTTTTTAATGCAGAATATTATCGTATTGAGTACTATTTTGAAAGTTTAAATTACCTTAAATTCTTAATAATTATTTATAATTTATTTTTAGTGATTAATAGTTTCGCGATTAACAAATATGATATATTTTTATTGATTAGAAGAAGTAAAAAACAAATTATTACTAGTAAAATTATTGTGTTGTTTATTGGTAGTACAGTTTTAATTATTATTTTATACCTTATTTTTTTAATTATTGGGTTATATTTAACTCCATATATGCAAATTTCATTTAAAGATTTAGCTATTTTAGGAGATTTAATTATTTTTAGTGAGGCTTATCTTCTGATATATATAACGACATATTTATATAGTAACTCTATTTACAATTTACTTATAATTATTGTTGGTTTTTTTATTAGTGATCTTATGATAGACTACAATTCATTAAAAAATAATGCATCGACTATAGCTAAAGGATTAAATTTAGTTTTTATCAGCATTGGATATTACCAAAAAACTGGATATACATTATATTATGGGGAAATATATGGAATACTATTAATTACGGTATTATTTGTAATAATACTACGTAAATATTTGAATAGTGATTTTTAAGAAAAGATTGAGTTATATTCCATAATATGGTATATTTTATGTGCTGGGGAGTTGGTTGAAATGTGTGGTATTGTTGGTTATTTAGGAAGTGAAGATGCTAGAGAAATTGTTATTAGCGGACTTAAACGTCTTGAGTATCGAGGATATGATTCTGCTGGAATAGCATTGCTAAATACGGAAAGTAATAAATTTAAGATTTATAAAGATAAAGGTCGAGTATCAAGACTAGAAGAAATCACTGATTTTAGTTATAAAAGTTGTTTGGGGATTGGACATACAAGATGGGCAACACACGGTGTTCCTAATAAAGTTAATTCTCATCCACATCAATCAGGAAAAAGTCGTTTTTTTGTTGTGCATAATGGTGTTATTGATAATTATAAAGAATTAAAAAGTGGGATTTTAAATGGTGATGAATTTTTAAGTGAAACTGATACTGAAGTTATCGTTCATATGATTGAAAAATATAGTCTTGAAATGACTGTTAATGAAGCGATTAGAAAAACAATGAGTTTACTTGAGGGATCATATGCTTTAGCGATAATTGATACAGAGAATCCAAATAAATTATATGCTTGTAAAAATAAGAGCCCATTATTACTTGGTGTAAGTGATAACGGAATAATTGTCGCAAGTGATATTATGGCATTGGTTGGCTATAGTACTAAATATGTTCCTTTTAAAGATAAAACTTTTATAGAGATTGATTCAAATGGATATAAAATATATGACATTATTGGTAAAGAAGTTGAACATAAAGTAAAAAAAATTGATATAGATTATTTTAATATTGAAAAAGGTGAATATTCACATTTTATGTTAAAAGAAATTAGTGAACAGCCTAGTGTTATTAGAAGAATAATTAGTAAATATTTTGATGGCGATCAAATAACATTAAATGGAGAAGTTTCAAAAGCTATTAAACAAAGTGATCGGTTATATATAATTGCGGCTGGAACTAGTTTGAATGCTGGATATGTAGGAAAAGAATTATTTGAAAAAATGGCTAAAATACCTACTGAAGTTCATATTGCTTCTGAATTTGCATACAACATGCCATTGTTATCTAAAAATCCATTGTTTATCTTTGTTTCCCAAAGTGGAGAAACAGCTGATTTAAGAGCGGCACTTGTTAATGTTAATGCTGCAGGATACCGCAGTTTAACAATCACAAATGTTAAAACTTCAACTTTAGCTAGAGAAGCAAATTATTTTGTTGAAATTTATGCTGGTCCAGAAATTGCCGTTGCAAGTACAAAATCTTATACTGCTCAAATTTGTATATTATCAATTTTAGCCTATGGATTAAGTGATAAACATATAAATCTTCGTAGAGAACTTAGTAAATTAGCAATTAGTATTGAAAATATTATTGATAAAAGAGATTATATAGAAACATTAACAAAAGAATATTTAACTAAAAGAAATTGTTTTTATATTGGGCGTGGAATTGATTATTATGCTTGTTTAGAATCAAGTTTGAAATTAAAAGAAATAAGCTATATTCAAACTGAAGGATTTGCGGCTGGAGAATTAAAACATGGTACAATTGCTTTGATAGAAAAAGATACTCCTGTTATTGCAATAATATCACAACGTAAAATCAGTAAAAATACTAGAAGTAATTTAAATGAAGTAAAAAGTAGAGGTGCGAAAGTATTAGTTATTAGTACTAACGGTGTTCATGAACATGAAGATCAAATAGTATTAGATGATGTTTATGAATTACTTAGTCCAATACTAACAATAATACCAGCACAGTTTATTGCTTATTATGCAGCATTACATCGTGGGTATGATATTGATAAACCAAGAAATTTAGCTAAAAGTGTTACTGTAGAATAATGAAAGTCAGAAAGCAATCTGACTTTTTAAACTTTAAAAAAATTTTTTAATTTTTATTATTTGAGGAGGTAAAAATATGGGGAAATATTTTGGGACAGATGGAATTAGAGGAAAATATGGAGTTGAATTAACTAATTCTCTTGCTTTTAAAGTGGGACAAAGTTTGAAAGGTGTCTTAGATACTAATAGACTTGTTATCGGAATGGATACAAGGGAATCTAGTAATGAGTTATTGTATAGTTTAACAAGTGGAGCACAAAGTATTGGGATAGATGTTATGATTGCTGGAGTTGTAAGTACTCCAATGATTAGTCACTATTCAAAACAAAAAAATATAACAGGGATTATGATTACGGCTTCTCATAATCCTTATATTGATAATGGTATTAAAGTTTTTAATAAGGGTAATAAGTTAAATGAATATGAAGAAAAAGCAATTGAAGAATATATTGATTCTAATAAGAAGTTTGAAGTAAAAAAAATAGGTAAAATATATTCAGGAGAAGATGTTTTTGATTTGTATGCTGACTTAATTGAAAATATAGAATTAACTGAAACAAATTTAAGAATAGGATTCGATAGTGCTAATGGAGCAAATTATTTAATTAGTTTAGGTGTTTTAAGAGAATTATGTGCTGATTTTATTCAAATTGGAAATAAGCCAGATGGTAAAAATATAAATCAAGGTGTAGGTAGTACTCATTTAGAAAGTATTATTAAACTTGTTAAAGATAATAATCTTGATATTGGATTTAGTTTTGATGGAGATGGGGATCGTATTTTAGTTGTCGATAGGGATTTAAATATTTTTGATGGTGATTTATTAATATATATTATCGCTGTATATTTAAAACAAATAAGTCGTTTGAAAAAAAACACGGTTGTTTTAACTAGTATGAGTAACTTAGGGATAATCAAAGCTTTTGAAAGAAAAGGAATAAAAGTAGTAATAACTGATGTTGGAGATAAATATGTTCTTGAAAAATTGAATCAAGAAGATTATTCAATTGGTGGAGAAAATAGTGGGCATATCATTTTAAGAGATTATATTAATACAGGAGACGGTGTTTTAGTAGCGGTCTATTTATTGAAAGTTTTAAACGATACAAAAAAATCATTAAAAGAATTAACTAGTGATATTGTAATGTGGCCTCAAAAATTAGTTAATATTAAAACTACTAATAAGGAAATATTAAATGATAAAAGAGTAATAAAAGTTATTCAAAATGTAAAAAATATTTTAGGAAATAATGGCAAAGTGCTTGTTAGACCTAGTGGTACAGAGCCTTTAGTAAGAGTCACAGTTAGTTGTGAAACTGAAAGTGAGCTTGATAAATATATGGAACTAATTATTTCTATTATTAATACTGTAAAGGAGGAAGATTAAATGATAAATAAATATGCGATTGTTCTCGCAGCAGGTAAGGGAACGAGAATGAAAACACAACTTCCTAAATGTGCTTTTCCTATTTTGAAAAAGCCAATGATAAACTATATTGTTGAAAATATCAAAAAAAGTGTTATTGATGAAATAGTTTGTGTTGTTGGATACAAAAAGGATTATATTAAGGAGTTACTTGGTGGCAATGTAAAGTATGCTATTCAAAATGAACAACTTGGTACAGGACATGCTGTACTAATGGCAGAAGATTTAATAGGAGATCAAGATGGTACAACTATTATTTTATTAGGAGATATGCCTTTAATTGATTACAAAGTAATTAACAAAGTAATGTCATATCACTGTGATAAGAAAAATGATTTAACTATTGTTACTGCTGAATTTGCAAATCCTAAAGAATATGGACGTATTATTAAAAATGAATACGGAAATATTGAAGCTATTATTGAACATTCAGATTGTACTAAAGAACAAAAACGTATTAAAGAAGTTAATACAGGTATCTATATTGTTAATAATAAACTTTTATTTAAAGCTGTTAATAAGATTCAAGTAAACAAACGAAAAGGTGAATACTATTTAACTGATATTGTTGAAATTATGAGAGATGAGTATAAAGTTGATACATTTTTACTTTGGGATAGTGTTAAAGTAATGGGTGTTAATGATCTTTTCTCATTAAGTATAGCTGAAAAACATTTAAGAGAAGGAATTAATAAATATCATATGTTAAATGGAGTAAGCATTATTAACCCAGAAACTGTAACAATTGGTCATAGTGTTAAAATTGGAGAAAATGTCATAATAAATCCAAATACTTTTATAACTGGTGATAGTGTTATAATGAAAGATTCTGTGATTGGACCTAATACTGAAATTCATTCCTCTACTATTCATAAAAATGTTTCAGTAAGACATAGTTTAGTATATGATAGTGAAGTACTCGAAAATACTACTATAGGGCCATTTGCTCATTTAAGAAATGGCGCTAAAATCGGTAAAAATAACCGAATTGGAAACTTTGTAGAAGTTAAAAAATCAACAACTGGAACAGGCACAAAAGCAGCACATCTTGCTTACATAGGAGATGCTGTAACTGGTAAAAATGTTAACTTTGGATGTGGAAGCATTACAGTTAACTATGATGGTGTAAAAAAGCATCAAACAATTATTGGTGATGATGTATTTATTGGATGTAATACTAATCTAGTAGCTCCTGTAGAAATAGGTGATAGAGTATTTATTGCTGCTGGATCAACAGTTACTAAGAATGTTCCAAAAGGTGCTTTAGCTATTGCTAGAAATAAACAAATAAATAAAGCGGATTATGCTAAAAATTTAATTTATCCAAAAGATGAAAAATTTTAGTTGACATAAGTAATATATGTGATAAAATAAATAAGCAGTAAAAAATAACGTGGAAAGAAGAGTACCCACTCTCACCTGATTGATGAATCAATAGGTTGAAGCTACAACTAAAATAAATAGTTTAGTGTGGGTACATCATGTACTCACACTTTTTAATTTCTTTCCATAGATTTGTTGTTACTCAATAACAACAATCAATAAACAAAAAATAATGGAGGTGTAAATTATTTCAAATAGATACAGTCAACAAATGCCAGCGAAACGTAAAGACGCAGGATTGGTAAATGAAGAAATTCGTGCAAGAGAAGTTATGGTTATAACTGATACGGGTGAAAAATTAGGAGTTATTAGCACAAGAGAAGCTCTTAGATTAGCTTATGAAAGAGATCTTGATTTAGTTCTTGTAGCGGCAAGTGCAAAACCACCAGTAGCGAAATTTATAGATTATAATAAATTTAGATACGAACAACAACGTAAATTAAGAGAAGCTAAAAAACATCAAAAAATTGTTTCATTAAAAGAAATTCGCTTATCTCCAAAGATTGATATTGGCGATTTTAATACAAAATTAAAAAATGGTCGTAAATTTTTAGAAAAAGGCGATAAATTAAAAATTTCTATTCGTTTTAGAGGCCGTGAAATGGCTTATACAAACAAAGGTAGACAAGTAATGTTAGATTACGCGAAACAAGTTGATGATATAGCTTCAATTGAAAGTAGACCGGTTCAAGATGGTCGAAATATGTTTATGACATTAACACCAAAAAAAGATAAATAGAATAAGGAGTGAAGAAAATGCCTAAAATGAAAACTCATTCAGGTACTCAAAAAAGAGTAAAAAGAACAGCGTCAGGTAAGTTAAAAGTGTCTAGTGCAAATAAAGGACATTTATTAAGTGCAAAATCAAAAGCATCAAAGAGACGTCATAAAAACGGTTCATTTGTTTCACCAAGTGACCACAAAAGAATTAAACAACAAATCGCAAATGTTAAATAATTAGGAGGAAACAAATATGCCAAGAGTAAAAGGCGGAACAGTCGCTAGAAAAAGACGTAGAAAAGTATTAAAATTAGCAAAAGGTTACTATGGAGCAAAACATTTATTATATAAAACAGCAAATGAACAAGTAATGCACTCATTAGCTTATGCATATAGAGATCGTAAGAAAAGAAAAAGCAATTTTAGAAAATTATGGATTACGAGAATTAATGCAGCAGCAAGATTAAATGGAATGTCTTATTCAAGACTAATTAACGGATTGGGATTAGCTGGCATTGAAATTAACCGTAAAATATTAGCTGATATCGCAATAAATGATGCAGAAGGTTTTACAGAAATTGTTAATGCAGCTAAAAGAGCAATTTCTGGAGAAGTTGCACCAAAAAAAGAAATAGTTAAAAAGGTAGTTAAAAAAGTTGTAGTTGAAGAAGAAAAAACAGTTGTTAATAAAACTGATTTAACAGCTTTGAAAGTTTCTGAGTTAAAAGCTTTAGCGAAAGAAAAAGGAATTAAAGGGTATACTACTCTTAAAAAAGCAGAATTAATTGAAGCATTAAAATAAGCAGTTTACTGCTTTTTTTATACAATAAGAATGTGATGAATACTAATACTCTACTTCCTTAATAAGCGCTATTAACAGGGAAATATTAGAAGTTAATAAATTGAAAACAGAATTAAAATGAAGATAAAATTCTCTTATTTTCAAATTTTAGAACTTATTGACAGCAACATTATATTATTATATAATTAATTATCCTAGATAATTAGAAATCACTCACACGCGACCCCAACATATATTAATAGGGGCTAAGACTTTATCTGTGTGAATGCCTTATGTTTTAAGGACTCCTGATGATTAAGTAAGAGGCTACCGCTGTGGTAGAACAGAGGTTCTGCATTGAGTGGTTTCTATTTATTTAGGATTTTTATATATATTCTTATTAGAAATTATCTAAATCAATGATAAAATAGGTGTGAGAGGTGATTGTTTTGGTGAATTTTTTTAATTACGAAAGCCCCTATCGTACCGGGATATTTATTAAATTAAATTTAGTAGAAAAATTTTTACCAATTATAATTGTCTTTGTGATGGCTATATTAATTTTTAAATTTAGTGATAAGTTTAAAAATAATAAAGTACTTGATAAAAGAGTTAGAATTATTGTCGGAATAGGATTTGCAATAATTTATTTGAGTCATTATATTTTAAGATTTGCTCTTTACGGATTTGATCCAATTATTTTACCATTTCAACTATGTAGTATTAGTATGTTTTTCGCAATAATATTGCTTTTTACTAAAAATAAAACAATTTTTAATTTCGTTTTTTATACAGGTATTTTAGGAGGATTAATAAGCCTTTTTATTCCAACATTCGGCTATAATTCAGGTTATTATCGTTATTATCAGTACGAAGTTGCACATGGAGTTTTAATATTAATACCAATTTATTTTTTAGCAGTTTACGAATATGTACCTATGAAAAATGAAACAATTAAAGCATTTTTAACATTACAAATAATCAGTATTTTTATTGTTATATTTAACTATTACGCAAAAACAGATTTTATGTTTATCTTTATTGATGAAAGTAAAATTGAAAAGTTTCCAATCATTTCTAAATTTGGAGGGATACCATTATATTTGCTTTGGATAGAAATTGTTGGAATAGCTGCATATTTTACTGAATATCAAGTTGTAAACTTCTTTTGTAAATCAAGAAAAAGAAGAAAAAAATATAGTATTAAATAGGAGGTTTTTATGAAAGCATTTAAAAAGTATGGATGGATTTTAAAACTTATCGGAGCTGCGTTGATGATTGGATTAGCTGTTTTTATGGGTGTTAAACCATTGGTAGCAGAAGGAATTGTAATTCCGTTTATTGGATCAACAATAATTATTTATTCAGTTATAAGACTAGTACCTTTTGTTAAAACACAAAAGAATGATCTTATAAAAACAATAAATATTATGGAAATTACAATTGATATTGCTTTAGGATTAGCAATGATTTTAATTACCTTACTAACATCAGTTGGATTAGGTAATTCATTTGGATATCTTCTTGGTGGATTTTTTATTTTACGTGGATCTATTCATTTTTATAGTGTTTCAACAGGTGCTGAAAAAAGTGATTTACCATTATATTTATTCCATATATTAGCGTTAGTAATTGGGAGTTATATTTTTACAAGTGGTAATTTTACCCCTGCACTTTTAGTTTGGATTATTTTATTTTTCAGTGTTGTAGCTGGCGGGTATTTAAGTTATGATGGCTATAAAGGCTATAAAGTTTATCGCTATCAAAAAACACTTGAAATGCCTGATGTTTCTGTAGATGAAGAAACAATTCTTGATAAAAAAGCACCTGTTATTGAGGAAGAAGAACATATTCAAGATCAAATAGTTAGTTGAAAACTATTTTAGTAACCAAGATAAAAATCCAATCAAAATGATTGGCTTTTTTAAATATCTTGCAATCAATTCAATATTTTCATATTTAAATCAATATTACCTTTTGACAATGTTGGTATCTAATGTATAATAATTTTGTATAGTATTATAGGGAGGCAAGAATCATGGTAAAAGAAATGTGTTACAAATTAAATAAGAGTAGTATGTTATATAAACGATTGATGTCAAAACATTTAGAACGTTTAAATATTACGTATGCACAATTAATGGTTTTAAGAGTAATTAACCAAGAACCAGGAATTATTGCGAAAGAAATATTAATGCAAATGGATACTGATAAGGCTACTTTATCAGGAGTGTTATCACGTTTAGAAAAAAATAATTATATTAGCAGAGTGAAAAACGCAAAAGATAAACGTATTCAAAACATTTACATAAATAAGGGTAGTGAAAAACTTTGTAATGAAGTTTCAAAAATCGAAAATGCTTGTGTTAGTGATTTGATTGATGGAATTTCAATGTCTGAAGCAGAACGTTTTCTAGAAATTTTAGATCGATTTATTGAAAACCAAATTATGAAGATTGAAGAAAAATTTTAATATGAAATGTCTGAATATTAATTTATTTAGATATTTTTTTTTAGAAGAATATTATTTATTAGTTTAGTGTGATATAATTATTTAGTATAAAATTATAAAGAAAGGAAAGTATAGTTAATTAAATGTCGTTAATTATACAAGGAAAATATGGGTATTTTAAAAGAACTATCAATGCTTAATGCTATTCCTGGTAACGAAAAACAAGTTAGGGAATATATGACAAGGAAGATGAAAGATTTAGGTAACGTTACGTATGATAATTTAGGAAGTATTATTGTCGAAAAAATAGGTAATCCTGATGGACCAAAAATCATGGTTGCGGGGCATATGGATGAAGTTGGTTTTATGGTAACTTATATTACTAAAGAAGGATATGTTAAATTTACTCCTGCAGGTGGTTGGTGGAGTCAAGTAATGCTTGCTCAACAAATGACAATTACAACAAATGCAGGAAAAGAAATTAGAGCAGTTGTTGGTGCAAAAGCACCACATATTTTAACTCCTGAAGAAAGAAAAAAACCAGTCGAAATGGAAAAAATGTATCTTGATTTAGGTGTTGAAAACAAAGAAGAAGCAATGGAATTAGGAATTAATCCTGGAGATATGATTACTCCATATATTGAATTTCAAAAATTAAGCAATCCGAAATATTATTTAGGAAAAGCTTGGGATAATAGAGTAGGTTGTGCCGCAACTATTGATGTTTTAAGAAGTATTCAAAATAGAAAACATGAAAACATATATTATGGTGTTGGGACAGTACAAGAAGAAGTAGGGCTTCGTGGATCGAAAACTAGTGCTTATAAAATTGATCCTGATATCGGAATTGCCTTAGATACTACAATTGCTTTTGATTTTCCGGGTGGAAACAAAAACACTGTTCTTGGTAAAGGTGTCGGAATTATGTTTAAAGATAGCTCTATGATAGGACATAAAGGATTAAGAGATTTTGTAGTTGATATTTGTGAATCTGAAAAAATTCCTTATCAGTTAACATTTTTAGAACGTGGTGGAACTGATGGAGGATCAATCCATATGACAGGTAGCGGAGCACCTACAGTTGCTTTATGTTTACCTGTAAGATATTTACATTCTCACACATCTATTGTTCATAAAGGTGATTATGATGCGATGGTTAAGCTAGTAACAATCTTAGTGGAAAGATTAGATAGAGAAGCAGTGAATAAAATAACTTATCAATAAATTAAAAGGCCTTTTGGCCTTTTTCTCCATAGGAGGAACAAAATGAGAGTAATCGCGGGAATTCATCGAAGTAGATTATTAATAGAAGTAGATTCGAAATCTACTCGAGAAATAAAAGACAGGATTAAAGAAACAATATTTAATAGTATTGGTCCGTATTTTACGAATGAAACAGTTTTGGATTTATTTGCTGGAAGTGGTGCTTTGGGAATTGAAGGAATTAGTAGAGGAGTTAATAAAGCTGTTTTTATTGATAACAATTATAAAGCTATTCAAACAATAAAACATAATATTGCTAGTTTAAGAATAGAAGATGAATGTATTGTTATTAATACTAGTTATCTTGATTATATTTATAAAACAAAAGATCAATTTGATATTATTTTTCTTGACCCACCATATAATATGGAAGAAATTAATAATATTATTTCTATTATTGCTGAAAGAAAGATTTTAAAGGAAGATGGTATTATTGTTTGCCTTTATAAAAAAAGTAATAATATAAAAGAAGTAAATAATGGTATAATAGAATATAAACAAAAAGTTATTGGAATTACGAAAGTATCTTTTATGAAATGGGGAATTTAAATGAAAGTTGCAGTTTATCCTGGTAGTTTTGATCCGATTACATTTGGACATATTGATATTGCTAAAAGAGCGTTAAAAGTATTTGATCGTTTAATCATATTGATAAATGTACATCCAAATAAGCATGCATTATTTAGTGCAGAAGTTCGAAAAGATATGGTTGAAGTTACAATGAAGGAATATTTAAATAGAATAGAAGTTGTTATTGCGAATGATTTGACTGTTGATGAAACTAGAAAACTAGGGGCGACACATATGGTTCGTGGATTAAGAGCTGTAACCGATTTTGAATATGAATTTCAATTAACTCATGCTAATAGAGTATTAGATAGTGAAATAGATAGTATTTATTTTATGACAGATAATAAGTATTCTTTCTTAAGTAGCGCATTGGTTAAGGAAATAGGCCTATTTAAAGGTGATTTAGAGAAATTTATACCTCCCTATGTAGTTGAAAAAATGAAAGAAAAAATGAAAGAATAAGAAAAATCAATTTTGGTTTTTCTTATTCTGATTTTCAGTGAGTATTATAGTTTTCTTTTATTTAGAAAAATGTTAATATAAATTAGGTGATAATTATGGATAAAAGAGAGAAAGTGTTTTCAGAATTAAGACAACAGAATATAAGAATTACTAGACAAAGAAGAGCGATTATAGATGTCTTGGAAGGAAAACATTTAACTATTCAAGAAGTTTATATAGAACTTAAAAAAAGAGGCTTTAATAATCTAGGAACTGTTTATAATAATATTGATTTTTTATTAGAACATAAAATTGTTGCTCAAATTTTTATTAATGGAAAAAAACATTATGATTTAACAATTGATGAAAAAAGTCATAGTGCTGATTCACATATACATGTAACATGTAAAGTTAATAATAATATTATTGAAATTAATGATAGTAAAATTTTCGAACAAATTAGACATAACCCTATCTTTAAAAATTTCACAATTACTAAATTACAATTAGTTGTAGAAGGTGTATGTGAACATTACGGAAAAGATACATGTAGAAAAGATGATACATGTTTTATTAATGCTCTAGATAGAACCAGATAACTCTGGTTTTTTTCTTTTTTGTAATACTATTCAGAAAAATTATAATTTTGTTGATATGAATAATATTTTTAGATATAATGCTAACTAGGAGTGGTACATATGAATGTCACTGATTTAAAAAAACAAGATATAGCTAAGATTACATCATTGAAAAAGTTTGATAAACGATTTATGAATCGTCTTATGGATTTAGGAATTTATGAGAGCGCAGAAGTAACTCTTTTAAACGTATTAGCTTTTGATAAATTATATTTAATTGAAGTTGATGATATCGAAATATGTTTAAGAAAAGAAGATGCTTTAAATATTGAGGTGAAAAAATGATCTATTTACTTGCTGGTAACCCGAATGTAGGAAAAAGTACTTTTTTTAATTTTATGACACTTTCACATGTTCATGTTGGTAACTATAGTGGTGTGACAGTTGAAAAAAGAGTTCACCATATAAAGCATTATGAAGGTGCTAACTTGGTTGATTTACCAGGTACATATAGTGTTTCTCCATCAAGTGAAGATGAAGGAGTAGTTACGTATTCATTATTAAATGAATCTTATAGTGGAATTGTTAATATTATCGATTCAACCCATTTAAAGAGAAATCTTCATTTAACTGTACAACTGCTAGAATTAGGAGTTCCAACTTTACTTGTTTTTAATTTACGAGATGCTCTTCGTAATAATGGATACGTAATCGATATAGAAAAGATTTCTAGTAGGTTAAAATCAAATGCTATTTGTATTAGCGCTAGAGAAAGAAATAATGATGATAGAATTAATATAAGCAATAAATTAAAAAATTTAAGAGTTTATAAATCAATTGAACTTGATTATCATCCTCATATTAAATGGGGAATTCAAAGAATTGGTGATTTACTTAAATATGATGTGTTAAAAGTTAAGAAGAAATGGCTTGCTCTTCAAATCCTTGAAGGAAATGAAGGAATATATAAATTTTTAGATATTGCAAAAGAGGAAAAAATAAGAGAAGTAGTAAAAGAAGTTGAAGAAAGAATAATTAAAGACGAGGTTGCATTATCATTAAAAGGAGCAGTCTTCAACACAAGAAGAGAATTTATTAATAGAATTGTTGATGATTGTTTATTTCAAGTTGAAGATAGAGACCATTCAAAATATTTTAATCAGAGAATTGATCGTGTTTTAACTCACCCTGGTTGGGGTATTCCAATTTTCTTTGCCATTATGCTTATGGTTTATCAAGTGAGTTTTGGAAAATTTTTAGGCGTTGGTGCATTTATGACTAAGTATCTTGCTTATTTTTGGGATGAAATTCTCGTTCATTATTTAGGGATTTTTCTTGAGATATTAGGAGTAAGTGGCTTTGCTTATGGCTTGGTTATAGACGGAATAATGGCTGGAGTAGGTGGTATTTTAGTATTTTTACCACAAATTATTGTTTTGTTTTTTATGCTTGCTCTTTTAGAAGGAACTGGATATATGGCTCGAGTTTCTATTGTAATGGACAGATTTTTAAGTAAATTTGGATTTAATGGTAAAAGTATTGTTCCTATGATAACTGGATTAGGATGTACAGTTCCAGCGATTATGGCTACAAGAACAATTGTAGATAAAAAAGAAAGAATGATAACAATCCTTACTCTTCCTTTTATATCATGTAGTGCAAGATTACCGATTTATGTTATTTTTATTAGTATGTTTTTTGATAAATATCGTGCTTTTGTAATGCTTGGAATTTATTTGCTTGGAATAATAGTAACTTTAGCAAGTGCAAAAATATTTAGTTTATCATTCTTTAAAGGTAGTGGAAGTAAGTTTTTACTGGAAGTACCGCCATATAGAATGCCACAACTTAGAACAATTACTTATCAAGCTTTTGAAAAAGCGAGAAGGTTTGTGAAAAAAGCAGGGACTTATATTTTGGTCGGATCAGTTATATTATGGCTTTTAAGCAATGTTGGATTTTCGGGAATTAATATAAATCCTGAAAATAGTTTTATAGCTAGTATTGCTGGGTTTATTTCTCCTATATTTATTCCTCTTGGATTTGGTGATTGGCAAGCGACATCAAGTCTGATTAGTGGTTTTCTAGCTAAAGAAATCGTTGTTTCTAGTTTGAATATTTTATATCTAGGTGATATTGCATCTGGATTTACTACATTATCTGCGCTTACATATGTTGTCTTTGCTAGTTTATATATTCCATGTATTTCAACAGTAGCCACTATTAGAAGTGAAACAGGAAGTACAAAATGGACGTTATTTAGTGTTACTTACCCATTTATAGTTGCATATATAGTTGCTTTAATTGTAAGATTGATTTTTAGTATTTTTATATAATAAAATTCAAAAACAGGAAATAAAACTCCTGTTTTTTTATAAAATAAAGCATACAAAAAAGCTTTAATTTGTGATATAATTGTTTTAGACAAAATAGAGGTGATTACTTTGAAAAAACATAGATATAAAGGTTTTCTTTACGTTATTGGGTATTTGTTAATATTAAGAATTGTTTTAATGATAACAACTCAAATTAGCATTTTTAATTTGGGAATTATATTTGATACCGTGCTAATGATTTTTTGGATTGGTATTTTTGGTGTTTTAATTAAAAATATAAAATTACAAAAAGCATATTATATTATTATTATTATTATAGCTACAATATTTATAGTTGGGGATAGTGTTTATTTTGACTATTTTGATGTTATTAGTTCAAGGACTAGTTTTGCAGGTATTAAGTGGCTACGTGAAGGAACTACTTTAGATTATAGTATTAAAATACCGCTTGTAGCGTATTTAATTACTCCGATTTTAATTGTAGAAATATATTTAATAATTTCTAATAAAGAAAAAGATATTTATAATTTTAAAGACTTTGGTATTTTTTCATTAGCCTTTTTAATTCAAGTTGTTTTGTTTTTTGTTTGGGGAAATTATAATTTTGATACGAGAATCGACTATTATCGTAGTGATGCTTATTTGTTTGATTCAATGCATGATAGGTCTTTATTTAGCGAAAAGTATGGATATTATAATTATCATGCTTTAGATTTTACAAGAGTTAGAGCAAAACAAAATCATGATGAACTATATGCTGATGTTGATGCTTTTTTTGAAAATCAAGAAGAGCATGTTGCTAATGATTATAGTGATATGTATAACGGATACAATATAATTACAATATTAGGAGAAACACTAGAAACAAGATTTATTGATCCGGTATTAACTCCTAATTTGTATATGATGAAAAATAATGGAATGTCATTTGATAATTATTTTACACCAGTTTTCCAACAAGGCGCTACTTGTAATAGTGAATTTATGAGTATTACTGGGATGAGCGCTCTTGCATCAAGTGATTGGAGTAATAATATTTGCGATACTTATAGTAAAAATACTTTTAGTTATGCTTTGCCTGAACAATTAAAAACAATTGGATATGATACGTATTATTTTCATAGTGGACATGAATGGTTTTATAATAGAGAAACAATAATTCCGCAATATGGATTTGAAACAGTTGCTTTTCAAGAAGATTTAATTGATTTAGGATATAGTGATTTTAATGATAAATATGATACTGAAATGTTAGATTTTTTTGATGAATATGTTGACTATACAAATCCAGTATACATTGACTTATTAACGTATTCAATGCATGGTGCATATGATCAAACTGAATTTGATATTCATTCAAATAGAGTTGAAACTGCTTATCCAAATAACGATTTTGATTATGAAATAATTAATTTTATGGAAAAGTTTGTTGAATTTGATAATATGTTAGGGCTAATTATGGATGAACTAGAAGCAAACGGCGAATTGGATAATACAATATTTGTCATATATCCAGACCATTTTCCTTATATGATGAGTTCAAATACTTATTTTGATTATGTTGATATTGATCAAAATACACATGAATATAATCGTCAAGAATTAATTATATATTCAAGTAATATGAGTGAAGGGAAAGTTATTAGTAATCCTGGATCAACAATGGATGTCGCACCAACTATTTTAAATCTAATTGATAGTTCTTTAGAATTCAAATACTTTTTAGGTACTGATTTACTAGCAGGAGTAGATAACTATATTTTGTTTAGTGATTTAACTATTTCTGATGGTTCTGCTTTTCTTGATTTAAATGAAAAATTAGTAGGTCATGAAGCACATTATCTTCTATTGGAAGATGCGTTAGAATACAGAATTACAGCTGTAGAAATTCAAAAGAAGATATTATTGATTGATTATTTTAAAATGAAAGAAGATTAATAATATTTTTAAAAAAAAATATTTAAAAAATAGCATATTATTCTTTACAAAATAACGGCGTTATATTATAATAAGTAACGCTGAAATGTTTCGGTAGCTCAGCTGGATAGAGCAACGCCCTTCTAAGGCGTCGGCCGGGGGTTCGAATCCCTCCCGGAATGCCATTT
>CAZWIZ010000012.1:0-49578 GCA_964634385.1 uncultured Candidatus Izemoplasmatales bacterium | reverse complement strand
TGGTATGACGGGCGGTGTGTACAATCTCCGAGAACGTATTCACCGTGGTATTCTGACCCACGATTACTAGCGATTCCAACTTCATGAAGTCGAGTTGCAGACTTCAATCCGAACTGAGACCAGTTTTGAAGATTAGCTCCACCTTGCGGTTTGGCAACTCTCTGTACTGGCCATTGTAGCACGTTTGTAGCCCAGGTCATAAGGGGCATGATGATTTGACGTCATCCCCACCTTCCTCCAGTTTATCACTGGCAGTCTCGATAGAGTCCTCAACTTAATGTTAGCAACTATCAATAGGGGTTGCGCTCGTTGCGGGACTTAACCCAACATCTCACGACACGAGCTGACGACAACCATGCACCACCTGTCATTCTTGCCCCGAAGGGAAACTCTATCTCTAGAGTGATCAAGAAGATGTCAAGACCTGGTAAGGTTCTTCGCGTATCTTCGAATTAAACAACATGCTCCACCGCTTGTGCGGAGACCCGTCAATTCCTTTGAGTTTCAACCTTGCGGTCGTACTCCCCAGGCGGAGAACTTAATGCGTTAACTTCAGCACTGGGTAACCCCAACACTTAGTTCTCATCGTTTACGGCGTGGACTACCAGGGTATCTAATCCTGTTTGCTCCCCACGCTTTCGTGCCTCAGCGTCAGTTCCGGTCCAGTTAGCCGCCTTCGCCACTGGTGTTCCTCAATATATCTACGCATTCCACCGCTACACATTGAATTCCACTAACCTCTGCCGTACTCAATTCTGCCAGTTTCAAACCACTCTCCCCAGTTAAGCTGGGGGCTTTCAGGTTTGACTTAACAAAACGCCTACGCACGCTTTACGCCCAATAATTCCGGATAACGCTCGCTCCCTACGTATTACCGCGGCTGCTGGCACGTAGTTAGCCGGAGCTTTCTGGTTAAGTACCGTCAGCGCAGAATCATTTCCTAAACTGCGTGTTCTTCCTTAACAACAGAACTTTACGATCCGAAGACCTTCATCATTCACGCGGCATTGCTCGGTCAGGCTTGCGCCCATTGCCGAAAATTCCCTACTGCTGCCTCCCGTAGGAGTCTGGGCCGTGTCTCAGTCCCAGTGTGGCTGTTCATCCTCTCAGACCAGCTATGCATCGTCGCCTTGGTAGGCCGTTACCCTACCAACTAGCTAATGCAACGCAAGACCATCACACAGTGGTGCTTGAAAGCACCTTTAAACACTAGATCATGCGATCCAATGTCCTATCCAGTATTAGCTATCGTTTCCAACAGTTATCCTCGTCTGTGGGGTAGGTTTCTTACGTGTTCCTCACCCGTTCGCCACTAGCGCACCCCCGAAAGGGATTGCTCGTTCGACTTGCATGTATTAGGCATGCCGCCAGCGTTTATCCTGAGCCAGGATCAAACTCTCCATAAATTATGAATTGTTTTGATTCTTACTTTTTTAATTTTTTTTCCTAAACTCAAATTGACTTGTTCTATTCAGTTTTCAAAGACCTAATTGGTCGCACGAATAATCTAGCGTGCGTTTAATATTCTACTATAATTAGAATACTATGTCAACACATTTGATTAATTTTCGTAACTTTTTTTACTTCTTTTTCACCAGTACGTTTTTTATAAATAATTCGCACTGCAATAAAGAGTATATTATTTTAATGCTCAGTTGTCAACAACTTTATAAAAGTTTTTATTATGTTATAAATAGTATAATAAATTCTTACAAATAAGCATTATAAACGGTGTATAAAACCTAGTCGGGCTCTATTTCACCGCAATTAAAAGTATATAAAATTATATACCTTTTGTCAATAACTTTTTAACTTTTTTTTACTATAATTTTTAAGATAGTAATTAAATATTTATTTTAGATACAAAAACCCTCAAAATAGAGGGTTTTTATTTCTATATTATATATAATCTAAAATTTCAGTCTTTTTTATTACATTTTTTTCATTAATATAACGATTAATAAATTCAACTTTTCCATCAATTGCGTCTTTACCAACTATTATCCTTAATGGTATCCCAATTAAATCAGCATCTTTAAATTTTACTCCAGTTCTTTCAATACGATCATCTAGTAGTACCTCAATCCCTTTTTGCTTTAATTCATTATATATTTCTAATGATAATTCTTTTTGAATATCATTTTTAAAATTGATTGGAACAATATGAACTTGATAAGGAGAAATTTCTTTTGGCCAAACAATTCCGTTTTCACTAGAGTGTTGTTCAACACTAGCCATTAATGTTCTACTAATTCCAAGTCCATAACACCCCATAATAACTGGTTGTGGCTTTCCTGATTGATCAACGAACTTAGCATTCATTGCTTCGCTATATTTAGTTCCTAATTTAAAAATATTCCCAACTTCAATCCCTCGAGCTATTTTTACGGGTTCTCCACAAAGCGGACATGGATCCCCTTCATTTAGACCGCTATGTTCTTGATTAGCAGCGTATTCACAAATATTACAATAAGTAATATTATCTTCACCAACCTCACTCATAACCATAAACTCATCAGCTTCATCTCCACCAATTTGTCCAACATCACTACTAACTATCTTAATATCTAATCCACATCTCTTAAAGATATCAATATAAGCTTGTGTAAATTTTTTATACCAAGCATCAAGATCCTCATCTGTAGGGCTAAAAGTATATGCATCTTTCATAATAAATTCCCGACCACGCATAAGTCCAAATCTTGGTCTCATTTCATCTCTAAACTTCGTTTGTATTTGGTATAACGCAAATGGCAATTTTTTATATGAACTTATATAGTCTCTCACTACTTGTGTTATTATTTCTTCATGGGTTGGGCCTAAACAGAAGTCTCGACCCTTGCGATCTTTTAATCTCATCAATTCTGGTCCATATTTATCCCATCTGCCTGATTCTTTCCATAAATCACTTGGTTGTAAGGCTGGCATTAATAATTCGCTAGCGTCAATTTTTTCTAGTTCTTCTCTAATTATATTTTCTATATTTTTAATAACTTTGTAACCTAATGGTAAATATGTATAAATACCAGAAGCTACTTGTTTAATTAATCCAGCTCTACTCATTAATTTGTGGCTCTTGACTTCAGCGTCTTTAGGAGCGTCTTTTAATGTTGGCACAAATAATAAACTTTGTTTCATTTGTCTCGCCTCTCTATCTTATATGAAATAATCTTAAAATATCATTAAATGTTATATATACAAACAATCCCATTAACATAATATACATTACATAATGAAGAGTGTTTTCTACTTTTCTATTTGGCTTTTTAGTTGTGATTGCTTCATATCCTAAAAAGACTAGTCTTCCACCGTCAAGTGCAGGAATAGGTAATAAATTAATTACTCCTAAATTAACGCTAAGTAAAGCTGTCCAAGTTAAGAAAGAAACAAAGCCAGCACTTAAAGCGCGGGATGTAATAGAATAAATACCAACTGGGCCAGCTAAATCTCCAACACCAACTTGGTCATTACTAAACAATAAATCAATTGTCGTAAAAATCATACCCGCTGAAGACTTAATATTTAAAATACTTGCGGTGAAACTCTTGAAAAAATGAAATTCATAAATTGGAGAAATACCGACAAAACTATCAACTACGTTAAGTCCTTGGGATGTTATAAGATCATGATTATATGGTACAACAGAAATAGTAATAGTTTCACTTCCACGTAAAACCTCAAAAATCATTTCATCACCATTTATGTTGTTTTCCATACTTGTAATAACATCTGACCAATCATTCATTATAACCCCATCAATGGTCAATATTTTATCATTTTCTAAAAATCCAGCTTTCCCAGCAATGGTTTCAGAGTCAATCTTACCTAATAATAAATCATCTATTGTACTTTCATTACTGTGAAATCCAACATTATAAAAATAGATAATAGGAGTTACAGTAAATGTTTTTTCTAACCCATCACGCAATACCACAAACTCAATTGATCTATCTGCGGGATTTTCACCCAAAACAAAAGAGATATCATCCCAAGAATAGACGTCAGTTTGATTAATACTAATAATTTTATCGCCTTCTATAAGTTCTGAAGAAGCAGGGTATTCAGGTTCTAATGCACCAACAACAGTATTATCCATATCAGGAAATCCAACAATTAAATTTACTAGTATAAAAATAAAAAATGCTAAAACAAAATTCATAAATGGTCCCGCGAACATAGCTAGGAATCTTTGCATTTTAGTTTTTGAATTAAAACTTCTTTCAAAAGGCGCGATTTGTAATTCTCCTTTTTTATAAATATAAAAAGCATCTCTTTTAACTGTATAATTATTTAACTGAAGAGGTTCATTGTTCTCACCACGCAAATCAACATTGTTCACAACAACTTTTTCATATTTTTCATATTTTTCGTTCTCATGGTCAATAATGATTTTTTCAATGTTGTTAAAGCTATCAAAGATTAATCCGACAGTTTGTCCTTCCTTAACAACCTCATCATCAACTTCTTCTCCAGCCATCATAACGTATCCACCTATCGGAATTGCTCTAATACAATATAATGTTTCGTGATATCTTTTACTCCAAAGAATTGGTCCCATTCCAATACTAAATTCATGGCATAGAATATTCGCTCTTTTTGCCATAACAAAATGCCCAAATTCATGTATTAGGATTACCAATCCTAATACTAATATAAATACTATAATATTAACAATAACCATTTTTTACACGTCCTCTAATTGTATTTTTGATATACATATTCTTTTACTTTCAAATCTCTATCTAATACTTTTTCTAAAGTAATAATTAAATCATTTTTAAACACTTCTAAACATTCACCAACAATTTCTTCTATTTGTAAAAAAGAAATTTTACTATTTAAAAATAGGTTTACCGCAGCTTCATTAGCTGCGTTTAATGTTGCCGGATTCAAACCTTTACTCTTTCCAGCATCAATTGCCATTTTTAACAACGGATATCTATCATATGACAATTCCTCAAAATGAAGACTACCTAGTTTTATTAAATCAAGCGGTTCCCCTTTAAACGGAATTCTTTTAGGATAACTAAGTGCGTAATTTATTGGTACTCTCATATCCGGATTACCTAAATGAGCAATTACAGCTGTATCTTTAAATTCAACTAATGAATGAATAATACTTTCACGATGCATTACCGTTTTAATTTGATCATATCCTACATCAAAAAAATAGTGTGCTTCAATAACTTCTAATCCTTTATTCATCATTGTTGCTGAATCAATTGTTACTTTAGGACCCATAGTCCAATTCGGATGACTAAGAGCTTCCTTAACTGTTACTTTTTTTAGTTCTTTTCTAGTCTTATCTCTAAAACTGCCACCTGATGCGGTAATAATAATGTTTTTTATTATTGATTTATCTTCACCTTTCAAGCATTGCATAATAGCTGAATGTTCACTATCTACAGGAATAATTGTTACATCATATTTAAGTAATAACTCATTTATTAACTCTCCACCGATTACTAATGTTTCTTTATTCGCAAGAGCGATATTTCTTCCTTTTTTAATTGCTTCTATTGTAGGCTCTAATCCAACACTTCCTACAACTGCATTAACAACTAAATCATTACCTAATTTCCCATATGTAGCTGTCTTTACTAATCCAGTTGTTCCATAGCCATATTCAATATGCGGAAACAATTTTTGTAGTTTAAGAATGTCATCTCTTTTCCCCATACTAACATACTTCGGGCTAAACTCTAATATAATATCCTTCATTTTTTCATAATTTTTATTTCCTGATACGGCAACAATATTATATAACTCTTTTGATGATCTAATAATATCTAAAGTTTGTTTACCAATGTTCCCTGTTACACCTAAGATATATAAATTCATAACAACCCAACTACTTCATTAATTAATACTAAAACAATTGAAGCTAATATCGCGCTATCAAAACGATCCATTACTCCTCCATGTCCTGGAAATAAATTACTAAAATCTTTAATATCGCATCCTCTTTTAAGCTTTGAGGCAACTAAATCTCCTATTTGTCCAAAAACAGAAATAGTAAAAATCAAAATGATGCTAACCCAAATATTTAAATTAATATTGTCAATGCTCTCTAAATTAATCAAATAAATGTATCCAACAACAATCAATATCGCAAAAACAACCCCTCCAATTGCCCCTTCTATTGATTTTTTAGGACTAATTTTAATAGCTAAACGATGTTTACCAAATTTAATCCCAATGAAATAAGCAAACATATCAGTCATTGATGTAATAAGAAATAAAAATCCTATTACTTCTAATGATATGAATCTAAGAGTATTAAGTGCACTAAATCCTACTACTGGATATAAAATAGCTACAAGATATCTACCAAAATCATCCGCTTTAAATTCGTCTTCAACAACAAGTAATAATGCTCCAACAATAATCATTACTATTAAAGTATAAAAAGTCCATTCAAGATTTAATAACCCTTTATAATAATAACTAATTAACAAAAATAAAACTGCACTAAATAACAATTCAATAATTAAAACTATAAATGGTGCATTAGATTTAGTTTTAAACATTTTAAATAACTCATATGTTGAAATTAAACCGAGTAATCCAAGAATAATATCTAATACCCAGCCACCAATATAGAAAGCAGGAACAAAAAATACAACTAGAAAAAACGCTGTTTTCACTCTAGGCTTCATTTTTATCCTCCTTTATAGCGCCAAATCGACGATTTCTTTTTTGAAAATTATCTAATGCTTTAAATAATTCTTTACGTTTAAACTCAGGCCATAATTTCTTTGTAAAATATAATTCACTATAAGCAACTTGCCATAGTAGAAAATTACTAATTCTTAATTCACCTGAAGTTCTAATCAATAAATCAAGTGGTGGTAAATCTTTTGTGTACAAATGTTTTTCAATCATTGTTTTATCAATATCATCTATTTTAATTTTGTTATGTTTGTATTCTTCACTAATTTGTTTAACTGCTTCAATAATTTCAGCATGACTTCCATAATCAAAGCAAATATTCAAAATTAATCCTTTACGATCTTTTGTTTTTTCTTCTGTTCTATTTATTAATTTTACATTTTCAGAACTAAAACGATCTCTTCTTCCCGAAAATATTACTTTAATACCATTTTTTTTAAATTCCCCTTTAGATGATTCTTCAAATTTGCGGGGTATCTTCATTAAATAATCTACTTCGTCAGCTGGTCTATTCCAATTTTCTGTACTAAATGCATATACACTTAAAACCTTTATTCCAATTTCATTGCAAATTATTGCAATATTTTTAAGGTTTTCAGCTCCTATTTTATGTCCAATAGTACGAATGTATTTATTTTTCTGAGCCCATCTTCCATTACCATCTAAGATTATTGCGATATGAGAAGGAATATTTTTACTCATTACTCTTTTTTCTAACTTCATAATAACACCTCGTTACAATATATTATTATACTATAAAATCATTTTTTTTTCTATAAAAAGAGACTACAACTGTAGTCTCTATATACTCATAATGTCGATATCTTTTTCTTTTACTAATTCGTCTATTAATTTAACATGTTTATTAGTAAGTTCTTGAATATCTTCTTGATATCCTTTTGCATCATCTTCAGAAATTACACTATTTTTTTCTAACTTCTTAATAGCATCATTTCCATCTCTTCTTGCATTTCTAATACTAACTTTAGCTTCTTCGCCCATCTTTTTAACATATTTAGTAAGTTCAATTCTTGTTTCTTTAGTTAATGTAGGTAATACAATGCGAAGTTGTGTTCCTTCATTATTTGGGTTAACTCCTAAATTAGCAGCAAGTATTGCTTTTTCAATATCACCAAGAATACTTCTGTCATAAGGTTTAACTATCAATTGAGATGGTTCTGGAACGCTAATATTACCAACTTGGTTTAAAGGAGTTAAAGCACCATAATAGTTAACTTTAACATCATCAAACATTCTTGGGTTAGCACGTCCAGTTCGAACTTTTGAAAAATCGTGTTCTAATGTTTTAATTCTACTATCCATTGTTTCTTCTGTTTCTAAAAGAACCATTTCGGGCATATCATATCCTCCTTTAATAAATTAATGTTCCTATTTTTTCTCCGTTAGCTGCTCTTCTGATATTTCCATGTTCATTCATATCAAAGACAATAATATTAATATCATTATCTTTACAAAGTGCTGCGGCTGTTGAATCCATTACTTCTAATTTCTTTTCAAGTACTTCTTGATGAGATAATGAAACATATCTTTTTGCATCCTTGTTAAATCTTGGATCTTTATCATAAACTCCATCAGTACCGTTTTTAGCCATTAATACAACTCCCGCACCTATTTCTGCAGCACGTAATGCACTAGTTGTATCAGTTGAGAAATAAGGATTTCCTGTCCCTCCACCAAAAATTACGATTCGACCTTTTTCTAAATTACTTAATGCTTTTCTTCTAATGTAAGGTTCGGCAACTTGAGGAATATTTAAACTAGTCATTGTTCTTGTTTCAATTCCTAATTCTTCTAAAGCATTTTGAAGTGCAAGTGCATTCATTATTGTTGCGATCATTCCCATATAATCAGCACTACTTCTTTCAAATCCCATTTCACTAGCTATTTGTCCACGCCAAATATTACCTCCACCAATAATTACACCTATTTCTAGATTTCCTAAATCATAAGCTTCTTTAATTTCATAAGCAATCTCTCTAACACGTAAAGGATCAATAACTTTATTATCATCACCAATCAATGCTTCTCCGCTTAACTTAATAATAATTCGCTTCTTAGGTTCCATTATTTTACCTCCCTATCGCTGTTAATTTGAAAAGTTATTTTATATTTTTATTGATTAACTTGACTCATTACTTCAGCAGCAAAATCATCATTTCTTTTTTCAATTCCTTCTCCAACTTCAAGACGAATAAATGATAAAATACTTCCACCATTTGCTTTAACATATTTTTCAACTGTTAAATCAGGATTTTTAACAAAAGGTTGATTTACTAAACAAACATCTTTTAAATATTTATTTAATCTACCAATAACCATTTTTTCAACGATATTAGCAGGTTTTCCTTCATTTAATGCTTCTTTTGTCAACATTTCTTTTTCGTGAGTAAGTTCTTGTTCACTAATTTCAGATTTATCGATAAATTTAGGATTAATAGCAGCTACATGCATTGCTATATCTTTTGAAACTTCTTCTGATGCACCTTTTAAAACAACTAAAGTAACAATTCTTCCACCCATATGTTTATAAGCTCCAAAGTTATCTTCATCTGTTTTTACAACTCTAGATACTCTTCTTAAAGATAATTTTTCTCCAATTTTGGAAGTAGCATCAATAATTATTCTTTCAATATCTTTATCACCATTTGAAACTTTTAGTGCTTCTTCTGCGTTTGTAGCATCACTATTAACAATTAAGGTTCCTAATTGATTAAGTAGTTCTAAAAATTCTTTATTTTTAGCCACAAAATCTGTTTCACTGTTAAGTTCAAAAATAACAGCTTCGTTCCCTTTAACAACAACATTACATAATCCTTCAGCAGCAATTCTACCAGCTTTTTTAGCTGCTTTGGCGATTCCTTTTTCTCTTAAGTAATCCATTGCTAAATCCATATCTCCAGCAGTTTCTGATAACGCTTTTTTACAATCCATCATTCCTGCACCAGTTTTATTTCTTAATTCTTTTACCATACTTGCAGTAATTGTCATAACTATTTCCTCCTAAGTTCTTTTTCAAAATTATAATATCATAAAATACCCTTTTATTCAATTATTTGTTGCCTTTATACCTTCTAAAAAAAGAGCTCGAAAGCTCTTTTAATATTATTTTAAAGCTTCAATTAGTTCTGCTTTTTTTAGTTTTGAATATCCATGTAATCCTTTTTCTTTAGCGAGTGCTTTTAATTCAGCAACTTTCATAGTTGATAAATTAACACTAGCTTTTGCCGTAACTTTTACTTCTTCTACTACTTTAGTTTCTACAACCTTAGGTTCTACTACTTTGGGTTCTATAACTTTTTTAACTACAGGTTTAACAGTTGCTTTAACTTCTGTTTTAACAGTTGGTTTAACTTCTGCCTTAACTGTTGGTTTAACTGTTGGTTTAACAGTTGCTTTAACTTCTGTTTTAGCAATTGGTGATGTAACTTTTGCTCCAGCGTTAGCTGTACGATTTTGGTTAAATGGTTTTTTTGTTGATTCAGTTGGTTTATTATTTGGGTTATATGGTTTTTTTACATATGGTTTTCTATTTGGATCATATGGTTTTTTTACATATGGTTTTCTATTCGGATCATATGGTCTTCTATTTTTATCATATGGTTTTTTATAATCTGTTCTTGGAGCAGGTCTCTCAACTACTGTTTCGATAATTTCTCCTCCAGTTGCTTCAATAAACGCATTTGCTAATTTACCAACAATTAATCTTACTGATCTAATTGCGTCATCATTAGCTGGAATAATTACATCTACTAAATCTGGATCACAGTTTGTATCAACAATTCCAAAAACAGGAATATGTAATTTTCTCGCTTCTAAAACTGCATTTTTTTCTTTCATTGGATCAACTACAAAAACTGCTTGAGGTAAAACTCTCATTTCTTTAATTCCACCTAAGAATTTTTCATATTTTTCCAATTGTTTTTTTAACCCAATAACTTCTTTTTTAGGTAAACGTGTGAACGTTCCATCTTTTTCCATTCTTTTGATGTCATGTAATCTTTTAATACTTTTTCTAATTGTCTTAAAATTTGTAAGTGTTCCTCCAAGCCATCTTTGTGATACATAATATTGTCCAGAGCGAATTGCTTCTTCTCTAACAACATCTTGAGCTTGTTTTTTTGTTCCTACAAATAAGATTTTTCCACCATTTTTACCAATTTCTAATAATTTAGCATAAGCTTCATCGATATATCCTACAGTTTTTTGTAGATCGATAATATGAATCCCACCACGACTAGTATAAATATACTTGTCCATTTTAGGATTCCAACGGCGAGTTTGATGTCCGAAATGAACACCAGCCTCAAGTAACTGTTTCATTGATATTACAGCCATTTTGATTCCTCCTTCTGATTTTTGCCTCCACATTTATCTACGTAATTCAGCCACTACTTTTGAGCAGCTCAGGGCTAAATACTCTAAATGTGTGTGTATTTTTACGGCTTTTTAATTTTAACAAAAAAACAAATAATAAGCAAGAGTTTTGTTTAATTCTTACTAAATAGTAATAACAATATAGAAAACAAGCCCAAAATAGGCTTGTTTATTACTTATAAGTTTTGATGATAGACAATTTATCAGTAATTACTATTTCTTTTAAAACTTTATACAATGGTTTATAAAGCCAAAGAACAGTTAAAAATCCTGTTGTTGCCATTATTAATTCAAATGGTAAATCAGCGATTAGATATGGTATAAAATTAGGGATTCCTGTTTGAATCATATTAAAAGGAATAAATGCCCATCCATAAACAAATCCAAACACCATTGCGAATAATGCTAATTTTAGTTCATTTTTAGTCTTGTGTAAAATAGTATGATAGCTAATTGGAATTAAATACCATGCTAACATCATTGGAACCATATAAAATACATTAAACCCACCCATGTAAAGATTATCTAAAAAGACATAGGAAGTAATCATAATAATACTTTCTTTAAATGTAAAAACACTAACAAAAAGAATTATGAGCACAACGGTTAATTGAATATTTGGTAAAAATATTAGTAATTGTTCCTGAGTAAAAATAATAGCTATTGATAAAGCAATCATTAATATTTTTCTAGTTTCCATTATTTTACTCACCTCCAACTAAACTATACTCAAATCTAAAAACATCTCCATCATTTAACGATATTGAGTCAATTCCATAATTTGAATATTCATCATTTTCATAAACTGCGATAAAAGTATTAGTCCAATCTGTTTCAACTGAATTAACTTTTAAAATAACTCTACTATTAAAAAGCAATGGTTCACAAACTGTTGTAATATGATATGAACTATCAGCACATCCTATTTCATAATTATCTTGTAAAATTGAGAATAAAGTATCTTCTTTTGTGAAATCATAAGTTTTACTAGAAACTGTATCACCAATTTCATCAACAATGATTATTGTTATTTCACCAACTGTATCATTATTATTAAGTTGTGAATAAACACTAAAACTAGCAAAACTAACAACTAAAATAATTATTGAATAAACTAGTTTTTTCATTTATTTCACTTCCTTATTATTTTAATTAAAATCGTATGGATTTACAGCCTCATATGTATTAGCATATGTTTGATAAACTACAAGTGCTAAAAAAGCTTGTGGTGTACTGAAAGCAAGATCTTCAGTATATTCATCACCAAATGCCCAATCAAATGATCCGCTATCTGTTTGATATTCTAATAATCTTGTAATTAAATTATTATTTGTTTTTGTATAATTTAATCCTGTTGGATCTATTCCATTCGCAATAAGTCCAAGTATTACTTGACTTATACTAGCAGCATTTTCTGTCCCAGGATAAGTTGTTTCTCCCCAAGTAATATCTCTTGTTTTAACTCCACCAGTATCAAGTTGTGATGTACTTATCCAAGTTGTATATTGATCAATTAAACCTTGTATTCCAGTTTCATCAGTATACTTACTTAAAGCTACTAAACTAATACCTCCAGCATCAAGCCCAGAATCATATGGTGTTGTTGTCAATAAATCAGCTAAGGCACTACTTACATAATTACTATAATCTACAGGTCGGTAACTACAATCAAAAGCTAATAATCCGTAAGCTGTTTGTCCATAAGGACCAACACTAACTATTTCATTTAATTCATTCATTAAATCACCCGCATGTAATCCAACACTTTCTAATTCAATAATCGCTTTAAAGTAATCATTGACTGTTGTAAGTGTTCTATTATTTACTAATGTTTCTACTTCAACAGTTCCTATATAAGAATCTTCTAATCCTAATAAAGCTAATGCAGAGAGAACATTATAATCAACTGATTCATTATTCACATATTCACTTGCGTAATTAAGTAAAAATAATTGAATAGCGTCATCTACTGCTTTTTGGGTCATATCCCACCACATTACTTCAAAACTAAAGACATCTTCATCTTCAAAAGTAACTACATCAACACCTACAGTTGACATTTCTCCGTTTTTAGAAAAAGCAATATAAGCTCCTGTTTTAGGATAAAGATTATCTAAAGAATAAATAAATTTACCCCATTCAGAATCAGTATATCCTACCTCAAAATTTTGATCTAAAATATCAAACAAACTTCCGGTAAAATCATCATTATATCCGATGGTTTTACTAGCAAACATTCCATGTTCATCTGTGAATGTAAAAGTTAATACATTATCATAAATTAAAGCTTGTAATTCAGCATTTTCATTTTCTAATTCCTCAAGTAAAGCTGTTAAATCTTCAACACTTTCAAAATTAGCCTGAGAACTAAAAATCAATTCTTGTATCTCATCTTCAAGTTCTGATATAAGAATTGTTTTTGCCTCAATTTCTTGTTGTAACTCTGATACCTCATTTTCATTAGTACATCCTGTTAATACAAAGACAAATAAAAACAACGATGCCAGTGAGAATAGTTTTTTCATAATTTCCTCCTTCTAAGTTTTATGAAATAAAAAAACCATCCTCCTGGATGATTTAACGTTTTATAACTATTAAAAACAAATAAGTTAAATAAACGATATACTCATAGCCCAGGAGTAATTCAATTCTTTAGATACCTAGGTAGGTCTACCGGCTTGAATTCATCCTACTATGCACCTTCCCGCTAAGTAGCAGTGGTATTTTGCATTTCGTCATTCTTACGGTTGCTGGGACAGCTTGAGATTTTAACTCAATTCCCTGTTATGTCTTACGACACCTAATATCTACTCTATCATTTTATGTCTTAAATATATTGTTGTCAATGGAAAACACAAATTATTTTCCAGTACTTCCAAAACCACCCTTTCTTACTTTAGTTACTCTTTTTTCACTTGGAGAAATTAAATACTTTTGAAATATTCCTTGTGCAATTCTTTCTCCTTTTTTTAAATGTATTGTTTTTTTTCCGAAATTATATAATGAAACATAAATAGCTCCATCATTATCATCGTTTTCATAATAATCTTTATCAATAATCCCAACATTATTAGGAATCGTTAAATGATAATTTCTTGGTAAACTAGAACGTGGATAAATCATTAGTACTTCATCATCTTGCATATAAGCTTTTAATCCGGTTACACCAAGTCTTATCTCACCAGGTAATATTTCAATATCTTCAATAATAGCGATATCGTATCCTGCACTGTGTAATGTACTTCTCATTGGTAATTCAAATTCTAAATTATAGTATGCTTTTGCTTTTTCAAAACCTCTCACGGTCTCATCTCCTTAAGTAATTTCAATACAAAAAGTTCTCTTTCTGTCCAATGATAATCACTACCTATATCAAACTTTTCTTGATTGATTTTTATTGCTTCTTCTATTGTAACCCATTTGGGAACAAATTTTAACTTTCTTTCATAAATATCTAGATTTTGTTTATTTACTTTAGCAGTAACTTCACAAAAATAGTAATATGTTCTTAAATAAAAATAAGCTCTTTCGTTATAAATATCATTATATATTTGATCTATATATCCTAGACTTTCATTAACACTGCTAACTTCTCTCCCTGTTTCTTCTAAAACTTCTCTTTTTAAAGCAATATGTTTAATTTCATTATCATTAACTCCACCACCAGGGAATTTATATTCCTTAGATACTTCAGAAAAAATCAATAATATTTTACCATGTTTTAAAATTATTGCTCTAACACTATCTCGATAAATAATAGGTTGATGTCCTAATAATTTATTTCTTCTATCAAATATCTTTAGTAGTTTCATTTAAGTATTACCATTAATTGAGTAGCAGAATCAAATCCGTATTTTTTTATATGTTTTTTCACTTTATCCGCCTCTTTCTCAAAATATTCATTTTTCTTTGAATCGGTAATATTCTCTTTAACGTTATCAATCGTTTTAAATAACCATTCAATTTCTTCTTTTGAGTTTACTTCTCTTTTATTATATGTTAAATCCCATACATCTTTGATTGTTAAATTACTTTCTTTTTTAAGTATTTCAATGATTTCTTTATTTGTAAAAGTTAACTCATGATATCTTCCTCTATATCGATCAATTTCAGCACCATAATGATGCAGTAATAAATGGCTTTTTTGACGTTTAGATAACTTATCACTCATCATTTCACAAAAAATAAGAGATCCACCTGGCTTTAAAACTCTTTCCATTTCTTTTATAACCTTTTTAACATCTTTTAAATGATGAAGAGAATTTGATAAACAAACAAAATCAAAACTATTATCATAAAATTCCATTGTTAAAGCATCCATTTGAAAAAAATTAATTCTTTCGTCTTTAAAATTTTTGATACATTCATCAATAGAAGTTTTACTAAGATCAATCCCAATAATTTCTGAGAAATCGTTTGTTAAAGATGTAATAATATTTATGAAGTTTCCATTTCCAGTTCCTACATCTAAAATTTTTGCATATTTTTTTTCTGCAAGAATCTTTTCCAATTTGATCATATACATCATTCCTTAAATATTAAACTAACTCTATTATAGCATAAAAAAAGCGGTTACATATAGACATTTCGCCTAAACGTCTTGTCAAATAAAAAAGGACTACCGTCCTTTTTTATTGTCCTATCACAAATTTCATTTCACCAACAACAGCGATTTCATCACCAACATAAACCGTTCCTTTTCCATGTCCAATAGGTCCTCGTTGCTTAATAATTTCTATTTCCATTCTTAATGTGTCTCCTGGAATTACCTTGCGTTTAAATTTACACTTATCAATTCCTGCGAAATAAGCTGTTTTCCCTTTATTTTCTTCAAGAGATAATATAATTACTGCCCCTGCTTGAGCCATTGCTTCAACAATTAAAACACCAGGCATTATATGTTCATCTGGAAAATGACCCATAAAATGCATTTCATTAACACTAACGTTTTTAGTTGCTACACAAGAAACTCCTGGTATTAATTCATCAATTCGATCAATTAATAAAAAAGGATAACGATGAGGAATTATTTTTTGAATTTCATTACTGTTTAACTTCACTAGTTCTACCCCCTAAATTTTTTAAATGCGATAGTAGCATTATGTCCACCAAATCCTAAACTGTTACTTATCGCTATCTCAATATTCTTTTCTTTTCCAACATTTACAGTATAATCCAAATCACATTCAGGGTCAAATGTCTTATAATTAATTGTTGGTGGTATAAAACCATCTTTAATAGCCATAATACTAAATATTGCTTCAATAGCTCCACTAGCTCCAAGTAAATGACCTGTCATTGATTTAGTACTTGAAATACTTATATCTTTTATATGTTTTCCAAAAGCTTTTTTAATAGCTAATGTTTCTGCTTTATCATTAAGAGGAGTAGATGTTCCATGAGCGTTAATATAATCAACATCACTTGGTAAAATATTAGCATCCCTTAATGCCATTTCCATACATTTTCTTGCCCCATTTGCTTCTGGATCAGGACTAGTAATATGTGATGCATCACAAGTTGCTCCATACCCAATAATTTCTCCATATATTTTAGCTTTACGTGCTATAGCTCTTTCATATTCTTCTAATATTATTGTTCCAGCGCCTTCTCCCATTACAAAACCACTTCTATTTAAATCAAAAGGCATACTAGCATTATTTGGATCATTTGTTTTACTTAATGCTTGCATAACAGTAAATCCACCTACTCCTAAAGGAATAACACTAGCTTCTCCACCTCCGGTAACAATAACATCTAAATACCCATCTCTTATTGCTCTAAAAGCATCTCCTATAGAATTAGTCGCACTAGCGCACGCTGTAACAGTTGAGGTTGCCATTCCATGAATACCATATTCAATTGCGATATTCCCTGAAGCAATATTTATAATTGTACTTGGAATAAAATAAGGACTAATTCTATTATACCCTCTTTTTCGTGCTTTATCTTCTTGAGTAGCTATTGTTTCAAGACCACCAATTCCACTACCATAATAAACACCAATATGATCAGTATCTTCTTTTTCAAAATCTAATTTCGAATCTAAAACAGCTTCTTTAGTCGCAATTAATGATAATTGAACAAAACGATCTGTTCTTTTTAATTGTTTTCTTCCAAAAAAGCTTTCAAAATCAAAATCTTTGATTTCCCCAGCAACTTTAACTTCTAACTCGCTAGTATCAAAACGTTTAATATAATCAATCCCGTTTACCCCTTTTTTAGCATTTTCCCACATATCATGAACATTGTTTCCTATCGGACTAATAGCTCCTAATCCAGTAATTACAACTCTTCTTCTCATATATATTCCTCCATTTAATTTTAATAAAATATAATTATATTAAATCATTCCTCCGTTAACACTAATTACTTGTCCAGTAATATACGCTGCTTCATCACTAGCTAAAAATAAAACAGTATTAGCTACATCTTCAACGGTTCCAAATTTATTAAGTGGTATTTGTGCTAAATAATATTCTTTTATTTCATCTGATAAAGAATCAGTCATTTTAGTTTGAATAAATCCAGGCGCAACTGCATTACACGTTATTCCTCTAGCTCCAAATTCTTTTGATAAAGACTTTGTAAGTCCAATAATTCCTGCCTTTGAAGCTACATAATTAGCTTGACCAGCATTACCAATAATTCCAACTACACTCGTTATATTAATAATTTTACCAATTCTATTTTTAAGCATATGCCTAGTTACACTTTTACACATATTCCATGTTCCTTTTAAATTAGTATTAATTACACTATCAAATTCTTCTTCACTCATTCTCATCATTAAATTATCTCGTGTTATTCCAGAATTGTTTACTAAAATATCAACTTTACCAAAAGCTTTTATTGCTGAATCAACTATTTTTTTAGTATCACTTAAAACTGAAACATCCCCTTTAACGATAATTGCTTTACCACCAAAATTTTCAATATATGATAATAACTCAATTGCTTTTTCTTCACTTGAAAAATAGTTAATAACAACGTTTGCTTTTTTGCGCGCAAACTGTAAACATATTTCTCTTCCTATTCCTTTACTTCCTCCAGTTACAATAACTGTTTGATCTTTAAAAGAATCCATGTTATTCCTCCTTTAAGAAATTTTGTAATTTCTCTAATGATGCCATATCTTCAACATTAAAAATGTTTAATTTTCTATTTATTTTTTTTACAAAACTACACAATGTTTTTTTAGGACCAATTTCGATAAATGTATCAACCCCTGAAGAAATTAATTTTTCAACCATTTGATAAAAATAAACACTACTAATAATTTGGTTTACCATATTATTTTTAAGATTCCCTCGATAATAATCACCGGTTACATTAACTAATAACTTCTTTTGTGGTTCTTTCAAATCAACTTCTTTTAAATACTTTTCAAATTTAATACTTGCTTCTATCATTAAAGCTGTATGAAAAGGCCCATTTGTATTTAATAATATCGCTCTTTTAGCTCCATTTTCTATAGCTCTTCTATTTGTTTCTAAAACAGCTTTTTCATCGCCTGATATAACAAGTTGTCCATATGTATTATAATTAGCAATTTTTACGTATCCATCTACTTCATTAATAATTTTTTCCAACATAGCTGCATCCATTCCTAAAATAGCACTCATTTTACCATCAACATTTTTTGATGCTTCATTCATAAATAATCCTCTTTTTTCAAGAATCTTTAATCCTGTTTCAAAATCATAAACATTATTATGAAGTAACGCTCCATATTCTCCAAGTGATAATCCAATACTGTATGATGATTCAATATTATGGTTTTTCAATACTTCTAAGATTGCTTGATAAAAAGTAAACATCGCAACTTGAGTATATAATGTATCATTTAGTTTTTCTTCATCGTTAAACATAATATTTGTAATACTATATCCTAAAATATTATCAGCTTTATTAAAAACATTTCGAACTATTTCATAATTATTATATAGTTCTTTACCCATACCAACATATTGGGATCCTTGTCCTGAAAACATAAAAACAGTTTTCACTATAATTCTCCTTTATAAACACGACTATTTTTAAAGATATCATCAAGTATTTCTTGAATAGGTCTAATACTTTTAACTAATCCAGCACTTTGTCCAGCCATTAAACTACCATTAATAATATCGCCTTCAAAAACTGCTTTTTTTAAAGATCCTAAAGTTAATAGTTCTAATTCTTCAAGTTCAATATCTCCATATTTTGTCATTTCTAAATACTTTTTAGACATTTTATTTTTAAGAACCCTAACCGGAGCTCCAGTATTTCTTCCTGTTACTACTGTATCTGTATCTTTAGCTTTTACTATTTTCATCTTATAGTTTTCATGAATAGGACATTCGTCACTTGCGAGTAAAACAGTTCCTATTTGAACTCCTTTAGCTCCTAATGCAAATGCAGCATCTAATCCTCTTGAATCTGCGATGCCTCCAGCAGCTATAATTGGTATATCAACAGCGTCACATACTTGAGGAACTAACGTAAATGTTGTAATTTGTCCAATATGTCCTCCTGCTTCTGTTCCTTCAACTACTAATGCATCAGCTCCACCATGTGCTAGCCTTTTAGCAAAAGCAACACTAGGAACAACAGGAATTACAATAATTCCTGCCTTTTTCCATTTTTCCATATAAATACCAGGATTTCCAGCCCCTGTTGTAACAACCTTTACTCCCTCTTCGATTACCATATCACTTATTGCTTCAGCATAAGGACTCATTAACATAATATTAACTCCAAAAGGTTTAGAAGTTAATTCTTTTGTTTTTCTAATTTCATCTCTAACAACATCAACATCCCATCCACCAGCTCCAATTAATCCAAGTCCACCAGCATTACTGACAGCTGACGCTAAAACGTGAGTGGCAATATTCGCCATTCCACCTTGTATAATTGGATATTCAATTCCAAGTAAATCTCTAATATCTTTCATCCTAATCCTCCTCTTAAAGTTCAATTAATGCTCCACCCCAAGTTAATCCTCCACCAAAAGATACAGTAATAAATTTATCACCTTTTTTTAAAAATTTTGACTTTATTGCTTGATCGATGGCTAATGGCACACTAGCTGCGGAAGTATTCCCATAATGACTAATATTCATAAACATTTTATCCATACTAAATTTTAAATCTTTTGCAGCTTTAGTAATAATTCTAGCATTAGCTTGATGTGCTACTATTGAATCTAAATCAGCTAATTTCATATTGTTTTTTTCTAATAATTCAATAACTGTTTTCGGCATAACACGTGTAGCGAATTTAAAAACTTCACTACCCTTCATATGAATATGATCTTGTTTACTAACTTTATTAATAATAGGATCTTTAATATCAACATTTTTACAAACTAGTAAATCATTAGTATCTCCACGTGATCCACAAATTATATCTTTAATTTTATTTGTTTCACTTTTTGTTATAATCATTGCTCCAGCAGCATCACCAAAAAGTACACAAGTATTTCGATCTCTCCAATCAGTTAATCTTGTTAATGTTTCAGCTCCAATTATCAGTGCTGTTTTATATGCTCCGCTTTTAATCATTTTATCAGCAATATTTAAAATATATAAAAATCCACTACATGCCGCATTAACATCAAATGCCATAACTTCATTTAATTTTAATCTAGCTTGAAGCAATTGACTTACTCCAGGAAAATGATTATCTGGCGTAACTGTCGCCACTAATACTAGATCTATTTCAGATATATCAATATTCGCATCTTCAATAGCTAAAATCGCCGCTTTTTCAGCTAAATCAATTGTTTTTTCATCTGTAACAATATGTCTTTCTTTAATACCAGTTCTTGAATAAATCCATTCATCACTAGTGTCAACAAATTGTTTTAAATCATCATTTGTCATTATTTTACTCGGGGTATAACTTCCTGTCCCGATTATTTTAGTATAAATCATTGTTTCACTCTCCTATAGATTATCATAATTAAATCGTTGGAAAAATCCAAAATTACGATATTTTTCCATCCTTATATCTCTTAATTCTTCCCCTGTATATTTCCTTAATTTATATAACTCTTCTAAAATAGCTAATTTTGTATTTTGAAAAGTTTTAATTTTATCAAAATGAGCTCCACCAAGAGGTTCCTTTATTATTCGATCAATCATTTCGTATTCTTCTAAATCATAACTTGTTAATTTCATTGCTTCAGCTGCTTTACTAGTAAGAGATGCATCTTTCCATAATATTGTAGCATATCCTTCAGGACTGAGAATAGAATATATAGCATTTTCAAGCATCATAACTGTATTAGATACAGCCATTGCTAAAGCACCACCACTTCCACCTTCGCCAATAACTATAGCGATAGTTGGAACTGTTAAATTACTCATTTCTAATAAATTTCTGGCGATTGCTTCACCTTGTCCACGTTCTTCTGCGCCGATTCCAGGATATGCACCCGGTGTATCTATTAAAGTAATAATTGGTCTTCTAAATTTTTCAGCTTGTTTCATTAATCTTAAAGCTTTACGAAATCCCTCAGGATGAGACATTGCGAAATTACATTCTATATTTTCTTCTATATTTTTTCCTTTTTGTTGAGCTATAACTGTTACAACATTTCCATTTATCGTTCCAATACCACCAATAATAGATTTATCATCTCGAAATAATCTATCTCCATGAAGTTCAATAAAATCAGGACATAAATATTCAATAAACTCTTTTGCGGTTGGTCTTAGTTGATGTCTCGCAAGTAAAACTCTATCCCAAGCAGTTAGGTTTGTCATTGTTTTCTCTTTATAGCTTTTAATTTCAATTTTTATTTTTTCAGTGATTTCTTTATTTCCTAATTCATTTATTTTATTTTCTAATTCGCGTACTTTTCTTTCTTTAGCTAAAATATCCATTATTACTTCCTCCAATGTAAAATAAGAAGTTGTGATAACATCTCTTTTAGATCATGTCGATTAACAACTTTATCTACAAATCCTTTTTCTTCTAAAAACTCACTACGTTGAAATCCCTCGGGTAGTTTTTGATTTATTGTTTGTTCGATTACACGTGGTCCTGCGAAACCAATTAAAGCATTAGGTTCAGCTAAAATAATATCACCAAGACTTGCAAAACTAGCAGTAACTCCTCCAGTTGTAGGATCTGTTAAAACAGTAATATATAACAATCCCATTTTAGAATGTTTTAATACTGCCTGACTTGTTTTAGCCATTTGCATTAAACTGAAAATACCTTCTTGCATTCTAGCTCCACCACTTGCGGTAAAAATTATTATTGGCAGCTTTTTATACATCGCATATTCAAAACTTTTAGTAACTTTTTCACCAACAACACTTCCCATACTTCCCATTAAAAAATAACTATCCATTATTCCAATAACAGTAGGAATAGAATTAATTTCAGCATATCCGTAAATATATGCTTCATCAAGTGCTGTTTTTTCTTTATATAACGCTATTTTTTCTTCATATCCATCTTGAAATAAAGGATTTAAAGTTATATATCCGTGGCCTTTTTCAACAAAAGAATTTTGATCAACTGTTATTTTTAGTCGATCAACTGCCCGTATTCTAAAATGTTCTCCACAATTTTTACAAATAAAATCATTATTAACGATATTTTTCATATTAATTGTTTCTTTACATTTAGGACATTGCTCATAAAGACCAATAGGAACATCAATCTTACTTATTGTTTTGGTAGTATGTAAACGTGCTATCTTATATTTATTTTTTAAATTTCGACGCGTTTCAAAAGTTTTAGCTAAACTATTCATATTGATCATATCCTAATAAATCATCAATTGTTTTTGAAATAAAACTAGTATCAAATGATCCTTTAATGTAATCATTATGATTTAATATCATATAACAAAATTCTTGATTTGTTTTAACTCCATCAATAATTAATTCTTCTAATGTAGCTCTCATCTTTAAGATAGCTTCTTCTCTTGTAGGAGCATGAACAATAACTTTTCCTAACATTGAATCATAAAAAGAAGGAATTTGATATCCTGTATAAATAAAACTATCAAATCTAATACCCATTCCACTAGGAACATGAAGAAGTCCTATTTTTCCTGGATTTGGTCTAAAATCAAACATAGGATCTTCAGCATTAATGCGGCACTCGATACTATGTCCGTTTAATACTACATCTTCTTGTTTAATATCTAGTTTGCTCCCTGCAGCTATTTTTATTTGTTCTTTAACTATGTCAATACCTGTGACCATTTCTGTCACAGGATGTTCTACTTGTATTCTAGTATTCATTTCTATAAAATAATATTTTCCATCACTTACAATAAATTCAACTGTTCCAGCATTTTCATAATTAACAATTTTACTTACAAGTATTGCCGTTTCACCCATTTTATTACGTAAATCTTTATCAATTAAACTAGGTGCCTCTTCAATAATTTTTTGATTTCTTCTTTGAATTGAACAATCTCTTTCACCTAAGTGAATAATATTTCCGTATTTATCAGCTAAAATTTGAAATTCAATATGTTTAGGGTCAACAATATATTTTTCTAAATACATTTCCCCATCTCCAAAACTATTAATCGCCTCACTTTTAGCAGTTTCATAAGCATTATTAAATTCATCAATATTATTAGCAACACGCATTCCGCGCCCGCCGCCTCCAGCACTAGCTTTTATTAAAACAGGAAATCCGATTTCAAGAGCTAAATCTTTAGCTTTTTCAATACTTGAAATTGCTCCTTTACTTCCAGGAACAACTGGAACACCAGCCGCAATCATTATTTCTCTTGCTTTGGATTTATTCCCCATTTGTTCAATTACTTTCCCACTTGGTCCAATAAATCTAATTCCAACATCAGCACATAAATCTGAAAAATGACTATTCTCACTTAAAAATCCGAATCCAGGATGAATGGCTTCAACACCTTTGCTTATTGCTGCAGTAATAATATTTTCCATATTTAAATAAGATTCTCCACTTTTAGCTCCACCAATACAAACTGCTTCATCCGCTATTTGAACATGTAAACTATCCTTATCTACTGTAGAATAAACCGCGACTGTTTCGATTCCCATTTGTTTACATGCACGAATTATTCTAACCGCTATTTCGCCTCTGTTAGCTATTAATATTTTTTGAAACATTATTCTTTTATTTCCAAAACAACTTGATCAAATTCAATCATTGTTGCATCTTTAATATTAATTTTCGCGATTGTTCCGCTAACTGGAGAAGTAATTTCGTTCATTACTTTCATTGCTTCTACAATAAAAAGCACATCTCCTTTATTAACTTTTTGATTTACTCTAACAAAAGGTTCGCTATCAGGAGATGGTGCACAATAAAATATCCCAACAAGTGGTGCCTTAATTAAATAGTTTTCATTTTCAATAATTACTTCCTCTTTATCCTCTTCCGTTAAGGTTTTTATTGTGGAAGAGGATAAAGGTAGGTTTGAGTGTCCTAAAAAATTATTATTTTCTTTTTCTAAACTAATAGAAAAATCCTTATCTTTTATTTCTAATTTATAAATTTTAGAATCTTCAAACTCTTTCATGAGATTTTTGATTTGTCTTAAATCCATATTATACCTCCAGATCATTACATTAAATTTTTATATAAACAAAAATGCGTAAAGATTTTATCAATAAAATCTTTACACTTTACTTTCAATAAATTTAACAATTTGACCAACAGTTTTAAATGATTGTGCAACTTCATCACTTACCTTTATTTCAAACTCATCTTCAATTGCCATTACTAATTCAACAGCATCTAAAGAGTCGGCGCCTAAATCATCATTAATATGCGCATCAAGAGTTACTTCTGTAGCTTCTACACCTAATTCATCTACTATAATTCGTTGTAGTTTTTTGAACACCATAACTATATCCTCCTTTATATTATACTTATTTTATTTTACTATTATCGACACAACTTGTCAATTTATTTTGAAGTTCAAAACATTGTTTACGTTTTCATATTTATGAGTAATCATACGTTAATTCATTACGCATACGAGAGTACAGATACAAAACGATCAATATTTTAAAAAATTCATCAATGAAACAAGGTGTGAAAACGGCTATAATATTAATTAATCCTGTCTTTGTTATATAAGCAATGTATGCAGATTCACACATATATATTATTAAATTCCTTATTAAAAAATCGGAAAAACAGTATAATAGTTCTATTTAGAAACTTTATATTCTTCATAAATTCTATAAAAAAACTAATAATTAACCAAATTAAAATCCCTACTTCCAGATATTAAAACCGAAATCCCACTTGAATAATCATTAAAGACAGGTAGTCCAACAGTTCCCATTAAGACTGGAAAATAGCTATAAAGCATATTTCTTTAATATCAAGTTTCACAACTCTTTAATCCTTATTTCGTCAAAATTTAAATATTCAATTTTATTATTATTTTCTACAATTAACTTCCCATCATTACTAATACCCTTAACAATATATATTATATTATTATTTACAATATTTTTACCTATTATTAATGAAGATTTTAAATAGTTTTTAAATACCTTTTCAAAAGGTATTTTTTTAAATGAATTGTAATACATAATAAATTTATTTAATATTTCATTTATATCAAATTCAGTTCCTTTTATTAAAACCATTGATATTGCTTTATCCTTTAATTCTTTAAAATCTATTTGGTTAACATTGATTCCAACACCAACTACGATATACTCAATTTCTTTTGATCCAACACTTTCAATTAAAATGCCACAAATTTTCTTTTTATCAACTAATATATCATTAGGATATTTTATACTAGCTTCTATATTATAATCCTTTAAAAGTTCAACAACAGCGTTTGAAACACACATTAATAATTCGAAAATCTTACTTCTTGATTTTGTTCTATTAATTAAAAAACTAAAATATAAATTACCTTCTTCACTCATCCAAACATGATTGCTTCTTCCTTTTCCAGCTGTTTGATTTTTTGAAATAACAATAGTTCCATCTTCAAAAGTTGACGCATTCTTTTTTAAATAATCATTACTTGATTTTATTGTTTCAAATCTTATAATTTTATTTCCAATCATAGTTATTTCACCTCTACTTTTCATTTAAACAATAATAACTAAATTTACTTTGAATGTCAAATGAAATTATCTCTATCTAATATGTATAATAACATTAAACACTTTAATATAAGCATATATTCTTATATTTTATAAAAAACGAGCGTTTCCATGCTCATTTAATATATTCAGGTTCCCAAATACGAAGTGATCCTTTTTCTTCTCTTTTTGCTTGATACATTTTAGTATCTGCTTTCCTGATTAAATCAGTAGGGTTATCTCCAAACTTCCAAATAACAGCTCCCATACTACACGTTATTTCAATTCCAATATCTTTCGATAACTCTTTAAACCTATTTCTTAATATTGTTCCTATTTTTTTAAATTCTAATTCATTATGATATCTAAAAATTAAAACAAATTCATCCCCACCATATCTTCCAGCAATTTTTTCAGTTTGATTATATGAATTTAATAAATCTCTTATTTTTTTTAATATTTCATCACCTTTCAAACGTCCATGAATATCATTAATTTCTTTAAAATTATCAACCTTAAAGTTACAACGTGTACGTTGTAACTTTAAGGTGCATTTTTTATTAAGATTAGGATTAATTTAACATTTCACCTAAATTTATCTTACCCTTATTACAGTCAATTCCACATTAATAATAAAATGTCGTTTCCTAGCAAAGCGCTAAACAAAGACATAAAAAAGGCCATCAATTATTGACGGCCTACTTTAAATAATTAAGTGTTCAGTTTTCACTGTTTAACCTACTATCTGAAATCTATAATATCTTATAATTGTCCTGCTTTTGCTTTTTTAACACCTTTTTTAAGTTCTTGTTCAGCTTGGAAAAAATCAACACTACGTTTTTTATTTTCTTCTATACGTTGTTTTCTAACATTATTAAGGTGCTCCATAGCACTTTTTTTATCCATACCTATTTGAGCTTCTTGAGCAATAACATTTACAATATTATTTTGATGTTCAACAATGCCATTAATAACTACAGTAAAAATTTCTTCTTCGCCTGTAACCATTTTAATATATCCTATATCAATAGAACTAATAATAGGAATATGATTTTTCATAATAGCAAATTCGCCATTCATCTCTGAAGTAATAACTACATAATCAACTTCTTTATTATATAGTTCTCCAAGAGGTGTTACAACGCTAATTTTCATTAATTATCCTCTCCTTATTTCATTGATTCTGCTTTTTTAATAACATCATCAATATTACCAACAAGACGGAATGCATCTTCAGGTAAACGATCATGCTTACCTTCTAAGATTTCTTTAAATCCTTTAATTGTATCTTTTACAGGGACATATGTTCCTTTTTGTCCAGTAAACTGTTCAGCAACATGAAAATTTTGAGATAAGAACAATCTAACTCTTCTAGCTCTATGAACAACAAGTTTATCATCTTCATTTAATTCATCCATTCCTAAAATAGCAATAATATCTAATAATTCATTGTATCTTTGAATTATTCTTTGAACTTCACGAGCAATATCATAGTGTTCTTGTCCAACAATTTCAGGTGCAAGTGCACGTGAAGTTGAAGCAAGTGGATCTACCGCTGGGTAAATACCTTCTTCACTAATCTTACGTGAAAGATTTGTAGTTGCGTCTAAATGTGTAAATGTTGTCGCAGGGGCTGGATCTGTATAGTCATCTGCTGGAACATAAACTGCTTGAATAGAAGTAATTGATCCTTCTTTAGTAGATGTAATTCGTTCTTGTAATTTACCCATTTCTGTAGCTAATGTTGGTTGGTACCCTACAGCACTTGGCATACGACCAAGAAGTGCAGATACTTCACTACCAGCTTGTGTAAAACGGAAAATATTATCAATAAAGAATAATACATCTTGATGTTCTTCATCTCTAAAATGTTCAGCCATTGTAAGTCCTGTCAATCCTACTCTCATACGTGCACCAGGTGGTTCATTCATTTGACCAAAAACCATTGCTGTTTTTTTAATTACACCCGACTCTGTCATTTCAAAATATAAGTCATTTCCTTCTCTTGTTCTTTCTCCTATACCAGCAAATACACTAATACCCCCATGTTCTTGAGCAATATTATTAATTAATTCTTGGATTAATACTGTTTTACCTACACCAGCACCACCAAATAAACCAATCTTTCCACCTTTAATATATGGAGCAAGTAAATCAACAACTTTAATTCCTGTTTCTAATATCTCAATTTCACTACTAATTTCATCAAGTTTTGGTGCAGAGCGGTGAATAGGACTATGTTTTATTCCTTTTTTTAGTTCTTTCTTACCATCAATTAATTCACCTAAAACATTGAAAATTCTTCCTAATGTTTGTTCTCCTACTGGAACACTAATTGGAGCTCCTGTATCTAATACTTCCATGCCTCTTACTACACCATCACTAGAATCCATTGCAATCGTACGAACGACATTATTTCCTAGATGTAAAGATACTTCAAGTGTAAGTTTAATTGGAACGCCATTATTATCTTTTGCTTCTACATTACAAGTTAAAGCATGGTTGATTTCTGGTAAATCATCAGAAAATAAAACATCAATAACAGGTCCCATTACTTGAACTATTTTTCCTTTATTCATAATTTCCTCCTTTAATTAACTGCATTTGCTCCACCAATAATATCAGTTAATTCAATTGTAATCGCCGCTTGTCTCGCGCGGTTATAATGAAGCTGTAATGTTTCAATTACTTCTTCAGCATTATCTGTTGCACTTTTCATGGCTGTCATTCTTGAAGCATGTTCACTTGCTTTTGCTTCTAAAATTAATCCATATAATGTATTTTCAACATACAATGGTATTAAATGATCAATTATAGCTTGTGGACTAGGTTCATAATTGTAAATTAATTTCATTTTACCATTATCTTTATCTTTTTCTTCTTTTTCTTCTTTTTCTTTATCTTGATCTTGATTATTCACAATGGGAATAATTTGTGTGTATTTTACTTTTTGAGTAATTGTATTAATGAATTGATTATAAAAAACAATAATACTATCTATTTTTTCATCTAAATAATCACGTTGAAACATTTTAGTTATACCTTCAAAATCAATAAATTGAATATCATCACGAACATTAATAGGTTTGTTGTTTAATAATTCAAAATTCATTCTTTTTGCGTAACTAAATGCTTTAAATCCAATTGGGGCTACTACAAATTCATCATTAGATATATGATATCTTGCGACATGAGCACTAAAAGCTTTAAAAACACTTGAATTATATGGCCCAGCTAACCCACGATCACTTGATACTAAAATATAACATATTTTAGAAGCTTGACGATCAATCATCATTGGATGACTTACTAAATCATCATCATCTATAATGTTATATATCATGTTTTTTAAATGATACATTAAAGGTCTAAACCCTTTAATGGCTTTTTCAGCTTTTTTAAGTTTTGAAGCACTAACCATATACATTGCTTTTGTAATCTGTGATGTTTTTTTAGTTGCCGCGATTCTTGATTTTATTTCTCTCATTGATGCCATTTTAACACCACCTTAAATAAAGATTTTTTTAAACCTTTTAATTACATTATCAATTTCATCAACTTTTGGTAATTCTGTTGTTTCTTTAATTTCAGATAATATTTTTTGACCTTCAACATCTTGACTAAAATATTTATGAAGTTCCACTTCAAAACGATTAATATCAGATAATTTAACACTATCTAAATGGCCATGAGTTAATGCAAAAATACTAATAACTTGTTTTTCTACATCTACTGTCGCATGTAATCCTTGTTTTAATATTTCAACTGTTCTTTTCCCACGTTCTAATCGTGCTTTAGTAATATCATCTAAATCACTACCAAACTGTGTAAAAGCTTCTAATTCACGATAAGATGCTAAATCTAAGCGAAGAGTTCCAGAAACTTTTTTAATTGCTTTAATTTGAGCATTACCACCAACACGTGATACTGAAAGTCCTGCATTAATTGCTGGTCTTACACCACTATAAAATAAATCACTTTGTAAAAAGATTTGTCCATCAGTAATACTAATAACATTTGTTGGAATATAAGCACTAATATCTCCAGCTTGTGTTTCAATAATTGGAAGAGCAGTAATACTACCTCCTCCAAGTGAATCATTTAATTTCGCAGCTCTTTCAAGTAATCTTGAATGTAAATAGAAAACATCCCCAGGATAAGCTTCTCTTCCTGGTGGTCTTCTTAATAATAAACTTAACTCACGATATGCTATAGCGTGTTTAGTTAAATCATCATAAATGATTAAAACGTCTTTTCCAGCAAACATATATTCTTCAGCCATAGTAATTCCAGTATATGGTGCTAAATATAATAACGGAGAAGGTTCTGATGCTGAAGCACTAACAATAATAGAATAATCCATTGCTCCAAATTGTTTTAATGTTTCAAAAACACTAGCTACAGTACTTTCTTTTTGTCCAATAGCTACATAAATACAAATAACATCTTTTCCTTTTTGATTAATAATAGTGTCAATTGTAATAGCTGTTTTACCAGTTTGTCTATCACCAATAATAAGTTCACGTTGTCCACGTCCAATTGGTACTAATGCATCCAATACTTTAATACCTGTTTGTAAAGGTTCATTAACTGATTTACGACTCATAACACCAGTTGCTTTTCTTTCAATTGGTCTTGTTTTAGTTGAAGAAATTTTACCCATTCCATCAATTGGTTGTCCTAAAGGATTAACAACACGTCCAATTATTTCATCACCAACAGGAACTTCTAATAAACGTCCTGTTGTTTTAACAGTATCTCCTTCTCTAACAGAAGTACTTTCATCTAATAAGATAGCACCAACATGATCAGTTTCTAAGTTTAATACTAAACCATAGATATTATTAGGAAATAATAATAACTCACCACTCATTGCGTTATCTAATCCATGAATTAAAGCAATACCATCCCCAACGCTAATTACAGTACCAATACTCTCAGTTTTAATATCTTTTTCATATTTTTTGATTTGTTCTTTTATTAAAGAACTAATCTCAACAGGATTAATTTTACTCATTCTCTCACCTCGAATTATTTCGTTAAATTAGCTTTAAGGCTGTTTAAATAATTGTTAATTGTATCATCAAGAATCATTCCTTCAAATTCAATTCTTAATCCCCCAACAATTGATCTATCAACGATGTTTTCAAGCTTAATTTTTCTATTATGTTTTTTATGTAAATTTATAGTTAATTGCTCAAGCTGTTTAATTGATAATTTTTTATATGAATAAACTTGAACTTCCATTACCTTATTTTGGTTATTTATTAATTTCTCAAATTCTATTAATATATCATCAAAAATTTCAATGCGAGAATTATCAATTAAAACAAAGATAAAATTTTCTAGTAATCGATTATTAACAATTTTAGTAATAATATCCTTTTTATCTTGTTTTTTTACTTTAGGATGAAGTAAAAATTGATAAATTTCAGCATCAAATGAATTATTAATATTTTTAAATTCGCTTAATACTTCATCTATTTGAGATTTTTCTTTAGATAGTCCAAATAACGCTTCAGCATACTGATAAGCAAGGTAACTCATTAAGAGATTACCTCTTTATTTACTTCTTCAAAAAGTTCTTTATGTTTATTCTCATCTATTTCTTTTTTAATTACTTTTTCAGCAATGAGAACAGCAACACTAACAATTTCATCATTAATACTTGTTCGTGCTTTTTCTATTTCAGTTTTTATTTCTTTTTGAGCATTATCAATAATTACACTTGCATCATTCTTCGCTTTAGCAATAATTTGTGTGCGTTCTTCTTCGCCACGAACCTTTGCATCTTCTATTACATCTTTTGCACTTGAACGAATTTTATTCAACTCTTTACTAGCATTAGCTTTAAGTGTCTGAGCTTCTAAGTTCGCGTTATTAGCTTCATCAAACTCTTTTGCCATATGTTTTTTTCTTCCTTCTAAATAATTTGTTATATTATTCCAAAAAAAGAATTTAACAATTATAAATAATAGTAAGGTTGAGGCAATTTGTATAATCATTTCTCTCGGGCTAACTTTAATAGCATTCTCTATAAATTCTTTTAAAACTTCAGCAACAAACTCCATAGGAATTGCCTCCTTTTAAATCTTTTTTTTACGTAGCGAAAATTAATATAATTGCGATAATTAATCCATAAAGTCCAGTTGTTTCCGCAACTGCTTGTCCAGTTATCATTAATGTTCTAATACTTGATTCCGCCTCTGGTTGACGACCTAATGCTTCAACTGCTTTACCAGCAGCGTATCCTTGTCCAATTCCAGGACCTATCCCAGTTAATACTGCAATCCCAGCTCCTAAATAAGCCATTCCTGTAGCGAAAAATTCTGTAAATTCTGCCATAATTTTGTTTCCTCCTTATATTTTTATAAATTAATTTTTAATAATAATAATATATATATAAACTGATTTCTCAGTAAATAACTATTTTAGTCTTCTACTGCCATACTTAAGAATATTGTAAACAACATAAAGTATACATAAGCTTGAATAGCTCCAAAGAAAATATCAAATACTGTATGAATAAGAACTGCCCCAATTCCTACACCAAATATTTGGACAAATCCATATCCTAATACACCTAAGAAATCTCCTCCAAGTAAATTACTAAATGCTAATCCTATACTATGAGATAACCCATAAATAATAATCCCGATAATTGCACCACTAAGTAAATTACCAAATAAACGAATACCCATTGCGAATGGTGTTGACATTTCCCCAATTAAGTTAATTGGGAAAAACAAAGGATGAGGGTCCATTAAATCTTTAGTTCTTTTGATAGGCTTTTTAACAATCAAAGCTGATACTTGAATTGATCCAAAAGCTAATAAACTAAATCCAAGTGCTACACTAATATTTGAAAGCGGGGTACTTAATCCAACAAGTGCAGCTGTATTAGCAAATATTAAAAATAATAATATTGTAAGTAAGTAAGGTGTAAAAACATTCCAATTCTTTTTAAAGAAACCTCGCATCATATTATTAACCATTTCAACAAACATAACCGCTATTAATACTATCCCACTAGGGGCATCAGCGTAGTCCATTTTTTTAACTTTTAGTCCAATGATAATTGTACTAAAAATCAAAAAAGTTGTTACAATTAATGAAGATATGATTCCAGCTGACAAATTTGCATAAAACTCAATCATGTTTTACCACCTCTTTTTAATACTAATAAATTAAAATATAAAACAATCTTAAACGATAATAATCCAAAAGCTGTCGCAAAGATATCTAAATTATCTAAAACACCTGCAGCAATTAAAATAATCGCATAAAATAAAAATCTAAAAGTGTAATTTTTAATAGCTAATTTTCGAGCTCCAGCTACATCGCTTTCTAAAATTCTTTTAGAGCTTTTATAAAGCATACTCATTGTCATTAAACTAGTTACACTTCCTAACAAAAAAGAAAGTCCATAAATCTTACCAAATATAAAATATATTGCAATTCCAATGATTAATGTATATATCCAAACCAATGAAAATGTGCTTATAAAAGCATCTTTATTTTTCATCTTTATCCTCCAATTTTGAGACTCTAGTAACTAAGTTCTTAAGTCCCGCAAATACACCAATAACAATAAAGATAATTTTAAATACAACAATAGTATTTAAAAGTTCATCTAAAGCATATCCGATAATAAAAGATATCCCAACAGTAACAAAGATTTCAAAAATAAAGTTTGATACTATTGTATATACTTTGAAAGCATTTTTTTGTTTTTTATTCATTATTTTGTACCGAATAATCTGTCTCCACAATCCCCAAGTCCAGGTACAATATAACCTACTTCATTAAGTCTTTCATCCATCGCAGCTAAATATATATCAACATCTGGATGATCTTTATTTAATCTTTCTACTCCTTCAGGGCAACCTACTAACCCAACATATGTAATATCTTTAGCTCCACGTTTTTTAACTGCGGTAATTGCTGCGGAAGCACTTCCCCCAGTCGCTAACATAGGATCTACTATTAAGACAGTGCCTTCTACTATTTCATTTGGAAATTTAGCATAATATTCAACAGGTTCTAAAGTTTTTTCATCACGATACATTCCAATATGCCCAACTTTCGCAGTAGGAATAAGCATTTGAATACCATCAACCATTCCAAGTCCAGCTCTTAAGATTGGAACAATAATAACATCTTTACTTAAAGTTTTACAAACTGTTTCTGTAATTGGAGTAACTACTTTTACTTCTTTAGTACTAAGTCCTCTAGTAATTTCATAAGTAACTAATCCACCAACTTCATTTACTAAATGTCTAAATGTTTTTGTATCCGTATTTTTGTTTCTAATAATAGCCATTTTATGATCTATTAAAGGATGATTTAAAACTGTTAATTTCCCCATTTTTATTCTCCCTTATAATTATCTATTTTAGCAATTCTTCTAATATGTCTTTCTTCATTTGAAAACTTTGTATCAATCCAAATATCTACAACTTTTAAAGCTTTTTCAATTGGAATAACTCTTCCTCCCATTGCGAGGATATTAGAATCATTATGAAGTCTTGTAGCTTCAGCTGTGAATAAGTCATGTACTAATGCAGCTCTAATACCTTTAACTTTATTAGCCATTACACTCATTCCAATTCCTGTTCCACATATTAAAATACCACGTTCATATTTTTTATCCCTAATACTTTCAGCAACTAAAACAGCAAAATCATTATAGTCTACACTTTCCTCTGAATAAGTTCCAAAATCTTTTACTTCAAAACCTCTTTCAATTAAATGAGTTTTAATTATTTCTTTATGACTATACCCACCATGGTCAGCACCTATCGCTATTTTCATAATTGAATCCTCCTAAAAATGTTTTTAATGCTGCTTTTTATACATACTACTTTTCAATTATAACAAAACTTTTTAAGAATACAATAAAAAAGCTAAATAATAGTATATCAAGATATATATATTATATTACTCTTAATATATGTTATAGCATTCTTTTTAGAATTTAAAAAAGGCTAGGTTTCTAGCCTAAATAAATTGTTCCTTGACGTAATATCATGTCATTAACAGTGTCATATACTGTTGAACTAACAGATTCTAAATCTTTGCCTTTAACAAGATAATCAACATTATCAATAAATTTTAAAGTATCTTCATACTTTAAAATTGGTTTTTCTTTAGAATAATTAAGGCTAGTAACTGCCATTGGTCCAAATTTTTCTAATATTTTTAAGGCAATAACATCATTTGGTATTCTTACTCCAACTGTCTTAAATCCTGAAGTAATAAAATCTCCTATTATCGCTTTTTTTGGGAAGATTAATGTTAATGCACCTGGCCAATATTTTTTAGCGTATTTCTCCCCTAATTCAAAGTTGTTAACTAATTGTTTAACCTGAGTAATATTCGCACATAAAACAGCGAGCGGATTTCTTTTCTCGCGGTTTTTAAGTTCATATATTTTGTTTACTCCAACTTCACTATTTATTTTACATCCTACTCCATAAACAGTGTCTGTTTGAAAAACAATAATTTCATCTTTTAATTCTTTTTTTAGTAGTCCTTCTAAATTTATAATCATTCTTCTCACCACGTTTATTATAACATAAATGTAAATAGTTAATCTATGATATTTTATCTATAAGTTTATATATTGATGTTGTGACATCTTCATATGAAAGTCCTTTTACAAAGTAGTTATTTTTTGTATATCTTTCCCATATACTTTTTTGAACTTTATTTACTGATATTTTAATTATACTTTCTCTTAAATATCTTTGATCATAATTAGTTTCTCTTTCAGTAAAAGTAATTTCTATTGCCTTTTTTAATTCCATATAGTTTATTTCAGTTTCTTTTAACTTAGTAATTATGTATATATCAAATAAATCCTTGCTTCTACTACTAGAAACGCCAAGCGAAATAATAGTTTGCAGTTTTTCTGCAAGGATTGTTTCATAGTTATAAGTTAATATATCAATTATCTCATTATCTATTATACTCTCATATTTCAAATTTATTTTTTTCGGTGTAATTATGTCACCTAGAACTATGTCTACATTTATATGTTGAATTATTCTTTCAAAATAAGCAATCAGTTTTATTCTAACCCCTTTATCTCCGTTTATTAAGATCGTAGATTTAATTTGATATTTAATGTTATCTTTTAATTCTACTTTAATTATTTCCTCAAATATTGATGTGATTATACCTTCCGATAATTTATTGCTTCCATTAAAAAATCTAAATCATTTGTTGTTCTTGATTTTATGCCAAGCTTAATCGATAAAAGAAATCCACCTTTTAATATAAGAACACTTCTATATTTGCTTAATGAAATTCTTTTAATAATTGAATCAAAAAAGAAATGGTTGATAATTAAATTACTAGTTACGTTATATTCTTTAGCCTTATTTTTTGCTTTATCAGAGAGTGAATTTTTATTCATTATGATAAAATCTCCATAATATTATACATATCTGATTCAATCCCCATTACTTTAGCGTACTCGAAAAGCTTATGAAGGTCTTTATGTTCCCTTTTCATATAAGCTTGAAGAGCTTTTTTAAAGACCTCTGATTCAATAAATTTTCTACTCTTCACAAGGTCGCATATACATCTTTCAATATTATAAACGTTTATTAGATTTCCAAAAGGACTTTTGATAGTTGTAACCCCTAATCTATGAATCTCCTTTTTTACGTAATGAACTATTGTATTTTCAGGAAAACGATGAACATTATATCCTTGATATACAGTTACTTCGATAAATGAAGGAATTTTATCAGTTAAATCATGAAAATACAATGCATTTCCATATGAAAAGACAGAAGATTTATGATGGTTTTGAAAAACAAAATACTCATCATAAAACCCATCTTCATCTGTGTATATTCCTCTAGATATTTTTTTGAGTTCTCCTTGTTTAACCATTTTAGAAAGAAACCATCTTGGAATTCCTTTTTTTTCAACATTTTGTGTTGTAATAATTCCTTTTTCATCTAGAAGAATTCTAATTTTATCATAATTGTTCATGTTTTCACTTCCTTTTGTGCTTTAATTATATCACTTTAAAAGCACGAAAGCATGTGACTATTATAACATAAATATAAATAGTTAATCTATCTTTTTAAGAATGTGATATAATGCTTTTGTGAGGTGCTAATTATGTTGAAAACATTTATTAAATATTACAAAAATCATCAATTATTATTCTATTTAGATCTATTGGCCGCATCAATAATGAGTGGCTTAAATTTGTTATTCCCAGTTATCACAAGAAGTTATATAGATGACTATATACCTAATGGTAATGTTCCAATGATTTTTACTTTTGGTGGTATATTACTTGGTCTTTATTTTGTAAGAATGGGTTGTAACTACTTTGTAAATTACTATGGACATGTTATGGGAACAAGAATAGAAAGAGATATGAGAATTGATTTATTTAAAAAAATACAAACATTAGATTCGGATTATTTTGATGACCATAAAACAGGGTCTATTATGACATATATTGTTGGGCATTTAAGAGATATTTCAGAGATGAGTCATCATACTCCTGAGAACATCTTTGTTTCAGTTATTATGATTATAGGTAGTTTTATTATTTTATTGCATATTCATTTGTTATTTACCTTAATCGTTTTTGTTTTTGTTATTTTCTTAGTGATTTTTAGCGCATTGCGAAGAAAAAAAATGATGGCTGCTTCTAGAAAAACAAGAGCTACTCATGAAGAAATAAATAGTGAAGTAGAAAATAGTATTGGTGGTATAAGACTCACTAAAGCATTCACTAATGAAGATTTTGAATTAAAGAAATTTACTAATGTAACATATCGCTACCAAAATAGTTATGATGCTTTTTATAAACAAATGGGAATTTTTAGCTCTGGAACTAATTTGTTTATTGATTTATTATATGTTTCGGTTTTAGTCTTTGGTGGATATTTTGTTTATTTAGGACAAATAACAATTGGAGAATATGTTGCTTACTTTATGTTTATTTCTTATTTAATTCAACCAATAAGAACTTTAATTCAAACTATGGAACAAGTCCAAAAAGGTTGGAGTGGATATGAAAAGTTTTATAAAATCATAAAAATGGAACCGAAAATTAAATCACCAGAAAACCCATTATTCTTAAACGGAACTGCTGGAAAAATTGAATTTAAAAATGTTAACTTCCAATATGAGACATCAAGAGAACATGTTTTGCATAATTTCAGTACCGTTATTGAAGCTGGGAAAAAAGTTGCTTTAGTAGGTGAAACCGGAGTAGGGAAAAGTACAATTTCTAAATTGATTCCCCGTTTCTATGATGTTGATAAGGGTAGTGTTTTAGTAGATGGTCATAATGTAAATGAATATGATATTTATTCATTACGATTAAATATTGGTCATGTTCAACAAGATGTTTATATATTTTATGGATCAATGAAGGATAACATCTTATACGGTAGACCTGACGCTACTTTTGAAGAAGTTGTCGATGCCGCTAAAAAAGCTAATATTCATGATTTTATTAACTCTTTAGAAAACGGCTATGATACCTTGGTAGGTGAAAGAGGAGTTAAATTATCTGGTGGACAAAAGCAAAGAGTCAGTATCGCTCGTGTCTTCCTTAAAAATCCACCAATTCTAATTTTAGATGAAGCAACTTCTAGCTTAGATAATGTTACAGAAAAATTAATTCAAAAAGCATTAGATGATCTTAGTGAAGGTAGAACTACTTTAGTAATTGCCCATCGTTTATCAACGATTTCTAACGCTGATGAGATTTTAGTTTTAACTAGTAAAGGTATTACTGAAAGAGGAACACATCAAGAATTAATTAAGAAAAATGGTTATTACGCTAGTTTATATAATGCTAGTATGCAAGTTTAAAAAATAAGAAATAGAAGACAATATTTTTATAAATAAGGTTTCTTCTTTATTAAAATTATCACTATCATTGACTAAGCAACAATTATAATGGGATAATTAAAGAAAAAAGGAGAACTATATGAAAATAATTCGTATGTCCGAAATAAAAGGTGAACTAAACAAAAAAGGCTTTCTTACTAAAACCCTAGTAAGGAATAGCAATGTAGCTGTTAGAAATATTATCCTTAATCCTGGTGAGGTTATCAAACCACATAGTGTAGAAGTTGACGTCTTCTTTTATGTTGTTAAAGGGGAAGGAACAATTGTTATAGGCAAGGATGAAAGCTCAGTAATTGAAGGCGACATAGTTATTTGCCCTCCCAATACTGCAATGTCAGTTAAAGCTAATCAAAATCAAGAGTTTTCATTTCTAAATGTAAAAACTCCAAGTTTATAATAAAACAGGAATTCAACAATGAATTCCTGTTTTTATTTCGATTCTATAATTATCTTAGGAGTGCAATAAAAACAAAAGAAGAAAATACCATTATTACAACCTCCTTTAATAGTAAGAGGAAAAACAAAAAAGCAGATTTCTAAATCTGCTTTTTTGTAAGTCGTAAAAAATGATTTCGTATTCTATTGACAATATTGATTCTTTTTTTAATATATGGAGCCTTTTCTTTAGATAATTTCAGTAAAGTGTTGTTCAAATACCTTTACTAATTCTGGGTCAAATTGAGTTCCCTTATTAGCGATTATTTCTTTTAATGCCTCTTCATTTGAAATTGTTTTACGATAAGACCTTTTACCAGTCATTGCATCAAACGCATCAGCTATAGAAATAATTCTCGATTTTAATGGGATGTCTTCTTTCTTAATGCCTCTTGGATATCCTAATCCATCCCATCTTTCATGATGATTCAATACAATATCAGCAATTTCTCTCATCTCATGAGTTGAATTTAATATTCTAAATCCAATCTCTGGATGATTTTTCATAGTATTGTACTCTTCTTCAGTTAATTTTCCTTTTTTATTAATAATTGATATAGGAGTAATAATCTTACCAATATCATGGAGTAACCCAGCCATCTTCACTTCAGCAACATCTTGCATGCTCATATTATTTGCCTTCGCAAATTTTTCACTAATAAGTGATACTCTTCTTGAGTGTACTTCAGAATTTTCATCTTTCTCGTAAAGCGTACTTAAAATTGTTTCAATTGCTCCACTTCTCATTGAAGGAATTTCTAAAAGCTTTTCTCTATACATCAAATCTTCTGCTGTTCGGTAAATGTCTTGTAGATTCTCACTTATATTTGTTTTAGTTTTATACCCGAAAGATATCGATAACTGTATTGATTCAATATTAATTGATTTACTTTTTTTATGTAATTTTTTTATTATCATTTCGGCATCTTTTTCAGCAGTATTTGGCATGACAATAGCAAATTCATCTCCACCAATTCTAGCAATCAAGTTATTTTTATCACATGTTTCAGTCATTATTTTTGCAGCTGAAATCAACAATTCATCTCCAGAGTCATGTCCAAAAGCATCATTTATCAGTTTTAATCCATTTATATCTGCCATTACTATTGTTATTGGAAGATTTTCTTCGATATCAAGTAGTTTTAAGTTTTCTTCGTAGTATCTGCGGTTATATAATCCTGTTAGAAAATCATTGTTTGCTTCATAATTCAATTGTATTTCTTGCAACTTTAAGTCAGTTATATCAATAAAACTAATAATTATTTCCTTTAAATTATTGTTGTCATCCATAATTGGGATTCCACTTACAGAGAACCAAATCAAATCATCTGAATGCTGCATAAGTAATCCAACAACCAGATTTTTTATTTGCCTTCTTGTCGAAATCATCAAATTAACAGGATTCTCTTCTAATGGAAGTATTTCGCCATTCTCTTTGAAAAATTTCCAAGTATGATCTGTTACCTTTTTCCCTTTAAGGGTCTCACTTAAACTCCCTAATAATTCAGTTGCTTTCTCATTGACCATTGTGATTGAAGTATCTATATCACGTATAACTATACCGACATTTATACTGTTTACTAACTCCCGATATCTTTTTTCACTAATATGTAATATTTCTTCAGTTTGTCTTCTTTCAGTAACATCTTCTCCTGAACATAATATTCCTGTTATTTCTCTATTTGATCCGTATACGATAGTATTGTTCCAAAAAATTACTTTTTCTTTCCCTTTGAAAGTAATAATTTTGTTCTCATAACTATCTAAAATATTCGTATTATTTTTGAAAACATTTTTGAAAACATTTTCTATTTCTTGTTTATCCTTATCTAGAATAAAGTTATCAAGCCAGCTCACACCAATTATTTCATCTTTTGTTGCTTCTAAAATTTCACAACCTTTTTTGTTAATAAGAGAAATTTTCCCATTATTATCTATAATCATCAACATTACTCCAGCAATATCTAAATACATTTCAGCAACGTACTTCTCGTATTTAATTATATTCTCCGAATTTTTTTGTTCTGTAATATTTCTAAAAGAAACAATAGCTCCCTCAAGTATTTTATTTTTATATTTTGGTCTTGAAGTAAATACTACAGGGACAGGTGTTCCATCTTTTTTCCATAAAACATCATCTATATTATGATAATTATTACCGTCATTTAATGTTTTACGCATAGAACAAGATTGAATAGGATTATCTGTTCCATCTGTTTTTTTATAATGAATTAAATTATGAATATTCTTTCCAATAACCTCTTCCTCGTTATCGTATCCTAATAAACTTAAGAAAGTTTGGTTTACAAAAATACAGTTTTCTTTTAAATCAACTCCATAGATACCTTCGGCTGTTAAATTTAAAATTATTTTCGTTTCTTTTTCTTTCTCTATTAAAATATTTTCGAGTTTTTCTTTTAATAATATTTCCTTTTCTAATTTTTCTTTTGAAGTTAAAGTTAAATTAAGGTCATCAATCAATCTATTAAATGAAATTGTAAGTTTTCCAATTTCATCTTTAGTGATTTTTGTTTCTTTCTTTACTAAACCACCTTTTCCTACCTCTTCTATATATTTGTTAAGTTCTTTGAGAGGCTTACTAAATAATTCTCCTACAAATAAAGCAGCAATTGAGATTAGACTCAAGATTCCAAAACTTATAAGAGATACATTAATTATTGTATATCGCAGTTCACTTAAGGCTACTTGTTTATCAACTAAATATAAAACAGACCATCCTTCTCCTAAATTGCCTTTTGTATGATCAATCGATTCGTAACTTCCTCCAAAACTTACCGAATCATACGAATAAGTAATATCTATTGGCGCGATAGCGACAAATTTTTTTATATCATCTATATCCATTTCACTACTAATATCTGTTCTCTCACCTAAATACGGAATAATATCTTCTGATATACTCTTAGATAAGGGTTCAATGTTTTCACCGTTAACTATTAATCCTAAAGTTCTAACAATTAAATACTCACCTTCATTATTTAAATCCTGAAATTTAGAAACAGAATTTTTTAAGATATCCGAAATATTATAATTACTTTTAATTATACCAATAATCTCTCCTTGATCATCATATATAGGAACCACTATTCCTAAAACATACCCTTCAACACTTGTATCGAATCCTCTATCATCTAAATAGACTAAACCTTCCCCATCATTAAAAGAACCTTGCCACCAGTATTTTTCAAAATGAGCAAGTGTTGTAAGTTTTTCGGTAGTAGAAATCATAACTCCATATTTATTAGTTAAAAATATTTCTCCATAAAGATCAGGGAAACTAGTTTGTTGGGAAATCAAATAAGATGCTACATCATTTTCCATTCTCGTTTTAATGAATGGATCATTTATGTCATTAGTATTCATCCAAGTATCATTTAAATCATCTATATAATCATTTCTTTCAGATATAGTATAAGAAGAAAACTCTTCATTACTTTGTTCCAAAGAGTCTTTAATAACATCGGCACTAGCTAAAGTTGTAGTTAATCTTATTAACTCAAGTAATTCATTTTCTACTGATTCAGAAATGTAAACTGCATTTTCTTCATTGTTTTGTAGTTTCATCTCTGTTAAAACTGATTTATTAACAAGATAATACGAAAAGACTCCTATTGATAGTGAAATAGCGCCTAATGTAATGATCGAAAGAAATAACTTGTATTTAAGTTTCATAAAATCAATCCCACCTATTTTTTTAGCAACACATAATACCCAAACACATTAACAAAATTTAAAAGATTTTATAACAATTTAGTAAAAGTGTAATTTATTTAATGATAAATATAATTCAATTCTTTTTACCCCTTATTTAGATATCACGTTATATACCTAGTTTCATTTTACCATAGCTATCGTAAAGAATAAATTACTATTATTAAATAGATAATGTAAGATAGCGAAGGAAAAGTAAAAAATAGTAAATGGACTAAACAAAATACTTGAATTTCAGTTATATCATTTTATTGTATAATATTTTGTTAGAAATTATTGAATATTTAATTTTTGTTATTTATTCTATGTAAAATTATTATACATTGATTATCGTCTTCAGTTATTTCGTAATTATCAATAAGCGTTCCAAGAGCATCTAAAGAATTAACATGCCCAATATCATTTGATAATTCCCAACCATACTCTTCTAATTCAATATCTCTAAAACAATTAAACTCATTTTTAAATTTCTTTAATAAAGACTTTTCTTTAATATGAACTACTACTTTTATTTTTGTTTCTTCTTTTGTAATATCCATAAAAGTATCTATTTTACGATAATCATTTTCTAATAAATAATCAATAATTTCTTCAATAATTTTTGCACTTTTCATATTCTCATGTAGTGGCATGATAATCTCTCCTTTTTAATGTTTGAATTAAAGTTAACATTATGACCGCTGTGAAAGCAGCTGCGAACCCATTACTATATAATAATACTCCTCCATGGAGTTGTCCTAAGCTTATAGCGATAGGAAGATGTAACATTCCTGATAATACTCCTACTATCACTCCATATTCACCACTTAGTGGTGCTAAAGCTGAAGCAAAGATTATTGCAAGTACTAAAATAATACTTAATTCCATATTAAAAATTAATATCATTATTAATACCCCAATCATTGGTGGTAAAACATTTCTTGGATGCTTTCCAAAAGCACTAAAGCCAACTATTGTTAGTAATCCTCCAAAGACTGGTCCATTCATATGAACATTTAATATTAAAATTATTAATAATGCAGCAAGACCTGTAATACCAATATTTATCATTGTTAAAGGTTGATTATTATTTCTTGTAAAATCAGTAACTGCTCTACCACTTAGTTTTAAAATCTTAAAATAATCTTTTATTGGTTTTTGATTATAATATAACCCTACAAAAATAAAAATTAAACAAATCACAATATATAAATATAAAAGAGTAATATGTTGAGAATTTGTATAAATTAAATTAGTTGAATAATCAATATTTAATAATTTAAAAATACTAAAATATCCAAAAGTTAATATCCCTCCAGCAAATCCAACATTATATAAATTATAACCTTGATGAAAGGTTATAACATGAGTAGATATTTCAACAATTAAAAATCCTGAAAGAACACCAATAAATGCACCTAAGGGGATACTATATATTAATGGTATTCCAATCCCAAACATTAATACACTTGATACAGGGCTTAGCCCTGTAGAAAATAAAAAGACAATAATAACACTTTTTAAAGAAATATGTTTATATTTAGAATACAACAATACTCCTAAAAAGATAATTGATACATTAAGAATATTTTTACCAAAAAAGGCGAAACCTCCAATTGTTAATATTCCAGCAAAAATTGATCCTGTAACTCTTAAATCTAATCTTTTAATAATAAAATAACTTAAAAGCATTAATGTTCCTGAATTAAATAATGCAGGTCCTATTCCTCCTACTGATACGTAATCTGTTAATAAGATACTTTCACTAGTAATAATCTTTCCATATCCTTTTAAAAGCTCTGGAAAAGGTTGAAGAAATAATGATAATATAATAAAACTAATTGATAAATATGGTACTAGCATATTATGTAAGATTGTTTTCCTCATTAGACCACTCCTTTAAAATATATATAATTTAAATATCTTCTATAGTATTACCTTCTAATCTGTTAATAATTTGTTTGAAAATTAAATACCTATATTTTTTTATTAAATCCATATTCATAAATAATCATATTAGTTACCTTCTTATAAATTATAGTATCATATTTTGTTTGATGCTAACATCAAATATGCAAATTAGTAGTTTTTGTTCGATGTACACTTCCAAATTACAATAAGACATTTTCAAATTTGAAAGTGTCTTATATACTATATTCATTTTCTTTTAGATTATTCTTCTATCTTTCTTATATGTTTTTTATACATGCTACCTGTATATTTATATATCCCATTATTTGTTAATTGTGATACCATATAACACATTGGTATTTTATTATCTTTAGAAACTTCTAAAAGGTGTTTCTCTGAAAAATTAATTGAAATATCATTTAAAATGTTTTCTGGGACCATATTAGTGTAAGCAAACTTATCAGCTCGATCTTCTTGTTCTTTAGTCCCTTCTACAATTACTTTAGATTTTCCTTGATTAAAGTCACTTTTTACATGTCCTAATTCATGAAATAGTGAATACACTAGTCCATCTACTCTTTTATTAAATGTAGAAATATAAACAGCTGGTTTCCCTTTATATATTTTAAAAGCTCCTCTTATACCGCTTGTAGGTAATCCTTCTTCTAAAACAAAATATATTCCATTTTTATTCATTAATTCTTTTATATATTGTATTTCAATTTTTCCTTCTGTATATACATAATTGTTTATAGCTTTTATAACTTCTTTTAAATTTGATTTATTGTAATCTTCTACTATTTGCCCTTTAGCAAGTTCATCACATCTAGCTATCCATAAAGCTGTTAATTCTTTTTTATTTAGTGTCTTCTTATATAATATACTATCAGTATTATTTAATACTTCGAAATTTCTAAACTTTAAAAATTTTAATATATCAACTGCATTTTGATAAACATTTGTAATATCTTTGAATTTAATCCATCCATTTTTCTTAAGTTCATTAATTTTAAATTTCTTTAAATATTCTTTGATTCCAACTTCACTTTTAAATTTTTCATTTAAGTACTCTACTACTTTTCTTTTATTTTCTATACTTGCAATAAAATTAATATCAATATCTGTAAGAATTGATATTGCATACATTAAATCAGTTGATAAATCAGCTTTATTATTTAGAATTCTATTCATATGTTTTTGTGATATTCCAAGTTGCATTGCAAATTGAGTTTGTGTTATTCCTTCAAACTCTAAATAGTCTTTTAAATACGTTCCTAATCCTGTCATAATTTTCACGTTCCTTTTCATTAATTATCTTATCTTTTATTTTTTTAATATTACTTATTATATTTTTTTATAATGATTACTTATTTCATTTAGATCTAATTCAACTACATCAATAAATTCATATCCGATTTTATTAATTGGTTTAAACTCTAATCTATACTGTTTGTTAATTCTAGCTGAAAATATACTTTTTGTATCTCCAATAAGCTTTTCAAATCGATATATTCTCCATATGCTTGATATCATTAATGCGTGCAACGATTTGTGGTTTAAAAGTATTTCTTCTAGTTTACAGATGTTTTCAAGTTCTTTATTCTTGTGTTTCCTCTTCAGTTTAGTAATACTCTTTTTGTATGAAGAAGTCTTATTTATTATCATGAGATCACCTACTCGTTTACTAATTAATCATATTATAACTTATCAGGTAATAATATGTCAATAGATTTAGAAAAAAGAAAACACCTTGCTATTAATGAACAAGGTATTTGTATTATTCTTCATTATTCAATCTTTAAATCACTCAATAAATGACCTATATATATACTTACAAACAATAATAATTGTTTTATATCAAATATTATCAAAATCTTAACTTAATTACTATTATACTTTAAACTCCGTTCAACAACCCATTCTATTATTTGTACAAATAAAAGTAACAATATAGTCCACGCGAATACACCGGTAAAATCTAAATTTACTTTATTCATATAGATTGTACGTCCTATTGATACCTTTGTTTGTGCGATATATTCTGCGACAACTAATACTTTAAATCCTAGTCCAACCGCATCAATTAATGCGCTTCGTAAGAAAGGTATACTTAATGGTATATATACTTTTTTAACAACAACTTTATTCACATTATCCGTATCAAGTCTTAAGATATCAATTAAGGATTGATCGATATTTTTGATTCCATCTAATTCTGCTTGATAAATAATTGGAACTATAAGTAATAACGAGATAATATATAACGTTATAACGTTCCCAAAAATAATTAAAACAACAACAATAATTGAAATAACTGGTAAAGTTCTTATTGTAACAATAATTGGTTTGAAGAATGATTCAATTTTATCATTTGTACCACTTAATAATCCGAATGTAACTCCTAATACTGTTGCCATAATTAATGATAAAAATAAGCGACCTAAACTTGTAAATAATATTATATATGTTTCTTTCTCACAAAACATTGTTAAAATACGTTGTAATACACTGTTTGGTGTAGGCATTAATGTAGGATTATTTACGCTAATAGAATAAAGTTGCCAAATAATAAATAATAAAACAATAGACGCCGTAGAAAATAAAATGTTATGAGCTGGTTTAGTTTTCATATTACTCTCCTGAATAATAGAATGTATCTCCTGGTAGATTTCCACCTATTAAAGCTGGATTAAGTTCTATTATATATGTAAAATATATTTCTAAAGCATCTTTTGATTCTAATGCATTAAGATATGATAAATTCGAACGAGGAATCGCTGAAATTAAAACTCCTAAAGGAAATCCATAATCCAAATCTACTGCCATTTGGGCAACCTCATTTGGATTACTATTCGCTTCATCAATACTATTTTCAACCGCAGTTAAATAAGCATTAACAATATTTGTATCTAAATCACTTTTCACAAAGATTCCTGCCATTGGATAACTTAATGAACCAGTAACTATTTCCCACTCATGTTGTAAATCAATCACATTTAAACTATCCCCTAATTTAGTTGGTAGTCCTAGAACACTTAGTGCCGGTTCTGCCATAAGAACTATTTTGGTATTATCAGTTAAAATTTCTGCTTGTGCTTGTGACACACTATCAACATAAGTAATCGTTGGTGCAGTAGTAAAGATATGATTATCTAAAATAGTTTGTAAGACAATATCCGGAGTTGCATTTTGTCCAAAAGCAATAATTTCTTTTCCATCTAAATCATCTAGAGTAAAAGTATCATATCCCGTACTTGCTAAATATAAGTTACCCCAAACAACTGTACCTGCAAACTGATAATCAAGTCCAGTAGAAATTAATTTTGCTCCTAAATTTGTTGGTGCATAAATAATATCATGTGATCCACTTCCAAAAGCAGCTACAAGTGGATCTGTTCCGTAAACGGAATCAATCTCATATGTTATGTTATCTCCCAAACTAGGAAGCGTACTTTCCATGTATGTTTGAGCTAAAGCTGGTGTTCCGATAGGTGCCATAATTTTTAAATGAACTAACTCTTTTTCTTCTTGGATATCTTTACAAGCTGTTAATCCGAAAACCAGTATAAATAACGCAATAATACTTAATATTTTTTTCATTATAAACCTCTCTCTATTTCTCGATTTTGTCACTTTATTATACCCTAAATTTATGGTAGTTTGCGTAACATGTGTTACCATATTAGCTTTTTTTTACTTTTTTTTATTTATATGTTAATAATATCCACTTACCAACAATTATTCTTAAAAAGATATAGACATTCACTATTGTTATTTAAACAAATAATATCCTATGATAAAATCATTGTGTATACTTATATCTTACATGGTATAATGAAGTACTTAATATTTAATAAAGGTATTAATTGTTTAAAGACATAGAAAGTTAAATCTTTTATACCTACACTAATGTTATACAAGGAGAATAAATATGAAAAAAAATATATACATCTCATATATTCATTCAGATTCAATGAACTTTAAATTTAAAATTATGGATAAATTTAAAGGGAGAAAATATAAATACTCTAGCGAAGATATTAATTTAACTTCGAACACTGAAGCATCTTTATTAAAACTAGAAAAAAAGATTTCTCATATGGATGTTACTATCATTTTAATATCAAAAAATATTTTAAGTAGTAATCGTCTTCCACTTGAAGTTAAATATTCATTAAATAATACATTCTCACATTCAACCAAAGGTGTTATAGGAGTCGTTATTCCTGATATAGGTAATGACTATAGTTATATTATGAAAAAGGGTCCTAAAGGCATTTGGGGAGTTAATAAAAGTAAATTACCTTCTATCATTTCTTCTAATATTCATAATGAGGTTATCCTTCAAAACAAAAATAATATTAACTATGATTCATTTATCTCTATTTATCGATGGGAAGACTTTATTAGAGACTTTGATAATTGTGTAAATATTGCCTATGAAAAAGCAAATAAATACTTAAATGAATACAACATAACTAAATAAAACAGCTTCAAATTG
>CAZWIZ010000011.1:39931-51209 GCA_964634385.1 uncultured Candidatus Izemoplasmatales bacterium | reverse complement strand
TGCTTAGATGTTGATTCATTATTTTTGTTTATATAAAAAATAAAAATAATGAAAGGAGAATATTTTGAAAAAAATATTATTAATTACATTTCCAATTATAATACTTGTTAGTATTGTTATTTTATATGTTTTAGTTCCATCGGTTATTGAAACATGGTTTATTATAAGACACGTTTTAATATATATGCTTTTTGCATATGTTATTATTCTTAGTATTTGGATGAGTTATAAACTTCTAATTAAAATAGACCGATTTTCTCCAAGAATATGGATTATTAGAGGTCTATCAGTTGTTGTAGGTAGCTTCTTGCTTATCACAGTGGGGAACGTACAATTAAATTTGATTGAAAAATATGAAATCCCTCCATTACAATCTTGTGCATATTACGATAAATATGATAATTTAATTTATTCATCACAATACAATTTTATATGTCCTGAATTAAGTAACCTTGAATATAATTATGATGATGGTATTGAGACTTTGTCTTTTACTGTCTATGAGGAAGCTTATGGGTGGATGTTTGAAGATTATTACTTTAAAAAATTAAATACAAGCTTCTCATATACTTATGAAGACGAACATGGGAGAATTCAAAAAATATACATTGATTCCTTAGAAACGTCTCAGTGGACCCTTGATTTAGATACTAACTTTCGATACCATGTGAATAAGTATGTAAAGATAGTTGAAAATGAATATGGTGATTTGTTATCAGATAATGGATTTACTGAATCAGTCGCAGTCAGTTCTATTACAGAATATAAATGGGAACATTCATTTGATGGATTGGGAGCATTAATGGATATTTATATTCCTGATATTGAGAATATTGATCCTGAAGTAACTGTATATGAAGCACAATATGTACAAATACCGGATGAAGGATCTGGTTTAGATGGTGAAAATAATATTTCTAACTTTTATTACGATATCTCTTTCAAGGAGATTGTTGATCCAGATGGTGAGTTTGAAGTTATTAATGAATTTGCATCAGGTAAAAGAATGAATACAGTTAATGCTGTTACGTTTACGAATAAGTATAATAAAACAGTTGATTGTGAATTTAATGGATATTTATATCCAAACAGATCTTCTATATCCTATACTATCCATGATCGTGATGGAATTGAAAGTTCTGTATTCAACTACTATTATAGTGGAAAAGGATTTTATGAAACGAATTATCTTACTAGATATGTAACAACACAAGCTAAAAGCGGCATTTTTAATGAAGTAAAAGTGGACCAATATGATAGATCTGAGGGTTATTACTTTATTGATGAATCATATACTGCTAAATTGATAGAAACAGATTTTGGAAAGAAGATAGAATATTATTCTACATTAAGAGAAGAAGATAGAACATATATTGATATTGCTAATTCAGGATCTGAAACAACACCTTCAAAAGCTTTTAGACCGTTACTATATTCTTTGAGTGAGATGTATGATTATAAGTTTATGCTAGAAAACCATAGTACAAATGAATATCTAATTATTTATCAAAGTAATTTCTTGTTTTTTGGAGTGCCATCTATGGTACTAGTATTAACATAAAATTTTATTAACAGGATATCAAATAGATATCCTGTTTTAGTACATATATATATTGAGATAATTCACCATGAATGCCTAGGTCGCTAGTTCGAACCCGATATTCTCAACCATTTGATAACGTTACCGAGGATTTTTAGAGTATTCTTATACTTCATATATATTCTCGATTTTTGAATGCATAAAAGTGGAGAAAAAGTTATAGATTTTTGATGTTATTAAAAATATGCTCTCCTTGTTGTTTTAAGGGTTTAGTTTTAATCTCGAAAACTGATTTAAGTTAAAAGAAGTTCGATAATTGCATTTTGATTTTTCAAAAATATTGAGTGAATGATATTTTTTAAAAAGTCAACTATAAGTTTACCTAAGATGTATTCTGTATAAAAAACAATAAAAAACTGGGTACCTAAATTTTGATTACATATTCTCTTGGTGGAGCCACCTCTCCACCATCTAACACCGCTTCCGTATACGAATAAACTTCGGGGACTATATTCTCCATCATTTTGACTCATATACCGAGAATTTAGTAGTTTTCCTTACTGCTGTGATATTCTCGGATTTTTGATGTTTTAAAAGTATCGCTTTTTGAGCACTTTTCCCCATATGTGTGGCAGAATAGAATTGTGGAAAATTAACGGTTAAAAATATAAGTAATAAATACGCATAATAAGTTGCAACTAAATGCGATACAACAAGTGAACTTGTCAAGACTTTGTAGACACGAAGTACTATACACAGCATAACAAAATCCTCTTGGGCTTTTTTATTTAGTGTCCACTAAACGGGGTTCACTTTATATTACCCTTATCTTTAGGATATACGAAAAAAGCCTCCTTTATTCTTATGTGATTTTTTTAATAAGAATTACCTTGACAGATAGAGTAATCTTTGTTAAATTAGTATGTGTGATAGAGTAATTTTAGAATTTTTGATTTTATAATGGAACGTTTGTTCTTTAAATGGAAAGTTTAGATCATTCTAATATTGCATAAAAATATAATTTAAGAGGAGTAAATAAAATGAAAATAGCTGTAATTACTGATTCAAGTTCAAACTTAAGCTTTGAATATGTTAGAAAAATTAAGAATTTAGACATGATGCCTTTAATGATTTCTTTTAATAAAAAATTCTATCGTGATCAATTAGAAATTGATTATGATACAGTTTATAAGAATCTTGATAAAGTGGCAATTACAACAAGCTTGCCAGATATAGGTGACTTTAAAAAATCAATTCAGAATTTTATTAGTGAAGGATATACAGATATTTTAGTTATTACTATATCTAGCAAGTTAAGTGGAACATATAATGCTTTTAAAACAACTTCTAAAGAATATGATAATGTTAATATCCATATGTATGATTCTAAAACTTTATCTATGGCTCTAGGATATATAGTTGAAGAAGCACTTCAAAGTATTAAATCTAATTACTCAGTTTCTGAGATAATAAGTCGCTTAAACGATTTAAGATTTAATAATAGTGTTGCACTATATACTATTGAGACATTAAAGTATTTAAGAAAAGGTGGAAGAATTGGTAAGGTTGAAGGAACTATTGGAAATATATTAGCTATTAAACCTATTATTTCTGTATCTGATGAAGGTGTTTATTATACAGTAAGTAAAGCATTTAAAATAAACAGAGCATTGATTGCGATGCGAAATGTACTTAAGAATAAATACGGAAAGAATCTTGTTGATATAACGATTCATTACGGAACTAATATTGAAAAAGCCGAAAAGATTTCTAGTAAATTAAGTGATGAACTTCATGTTAGAAATATCAATATTGTTCAGTTAACTCCAGTTCTTGGTGTACATACAGGACCAGAAATAATTGCTTTAATAGTTAGAAAAGTTTAAATAAAATATATCTATATTTAAAAGAAGGTGAAATTTATGAAAACAGGAATGAAACCACTTATAATAGGAAATAAAGTCGCTCCGTTACCTATCGTCCAAGGTGGAATGGGAATTGGAATATCACTTGCTAATTTAGCGGCATCTGTATCTAATGAAGGTGGTATAGGAGTTATATCAGCTGCTGGAGTAGGAATGTTCGAATGGAAAACAAGAGATTTTAATCTTAGTAATATTGAAGAGTTGAAAAATGAAATTAGAAAAGCTAAAAAAATGACTAATGGAGTTCTTGGAGTAAATATAATGGTAGCTCTAACTAATTTTGGTGATTTAGTAGAGGCTTCTATTGAAGAGGGAATCGATATTATATTTGCTGGTGCAGGGTTACCTTTAAACTTGCCAAAATATTTAAAAGGAAATACTTATACAAAACTTGTTCCAATTATTTCTTCAGCTAGAGCTGCAAGACTAATAGTTAAGAAATGGGTTAAGTCATATGGGTACTATCCAGATGCTTTTGTATTAGAAGGTCCAAAAGCAGGTGGACATCTAGGATTTAAAGTAGATCAACTTGATGATGAAAACTATTCACTTCTAAAACTTCAAGGTGAAGTTTTAGAAGAACTGAAGAAAATAAGTGAAGAAGCTGGGACTGAAGTTATACCATTAATTGTAGGTGGTGGTATTTATACAGGAAAAGATATTAAAAACTATCTTGATAATGGTGCTTCGGGTGTACAAATGGCAACAAGATTTGTTACAACATTTGAATGTGATGCATCTGACGGATTTAAACAAACTTATATAGATGCTAAGAAAGAGGATATTAAAATAATTAATAGTCCAGTTGGACTTCCTGGTAGAGCAATATTTAATAAGTATTTAGAAGATGTTGAAAGCGGATTAAAACAACCTTTTAAATGTCCTTATGATTGTATAATTACTTGTAAGAGAGAAGAAGCTCCTTATTGTATTTCATTAGCTTTAATGAATGCAAAAAAAGGGAAAATGAATAACGGATTTGCTTTTGCTGGAAGCAATGCTTACAAAGCAAAAGAAATCATATCTGTAAAGTCATTAATAGATACTTTGAAGTATGAATTTAATGAAGATATTCAGTAGAAACACGATTAATAACAAAGTCCTTTTGGGCTTTTTTTAATCTATTAGGAGATTCTAAATATTCATTCAGACAAAAAAAGATACTCCTAGAAAAAGAGTATAAGAAAGAATTAAGATACGATTGTTTCTTAAAATCGGAGTTATAGATATCAATAGGCACTAAAATACCCTTGAGTTTGGTGTGGCTACATACTGGACAATCAAGCATAGGATAGTCCATACCAAAAGTGATTTCTTCAATAATTTCATAATCAGCAATCTCATCATACTTACATTTAGTACATTTAAGATGGATGGTTTCGTCATAGATATCACCACGGTTCAGAAATTCAATAGGATCAAAAGGAAATTTATATAAGTTATACATTTTTAATCTTTCTTTTTTCTCATCCATAGAGAGTTCTCTTTTAATAATAGAAAATTTACGTTTCATAGAAAACTCCTTAATTTAAGGAAAGAAACAACTTTCATAATCAATTTCCATAAAGAAACCACAATCACAAAGAATTGGATCATACTTAAAGAAATGGATGATGCGACGTCTCCACCTTAGACAAAAATGTTAAGCAGAGTGAAAATCAATATGCAAATCGAGTAGCTGTGAGATCAAGTGTTTCCAATATTTTTGATATTCTCAATGAATTAATTTTAGATACAAAAATTGAAAAATGTAAATAAAATGAGAGAATACTAGCGATTGATAGTTATGAATCAATAAAAGAAGATAAAATCAAAGATTACAAATTGATATCAATAATGGATTATGGATATTAAGTCATTTGTACGATGTATCGTTTTTCTAGAAATAGTTATAAATATATAATAAGAATGTATTTTAAAATATTATACAACTCAGTCCGTAGAAATAAAAATAAACATAGTGATTTCAAAAAATATATTGATGAGAATAATGAATTTAAAACTAGAATAGTGAAAATCGTATTAAATACCGGAGAGATTGAACACTTAGCTATAAACTTGTCTAAGGAAGAAGCAACCGTTGAAGAACTAGCAAAGCTTTATCATTCTATCACTTTGTGTCAAATCATTTTGGAAAATAGATGATATATAAGAGGTTCACAATGATAAGTAGTGGAATCTCCATGATGATTCGCCATTTTATATCTTTGGGTAACTTTGTTGCCGATAGTATCAAAGTAGATTTAGAGTAATTAGTATTCCAATCTTCAATTGCAGCATCAGAAGTTGGAGATACATAATTATTAAGAAAGCAGTATCCTGTTAACAGCACAACTTTCACAAGCAATAATATGCATTATAAAAAGGTGTCTATAACCAATATGAAATTAAAGGATTGAAAAATAATAGAGGATATAAAATTATAAAACAACTGAAACAAGGCTTCAGTGATTGAAATAGTTAATTATAAAGGATATTACATGTTTAAATTAAAGTAACATATTTTAAATGTATTATTTCTGTTACTTACATTTTTGAAAAATAAAAAATCAAAACATTTGTTATTTAAATGCTTTTATCTTACAATTCAATGTGTAAATGAAAAGAGGCAGAAAATGAAAAAATACAAAGTAGACCAAAAATGCATCAATTGTAAAGCATGTGTAAGAGTTGCACCTGGAGTTTATGATATAAAAAATCAAAAAGCATTTGTTTATAATCAACCAACTAACGAAAATGAAGAAGATTTAGCACAAAAGGCATTAGAAATATGTCCAGTAAAAGCTATATCAGTTTTGCTTGAAGAAACAAAAAAACCTATAATAGCTTCTGATAACGTAAAAGAAGTAATTAAAAAATATCCTATTCTTAATTCTAAACTATCAAAATTATCCAAGAAATTTAAAAGATTATCTAATCCAATAATGCTGAATACTTTTGCAAAATTCGCAACTTTCAAGGATGCTGCTAAAATGACAGGGTTATCAGTTTGTGAAATATTACATTTTGTTAATAAAGAATTGGGTATGGAAGAAGAATTACTTAAATCATTTCCCAATTGTATTGAAAATAGAAAAATGATTGATATTGACTATGGGGTAGATATTTCATGGGATAATTCTAGCCCAGCAATTGAGTTAAAATTAGATGAAGAAAAAGATTTTGAAAAGGTAATAGATATTTTAAAAACATTAAAATATAAGAATTCTATTAAATTTACAATGTCTGATATAAATGCACCTTTTATTAGTTTGATAAAAGGGTATAAATTACTATATAATATCGAAAAAATAAATATAAAGAAGTATCTTATCTCCATATATAACAATAATAATCATAATAGCTCAATTAAAGACCAATATGAAATATTAGATGTAAGAGAAATGAAGGAAGATCCATTTGATATAATATTAAAAAAAGCTTATGAATTAAACCCTGGAGAAGGATTTATTCTTATCCAAACATTTGTGCCACATCCATTAATCAATATGATTAGCGAATTAGGGTTTGATTATGAAATTGATACAAAAAGGAATTTTGAAGTATGGGTATATTTTACAAAAAAAGCTATTAATATTGAAGGAAATAGCGATGCAAATGCAAATAAACGACCATCAGTGACAATTCAATCGGCTACTCCAGTTGGATATCCAATCATTATGCGTTTACTTCAATCTGAAAAATTGAATAAAGCTATCAAAATTGTTGATTTGAAAATATGGGAAGAAACTGAAAAACACTTAGGCTGGATTGTTAATAAAAAAGCCGATATTAGTTTTAGTGCTCTAATTACAGCATCTAAACTTACAAACTTTGATGTAAAGATGCCCGTGGTATTTGTATGGGATAATTTTAGTATATTATCACGAATAAAAACAGTGGAATCATTAAATGATTTAGCAGGAAAAGTTATTCATATACCCTTATTTGAAGATGCTCCACCCGCAAAAATAACTAAATATTTAATTGAAAATTCAGGTGGGAATGTAGATGATTATATATTTGAATACGGTAAACCTTTTGGTAGACCTGCTAAAATGTATCGAGATTTTGTGGATGGTAAAATTGAAACTTTATTATTGCGTGAACCTGAAGCTAGTTTTGCAATAAACAATTTAAAGAAACTCAATATTGAATATTCAGAAATAAGTTATGGTAAAATTTGGAACGATATAAACAAAGGATTTGGATTATTCCCAAATGCCGGTGTTGTTCTGAAGGGTGAATTGGTTAGAGAACATCCAGAAATAGTCAAAATTTTTACTGAAGAATTGAAAGAAGCAATAAATTGGGTTAATGCAAATAAAAAACTTGCATCTGATTTAGCTTTTGATATGATGCGAGCAAAAAGTGATGATGTTGAATTGTTTTTGAATAGAGTAACATATGAATATGTTGATGGTGATGAATTAGTAGATAAGGTAAAACAATTTTATGAAATATTACTTGAAAGCAATATAGTTCAAATTGATATAAATGATGAATTATTGAATATTTTTAAAATATAAATCGAGAAATAGAACTGATATTTTAATCATTAAAAAAGTGCTTGAAAATTTCAAGCACTTTTAATGTTTTTATATTTAAGAAAGAAAACTATCCACTTTGGTATACTTTGTTAGGTAAGGTTTTACAAGTTGCAACTAATGATATACAGAATCTATCAAAATTATTTTGAGATTCTGTTTTTTATATAGATTTGAACGATATTTTATGCTTTTAGATATTTTATCATTAATAGTAGTTTTTCTATTTAAGTAATTGTTATTTTGTTTTTTTCAAGTATAATAGTAATATGTATATTGATATTTAGCGAAAAAAAAGGTGTAGCTATGTATAGAAATTGGTAAATAAACGGGAGGAATAGCTATGAATATGAAATTTGAAGTAAAACAAATTGGGGTAATACATAGTCCTTATAAAATAAAGGATGAATGTCCTATTCAAGGTTATATATATAATAATATATTAGGACAAATCGAGTTATATCCCGAATATATTGATGGACTAGAAACTATTGAATCATTTTCACATATTATATTATTTTATATTTTCGATAAAGCTGGAGAAATGAAATTATCTAGACCTACATTTTTAGATGATGATTCTCATGGTGTTTTTGCTTCTAGACACCCATGTAGACCAAATAACATTGGTATATCAACTGTGAAATTAGAGGGAATAGTTAAAAATAAATTGATAGTATCTGGTATTGATGTACTAGATGGTACACCCTTAATAGATATTAAGCCATATGTTCCAAGATTTGATTACTTTAGTGATGCAAATAATGGATGGATAGAGTCTACAAAAAATCGACCAAAACCAAAAGATAGAGAATAATAAACAGGAGGAATCCCTATGGAAATACTGATTTATATAATTGGAGGATTAATAGCAGGAATAGCTACAGGATTAGTTGGGCTAAGTGCAGCGACTATTATTGCTCCATTATTTGCGACTATGCTAGGAATGGATCCATATATTGCAATAGGTATTGCTTTAGCAAGTGACGTACTAGCTTCAGCTACTAGTACAGTAACTTATTATAAAAATAAGAATATTGATTTGAAAAATGGATTAATTATGGGAGTAAGTGTAATCTTTTTTACTATTTTAGCAAGCTACTTATCATCTTTTTCTAATCCGATTACTCTAAATACTACTATTAATATTTTTGTTTTATTTTTGGGGTTAAGATTTATTATTTATCCGGTTAAGGATAGGAGTGAAAATAAAACAAGGAAAAAAGAGAAATGGATAATTCTTCAAACAATATTTTGGGGTGCGGTTATTGGAATGATTAGTGGATTCTTCGGATCTGGTGGTGGATTGTCAATGTTGGCTGTACTTACAATGCTTTTAGGATATAACCTTAAAAAAGGTGTTGGAACAAGTGTTTTTATAATGACAGGAGTAGCTTTTGTAGGAGCAGCAACACATATTGTGATTAGTGGATCAATACTTCTTCCATTAGTAATAACTTCTATTGCAGCATTTATTGGCGCAAATATCTCAAGTAGAAAAGCTAATAAAATCGATGAAGTAATCTTAAATAAAATAATAGGTATTTTTTTAATACTATATGGTATATCATTAATTCTTGTATATTTTATTTAGATAAAATATAGAGTTCTGTGTCAAGGTTTTGGATAGTGCTAAACAAAAAGAAATAATGAGACATTAATTATAAAAATTTTGATGTATTTATTGTGTATAATAAAAGTTTTAAGAGTTACTAACAACAAGAGGTCTTGATTTATTGTATTTGTATAGAATTTTATTTCTTTATTAAATAAAGTTCATACAATTTCTAATGACGTCTCATACTTAAAATAAATAACAATGAGCCACACCTTAAGTAATTTAATTAGATAACTAGAGTTTATCAAAACTATTATAAGAATCAGATTTTCATATGTATTTGAAAGAGTACTTTATGTTTAAACCATAATACTTGAATTTGAGTAGTTTTCAAAATCATTTTATACTATCCATTAAGTAATAAACCTATAATGTGAAGTTGATTCATGTTATAATAAGTAAAGATACTATTTCACTTAAAGGAGTTGATTAGGTGTCAAATAAATTAAAGATAAGGAAACATACAGCAAAAGAAGAAGATTCAGAGAAAAGTAAAGATATTAAAGAAGCAAAGTACAGTGCCAAGTTTTTAAAGAGTAAACGAGAAAAGGGAACAACATCAAGTAATTTCTCTGGTAAGTCATCAAAAGATTTTTCTAGAAAAAAAACTTAAAAACAGGAGGTTATTCCTGTTTTTAAGTTTTTAACACTAAATATAAAATATTTGACATTTTATTCTTATGTCTCTTAGAATCTTTTAATTTTAAAAGAAGAGTGATATAATAAGACAAAATAGAAAGAAGGATACAAATGAATAAAATTGCGGTTATAGCAACAAGCACAGGGTGTTTAGATTATTTAAACATAAAAAACGAAAATTTAAGAATTATTAGAATGAAAATCATTATGAACGAAGATATTTATAGTGATTATATCGAAATGACAGCTGAAAAGTTTTACTCAATGCTAGATAATGACCATTCGTTAGTACCAACGTCATCAATGCCTTCAATAGGAGAATTTCTAGTAATGTTAGAATCGCTCGAAAATGAAGGGTATGAGGAAGTAATTGTAACGACAATTTCTTCTGAATTAAGTGGAACATATAAAGTGTTTTTGATGGGAAAGAAACAATATTCAGGCAAGCTAAAAATACACATTATTGATTCATTGAACGCAGCGATAAGTGAAGGATTTATTTCATTAGAAGCACTAAGATTAATTGATGAAGGTAAAGCAACGAAAGAAATTATTCCTTATTTAGAAAAATTGAAAACAAATAGGAAACAATATTTTATGGTTGATAATTTAAGATTATTTGTAGCTAATGGTAGACTTAGTGGAGCCAGTGGATTCATGGGGAGTATGTTTAAAATAAAACCTATATTAATAATTAATGATCAAGGTGAAATAGTTTCATTTGAAAAAGTAAGAACTCAAAAGAAATCATTAACAAGAATGGTTGACTTAGTTTTAGAAGATTTAAAAAATTTAAAGGACTTTATTATTACATATGATACTTCAAATAACGTTGAAGGATTAGAATTTGTTAAAAATAAAATTAAAAAAGTATATCCCAATTATAAATATATTGAAGCACCGATTACCCCGGTAATTGGTTGCCATACAGGTGTAGGTACTGTAGGTATTGCTTATTTTGATTTATCATAGTATTAATATATCTAAATAAAAAGCTAAGAGGAGAATTTCTTTTAGCTTATTTTGATAT
>CAZWIZ010000011.1:0-39831 GCA_964634385.1 uncultured Candidatus Izemoplasmatales bacterium | reverse complement strand
AAGTGTTATAATGATTATGGAATAAAAAGCCAATTTAGAAATACTAATGTCAAAAAAACAAGAGGACTATATGAAAAAATACGTACATTTTATCAATAATAATAAAAAGATATTAATTATTATTTTTATGATAGTTAATATTATAGCGTTAGTCGGAGTAACAAAAATCAGATTCAATACTGATTTTTCTGTTTTCTCAACTAAAGAATCTGTTTATCAAGATCGACTAGATGAACTTGAGGAAACTTTTGGTGATTTAAATCAAATTATTGTCTTAGTTGAACATCCTAATTTTAATGATGAAACTATTCAAGATTTGAGATATATACAAGCAAATATTGAATTAATGGAAAATATAGACTATGTTCAAGGAGTTGCTCCAAAAGAGTTGGTTATAAATAATGCAGTTGTTCAAATTGAAGATATATCAAGTTCTCAACTATTAACTTATTATGATAGTTTTGGAAAATTTTCACCACTTATTGTAGAAGAAGATACATACTATTCTACTTTTACTGTTTTTATTTCAAATGATTTTGGAAATAAAGATATTAATAAAATAGAGAACATTTTAGATACATTTGATTATTCAACTTTTATTTCTGGAGATTCATATAATCAATTAAAAATAAGTGACTATATATTTAAAATATTATTAATGTTACCACCATTAGCAATAATCGTTATCTTATTAGTATTTAAATGGCAAATGGGAGCTTTTAAGCCAACACTAATGAGTATTTTACCAGCTGCGATGGGATCATTATGGACTTTCGGATTTATTGGATGGTTAGGGAATGAGGTTACATTATTAACGGCTATTGTTCCTATCTTAATTATAGTTATTGGGAGTGCTGACGGTCTTCATTTTATGTCGCACTTTCAAGATGCAAAAAATGATGGAAAAGATAATATTATAGGATTAACAAATACATTAAATCTTGTAGGAATTCCTATGATTGTTACTACTTTAACTTCGATAGCAGGATTTTTGTCTTTATTAACAATACAAACAGAAAGTGTTTTTGATTTAGCAATTTTTTCTTCTATAGGAATTTTGTTTGCGGGTATTGCTACATGGTACGTATTACCGCTGCTTCTTGTTGGTAATATAGATATATTACCTAATAAAAGTCATAAGAAAAAAATTGATTTATCTAGTTATTTAAGAAAATTATGGGGGATACCATCGTTTATTATTGTACTAATAGTATTAATTATTACTGTTTTTTCTTTTTCACATATTGATAATGAGTTTAATATGTTAATGATATATAAAAAATCTACTATTGTTAATAAAAATGCTGAAAAGATACAAGAAGTAAATGGAGGAAGTATTCCGATTTTTGTTACAATTAAATTAGATTCTACTCCAATATCACTAACTTCACTTAATGAAGTTAATGATTTAGCTGATGAATTAAATAATTTTGATAAAGTAAGTAAAGTAATCAATCCTTATGAGTTTATGAATCTAATATATAAAACTAATTTTGATGATGATATTCCTAACGACATAGTTCTTAACAATATCTATTCCGGTATTATAAGTAATAAGAATAATATTATTGATAATTTAATATCTGTTGATGAAACAACAGTTAGATTGCTTGTTTTTACAAACGATTTAGATAACGATACATTAACTGAAATTGAAGAAGTAGTTACATCATTTAGTGATAATGCTAGCGTTACAGGAGTTCAATATTTGATGAAAGATTTAAATGTTAATATTGCTAGTATGCAAATAAGAAGTATTTTGTTAGCACTTGGAATTGTTTTATTGATGTTATTAGTAACTTTAAGAAGTTTTAAAATAGCTATTTATAGTCTATTGCCAATAGTTGTTACTGTTATTGGACTATATGGATTTTTAGGTTTGAGTGGAATCTCACTTAATGTAACTACTGTAATTATTTTTAGTATTACAATTGGAGTTGGAATAGATTACGCTATTCATTTTAGTAGTTTATATAAATACTATTTAAAAGAGAATAATGATAATGATTCAGCAATAGAAAAAGCATATAACAATTCATCAAAACCAATAATTACAAATGCACTTGGAATTTCGTTAGGATTAAGCATATTAATGCTTTCTCCATTAAATATTCATTTTAATGTTTCTGTATTAATGTGGGTTAGTATGGGAATAAGTGTTTTAGTAACACTTACCTTACTTCCAACTATTTTTAGATTAAGAAATAAATAAAAGATTATATTCATATGAAAAAAACTTTTTAATATTGAAAGTTATAATAGAGAACTACTGTTATATATTTAATAGGAGTATAATAATTATTATAATAATTAATGGAAGAAGGTATTTTTCATGAAAAAAACCGTACTATTTTTAGCTGTAGCTACATTAGTATTTTCTCTTGCTGCATGTAATAAAACTACTGATAATCCTAAATGTACTTCTACTCAAGCATTAGAAAATGGAGTATGTGTTGATATTAGTGGTAACGATGATGCTGCTGTATTTAGTGGTGTTGATGAAGTATCATTAACAATAGGGGATTCGTTTGATCAATTAGATGGTGTAACTGCTACTGATAAAGTAGATGGGGATATTACAGCTAATATAATTGTATCAGGAGATTTAAATTTAGATGAGGTAGGAAATTATACTTTAACATATACTGTAACTGATTCTGATGGAAACGTTAGTCTTATTACTAGAACAATCATAGTTGTTAGTTTATCAGGTTGTGCAATCCATTATCAACTTATTGGTGATGTTTGCGTTAAAGATGATCCTGAAGTTATAACTATTATGCATGGAGCAGTATCTCAAATTGATCCATTTGATGAAAATTATTCTGGAACAGAGCAGTTAGATAGACAAGAACAAATTTTATTAATTGAAGAAGAATTAAATGTTGATATAGTATTTGAACAATATTCTCCAAGTGCTGCTTGGGGACCAAGTAGAGTAACTTCAATTATTCAATCATCTGTTTCAGGAGACCAATTAGCTGATCTTTATTGGATTGCAAGTAATTGGATTCAACAATTAGTTTTAGGTGATGCAATTGCTAGTGTTTCTCCATATATGAATGAATATGGCAGTAATATTGATGAATCGTATATCGAAATTGGTAGTTATCAAGGAGATGTATATGGATTTGGTAATGGACAAGTACAAATTTCATATGGATTATATTATAATGCTGAACTAGTAGAAAATTTAGGTGTTGATAATCCTACTGAATTATATTTAAATGGAGAATGGAATTGGACTACTTTTGAAACATGGGCTACCGATGTTCAAACACAATTATCAGCACAAGGTGATGATATGTACGCTTTAGGTGGTATTTTATCTTATTATGCCCAAAATATGATTCCGTTAAATGGTGGAAGTTTAATTAATGCTGATACAGGTCGTGTTGCATTTGCTCAAAAACCAGCACTAGATACATATGATTATTTAAGTAATTTATATAATAAGGGCCTATTTGAATTAAATCCTCAATATGATGCGGGAAGTCCTGAATGGATGGCGGGAAAAGTTGCAATGCATCCAGGTGAATTATGGTTTGTTAGTGCAGATAATAGATGGGGATCACTTCCGTTTGAATTAGGATTTGTACCATTTCCTGTAGCTGATGATTACACGGGTGAATATATTTCTCCAGTAAATGGAGTTGCGTTACTTGTCATGGCGTCAGGTATGACACCGGAAAGAGAAGAATTAGTTTTCCAAGTATGGAATGCGATTCAACTTTGGAAAACTGACATTGAATTAGCTGACGATTATGAATTAATATTAATGACTAAATTTGATGATGAAATATACGTTGAAGCATATTTAGATATATATGATAAAATTTATTTTGATTTAATTTCAGCAATGAGTGTTGGTTCTTTTTCACAAGATTCATGGAATATTAATATAAATGCTGGTATTAAGGATGGTACATCAAGAACTGTAGTTGATCAAATTAAACCGATTTATGAAGCAGCTTTAGATGATTATTTAGGAGATTAAATAAATATAACAAAAAGCACTCTAATACATTAAATGTATTAGAGTGCTTTTATAATTATATAGTAATAAAATATTAGATTACATAATCTCCATCTTTAAAAATTACAATTTCTTTTCCATCTTTTTGTGTTCCAACAACTTGTAAATCTTTACTGCCAAACATAAAGTCAGAATGGTTCATTGATTGATTAGAACCAACACTTACTAATTCTTCTTCATTCATCTTTGTACCACCTTCTACATTCATTGGATATGCTCTACCAAGTGCTAAATGACATGAAGCATTTTCATCAAATAAGGTATTTAAGAATAAAATATTTGAATTATTAATTGGTGAATCATAACTTATAAGTGCAACTTCTCCTAAATAAGTACTACCTTCATCAACTTCTAATAATCTTTTAAGTGTATCTTTTTGTTTTTTGGCATCATAGTTAACTACTTTACCATCTTTAAATTCAAACCAGAAATCTTCAATTAAGTTCCCTTGGTAATTAAGTGGCTTTGTAGCCACAACTTTACCATTAACACCATATTTGTATGGCATTGTAAAGTTTTCTTCAGTTGGGATATTTGGATTGAAATAGACACCTTTATTAGAAGTTTCTCCTCCGCCTGCCCAAATATGTTTATCAACTAATTTAACTGTTAAATCTGTTCCTAGTTCATTAGTAAAATGAAGACTATCAAATTGATAATTATTTAAGATTTTATTATGTGATAATAATTCTTCATTATGTTGATGCCATTCTTCAATAGGATCATTTGTTTCTGTTACTCTAGATGCTTGTAAAATAGCATCCCATAATGCTTCATAAGCATCATTTTCATTTAAGTCTGGGAATACTTTTTTAGCCCAAACATTATTAGGAGCAGCAACGACAGTCCATTGTGTTCCGTTACCCATAACATAATCAGAAACAAATTTAAATGCTTTCATATGCGCGATTCCTGCTTTTTGCATTTTAACAGGATCAACTCCAGCATTTATTCCTGTGATTGGTGATGTGATACTAATAATACATCCACCTTTCTCAATAAAATATTTACTTTTTTCAATAGTCCAAGTAGGAATTTCTTCTAATGTTTCAATACTCATTGAATCATATCCGTGTCTTGATATATAAGCATCATTCCATTGAACTTCAACGCGTTTAGCTCCAGCATTATAACAAGCTTTAACTATTAATCTTGCGATTTTTTTTGTATCAGTTGATGAATTGACAACTACCAATTGATCTTTTTGGACGTTTGCTCCAACTTCAGCAATAAGTTTAGCGTACTTTTCTAATAATTCTAATTTAGCCATTTATAAAATCACTCCTTCAAAACATAGTATAACATATTATATTAAAGTAAAAATATGTTTTTTGTGATTAGTTGGTTAATATACATAATAACAATTTTTATATCATAAGATGAAATTAAAATTGTTGAGTTGATGATATAAGACAGAATGAACGTTTTGTTTCAAAAAGATTAAATTTTAGAAAAAAACAGATTAAATATTTGTATATATATATATTGTGTGATAATATAAGGGTGTCAATCGAAACTATAATAGATTTATAGATGTTCGATGTATGACAAAGCTAAACCTGGAGTAATTCAGGGACAGAAAACTAAAGGGTCTCAATGAGATAGCCAGTTACCTTACATAAAACGTTTATAAGGAGTGATCTATTATGAAAAAGCTGATTCTAAGCTTGGTTTTGATTTTTTTATTTTCATTAAGTTCTTTAAAATTATATGTAATCGCAGAAGATGCTAATAAAATATCATTAACATCAGAAAATACACATGTTGTAATTTCACAAAGTATTGATACAGCAAATGGAAAATATTTAGTTCCTAAAGGTGCTATACTAGGAGTTAACGATGTTGAAGAAATCGAATTTACTTATTTAATTTTTGTTCAATATGGAGTTGAAGTTGATTATTTTATCAACGATATTGAAATTAATGACGATATCGCTTCACAAGATGTTAAAGATTTGTTTGTATTTGATTTCAAAGTAAATATACCTGAAAATCATCATATTCAACTTGAATTTTATGATGATACTGAAGCAGGATATTATATGGAAGTTACAGTGGTTTTATCAATGAATTTTCCTACTGAAGAACAATATTTAGAAATAGCAGGACAACATTTAAGTTTTGATATAACCTTCGAAAGTGACTAAAAAATATCTCTTAATAGTGTGCGAATGGCTCTAAAATTAAATATTTATTTTCTATTATATGGCTGTAAAGTATATCAAAATAGTCCTTGATGATTTTTTGATATACTTTACAGCTCATTTTTATTGACAAATGAGTTTTCATACTATATTATATGTAACATAATATAAAAAATATAGAAATCATGAAATGTAAAGGCAAGTTTAAGGAAACTTAAATACGCAAAGCTATAGGACCTTTAAAATGGTAGCCAGCTGTCATGTGACTTGTGATATGTTGGTTAAGTTTAAAGAGTATGAATATCTAAAAACTTCAAACTAACAAACATATTGTTAGTTTTTTTATATTTAAAAGGAGAAGTGATAAAGTATGATTAGCTTCAAATCAGTTCGAATGGGTACTTTATTACTCTTAGTTATTGGATTGTCATTCACAATGACATCAGCATTCGCATTTTGGAAAGAAGTTACAGTAACTAACGAAGTTGATGTGATTACAATTGGTGATCCTCTTGAAATCTTAGTGACAGATTTAAATATTGATACTGGTGCTTTAAGTTTAGTACCTGTAGGATACGCAGTTGCTGTTGGTGATGTCGAAAAAATTGAATTAGATTATGACATTGGAGTATCTAAAGAACTACTTAACCAAGTTATTCTCCGAATTACTGTTAATGACATATTAATAGATGATGATGATATGTATAGTCATCTAGTTAAAGTAACAGTCATGGGAAATGAAAACGGAACAGACTTGGATCTATTTAACGATACAATTAGAATTATTGTTATTGTTGAGTTATTAGAACCGATTGATATGGATGAAGCAATATCAAGAGGTTTAAATATAGATTTAGTAAATGTTAATAACTCTATTACGGCATATGAAGATTTAGTAGGTAAGACGATTAACTTTACTTTAGGATTTGAATTAGTAAAAAAAGAAGTAATTGAGTAACACACATATTAGAAATAATGAACACAAAATAGAAAAAACTAAAAAAACGAAAAACAAAGGAGATTAAAAAAATGATGAAATCAAGAAAATTAGGAATTGGATTATTATTAATGTTAGCTGTAGTTGTTACTACAGGAACATTTGCTTATTGGGCAAGTAGTTTATCACCAGATACAGCTACAAACGGAGATGTGACAGTTACGATTGGAACTGGCGCAGCAGAATCATCAACATTAACATTAACGGCTTACACAAGTAATACAGGTTCAGCATTGGTGCCTACTGGTAATGGAGCAGCAGGATCTGACACAGCAACATGGACTATCCCAATGGATTGGGATCAAGATAGTGGAACTGAATTTGCAGGAGCTACTGGTGATTTAACTATTACAAATGTTACTTACGCAATGACAGGATTCACATCAGCAGAATTAGAAGTATTATTTAGTGCATCTATTCCAGCAACAGTCCTTACTGAAGGAGCTGCATCACAAGACGTAGTTTTATCAGTTGTATTTGATCATGAACCAGCTGATAAGACTGAATATGATAACATTAAAACTGGAACATTAACTATTACAATTGAATTTACAGTAAATCCTAATTAATAGGTAAATTATTTAAACAAAAAAGTTATTGATAATAAAGTAATAAAAAACCATGATAAACTAAAAGTACATTTTAATAATGACTGTTAGAATAACCATGGTTTTTTCATTAATAATTAAATTTACATGGTATAATTAATTATTAAGTAATATGTGAGGAGCAAAATAATGGATAAACAAATGAATAAAAAGAAGTATCTAGAATATATAAAAACAGGATTGTTTTATCTTATAGCTGGAGTATTAGTTTTATATATTTCAATTGCTATTTTCATACCAGATAAAACTGTTAAAGTCTTTGGATTTAAACCTTATGTCGTTATTACTAATAGTTTAGAACCTTATATTAATGTTAATGATTTAATTATTGTTAAGAATCCTAAAATTGATGATTTAGAAGAAGAAGATGTAATTACTTTTATGGCAGATATTAATTATGATGGTGAAAAAGAAGTAGTAACTCATTTTATTTATTCAATCACAGAAAATAATGATGGAGATACTATTATTAGAACACACCGTTATTTTGAAGATGGTGTTACTGTTATACCTGATTACTGGGTTATTGGCGCAGACGATGTACTTGGACAATATGTTTTTAAAATTAATAAACTTGGGTATATAGTACAGTTTTTAAAGAGCCCATTCGGTATCGCAACTGTAGTTGTTAATATTGGTGTTGTAATTGGAATTGTTTACTTAATTAAAAAGGGAGATCCAAAAGTTATAAAAAAAGAAGAAGACAAAGAAGAATAAAAACAAAAAAATATTTTGAAATAAAGTGGTATATATGAAAAACACACAATTATTAAATAATACTAAAAAGATAATATACAAATTAAAAAATCTATCTAAACAAAAAAAGGAAAAGTATGCTAAGATTGGATTTTTTCTTTTTGGATTTATTTTACTTTTTAATATTAGTATTATGATGATATATCTAATTGATTCAAATTATCAATTTAGAATATTTAATCATGCATATGTAAACGCAGTTTTACCAAATCAAGATATTAATAATCCTCTTAAATTTGGAATAGTTAAAGTTAAAGAATTACCTTTTGAGGATATAAAAGTTGGAGATAAAATAATAATTTATGATGATTTTGGATATAAAATATATTGGATTGAAACAGTTATGGCTGTTGATAATGATAATTTTACGGTATCTACATCATATGATCAAGATGTTACTAATACTTTTGATAAAGATAATATTATTGGTGAATATGTCAAAAATGCGAATTTATTTGGAACAATATACTATTCGTCATCATTTCTAAAAGGATTTATTTTTATAACGCTATCACATGGTATTTTACTTTATGTTTATTACTATTTATTTATGACTAAAAAAGAAATAGATATTTAACTAAACGATTAAGAGGTAATATTATGAAAAATACAACTTATAAAAACATTAAAAATATATTGTTTATTTTATTTGTACTAATTATAAGCAGTTATATTTTACTAAAGATATTCATACCAAATAAAACAACTGAAATTTTAAGATATAATTCTTATATAGTTGTTTCTTCGAGTATGGAGCCAGATATAATGACTAATGATATGATCATTATTCATAAAGTAAAAGAAGAGAATCTTCAAATTAGAGACGCTATTACTTTTGATGTTTATCTTCCCGAACTTGGGGAAAATAGTAAAGTAACACATTATATTGGTGATATATTAGATAATGATGGTACAATCATTTATAAAACTCAAGGTGCTACAAAAGATATCGGAGATTTTGATAATTGGAAAAATGCTGATAACGAAGATGTAGATATTACATATAGTAATATTGATGGTAAAGTTGTTTTAGTTATTCCGTATGTTGGATATATAATAAATGTTTTAAGAAATCCTGTAGGACTATTATTAATCTTTGTAAATATTGGAATTATATATTTACTAGTTAAGGTTATTAAAACACCAAAAAGTAATAACGAAAGAAAGTAAGTATATATATAATAATGGCTATTTAAAGCGGACTGTTATAGTTCGCTTTTAATAATTTGTATTCACACTAAAAAGCTAATTTAATTGTTATAAAAATATTGATATGATATAATTAAATAACTTAGATAAATAATAAAATATTGATGTATGGAGAATAATTATGTTAGAAAAGGATATGTATAAAAATTTAAAAACATATTTAGAAAAACTTGGATATACCGTTAAAGCGGAAGTTTTAAATACAGATATAACCGCTGTAAAAGATGATTTTGTAGTAGTTATTGAAATGAAAAAAACTTTAAATACTACATTGATGTATCAAGGGTCACAAAGACAAAAAGTGTGTGATTATGTTTATTTAGCTATTTTAAGACCAACAACTAAACAATTAAGATCATCTCAATTTAAAGAAAAATTACATCTTGTTAAAAGATTACAACTTGGAATAATTTTTGTTGATATTAATAATGACACATCTGAAACTTTTTTAGATCCAAAAAATTATACACTTAGAAAAAATAAAATAAAGAAAAGAAAACTTATTAAGGAATTTAAACAACGTCGGACAGCTTTTAATTTAGGTGGAGTTACAAAAACTAAAATAATAACTGCTTATAGAGAAAGTGCGATTTTAATTGCTTATTATCTTAAAGATGGGATGTTACCATTAAAAGAAGTTAAAAAACTTACTAAAGATTATAAAACAGCTTCAATCTTACAAAAAGATTATTATCACTGGTTTGATAGGGTTAACAGAGGATTTTACCAATTAAGTGATACGGGAATTAGTGCTTTGAAAGAATATTCGTATGTTATTGATGAATTAATAAATAACTAAACAACTAAAGTTTTATAAAGGAGATATTATGGAACAATACGAATTAATCGCAACATCAACTTTTGGAATAGAAGGTGTTGTAAAAAGAGAACTTGTAAATTTAGGATTTAAAGTATCAAAAACAGAAAATGGTAAAGTTTCTTTTTTTACTGATGCACAAGGTATAGCTAAAGCAAATTTATGGCTTAGAACCGCTGATAGAGTATTACTTAAAATAGCTGAGTTTAAAGCTTATACTTTTGATGAATTATTTGATAAAACAAATAAACTTGATTGGTCTAAATATATCTCTAAAGAGGGTAAGTTTATTATTAATGCTAAAAGTGTTAAATCAAAACTTTATAGTATAACTGATTGTCAAAAAATAGTTAAAAAATCAATAGTCGAAAACTTAAAAAACAAATATAATGTTTCTTGGCTTGAAGAAACAAAAGAAACATATAGTGTATTAGTTTCTATCTTAAAAGATACAGTAACTTTAACTCTTGATACATCAGGAATAGGACTCCATAAAAGAGGATATAGAATTAGGGGTGTTAAAGCTCCATTAAAAGAAACATTAGCTGCTACATTAGTACTACTTAGTTATTGGAATAAAGATCGAATTCTTTATGATGTTTTTTGTGGTTCAGGAACAATAGCGATAGAAGCTGCGATGATTGGAAGAAATATTGCTCCAGGATTAAATAGAGATTTTGCTTCAAAACATTGGAGTTTTATTGATAAATCAGTTTGGAAAGAAGAAACAAAAAAAGCGTATTTAGCTATTGATTATAATGTTGAATTAAAGATATTTGCTTCTGATATAGATGAGTTTAACATTTTAGGTGCAATTGAAAATGCTGAAGAAGCTGGAGTGGATGACTGCATTATATTTGTTAAAAAGGATTTTAGAGATGTTGAATATAATGACGACTATGGAGTAATAATATCTAATCCACCATATGGAGAAAGATTATCTAGTGATGAAAGTATCGAAAAACTATATAAGGATATGGGAATAATTTTCAATAAATTAGATACTTGGTCTAAATATATTATTACCGCATTTAAGGGATTCGAAGATGTTTATAAGAAAAAAGCAGACAGACAAAGAAAATTATATAATGGAAGAATAGAAACATGGTATTACCAATACTATGGTCCTAGACCTCCACTAAAATAAATATAATAATTTAACAAAGGTGGGAACATAAATGAAAATAATTAATGAAATATTTAATGATGAACTGATAAGGCATTTAGCTATTAGTGTTTTTTTATATGTTTTTCTTTCTATTATAGTTACCTCTATAACAGGTAGCTTTTTAAATATAATGCTAGGATGGAATATTATTTTAGCTTTTGTTCCAGTATTTTTTGCGTATATATTTATGATAACTAGTAAAAAAGAAAATAAATCTCTAATATCAAAATTAAAATTAATTATCATTTTCTTAGTATGGCTTTTGTTCTTTCCTAATTCATATTATGTAATTACTGATTTTATTCATCTTGGTGGAGAAGAGTTTTATTATTCATTAGGAATGTATAGTGGGTGGATATATACAGATAATTTTCTTGGATACTTAACTTTAACACACATATTTCTGGGTGCATTTATCGCCGTATTTATGGCTAGTTATTCTCTTAAAATTATTCATAGTTTTTTAATTGTAAAATATAAAAAAAATATAGCTATAATAATATTATTTATGATATTAACATTATCAAGTATAGGAATTTACATAGGTAGATTTTTAAGGTTACAATCATGGGATGTATTTAGATTTATAAATATAATTAAACAATTTATTCAAAGTTTAGATGTTTTTGCTTTTCAATATATTTTAATATTCACAGTAATTCAAATTGCTTTGTATTATTTTACAAATCCATTTATTAATATCGAAAATTCACGGGCTTAATAAGTTTTAAAATGACATTATTCTGAAATGTGTTTATTCACAACGCTATTTATAGTACAGTTATGATAAAAATATTAAAAAAAATAAAATAGGAGGAAAAAGCTAATGAGAAAATTACTATTTAGTATTACCGTTCTTACAGTTTTTCTTTTGTCAGGATGTGATTTATTTGACATAAAAGACATTTTAGAGGACATTCCAGTATTAGAGGTTGTGGGGGACATGGATGTAACTATCGGGTTAAATGAAGAATATGTTGATCCAGGAGTTAACTTACTCGGAGATTTTGATTTAGAAATTAATACTGAATCAAATTTAGATATTACAACATATGGTATCTATTATATTTATTATAGTGCTGAATTTGCTGGAGAATTATATACTGCAGAACGAAGAATTAGGGTTGTGCCAGATACTGAAAAAGATTTTAATATTGAAATATCAGTAGTTTCGGAAGATCCTAATGCATTAACTTTTTCAATAGAATTATCTGATGAAGAAGGTTTGCTTCGAGATGGAAAAGCAACATTGTATTTATTAGATGAAAAAATATCGGAATTTCCAATATCAGGTGGAACTAACGTTTTAGAATTTACAGGATTATCTAATTTTACATATTATTTATTAGTGTTTGAAGGTTCTTATACTGATAATGAGATAGAGTATACGTTAAATGATTATAATATTGGAGCAAAAACAACATTTATTGATCCTGCGGATTATCCAAGACTTGAACTTGTAGGAGATGAAGAAATTTATCTTAATGTTGGAGATACTTATGTAGAACAAGGTGTTACTATTACTAAAGATTATGATGCAGAAGTTACTATAGATTCAAATGTAGATACTTCAGAAGCAGGAACTTATGAAGTAACTTATTCGATTGTTTTTAATGAAACAACTATTTATGCTCATCGTACTGTTATTGTTGAAGAATCAGATGATATAGATTTTGGAATATCAATTGAAGTTATTGAAACAAATCCATATAGTCTTGTTATATCGGTTACAGTAGATGATGAAAATGGATTAATTACTTCACCTCGAGGTATTCTTTATCTTGGAGATGATAAAGTTCAAGAATTTATATATGCTTCTGGTACAACTACTATGACGTTTGAGAGATTACTTTCAAATACGATGTATAAATTTGTTTTAGAAGGTGCTTATCAAGAAGATGGTGAATTTGTTTCAATAGGAGAATATAGTGTTGATGTAACAACACAAGAAGTTAATTTCTTACAACCAATTCTTATTTTAGAAGGAGATAGTGTTATGGATGTGGTTGTAAATACTACTTTTGTTGATCCTGGCGCAAGTGTAATAGGAGATTCTGGTGCTATAATTACTACTACTTCATCTTTAGATATGAGTGTAGTTGATACATATGTAATTACTTATAATACTGTAATAAATGATATGACACAAAGTGTTACTAGAACTGTTAATGTTATAAACGCTGAACCTATTGAAAATAACGTTCCAGTTATTTCATTAACTAGTTATGAAATAGGAATTGAATTTCTTGATACAGTTATTAAAGTAGAAGATGAAAATAGTCAAATTATTTCGATTGAAGCTATTATTTATGATAATACTGAATATCAAGAATTAGTTTGGATGTTAACTATTGGAGATAATCCACATTTATTTGATTATTTAGGTCATGAAATAGATTATAGACTTATTGTGGAATATACGTATATTCCTGAGGGAGAAAGTACTCCAATTGAAGCGTCAATAGAATTGTTGAGTTTTACAACGCTTGCTCCTCCAAAACCTGTTTTGAATAATATTGATTGTGAAACTACTGATACATCAATCACATGCACAGCTGATTGGGATACTACTGGATTTTCTAGTGTAGGATTTTTCGCACAATTATGGCATGATGGTGGATATGAAAGCGTACCATGGTTCACAGATGAAAATACAACATTGTTTATTGATGATCTAGATCCTGATACAGTATATTCATTAAGAATATTTGCTGATTATGTAGTCATTGAAACTTCGAAAAGATATATTGCTGAGATAATTTATATTGATGATTTATACTAGAAGTTATAAATTAGATTAGTTTTATAATAAGAGAAATAATTGGCAAAAAAGTAAAAATTAAAACCCCGTCCACTTTAAAAAAGTTGGATGGGGTTTTTAAAATGAGTTTTAATAAACTCATTATAAATTCATTATAAATATTAAAAAAATACAAAAACGATACTTTTAATTTCCTTATTATATGATATGATAATATTAATTGAATAAGGAGTGATTTTAAATGAAAAAGTTAGTTGGTAATTTATTATATGGGCAATCAGGTGGTCCAACTAGTGTAATTAATGCTTCAGCATACGGAGTTATTAAAGAGTCATTAGAAAATCAAAATATTATCAAAGATGTTTTAATGATGAAACATGGTATCCAAGGTGCTTTAAATGAAGATTTTATTTTTATAAGTAAACAAGATGAAGAAGATATAGAATTATTAAAACATTCTCCTGGGGCAGCATTTGGATCTGTAAGATATAAAATGGCAGATTTTAATGAAGATGATACTGATTATGTTCGTTTACTTTATATTTTTCAAGAATATAATATTCGTTACTTTTTATATAATGGTGGAAATGATTCTATGGATACATGTGATAGAATATCTGAGTATATGAAAAATGTTGGATATGAGGTTAGAGTAATTGGTGTTCCAAAAACAATTGATAATGATTTACCTTTCACTGATCATACTCCTGGGTATGGTAGTGCTGCGAAATATATTATTAATACTATTATGGAAATAAGTTGTGATATGTTAGCTTATCCAAAAGGAAAAGTAACAATTGTAGAAATTATGGGGCGTCATGCAGGCTGGCTTACTGCGGCAGCTGCAGTAGCTACAAAAAATGGATTTGGTCCAGATTTAATTTATCTTCCAGAAGTTCCTTTTTCAATTGAAAAATTTAAGAAAGATGTTGAAAAAGTATACAATAAAAAATCACAATGTTTAGTTGCTGTATCTGAAGGACTAAGTAATAGTGAAGGTGTTTTCTTAGCTTCTAGTTCAGCTTTAAAAGATGCTTTTGGGCATTTTCAACTTGGAGGAGTTAGTTCAAAATTATCTCAGATAGTCAATAATGAAATGAGAATATCTTCAAGAAATATTGAACTAGGAACAACTCAACGTTCGGCTGCTCATCTTCAAAGTTTAACAGATGTTAATGAGGCTATTTTAGTTGGTAAAGCTGCTGTAAAATTTGCTATTGAAGGTAAAAGTGGGATTATGGTAACGATTGAAAGAGAATCTTCATCTCCATATAAGGTGTCTTATAAAAAACAACCACTTTATAAAATTGCTAATAAAGAAAAAGCAATTCCTAAAAGCATGATTAATCAAGATGGAAATTTTGTAACTGATGAATTTATCGATTATGTTATGCCGTTAATTCAAGGAGAAAATATTCCCAAATATTATGATGGTGTTCAACATTTTAGTAAGATGAAAAACGGAATAATAAAAAAATAAAAAAATGTTATTAATATTATGAACTTCATCAACAAACTTGAATATAGAAAACTATGAAAAGGTGAGGGTGCAGTTTCGTATACTAAAGTTAAGAGAGATTTTGTCTTAGCTTTTTCTTTTTATTAAGATATTTTAACAATATGTGATAAAATCTTTGTATATGTAATTATTATAAGAGGAGCTGTATTAAATGAATGAATATCATTTATATTGGTTTTCAGGATCAGGAAATTCATTACTTATATGCAAAGCTATAAAAAAAGAACTTGAAGATAAAAAAATGATTGTTAAAATGACTGGTATGGATAAATGTGATCCATTAAAAATTAATACTAACGTTACTAATGGATTTATAGTACCTGTTTATGAACAAGGGCTTAACCCTTTAGTATGGAATTTTTTAAATTCTCTTCCTAAGTCAAATAATTCTCCTGTTTTTTTTGTTGATACATTGATGGCATATTCAGGAGGGGTAAAAGGACCTGTAAAAAGAATATTAAAGAAAAAAGGATATAATCCCCTTGGCGCTATTGAAATTGTAATGCCTAACAATTACAAGAAAAGTAAAAATAATATTAAAAAAGATCAATTAAAAATAGAAAAAGGGATTATCAAAGCAAAAAAATTTGTCAATGATTTAATTAATAATAATATTAAATTTAGAGATATACCTATCTATTCAACATTAATGGGGATTCCTAGTAACTCAAAAATAGTAAATAAATTAATGAATAAATTAGTTCCAGTAATAATTAATGAAGAATTATGTGATCAATGTGGAATATGTACTATGATTTGTCCAACAGGACATATCATAGTTAATAGTGAGACTAATTATCCAAAAATAGTTGAAAGTAATTCGTGTATTCAATGTTTAAGATGTATGTCATTTTGTCATAAAGAAGCAATTAAAGTTGGTAGCGTTAAAAATATAACATATCGAGCAATCTCAATAAATGAAATGGTAAAAGAGTTAAAACAGAAATAAAGGGAGTAAATATTATGGTTAAATATGTCGAAATAAAACATAATGGTAATTTTATTAGAGGATTACATCATTATAACAATTCTAAAAAGATAGTAATTTTTCTTCATGGATTTACAGGAAATAAAAACGAATCTCATTTTTCTTTTGCTAGACAAGCAAGACTTTTTGATAAAAATAATATTGATTCTATAAGATTAGATTATTATGGATCTGGGGATAGTGACGGTGAATTTAAAGATATGGATTTTTATGACTTGATTAAACAAGGCATGAAAATCATTGATTATGTTAAATCATTAGGATATAAAAAAATTTATTTAGAAGGGATGTCAATGGGCGGAGCCTTAGCTATTAAATTAGCGAATCCTGATATCTCAAAACTAATATTAATTTCTCCTGCGATAAATATGAAACAATTAACACAAAATATTTTTAATAATAATTTAATACTTCCTAATGGTAATGCTAGTTTTGGATCGTTAGAACTTAGTAGAAAATTTAAGGATAGTGTTGAACAAATTGATTTATTTGAAGATATAATACATTTGAATATTCCAACTCTTATAATTCAAGGGACTAATGATAAAGCTGTTCCATATGAAAATGCATTAACTGTTCAACAAAAAATTGAAAATTCAACATTAGTGACAGTAGATAGTGCGGATCATTTATATAGCTCGAAACAGTATATGGACATCTTATTTTCTAATATTCTAAATTTTATAAAATAACAAGTGAGGTATACTATGAAAAATAATTTTAAAATAATAGATGATTATGTTAAAAGTATTTTAAGTTTAGAAACAACAGGACATGATTATTTTCACGCTGTTAGAGTTATGAATAATTCTTTACATTTAGCTAGAAATAAAAAGGTTAATCTCGAGGTTATTAAAGCTGCTGCATTAACACATGATTTGATTGACCCAAAGATAACTAATGATATTAATAGTTCACTTAAGGAATTAAAGTCAAAACTTTCTGAAGCTAATTATCAAGAAAATATTAAAACAATTTTAAATATTATTCAGCACATCTCTTATTCTAAAGGGAAAATACCAATTAGTTTAGAAGGGAAAATCGTTCAAGATGCGGATAGATTAGACGCATTAGGAGCTATTGGAATAGCTAGAACATTCGCATATGGTGGGAAAAACAATAGAATGATTTATAATCCAAATAATAATGATAAAATGGATTCAATATCACATTTTTACGATAAACTATTTAAGTTAAAAGATTTGATGAATACACCTGAAGGAAAAGAAATTGCAGAAGAACGTTATTTATATATGAAAAATTTCATAGATAGATTCTTTTTAGAATGGAATGGCTAATTTAATAATATTTTTTCTTAAATTTGCATTAAGGAAAATAATTAACTATAATAAAATTAGATTTGTTAAAAAATGATTGGAGGCAGCATATGAAAATAATTAAAGTAGTAGTTATTATTTTAGTATTTTTGTTTCTTTTATTGCTTGTAGGTAAGTCGCAAATTCAAGCAGAAGTAAATGAAGATGTATTGCCGGTTAGTGTTTATGAGGAGGATACTGATTTATTAGTATTAGTTAATACTCGATTATCTAATTTGTTTCTTACACCAGTAACAAATAAATACACATTAGTTGAAGAAGTAGTAAATTTAATAATATTAGACTCTATCAAAGAAAACATTAATAGTGAATATGATCCTTTAAGTGATTGCGAGACAACAGAATGTAATTATATAATTTATGATGATAATTATTATATAAGTTATATTTGGGCAGAATTAAATAATGATAACCAATTGATTATTCATGTTAGTCTTGGATCAAATGTGTTTATTGGAGTTAACACTGTCTTTGATTTTTATTTTGATATTGATATTGACTATACAGGACTCGGTATAGAATTAACGTTGAATTCTTATGATATAAATGATATTAATTTATCAATTGACATTTTAGATAAGATTTTCAGTCGATTAGATATTGATGAAATTGAAAGTCAAGTAACAAAAGGGGAATTAAATCTAACAGATTATTCGTATAGTATATCATTTAGTTTATTACCATAACCTTAACAATAATATTTTAAATATTTAGTAAGAGCGATAACTACAAAATGAGTAGTTATTGCTCGTTTTACTTGGTATCTAGATTTGTTGCCTATTAACAATATTAATGATAAAATTAGTTATTGTATAAAATATAAAGAAAGGAAAGGATAACTAACCTAAACAAATTAATTATCCAAGGATTTACTGATGAAGTTACTTGAAAAGAAAATCAGTAGTAAATTAATATATTCAACTTCATTTTTAGATTTATACGAAGATGAAGTATTACTATTAAACAATAAAAAAAGTAAAAGGATTTATGCTTCGCATTTAGGTGCGTCAGCAGTATTGCCTTTAACAAAGGATAATAAAGTAATATTAACTAAACAATATCGTTATCCAATTAGAGCTGTTAATATTGAAATTCCAGCTGGCAAAAAAGATTTTAAAGATGAAGATGGATATGATTGTGTTAAACGAGAATTAGAAGAAGAAACAAATTATACATCTACTAATATTCAACCATTAATAAAAATACATAGTTGCGTTGGCTATAGTAATGAAATAATTGAATTATTTATAGCTTATGATTGTATTTATATAAAAGATATACGATCATGTGATGAAGATGAATTTATTGAAACAGTTTTATATGGACTTGATGAAGTAGTAGGCATGATTAAAAAAGGAGTAATTACCGACGCTAAAACAATTATCGCTGTGCAGTCATATCTTTTAGATTTAAAAAAATGATAGCTTTTAATTAATTTTTCATTTTTGAATTAAGATTGCTATTATTGTAAAACAGTCCTAAGACATAGAGTGAGGTGCATTATGAGAAGAACTAAAAAAGATTTATTTGTAGATTTTGTTTTACGTGTAATAAGACCGTTAGTCTATATTTGGATGTTTTTTGATATGAAAGTAAAAGTTAATGTTGGTGAGGGAGTTAATTTTAAAACAAAAAAGCCATATATTATGCTATCTAACCATACTTATCTGTTTGATTCGATTCAAGTTCCCATGCGGTTTAGAGTAGCTGCTTTTGCGGTTGTTTCGAGAACGCTATTTACACATCAACCAACTAAGTTTCTGTTTAATAATATTTTACATGTTGTTCCAAAATCAAAAGGTTCTAGTGATTTAAGAACAGTTAGAGGATTAATTAAAGCTGTTAATATGGGTTATCCAGTATTAATATTTCCGGAAGGGAATACGACTTTTTACGGTTCAACAAATTATATTGAAGAATCAACGATGAAATTAATAAAAAAATTAAATATTGACGTTATTACTTGTAATGTAAAAGGAGGATATTTATCTAAACCAAGATGGGCTACTGGAAAAAGAAAAAATAGACGCGCTGAATTGAATTATAAATTAACAATTTCTAAAGCGGATTTAAAAGATATGAGTATTGATGAAATTCACAATAAGATTTATGATGCTCTTTATAATAATGATTGGGAATATCAAAGAAAAATGATGATTAAACATCCTGGTAAAAAACTTGCGGAAGGTTTAGAAAATGTAATATATGTTTGTCCAGAATGTAAAGCAGTTAACTCAATAAAAACATCAGGTAATAATTTTGAATGTTCACATTGTAAAACAAAAGGGTATGTTGATGAATATGGGTTCTTACATGGATTTAAATATGATAATTTATCAGACTGGGATAAATTTCAAAGACCATTAAAATCAATTGTAGAACAAGGTGTTATTGAGAGTTCTGGATTTTTGAATTATTTAAGATTTGAAGATGCTGCAAGAATTCCTGTTGGAAGAGTTAAACTAGTTTATAAAGAAGGTAAATATTATTTTTCAGGAGCATTAGATGAAATTATTAATTTATCAGACATTCATAATTCTGTTATTACTTTAAGAAGAGATTTAGAATTTGATTATGATAATAGACATTTTATTACAAAATTAGATCGTTTTGGGATAAGTTTATTAAGAGTAGCACAAAATAAATATTAGTCGTAATATATTAACTAGAAATAAAAATATTTTAGATATTAAACAAACTATTTACTTTAATATTTAAAGAGAATATAATTAAAAATTGAGGAGTTGGGATTATGACGAAAGATAGTTATAATTATTATTTAAATAAACCGGAACATTACTTAAGAAAAGCAAGACTTGGATTTGGATTATTTATTTTAATTTTCTTTGCATTAATTGTATTTATGTTTATTTATCAAATTTATTCATATTTTGTTAATTTAGTTATTATTGCTTTTATCATGTCTTTTTTATATAAGTATATCTTTTTTGATTTTATCTATTATATCCGAAAATATGATGATTTTAAAAGAGTTAAATTAATGAAAAAATTCAATATTAACGATAATGTTTTTGAATTTTTCAGTGGTGAAATTTATAAGCATTTGTATGATTATGATTTTACTATTTTAAATAAAAATGATGTTTATGTTATAGCTAAGAGTGAAATCGAAAATAGTATTAATGGTCTCGGATTAGTTGTTTATTTGTTAGATAACAAAACTGAAGCAATTGCTCCAACTACAAGGGAATTATCAAATGAATTATCAGGGTATCTAGCAAACTTATCATATGTTAAAGTGATTTTATTAATAAAAGATAAATTTACGGATGAGGAATTAGAATCACTTGAATATGATTCAGCGATTCATAGTAACACAGTAGTAATCGGACTTGAAAAATCAACAAAACAATTAATTTATAATTATTTTTTAAATGGAAATGAAATTGATGTTTTCTTAAGCGAAATATTTGAAATTGATTTAACAAGAAAATAAATAAGGAGAGTAATCATGAGTATTTTCGAAATTGGAATGTTAGTTTGTTTTGGATTTGCTTGGCCTACAGCGATTTATAAAAGTATTAAAAGTAAAAGTATTGAAGGTAAAAGTTTACTGTTTATTTATATTGTAATAGTTGGCTATTTATTTGGTATTCTTCATAAATTTATTTATAACTTTGATTTTGTTGTTATTTTGTACATCATTAACCTAGTAATGGTATTTACTGATTTGTTGTTGTATTACAGAAATAAAAAATTAACAAGGAAATAGAGTGATATTATGGAATTAGAGCAATTTTTACATTTTGATATTGTTATTTATGCTGAGATTTTATTAATTATTATGTTAGGTATTATTTATTTACAAAAAGATGTAAAAACTTTTTCAATAAATATGTTTAAACTTATTATTAAAACTAATCTTATTATGATAGTGTTAGAATTATTATCATGGTCTTTTGAAGGTGTTGATGGTAATGTTGCCTGGTATTTAAACTATGGATTTAATTCTATAGTTGTTTTATTTACTCCTGTAATCGCATGTTTTTGGGCAAGTTATATTGATTATAAAATATTTAATTCAATCGAAAGAGTAAAGACAAGACATTATTATTTATATCCTTTCTATATTGGAGCAATATTATCAATAATTAATTTATTTCATCCAGTATTATTTTCAATTAATGCGGACAATGTTTATAGTAGAGAACCATTTATTTGGGTTAATGTAATAACAATGTATTCATTATTAATCTATACTGTTATTATAGCTTTTAAAAATCGAAAGGTTGTTAATAAAAATGTTTTCTTAGGAGTATCAGTTTTTTTGTTTTTACCCGCAATCGGGTCTATCTTCCAAATGATATACTTAGGTGTATTACTAATTTGGCCAATGTTTGCTTTGGCAGTAGTGGTCGCTTATATATTTTTAGAGACAGTTGGGAATTCAAGAGATTATTTAACTAATTTATTTACTAGAGCTAAAACAAATGAATACGCCAATAATTTAATTGCTCATCAAGTAAAGTTTTCTGTTATTATGATTGATTTAGACGATTTTAAGGATTTAAATGATACGTATGGTCATATTGCAGGAGATAATGTTTTAAGAGGCTTTGGTATTATTTTAATGAATGTATTTAATACTGATTCTTTAGTTTCACGTTTTGGTGGAGATGAATTTATCATTATTACCGGAGAAAACGATGAAAGAAATTTACTAGCATTTAAACAAGAAATATATCAAGAACTAAAAAATCCGATATATTTAATTGAACATTTAAAAGATTTAAAATTCAGTTATGGATATAGCTTTTTTAAAACAGATGAAAATAAAACGATTGATGAACTAGTTGTTGAAGCTGATAATTTAATGTATGAAGACAAAGCAACTAATAAGAACTATAAAAGAAGAAAGAGTGACTGATAAGTTTCTCTTTCTTCTTTTATTGTTATTTCTTACAAACTTAAAGCTTGCGCATATTATTCCTGAAAAACAATATATATATGATATAATTATTATACATAAAAAGGAGTGATTGACATGGATATAATTAGATTTTCATTGATGGTATTAATAGGTGGACTAATCGGATGGTCAACAAATAAGATAGCTATTAAGATGCTTTTTAGACCAATAAACCCAATTAAAATTCTGTTTTTTACTTTTCAGGGTGTTTTTCCAAAAAGAAAAGATATTATGGCTATTTCATTAGCGGATACTATTGAAAAAGAGTTATTATCAAAGGAAGTTATTTTAAATAAGATTTTAAATAAAGATAATATGGAAGAGATTAAGAGAAATATTATGAACACTTTATTGGATAAACTTACTGAAAAGATTCCTCCAATGGTAAAAATGTTTTTAGGTGATAATTTAGATCAAATGATAAAAGATTTTTTTGAAAAAGAAGGAGATACTTTATTTGATGAAGTTATAGATCAATTTAAAGAAACTGGATTAGAAAATTTAAATATTAGAGAAATAGTAATTGAAAGAATTAATGATCTTGATTTTATTGAATTTGAAAAAATCATTTTTGGATTAATGAATAGAGAATTAAAACATATTGAAATAATCGGGTTAATATTAGGTTCTTTAATTGGAGTTGTCCAATATGTTATTACGATATTTTTATAGAAAAGCAGAATAAATAGTTTTTTATAGAGGGTTTTTGTGATTTTACAAGATGTAATTATAATGTTAGGAGTGTTATGATGAAAGCAGATTTACATATGCATACAATTTTATCTGATGGGTTTTATACTGCAAAAGACATAATTATAAAAGCTAAAAAACACCATATGGATATTATCGCTATAACTGATCATGACATTTGTAAAAATGTTAAAGAGAATTATCAGTTTGCTAAAGAAGAAGGAATTATCTATTTGCCTGGAATAGAATTATCAACAATTTATAAAAGGAGACCTGTTCATGTTTTAGGATATTTTAGAGATGATTCATATAAATCTGAAGAAATGTTAAATTATTATAAATTCATTAGAGAAGGAAGAGAGAAAAGAGCTCGTAAATTTATCGCTAATTTAAAAACGTATTTTGGTCTTGATATTACTTATGAAGAAGTTTATTCATATTCAACAGGAATTGTTACTAGACCTCATATGGCAAAAGCTCTTAAAAATAAATATCCGGATTTTACTTTAGGTAAAATCTATGGAGAATTATTAGGAGATAATAGTCCCGCCTATGTACCAAGCTGTGAAATCAGTATAGAAGAAGGAATTAATTTGTTGAGAAGAAATAACTGCGTCGTCATTCTAGCTCATCCAACATTATTAAAAGATGATATTAAAGACTTTGTTTTAAGTCAAGATTACGATGGATACGAAGGTATTTATATTAGGAATAAAGAAAATGATGAATTATTTTTTAGAACATTAGCGAAAAAAAGAAATATGATCATTACTGCTGGTGGAGATTTTCATGGAACACCAGGAGATACTATTCATGCTGAAATTGGAGAAATTTATATTGAGGGAAAAGATTTACAAGTTTTTTTAGATAAACTTGGTAAAGAAATATAAATAATAGAAAATAGGTAGTATAATATAAATATATAAGGAGGAAGTATTTTATATGAAGAGTAGAAGGATTTCTGGAGAACTAAGGTATAAAGATAGGGGTATAATCACTTATACAGTAATTCAAGGCTTTGATAATGAAGCAGATTATTTAGAACTAAAATACTCTGATGATGAAAAAACATATTCATGGGACTATCATTTTAATGACAATGGCAAATCAGCACTACTTTATATTAGAGATATCTCATATGAAGAATTAAAGGCAGGTTTTGTAAATTATGTTCATCAAAATGGGTATTATTTACACAAACATGAATATAACTTATTGAAAGAATCAATTGTTATTTTTGTAAGTCACAAAAAGTATATTTGGGATCTTTGTAAAAAAGAAGGTCTTTGTTAACTGATGAAAAAAGATTATTTAATTTCAATATTAGTATTAGTGATTACTAGTTTATTAATATTCATAGTTACACGAACTTTCTTTTTAGATTTAGCTAATAATTTTCCACTTATTACTGGATTTATTAAATTTTTTGTTTTGGCAACAATTGGAGATTTTATAGGATTAAGAATTAAAAAAGGTAATTGGGATAAACCTAATTACCTTTTAGTTAAAGCTTGTATTTGGGGATTTATTGGGATTGCAATTGTTTTAATGTTTGGTATTTTTACAGAAGGTGTACAACATTTGCAAGCTGAAAATATTTTGCCTTTTAACGGTAGTGTTTTTGCATTTGCGTTATTCACTTCAATTATAATGAATTTAACGTTTGCCCCAACAATGATGACATTTCACCGTCTTGCTGATACATATTTAAATTTAAAAATACTTAATAAACAAACAAAATTTAAAGATGTAGTTAATGAGGTTGAATGGAACCGATTTTTTAGTTTCATAATTTTTAGAACTATTCCGTTATTTTGGATTCCAGCTCATACAATTACGTTTTTGTTACCAAGTGAATATAGAGTTGTTTTCGCAGCGATACTTGGTATTTTCTTAGGATTAATTTTAGGAGTATTTAAAAATAAATAAACATATTTTATAATAGAATTAATAAAGTTTTATTGAAAATGGTTATTTTGTTAAGAACTAATTTTGAGGAGAAAGTATTATGACAAAAAGACAATTATTAAAAAAAATCAAAAGTGAATATATAGTAGAAAAAAGAAAAGAAAATAGTTATGATATTGTCATTTTATTAAATGGTAAAAAAATATATGTGAAAATATTAAATATTTCTTTAAATACAATCCTTTCTCTTAATTCAAAATATGTATGGGAATTGAAAAAAGGAAAGATATCAGGTATTAGATTTATTACTTACAGTTCTAATATAATAAATTTAAAAGATTTTATGAAAAAAGAGAATAAAGTTGTTATATTGACTAAAATGCCATATAAAATATTTAGACAAATAAATGAATCAGATATCGAAGATGTCACTAATGAAAAACTTGTAAATAATGTTTTATTAATTACAAATCCTCATAGTATTTATGATTTTTTTAAATAAATAATCTATAATTTATTTTTCCGTATTACATCAAATGCATTATTGCTTTTCTTGAAAAGTATTGTATAATGTAGACATACTTATATGAAAGAGGCGGTTTTATGAGCAATTATTATATCAAACGTTTCTTATCAGCAATATTTACAGTTTTCATAATAGCTACCATTACATTTTTCTTAATGAGAGCTATTCCTGGTGGACCTTTTACAAGAGAAAAAAAGGTTCCGGATGAAATTCTTGTAATTCTAGAAGAAAAGTATAACCTTGATAAACCTTTATTTACTCAATATGTTGATTATATGAAAGGATTAGTTCAAGGGGATCTCGGACCTTCTTATAGAATTCTTGGATATTCTGTAAATGACCTGATTAAGGGAGGTTTCCCAACGAGTGCTAAAATAGGAACGTTGGCGACCATGGTAATAATTTTAGTGGGGATTCCTGTTGGAATTATTTCAGCTTTAAAACAGAATAGCGCTATTGACTATTTTGTTACGTTTATGGCAACTTTAGGTGTCACAATACCTAGTTTTGTTATGGCAACACTTATTATTTACTTTTTTGCAGGACAGTTAGGATGGATACCAACAAATGGACTGAATAGTCCGTTGGCGTATATCGGACCAACGATAGCACTTTCTGGATATTCACTTAGTTTTGTTGCTCGATTAACAAGATCAAGCATGCTTGAAGTATTACGTCAAGATTATGTAAGAACTGCAAGAGCAAATGGACTTAGTGAATTCAAAGTCGTTTTCAAGCATGCGCTTAAAAATGCTTTAATTCCGGTAATTACATATGTAGGACCAATGGTAGCTGCTATATTAACTGGATCATTTGTTATTGAAAAAATATTCGCATTACCTGGAATGGGGAAATACTTTGTAGAAAGTGTTACAAACAGAGATTATACCGTAATTATTGGTATGACTGTTTTTTATGCAATTTTCTATATTGTTATGGTGTTCTTTGTTGATATTGCGTATTCTTTTATTGATCCAAGAATAAAACTAGATAGTTAGGAGGTTAGGAATATGACAAAAAAAGATTTTGAATTTATTACACGTGAAGAGAAATTAGATAATGAACAGACACGAAAAAGCCTAACTTACTGGCAAGATGTTTGGAGAAGATTAAAGAAAAATAAATTATCAATGATTGGATTAACAGGGGTAATTATAGTTATTTTATTTGGTGTTTTTGGACCATGGTTCACACCGTATAATTATTCTGATCAATTATTAGATTATTCTAATTTACCTCCAAGTTTTGAAATATATAAACTGGATGATGATTTTTATGTTTATGTTACTAAGGAATATCGTGTTTTAGAAACAACTGAAAAAGGAAAATTACTTGGTCGTATTGATTATATTCACAAAGATATAATTAATAAGATCTATTACTATGCAAAAGAATATGAATTAGTTATACCAGATAACGAAACTGGAAATTATCCTTTAGGAGTTACACTTGATGCTGGATCAGTTTATTCAGAAAAATGGGGAGTAGCTTTTAAAGATTCAGTTAACGTTGCTGGAGAAGATCAAATTGAATTAACATACATTCATCCAGACAGTCCTTTTTATGCTGCTTTAAAAGATGGCGAAGCATTTGATTTTACAAGTGATGATTTTACATTAACATCTATCAATCTTATCGATGATATTAATGCTGTTTCACCTGTTGAAACTTCATTGAAAATCAATGCTGGTGCACAAGGCATTGTTGATCAGTTAGAATTAAATAATCATATTTCTGAAATAGTATTTGGTGGGAAAGTAATTGAAGTTAATTTCTCATATAAGTTGATGGACGAAGGAGAACATCCTGCCGGATATGAAGATGTTAAAGTAGCAGTGACTTATAATGATGTTGAAAACAAATATGTTTATGATAAAGTTTCTAATTCAACATATTTATGGGGTAGTGATATGCTTGGTAGAGATATGTTAACTCGTGTTATGTTCGGGGCGAGAATTTCACTTACAATTGCTTTTATAGCAACTCTAGTAAATTTCTTTATTGGTATTTTTTATGGTAGTATTGCCGGATATAGCGGTGGAAACATTGATAATTATATGATGAGAATTGTTGACATTATCAACTCTATTCCACTTGTATTATATGTTATTTTATTAATGGTTTTATTAAAAGAAGTTATAATAGATGTTACTATTTTCGGACATTATTATGTCATATTTAAAGGCGGAGCAGGTCTCGGAACAATTATTATTGCTTTAGGTAGTATTTATTGGGTAGGTATGGCTCGTCTTGTTCGTGGACAAATTCTAGGTCTTAAAGAACAAGAATTTGTACTTGCAGCTAAAACTATCGGAGTTTCAAAATTTAAAATTATTACTAAACATTTAATTCCAAACTCAATGGGACCAATTATTGTATCAATGACAATGATGATTCCATCAGCTGTATTTACAGAAGCTTTCTTAAGTTTTATTGGGCTTGGTATTTCAGCACCAAAAGCATCTTGGGGTACATTAGCAAATGAGGCCTTGAGCGGATTAACAACATACCCATATCAATTATTTTTCCCATCTGCGGCTATTGCTTTTACGATGTTAGCATTTAATTTCTTGGGTGATGGATTAAGAGATGCTCTTGATCCAAGATTGAGAAAAGGTTAGGTGATGGAAATGAAGAAAAAAATATTAGAAGTAAAAAATGTTAAAACTTCATTTTTTACTAATCTTGGTGAAGTGCAAGCTGTTAGAGGTGTAAGTTTTGATTTGCACGAAGGTGATGTGCTTGGTATTGTTGGAGAATCTGGTAGTGGTAAAAGTGTAACATCATTAAGTATTATGAATTTGGTTGATGATCCTGGTATTATCAAAGAAGGAGAAATTATTTTTAATGGTGTTGATTTAACGAAATTAGATAATGCAGAAATGTCTGAGTATCGTGGAAATGATATAGCTATGATATTTCAAGATCCAATGACAAGTTTAAATCCTGTTTATTCAATTAAAAATCAAATGATAGAAGTAATCAGAAGACATACAGATTTAACCAAAGAAGAAGCAATAGTTAGAGCTAAAGAACTTCTTTCGTTAGTTGGTATTCCTGATCCTGAACTACAAATAAATGATTATCCTCACCAGTTTTCTGGTGGGATGAGACAACGTGTTTTAATTGCTACTGCAATTTCATGTAGTCCAACATTATTAATTGCTGATGAACCAACTACAGCTTTAGATGTAACAATTCAAGCACAAATTCTTGAATTGTTACGAAGTATTCAAGAGAAAACTAAAATGTCAATTATATTAATTACTCATGATTTAGGAGTTATTGCTGAATTAAGTACTCATGTTGTAGTAATGTATGGTGGATTAATTATGGAAAAAGGAACTGTTGAAGATATTTTTTATAATCATCAACATCCATATACAAAAGGTCTTTATAATTCGATTCCTAAATCAAATAAAAAGAATAGAGAAAGACTTGTTCCAATTGAAGGAAGTCCTCCAGATTTAATGAATCCTCCAACAGGGTGTCCATTTAGTCCGAGATGTCCTCACGCAATGAAGATTTGTTTAGAAAAATCTGCACCTTTGTTTAAACTTTCGGATACTCATACATCTGCATGTTGGTTACAACATAAAGATGCTCCAGAAGTTAAAGGATTCAAGAAAGCAGAAAGGGGCGAATAAAATGGATGAACGTAAACCCTTATTAGAAGTAGTAGATTTAAAAAAATATTTTGATAAAAGCAGAGGATTTATTAAAAAAGAAAAAAGAATCTTAACTGCAGTAGATGGAATTAATTTAAAGATTTATAAAGGAGAAACATTTGGACTTGTTGGTGAAAGTGGATGTGGAAAATCAACTACTGGTCGTACTATTGTAAAACTTTATAAACCAACTGGTGGACAAATTATTTTTGATGGTGTTGATTTAGCCACTATTAAAGAAAGAAACATGTTGCCATATCGCCGAAAAATACAAATGATTTTTCAAGATCCATATGCTTCTTTAAATAGTCGTATGACTGTTACTGATATTATAGCTGAAGGAATTGAAACACATAAAATATTTGCTGATCATGAAAATCCTGAATTAGCTAAACAAGAAAAAATATATGAATTATTAGAATCTGTAGGATTGAAAAAAGAACATGCGAATCGTTATCCACATGAGTTTTCAGGTGGACAACGTCAACGTATTGGTATAGCTCGAGCACTCGCAGTAGATCCTGAACTAATTATTTGTGATGAACCTATTAGTGCACTTGATGTATCAATTCAAGCACAAGTTGTAAATATGCTTCAAGATTTTCAAAAAGAAAGAGGATTAACATATTTGTTTATTGCTCATGACTTATCAATGGTTAAATATATTAGTCATCGTATTGGGGTTATGTATATTGGTAAAATGATGGAAATTGCAACAAGTGATGATTTATATGAAAAGCCATTACATCCATATACAAAAGCTTTATTATCAAGTATTCCAGTACCTGATCCTAATAATCCTAATAAAGGAAATAGAATTATCCTTGAAGGTGATGTACCAAGTCCAATTAATCCGAAACCAGGATGTCGTTTTGCATCTAGATGTCGTTACTCAATTGATACTATTACTAGAAAAAGTGGAGTTGGAATTTTTGATAAAACAATTATTGGAAGAACATTATCAAGTAAAATTATTGATCCAAATACAAACTTAGTTATTGCTGATGAAGGACAAGAAATTACTGAAGAAATAGCTAGAAATATTGAAGGATTATTATTAAAGAAAATACTTGTTAGAAGACTTAAATGCTATACTGAAACACCTAAACTTGTTGAAGTATTAAAAGAGCATTTTGTAGCATGTCATTATACAAGTGAAATTAATAAAGATATTTTGTAAAATTATTAAATGGCTAATCAAAAGCTATGTTAACACTTTCATATGTGCTAATGCTCATAAAAACTTGCATATATAAGTAAAAAGTGGTAAAATATAGCATAAAATATAGAAAAAGAAAGAGGGTTTGAAATGAAAAAATTATTATTAGTTTTAGTTTCATTAGTTCTAGTTTTAGGTCTTTCTGCTTGTAAAACTGAAGAAGAAGACGTTGTTTTAAATTGGAACATCGGTGCAGATCCAGCAACTCTAGATCCAACATTAAATGGAGCTAGTGATGGTGGAGATGTTATTAACCAAACATTTGAAGGTTTAGTTAGAGAAATTAATGGTATTGTTTACCCAGGTATCGCTGAAAGTTGGGAAACTTCTGCTGACGGGTTAACAGTTACATTCCATTTAAGACATTCTAACTGGAGTGATGGAACTCCATTAACTGCAAATGATTTTGTTTATTCATGGTTACATGGTATGAATCCAGAAACAGCTTCAGAATATAGCTGGATTTGGGAATATACAAATGTAGTTGGTGCACAAAGTTTTGCTGAAGGTGAAGGAACTGCTGATGCTGTTGGCATTAAAGCTGTTGACGATTATACTTTCGAAGTTAAATTAGTGAATCCTACTGCTTACCTTGTATCACTTACTGCTTTCTACCACTTCTTACCAGTAAAACAAGAAGCTGTTGAAGCAGGACCAGATGGTATATGGGCAAAAGATCCTGAACTTTATGTTTCAAATGGACCTTTTAAATTAGTTGAATATACAATCGGTGAAGGATTAAAATTAGTTAAAAATGATGAATACTGGCAAGCTGATACTGTTATGATTGATGTTATCAATGGTAAATTTATTGATGATGCATCTACTGCATATGCTGCTTACAACGCTGGCGATTTAGACTTTATTCCTAGTGTTCCTACTGCAGAAGTGCCAATCTTAATCGCAGAATCTGATGAATTTCATGTTTACCCATTACTTGGAACTTACTATTACAGTTTCAATATGGATGAAAACGGTGATGGCGACAATAATGATGGTTACGTTTTAGGTTCTGACACAGATGACGGAATTTGGTCTAATGTTAACTTAAGAAACGCTTTATCTTATTCAATAGATAGAGAAGCAATCACTGAAGTTTTAGGTGCTGGACAAGTTCCAGCTGGTGGATTTGTTCCTCCAGGATTCTTAGATAACAATGATAATGATTTCTTCGCTGAAGCAGGTACATATGGACTTGTTACAGATGATGGTAATTATGCTGAAGCTGTTACATTATTCGCAACAGCTGCTAGTGAATTAGGACTTTCAGTTGATCAATTAAAAGCTGAACTTGAAAAAGAAGAATTATTATATAATACTTCTGAAGGTCATCAATTAATCGCTCAAATGGTTCAAGAAATGTGGCAAACTAACCTTGGATTCACAATGCCTTTAGCAAATCAAGAATGGGCTGTATTCCAAGCAACTAGAAGTGCTGGAGATTTCTCTATCGCACGTGGTGGATGGCTTACTGACTTTATGGATCCTTCTGGATTATTAAGTATTTTTGCTTCTACTAACTCATATAATGATCCAAATTACTATAATGATGCATTTGATACTTTATTATCAGAATCACAAGCAACAAGTGATCCTGCTATTCATTTCGCTAAATTATATGAAGCACAAGAAATGTTCATGACTGATATGCCAATTATCCCAGTATATCACTATACTGATTCTATGTTAGCTAAAAGCTATATAGTTGATTGGGGACGTTCAGTTCTTGGATCTGTAGACTTCTCAAAAGCTTCAATTGAAGCAAAATAATAAAATTTAAAGATTAAGGAATCCAAATTGGATTCCTTTTTTTTATGAGATATATGTAAATAAAATTATTATTATGCTATACATAAAACGAAAGTGATTTAGTCTTTGGATATTTATTTGATATATATTGGTATAATAATGATGTACAATTTTATACTAATAAGGTTATAGATAATCTATTTTTAGCCATTCATATAGAAACATATAATCATCGTAATCCTCAATAATATCATAGTGAATATTATCAAAAAGGATTAACTGATAATTTTCATAAGTATTCACAAACATGGAATGAAAATGCAATTATTTATTATGTAGATGATAAAGAAATTGCTAGATATACTAAAGGAAAAAATGGTTATGATTCATCACATAAAGGATGGCCATTTGATGAATATTTTTACATTATTATTAATTTAGCAATTGGTGGTAAAAGTGGGAAAATAGATAATAATTGTTTTCCACAATTATTAATTATTAAAGACATTAAAATATTTCAATAAAAATATCCTATATTAATAGGGTATTTTTTTTATTCTAATGATATAATTAATTGAGGTGACAAGTTATGAAAATATTAATAACTGGATTTTCTGCATTTTTAAAAAATAAAGAAAATCCAACACAAGAAGTTTTGAAGTTGCTACCAAAAAGCATTTATGGGAACGAATTAATAAAAGTTGAATTACCTGTAGTATATGACGAATGCTTTACCATGTTAATACCAATAATTGAAAATACTAATCCAGATATTATTATAAATTTAGGATTAGCTGGTGAAAGAAAAACTATTAGTTTAGAACGAATAGCTATAAATATTAATGATTCAAAATCAATGGATAATAAAGGAAATAAATTAATTGATAGAGTAATAGTCCCTTCAGGTGAAAATGCTTATTTTTCAACTTTACCACTTAGAAAAATAATTAAAAATATTGAAGTAAAGAAAATACCAGTTGAAATATCATCTTCAGCAGGGACATATGTTTGTAATAACTTAATGTATCATGTATTACATTATATTAAAGAAAATGATTTAAAAATAAAAGCTGGATTTATTCATGTGCCTTTCATGAGTGAACAACTTGATGATGAAAATATTAGTTCATTACCATTAAGTATTATATTAGAAGCGATTATAGATGCAATTAAGGCTTGCTTATAATCAGAAAGAAGGAAAAGATGGAAGTTAAAAGATTTAAAGTAAAAGGAAATAAAGACATTAAAATTAGTTGCTTTAAGATTATACCTGAAAATGTAGTAGGTGTTGTTCATATTTTACATGGTATGGGAGAACATAAGGAAAGATATTTGGATTTTGCTAATTTTTTAGCGAAAAACTCTTATGCTGTTTATGTACATGATCATCGCAAACATGGAAAAAGTGTTAACAGTAAAAATGAAGTAGGAATTTTTACAAAGAATGATAAATGGGATGATATAATTGATGACTGTAATATTGTTAATAGTAAAATAAAAAAAGATTTACCAAATATAAAAATAACTACATTAGGACATTCAATGGGAAGTATTATTGCGCGAAAATTTATTTCCGCATATCCTGAAGCTTCTGATTCAGCAATTATTATGGGAACACTTCCTGTTTATGGACTTAAAAAAGCATTAGTTCCATTATTAATAACTTCAGTAATGAATTTATTTAATCCTAAAAATAATAGAAGTCCTTTTATGGCGAAACAGTTAAATATGCCATTAATAAAAGAATTTGAACCAAGAAGAACTGATTTTGATTGGATTACTTCAGATGAAAAGATAGTTGATAAGTATGTAAAAGATCCACTTTGTGGATATACTTATTCAACAAGATTTTATAATGAGTTCTTTAAAGGAATCTTAAATGTAAATAAATTAAATGTTCTTTTATCTACAAAGAATATACCATTATTATTTATTTCAGGAGTATTAGACCCTGTTGGAGAACATGGAGAAGGAGTAAAGAGTATTAAAGAATTATATGAATCAAACGGATTCACTAATCTTACATTAGAAATTGTAAAAGATGCTAGACATGAAGTTCTGAATGAAAAAAATAAAGATTACACATATAAATTCATTATGGATTGGCTTAAAAAAGTAAAATAATAAGTTTTAAAAATTATTTCTAAAGAGTTGTGTAATATAGATGAATGCCCTATATATTTTAGGGCATTTTTTAGTAGTTCAATATAGTTGTTAAAGAAAATTAATATCATTGTACATATGAAAACAATCAATAAAAATGTCTTTATATTGTGGCAAAAATAGAAAAAATATTATTTTGTTATATTCTCTTTTATAAAAATTAATACTATCTATCCGTATTTAATGGTAAAATAGACTTAATAGGGAAAAGGAGGAATTTTTAATGGTAGACAAAAACGAATTATTTGAAAAATCACTTCACAAGAATTATGGAACTGTTCAAAAAAAAGAAAATGCAATAGCGGAGTTGAATGTTAAACTAGCTAAAGAATTTTCTTCTAATACTATGGGATTAACAAAGACACTAAATAAAGAGATGAAAAGTCATCAAGTTAGAGATAAAGAAATAAAAAACAAATATAAAGAAAAATTGAAAGAAATCAAGATAAATAATGCTGCTGCAATAAAAGATATTGAAAATCGTATTAAAAAATTAGATATTGAATATAAAAACACTTTAATAATAAAGTTAGATAAACAAAATAATCCTCTTCAAACATTAGATGACATATTAGCTGAATTAAATACTAATAATGAGAAATTAATAAACGATATCAATAAACAATATAAAAGAGAAATAGCTACTAATGAAAAGGAAAAACTTAAGATTATTAAACAAGGTGAAAAAGACATTCTAAGTTTAGTTAATGAATTAAAAGAAACGCAAGAAAAATATGAAAGTCTTGTTGTTGATTTAAACGAAAAAAGAGAGGCTTCAGCGGAAAAATTAACAATTTTATCTGAAAAAGAAATTAAAAAAATAAATAAAGAAATTGAAAAAAATCAACTTAAAATTGATGAGATGCTTCTAGCTTCTGTACAACCCTATGAAAAGAAATTAGCTGATTTAGAAGAAAATATATTAAATGAAGAAAATAAATTTAAAAACAAAGAAAATGCTATAAGAGCTACTTTAGATACGAGAGTAACTCGACATCAAAAATTTCTAAAGAAGGCAATAGCAGAAGGTGATAATAGATCTGCTAAAGAACATAAAAGAAATATCATTTCTTTAGAAAAAGAGATGGAAAAAGAATTAAAATTATTATTAAAAGAACACCAAGATAAACATATTATTTTAAGTAAAATAAAGAACGATTTTATTACTGAAAATAATAATAAAATTGCTAATATTAAAATTGAATTTGTTAAATTTAAAGAAGACAAATTATACCAAATTGAAGTATGTAAAGCAAAATTAACAAATGATTTACAAATGTTAATTCTTAATACAAGAAAACAACTTGAAGAAGAATTAAATGTATATAATGAATACTTTGCAAATAATAAGAGTAAACAAGCTGAGATAATTAGAGATAAGGATATTGAACTTCAGAAACAATTTAATATTCAAGCTACTTTAAAAATAAAGTTTGACGAGGATATCTCAGTAAATGAAGCTGAATATCAAGAGTCCATAGCTGTTAAAAAAAGTGAATTTGAAACAAATAAACAGCCTGAAACTACGGAACAAAAATTAGCTAAAGTTGAATTTGATATTAATTTAGCAAAACTTAATACTGATAAAAAAATTATAGAAATAGAATTACCACATTTAATTAAGATTAATGAAAAAAACGAGCTTATTGAGTATCATATTAATGATTTTAATAAACAAGAAAGTGTTAATAAAGAATATTTAGATTATCAAAACGATTACTCTAATATGTATATCAATAGAGCAAAATATCTTTCTGAATATGAAGAATTGGAAATGAATAACCGAATTGACTTAAAATTATCATTTTTAGAAAAAGAAAGAAAATATCTTTTGACAGATTTTGAAAAAATCAGTCAAAAGATTAAGCAAGTTTATGAAACTGAAAAAGCTATGTTTTATGCCGAAATTAATAATGTTTCAAAAGATGCTGTAGAAAAGCTTGAATTATATAAAACTGATTTAAATAATCAAATTAACGCATTAGTTGATAAGAAAAACACTCTTAATCTAAAAGCGTATAAAAAAGAAATAAAAATACTAGATAAAGAAATATCTGATAAAAAACATAAACAGTTACATGGAATTGAAAAACGCCAAGATGAGATAAACACGAAAATATCAATCTTCAATAAAGGATTAGAGCATTCAAAAAATAGAATGATTAACGCTTTAAATGAAGTTACATATATTAATGATAGTGAATTATCGCGGTTAGATCAAGCAATTGAATTATTGAATGAAGAAAGAGATAAAGAGTTAAAAAATATTCAAGAACGTTTTTTAACCACAACTAGCGTTATAAATAAGTTTTTTAAAGAAGCTGAGCTTCGAAATACTAACACAAAAGAAGAAAACCAAATATATAAAAACAATAGAATTGCGAAAGAAGAAGAAGTAATAAAAAAAATCAATTTGGATCTTGATTATGAAAAACGTAATATTGTTTCAGAGTTAGAACAATTACTAAAGAATTATGAAATGTTAAAAGAAGAAATAAATGAAGAAACCAATAATTACAGACTAAAAGTAATCGAAAATTTAGAAATCAAAGCTAAAGATTATGAAGAACAAATTAATGAGTGCCACATACAAGCAAAAAAACTTCTGATTGACCAAGAAAATATTCATAAAATTAATGTTGCTAAGTTTGAAGTAATATACGAGAATCATATATTAGAAGTAACTGAAGAATTGAAAATTAAAAAAAATGAATATAAATTAAAAATAATTGAAATTGAAAACGCTTTAAATGAAGAAGCTAAATCATTTGATTTAGCAAAAAAACAAGCTCATAAGATTTATAATGCAATGCTCGAAAAAGAACTCTCACTCGTTAATCAAAAATTACAACATGATTTAAGAAATATTTAATGTGAAATAATTATCGAAAATAAATTATAACAATTCATAATATATTCATAAGTATTATATATAATAAAAACATAAAGGAGGTATATTTATGGGCTTATTTAAAAAAAGAAAAAAAGAAGTTATTGACGAAAGAACTGAATTAGAAAAATCGTTTGAAGAAAAAGGCCAACAAATTGGTAAAGATACTGGTAAAATTGTTCAAAAAAGTATAAACAAAATAAATGAATTAAAAGAAAAATATGATTCTGATAATAAACTTGACAAAGTTAGAAACTTTGCTGGAAAAGCTGAAAAAAAGGTTGGTAAAATTGTTAAGAAAGTTACAAAAAAAGAAAAAAATATAGTTGAAAATGAAGAACAATAAAACTATTAGAATAAGGGCTTGTTTAAAATAGCCCTTTTTTTATTTGAAAATAGTCTGAATGTAGAGTAGTTAATTAGTTGCTGATTACTTTATACATGATTAGAATTATATTATACTTAAAAAGAGGTGATATAGATGGCAAAAGAAATGAAGAAGTATACTGTTGAGTTATTAAAGATATCAATAGTAGGTGAAGATTATTATATTTTTGATTTCAAAATTCCAAATGGTATTTCTTTTATAGAAGGCCAATATGGAGTTTTTATGCATGATAATAAGGAAATAGAAGGAAGAAAAGTGAGAGCGCTTAGTATTGCATCTAGTAATGATGAGAACATTCTAAAAATAGCGACTCAAATAGGTGCTAATCCAAGTGATTTTAAAAAGAAAATGTTAGATTTACATATTGGTGATAAGATGATATTTAATGGACCTATGGGCTCATTTATTTTAAAACAAGGATTTCATAACGTTTTTATAGCTGGTGGAATTGGAATTACTCCAATAAGAGGAATACTTAAACAAATAGATAATATGAAGATTAAAGAAGAATCAGTATTAATATATTCAGAAAGAAGAAATGTTTACCCTTTTAAAGAAGAATTTGATAATATGGATTTCTTAGATAGATATTATAAAAATAATATTGAAAATACAAAAGCAGCAATTGATAAAGCATTACAAAAATACGCCAATAAAGCATTTTATTATGTTTCAGGCAGTCCGGGATTTATTAACGGAATTAAAGCACAACTAATTGATAAAGGAATAGATGATAAACATATAAAATATGATCGTTTTACAGGATATTAATTTTATAGTGAAATAAAAAAGTTGATGAGTAATAAACAATAGATGATTTCAAGTTTGAAATCATCTATTGTTTTAAAATCTATTATAACTAAATCATTAGATTTAATGATATAATGATAATATAAACAATTGAATATTAGAGAGTGAGGTTGATAATTATATGAAAAAGATAGATAACTATAAATTTATTTCGACATCAAAAGGTGATAAAGGAACATCAACAAATTATTCTAATGAAGTTTATTCTAAAAGTGATATATTATTTGAATTAATAGGTAATATTGATGAACTTAGTAGTGTACTTGGTATTGTATATCATTATACGAATGATAAAGAAGAAATCAAAGATATTCAAACAACTCTTCAGCATATAAGTTCTTTAATTGCAACTACAGATGAAAACATCAGAAATAATAAATTGATCCAAATAGATGATTTAAATCTTTCAAAATTAGAGTATAAAGAGCAAATGCTTTTAGAAAAGAGCAATATAGAACCAAAATTTGTTTTACCAGGAAGTGATACTTCTAAAGTAGGAGCATATTATGATTTTGCTAGAAGTATAGCGAGAAGAGCAGAAAGAAGTTTA
>CAZWIZ010000010.1:54428-57377 GCA_964634385.1 uncultured Candidatus Izemoplasmatales bacterium | reverse complement strand
TTTTTATTACAAATTAACTAGATTTATAACCGTTTTTATAGTAAAATTAGATTGGTGATATATATGGATATACTGATATATAGTTATATATTTATAATGGGACTTATATTTGGATCATTCTTTAACGTAGTAGGAATAAGAGTACCAATTAAAGAATCATTACTAGGCAGAAGTCATTGTCCAAATTGTAACAAACAACTTGGAGTAGTAGAGTTAATCCCTATTATTGGATATTTAGTTTTAAAAGGAAAATGTAAAGAGTGTAAACATCCTATTTCAATTAAATATCCTATTATGGAGTTTATTACAGGAATACTATTTCTAGTTTCTTTTGTAATTTTAAGAGAAAATATGGTAGAATATATATTGATAATACTATTTATTTCTCTTTTAGTTATTATTACTGTAAGTGACATGTATTATCAAATAATCCCAGATACTATTCTTTTAGTATTTTTTCCTGTTATTCTAATACTTAGACTACTTAGTCCAATTGAGATGTGGTATGATGGATTACTTGGAGGATTACTAGGATTTGGATTTATGTATTTAATAGCTTTATATGGTAAAAAACGTTTTAAAAAAGACGCCCTTGGTGGTGGAGATATTAAACTATATTTAATTATTGGGTTAGTACTTGGATATCAAACAGTCTTTTTATCATTACTTTTTGCTTCTCTAATTGCTTTAATATATAGTTTTATTTTTAGGAAAAAAGGGAAGTATTTACCATTTGTTCCATTCATCGCTATTGGTAGTTTATTATCGTATTTTTTAGGAAATGCTATTTTAGAATGGTACATGATGATTTTAAATTAAGGAAGAAGGTGTAACAATGGCAAAAATTTCAATTAACTGTTTTTTCACAGATAATGAATTTAGTTTTATTGAAAAACCAGATGGTTACAATATGAAAAAACTAAAATATTCTAGTGTGAAGTTGCCAAAGGGTACAATCGAAAACGGAATAATTTATAAAGAAGAAACTCTCCTTAAAATAATTAGGGATACTTTTAAGTTGTTTAAAATTAAATCAAGAAGAGTTAATTTAGTTATTCATGAAGAACTTTTTACATTTAGAAAGATTGAAGTACCAATTATTTATAAGCCATCTGAAATAGGGGAATATATTGAATCACAAATAGGGAAAACAATTATGATACCATTTGATGATATGAAAATGGATTATATAATTCATAAAAAAAGCGAAGATCATTATGAAGTCATAATGTTTTACGCACCAAAACAAGAGTTAAAATCATATTTAGATTTATTTTATGGAATGAATATGCAAGTCGTTAGAACTGATATTCCACCATTATCTTTACATCGTCTTTATTATTACCGTAAATATGAAGATTCAGATGTTAAATTTGATACAGATATTATGTTTGTTGCGATTTTTGATGAAACATATTCAATTTATATTTTTGATGAAGAAATTCCGGTTTTTTCATTAGTTCAAAATTTAAACGTTATGGATATTGACAGTGAAAAATATATGACATTATTAGATCAAGAAATTGGTAAAATATCTAATTATTATAAATTCAATATTAATGCTGGAGATCGCAGCATTAAAAAACTTGTTTTATTTAATATGTCTAATCTATTTACAAACGATGAGTTAAATGAGTATTTCTATGAAGAAGAAGCGTTAGTTCCAACAGAAGTATTCAATATGAAAACAATAAGTAAGATTGTTGATACATTAATTGATCGAGAATGTTATATTCCACTAGCTGCTAGTTTAATTCACTCGAAAGGTTTGTGGTAATATGGCATCTAGACATGTATATAGTAAATCATCCAATGGAATTAGTGATTTTGTTTATGTAGATTTATTACCCAAGGTTAGACGTTCAAGACAGTTTAATGTTAATGTTATTGCCTCTCTATCTCTTTTTATCGTATTATCTTTTATCTTGGTTTATATGCCATATCGAGCAGCTACAGAAGAATTTGAAGAACTTAATTCGCTGAATAATGATTTAACTCATGAGTTAGAGTTAACTAGAGAAGAGTTTGTCGGATATGAAATTGATCTTGATACAATAGCTTTTGAAGAAGAAATAGAAATATTAGATACATATAAAGTAGATTTTAATAATTTCTTTGATGATGTTGAACTTGTAATAGATGCAAAAGGTGGAAGTATTATATATATTAACTTTTCTGCGAGTTCTTCAACAATGCTTGTAACAGTATTTCATTCATCACCATTTGCTTTTGATATTTTAAGCAATGATTTACTTGAACTAGATTGGGTTGATTCGTGTACGTTTTCACTTCCTATTAGAACTGGAGATTCTGTAATTTATGGTTCGACATTCACGTTAGGAGTTGACCGAGATGCTGAATAGAAAGATTAGTGATTATTTATTTTATGCAGTACTAATAATTATTGTTGGAATTGTCTTTTTAATTAGATCTGTAACTTTAGGCAGTGTTAACGATAAAATAGCTGTTTTAGAAAAATCAAATATTTCATTACAACAACAAAATGACGCATTAGAATTATTAGTTGAACAATATAAAGATGTTCAAATAGATCATTTATATGAACTTTACGATCGAGTTCCAAATTATTTTTCAGAAACTGATTTAACTTACTATACAATTTCTCAATTAGAATTAATTGGTGTAACAGAAGCAGTTGATTCACAAAGAAATGTGTATGTAGAAACAGATGTTAATTTTGATTCTGACTCTATATTTGTTGATTTACAAGATGATTTTTTAATTGTTAAAGTTCAAGTATATTTTACAACATTAGATATTGATGTTGTTAAAGAGTTTATTGATTTGTTATATGCTTCTGATCAAATATTTATAGTTGATAATGTAGAATATACTTCACCTGACGGATTTAATTATATTGGAGTAATTATTAATTTCTTGGCTTTTTATGAAATCCCAGAAGAGGTTAACTAAGTATATTATAGAACC
>CAZWIZ010000010.1:0-54328 GCA_964634385.1 uncultured Candidatus Izemoplasmatales bacterium | reverse complement strand
TAAATCCATAAAAAAAGGTTTTTCATATCAGATTGATATTGAAAAACCTTTTTATTGAGGAATACAACATAAATTTAAATTAATGATTTATTTTAACATATTCATTTATTTCTTTAATTAATTCTTTATACATATCTGCTTCTTTAACTTTTCTTTTAATTTTTCCAGCAACAAAGATTAAACCTTCATTTCTACCACCAGCAATCCCGATATCCGCAGCTTTTGCTTCTCCTGGACCATTAACTGCACAACCCATTACAGCCACCGTAATATCAGAATCAATTGTTTCTAAATATGCCTCTACTTTATTTACTAAAGGAAACATATTATATTGGATTCTTCCACATGTTGGACAACTTATAAGTTTAGGTTTTATATAAAGACCTAAAGAACTTAAAATTTCTTTAGCAACCTTTATTTCTTCAATAGGGTCAGTTGATAAACTAACTCTTAAAGTATCACCGATACCTTCGTATAGTAAAATACCTAGACCAATAGAACTTTTTATTGTACCACCAAATAATGTACCTGCTTCAGTAATACCAAGGTGTAAAGGATAATTAAATTCTTTCGAAGCCATTCTATAAGCTTCAACAGTCTTACGGACATCACTAGATTTAAGAGAAATAATAATATTTGTAAAATTAAGATCTTCAAGAAGTTTAACATGGTATTTCGCAGATTCTAACATCCCTTTAGCAGTCACTCCATATTTTTCAATAATATGTTTTTCTAATGAGCCACCATTAATACCAATTCTAATGGGTATGTTTTTTTCATTACATTTATCAACAACTAGTTTAATTCGGGAACTATCACCAATATTTCCAGGATTAATTCTGATTTTATCAATGCCATTTTCAGCACATTTTAGAGCTAATCTATAATCAAAATGGATATCTGCGACTAAAGGGACATTCACTTGTTTTTTAATTTCTTTAATAGCTATAGCGTCGTCCATATCAAAAATCGCCAGTCTAACAATTTCACTTCCAGCAGTAGCTAAAGTATTTATTTGAGATACAGTTTCAATAATATTTTTTGTCTTTGTAGTAGTCATTGTTTGAATAACAACGTTATCACTTCCACCAATGACAATATCTTTAATTATAATCTTTTTTGTTTGTTCTCTTCTATTCATTTTATCACCGCTTTAATTATACATTAAATAGGCAAAAAAATATAGATATCTATTGCTTTTTATTAGAAATAATGATATATTATTTAAGAGTTTTGTTAGGAGGAATATATATGAGAACATATTTTACTTTGAGATGTACAGTTTGTAAAAGCGAAAATTATCGTGGTCATAGAAATAAAAAATTGCATTCTGAGCGTATGGAAACTAAGAAGTATTGTCCAAAGTGTAGAACACATACAATACACAAAGAGAAAAAATAATAAAAAACTTCTTATATCAAGAAGTTTTTTTTAGTTAGGAGATATGATTATGAAAAAATATGTTTATGGATTTGATGTAGGAGGAACAACTGTTAAAATCGGTCTTTTTAGTTTAGACGGTAATCTTTTTAAAAAATGGGAAATACATACTAATACCAATAATAATGGTAAAAACATATTATCAGATATATATAAATCAATTAAATCATATAAAGTATCACTTGATGAAGTTTTAGGATATGGGTTTGGAATACCTTGTCAAGTTATGAATGGTGTTATATTAAATTCAGTAAATATAGGATGGAAAGATTATGATTTAATTAAAGAGTTTTCTAAGTTAGTAAATAATGATTTTGTTCTAATTGAAAATGATGCGAATGCTGCAGCGTTAGGTGAAACATGGATGGGCGCTGCTAAAGGACATAAAAATAGTGTCATGATAACCATAGGAACTGGAGTTGGTGGAGGAATTATTGTCGATTCAAAAGTAGTTGATGGTGTTCATGGATCTGGTGGTGAAATTGGCCATATAAAAGTAGTTCATGAAAACGGATTAAGATGTAATTGTGGAAATTATGGTTGTTTAGAAACTATTGCTAGTGCGACAGGTATTAAAAATGAATTTAATAGACTGTTACATACTAATAAATATGAGACTATATTAAAAAGTAAAACTAAAATAAATGCTAAAATGATTTTTGATGCTGCTAAAGCAAAAGATCCTTTATCTTTAAAAGTAGTTAATAAAACGGCGTATTATTTAGGATATGTTTGTCAAATATTAAGTGTTGTTACTAATCCGAGTATTATTGTTATCGGTGGTGGGGTAGCTAATGCAGGAAGTTTTTTAATTGATAAAATTAGAAATGAATTTCAACAACTATCATTTGAAACTACTAAAAATACATTAATTGTTCATGCTGAATTAGGAAACGATGCAGGAATTTATGGAGCTGCATCACTAGTTATTAATGATTAAAACAATATTAAATGATTTTAAAGAAAACACTTATATTATAAATGAACAAAGAAAAGCTTATATTATTGATCCTGGAACTAATTATTTAGAGATAAAAGAATATATAAATAAAAAGAATTTTACTGTTGTTGGAATATTATTGACCCATGGTCATTTTGATCATATTGTTGGAATTAATGAGATTATTGAAGAATTTGATACAAAAATATATATCCATGAAAAAGAAAAAAATTTCTTATTTAATTCTAATCTAAATTTATCAGGATATACATATGATAAATTTGTAGTTAACAACAAAGATATTGTTTTGACGTTTACTGAAAAAGATAAATTAAAATTAGGAACTGAAATAATAAAAATTATTGAAACACCAGGACATACTAGAGGAAGTGTATGTTTTAAATATAAAAACAATCTATTTAGTGGAGATACATTATTTAAAGGTACAATTGGAAGAACTGATTTACCCACTTCAAACACATTAGATATACAAAAAAGCATTAAAAAAATAGTTAATCTTTGTAGTGACAATACTATTGTTTATCCAGGACACGGTCACTTTACAACTATTTCAAAAGAAAAAATTGAGAATCCTTTTGTAAAAGGCTAAAACAGCTTATTTATAGCTGTTTTTATTTTTATTTATAAAAATTAGCACTCAATACTTGACACTGCTAAAGACGTAGTGTATAATGTTCTTAGCAGTCGAAATAAAGGAGTGCTAAAAGAGGTGAATTTATGCTTACAAAGAGGCAAGAATTAGTCTTAAAACTAATTGTTGATGAATTTGTTAAAAGTGCTGAACCGGTTGGTTCGAAGACATTAGCGAACTTATTAAATGTATCATCCGCAACAGTCAGAAATGAAATGGTTGGATTAGAGGAGTTAGGACTAATAGAAAAAACTCATACATCAAGCGGAAGAATTCCTAGTGATACTGGATATCATTATTATATTGAGAATTTATTAAATGGAAATCAAAACTACGATGATAGCTTCACGGTTATTGATGAATTATTTACTAATAAAGATATAAAACGTGATGAAGCTATTAAGCAAGCGATGAATTTGTTAAGTCAATTAACTAATTATACAACAATCGCACTTGGACCTAGTGCATATGGATCAAGAGTTAAAAAGATTGAATTAGTTCCACTGTATGAAAATGTTTCAATTTTGTTGTTGATTACCAATTTAGGACATGTTGAAAGTAAACAAATTGTTATTCCCGAAAATACTGATGTGAGTGAAATGAAAAGAGTAATTGAGATCTTTAATGAAATTTTATTTGATTGTCCAATTGCCCAAGTAAGTGAAAAACTTCATTATGAAATTAACGAACATAGAATTAAAGAAATACTAATTTATAATACTACGATAATTGAAACTTTTCTTGATGCATTCACTAAGTTTACACAAAGTAAATATTATTTATCAGGTCAAAGCAACATGCTTTACCAACCAGAGTTTAGTGATATAAGTCGAGTAAGAGAATTATTAACATTCTTTGAACAAAATGATATCTTTCGATTAGTTGAAGATACCACAAAAACAGGAATAACAGTTAAAATTGGTAAAGAAAACGCAATAAGCGCTATGCGCGATTGCACGGTTATTACTGTTCCTTATGGGTTTGATGGTAACGAAAGAGGAACTATCGCAGTAGTAGGACCGACGAGAATGGAATATCAAAAAGTTATTCCATTAATTAAATATTTGGCAAAGCATATGTCAAAATTATATAAGGAGTAAAGGTATGGCAAAAAAAAAGAACACCGAACAAGAAGAAGAATTATTAACTAAAGAAAATCATCAAGAAAAGCCAAAAACAGAACAAACAAAAAAAGAAAAAACAAAAAAAGAAAAAAAGGAACAAAAAAAACAAAAAGAAGAAATAATTGATGCTGTAAAAGAAAAAACACCAGAAGAAATTATTTTAGAATTAAAAGAACAAATAAAAGGATTGAAAAATGATTTATTAAAAGAACAAGCAGACATGCAAAACATAAAAAAACGTCTTGAAAAAGAAAGAATCATTGAAAGAAAATATGCAGCAATGAGTATTTGTAAAAACTTATTAACACCATTAGATCATTTTAATTTAGCTTTAAAACATGAAACAACTAATGAAGAAAGTGAAAAAATCCTCAAAGGGTTTATTATGATTAAAGATCAATTTAATAAAGCTTTAGAAGATGAAGGTGTTAGTATTGTTGATGCTTTAAATGAAGAATATGATCCAAATTATCATCAAGCAATAATGACTGAAAAAGTCGAAGATAAAGAACCAAATATTGTCCTTGAAGTATTACAAGAAGGATATATGTTTAAAGATAGAATAATAAGACCCGCAATCGTAAAGATTAGCGAATAATAAAGGAGTGAATAAAAATGGGAAAAATTATTGGTATTGATTTAGGAACAACTAACTCTTGCGTAGCTATCATGGAAGGTGGAGAAGCAAAAGTTATTGCTAACGCAGAAGGTGTTAGAACAACACCATCAGTAGTAGCATTCAAAAATGGAGAAATTCAAGTAGGGGAAGTCGCAAAAAGACAAGTTATTACAAATCCTGATACAGTTTCATCTATTAAAAGAAAAATGGGAACTAGTTATAAAGTAAAAGTTAATGGAAAAGAATATACACCACAAGAAATTTCAGCAATGATTTTACAAAACTTAAAGAAAACAGCTGAAGCATATTTAGGACATAAAGTAAATGAAGCAGTAATTACTGTTCCAGCATATTTTAATGATGCCGAAAGACAAGCAACAAAAGATGCTGGTAAAATTGCTGGACTTGAAGTAAAACGTATTATTAATGAACCAACAGCTGCAGCATTAGCTTATGGTATTGATAAAAAAGATAAAACACAAACAGTATTAGTATATGACCTTGGTGGTGGAACATTTGATGTTTCAATTCTTGAATTAGCTGATGGTACTTTTGAAGTAATTTCAACAGCTGGTAATAACCGTTTAGGTGGAGACGATTTTGATCATAAAATTATTGATTATTTAGTTTCTGAATTTAAAAAAGAAACATCTGTTGATTTATCAAAAGATAAAATGGCAATGCAAAGATTAAAAGATGCTTCTGAAAAAGCAAAAAAAGACTTAAGTGGAATAACATCAGCACATATTTCATTACCATTTATTAGTGTTGGACCAAGTGGACCTGTCCATTTAGAACAAACATTATCACGTGCTAAATTTAATGAACTTACTGCTGATTTAGTAGAAAAAACAATGGGACCAGTTAGAAGAGCGTTAAAAGATGCTTCAATGACTAAAAACGATATTGATCAAATTTTACTTGTAGGTGGTTCAATTAGAATTCCTGCGGTTCAAGATGCTATTAAAGGTGAACTTGGAAAAACACCAAATAAAACAGTTAATCCTGATGAAGTAGTAGCTATGGGGGCTGCAATTCAAGCCGGAGTATTATCAGGCGATGTTAAAGATGTATTATTATTAGATGTTACACCATTATCACTTGGAATTGAAACGTTAGGTTCTGTTTTCACGAAACTTATTGAAAGAAATACAACAATTCCTACATCTAAATCACAAATCTTCTCAACTGCAGTAGCTAACCAACCCGCTGTTGATTTACATGTTCTTCAAGGTGAAAGACCAATGGCAAATCAAAATAAATCACTTGGACGATTCCAATTAACTGATATTCCACCAGCACCACGTGGTGTACCACAAATCGAAGTAACATTTGATATTGATGCTAATGGTATTGTTAACGTAAAAGCAAAAGATTTAGGTACTGGAAAATCACAAAGTATAACAATTCAAAATGATACTGGATTATCAGAAAAAGAAATTGAAAAAATGGTTAAAGAAGCAGAAGAAAATGCAGAAGCAGATAAACTATTAAAAGAAGAAGCAGATTTAAGAAATGAAGCAGATCAATTAATATTTGCTACTTCTAAAGCTATCACAGATTTAGGTGAAAACATTAGCAATAAAGAAAAATCAAAAGCTGAAGCAAAAAGCAAAGAACTTCAAAAAGCATTAAAAGGTAAAGATCTAGATAAAATTAAAAAATTAAAAGAAGAACTAAATACATTGGCTCAAGCCTTAGCTACAAAAGCATATGAGCAAACTCAAAAAGCACAAGAAGCGGCTCAAAATGCTGATGGAGAAGCACAAGAAGATGATAGCGTTAATGATAGTAATGATAGTAATGATGAAAATATCGTTGATGCCGAATACGAAGAAGTATAAAAATATAAACGAAGAAATGAAGCAGTTATACTGCTTCATTTCCTCATAAACTGAGGTGTTATTATGAGCAAAAGAGATTACTATGAAGTATTAGGGATAAATAAAGGGGCAGACGATGCAGAAATAAAGAAAGCATATCGAACACTTGCTAAAAAGTATCATCCAGATGTATCAAGTGAATCAAATGCAGAAGCAAAGTTTAAAGAAGTCCAAGAGGCTTATGAAGTGTTAAGTGACTCTTCTAAAAGAGCTCAATATGATCGTTTTGGACATCAAGCAAATAATGGACAAGGATTCCAAAGTTCTGGCTTCGATTTTGATATAAATGATATTTTTTCAAATTTCTTTGGTGGAGGAGGAGGAAGTTCTCGTACATCAAATAGACCTAAAAAAGGACAAGATATTCAAAAACGTATGACAGTTTCTTTTAATGAATCTATATTTGGAGCAAAAAAACAAATCCGAGTTAATGTTCATGAAGAATGTCATGCTTGTCATGGGACAGGAGCGTTTTCTAAAAAAGATGTTAAAACATGTACTCGTTGCCATGGAAAAGGAACGGTTATTGTTCAACAACAATCACTGTTTGGAACAACAAGAACACAAACAACTTGTCCTGTATGTCATGGTAAAGGTAAAATTGTTACTAAAAAATGTACAACATGTAATGGAGAAGGTATTGTAACACGCAATAAGGAAATTGAAGTTAAGGTACCAGCAGGAATTAATACAGGTCAACAAATACGTCTAGAAGGATATGGAAACAAAGGATATAACGGTGGACCTTCGGGTGATTTATATATTTTGTTTGATGTAAAAAAACATCCGCTTTATGAAAGACAAAATGATGATTTAGTAATCGAAATACCAATTACCTTTGCACAAGCAGCAATGGGAGATAATATTAAAGTACCTACACCATATGGTGATGTTAAACTAAAAGTTCCCGCGGGAACGCAAAGTAAAACAACATTCCGTTTGAAAGGTAAAGGGGCACCAAATGTTAGATCTAAACGACCTGGAGATGAACATGTTATTATTAATGTTGTCACTCCAAATAAACTAACAAAACAACAAATTAAATTATTTAATGAGTTAGGCGAAACAGACTTAACAAAAGATTCTAATATATGGGCAAAATTTAAAAGAGCTCTTAAAGGATAAGAATCAAAAAAGATTACATTTGTGTAATCTTTTTTTGATTTATGATATAATCAACAATGAATTATAATTATTTGAAATAGGTGAAAAAAGATGAAAATAGCTTTTTATACATTAGGTTGTAAAGTAAATACTTATGAATCAGAAAGTGTTTGGGAGTTGTTTAAAGAACAAGGTTATGAAAGAGTAACTCATAAAGATTTTGCAGATGTATACGTTATTAATACGTGTACAGTTACTAACTCAGCTGCATCAAAAAGTCGGAAAGCAATTAGAAAACTAATAAAAATAAATCCTGAAGCGGTAGTCGCAGTAATGGGTTGTTATTCTCAATTATCCCCAGATGATGTTTTTCTTATTGATGGTGTAGATATAATAATAGGAACAAAACATCGAGAACGTTTACTACCTTTAGTAAATAAATTTTTAAATGAGAGAAACAAAATTAAAGATATCTCTGATGTTTCTAGATATCGTGTATTTGATGAAATAAAAGTTACTAATTTTACAGAAAACACAAGAGCTTTTCTTAAAATTCAAGATGGTTGTGATAATTTCTGTACTTATTGTATTATTCCGTATGCTAGAGGACCAGTTAGAAGTAGAGATAAAGATTCTGTTTTAGATGAAGCTCGTAGTCTAGTAAAAAATGGTTTTCATGAAATTGTTTTAACAGGTATTCATACTGGAGGATACGGACAAGATTTAGATAATTATAGTTTTTTTGATTTATTAAATGATTTAAAAGATGTTAAAGGACTTAAAAGAATAAGAATATCATCAATTGAAGTAAATGAGTTAACCAATGAAATAATAGAGTTAATAGCAAGTAACCATATTTTCGCGAAACACCTTCATATACCGCTTCAAAGCGGTAGTGATGAAATACTAAGACTTATGAAAAGAAAATACGATAAAGCGCAATTTTTAAAGCATATAGAACATATTAGAACTTTGATACCTGGAATTGCTATAACAACTGATATAATTGTTGGTTTTCCTGGTGAAACTGAAGAAATGTTTGAAGAAATGTATTACTTTATTAAAAAAATAGCTTTTAGTGAGTTACATGTTTTTCCATATTCAAAAAGAAGCGGAACAAAAGCTGCTAAAATGGAAGGACATTTAAATGGTTTAGTTAAATCAACTAGAGTAAATAAATTATTGGAATTAAATAATGAATTAGCTACTGCATTCATTGAGAAAAGTAAGACTACGGATTTAAGTGTGATTTTTGAAAAATCGGATGACCAATATACTTATGGTCATTCAGATACATACATTTACATCAAAGTAAATAAGGATGTAACTCTCCATAATCAAATTAGAAATGTAACAATAAAGTCAGTTAAATATAAAGATACTTTAGGTATTGTTAAAACCTAATTGTTAAAGTTTTTGATGAATAGAAAATTAAACTATGAAAATAAAAATAATAGTATATAATAGTATTATAATAGATTTATAAATATTTGTATAATAATGCTATAAATGAGCCTCATAATTAATTATTTTAATAAATATAATTGTTTTTTCTAAAAAACTTTACATTTATATTGTAATTTGGTATTATAAATACGGAAATTCAAGAGTGAAAGGAGGGAAACCTTATGGCAAAAACTGTTATTAGAGATAATGAATCAATTGAAGATGCGTTAAGAAGATTTAAACGTGACGTATCAAGATCAGGTACCCTACAAGAAGCTCGTAAAAGAGAATACTATGTTAAACCTAGTATTTCAAAGAAAATTAAACAAAAAGCAAATCAAAAAAGAGGAAATAAATAACAAATAACGGTATAAAAATGCCGTTATTTTTTTCTAAAAAAATAGATATTATGGTATAATGATAATAGAAATTAGGGAGGATTGATAAATTGGTTAATTTGACAAAACTAATAACTAAATTTCATAACCTTGATAGTTTTAGAGTGGTTATGGGGAGTAATGATAAAAACTTAAAAGTTTTAAATTCATTATTCGATATAGAAATTTTTACTAAAGGAGAAGAAATTTTTATATCATCAAAAGATCCTAAAATAATAAAACTATTAGAAAAAATATTTGAAACATTAATCGCGATAGCAAACAGTAATATTATTATTTCTGAACGAGATATTATTTACATTGCTAGTTTATCAAGCAATAAAGAAATTGATGAAATTGTTGATATATATGTTAATCGTTTATTTATAACAAAAACTTTTACAGGAAAACCAATTTATGCTAAAACAATTAATCAATCACAATATATTAAAGCAATTAACAGTAATGATCTTGTTTTTTCAATTGGACCTGCAGGAACAGGGAAAACTTATGTTGCTGTAGTTAATGCATTGGCGAAATTACGTGATGGAGCAATTAAAAAGATAATTTTAACTAGACCAGCTGTCGAAGCTGGTGAAAATCTTGGATTTCTTCCTGGAGATTTAAAAGAGAAAGTTGATCCCTATCTTAGACCATTATATGATGCATTATATGAAGTGCTTGGAAAGAAACAAACTGAGGATTTGATTGAAAAAGGGATTATAGAAATAGCTCCACTTGCTTATATGAGAGGAAGAACATTAGAAAATGCTTATGTTATTCTAGATGAAGCACAAAATACAACATACAATCAAATGAAGTTATTTTTAACAAGATTAGGATTTAATTCAAAAATGGTAGTTACAGGGGATATTACTCAAATTGATTTACCAAAAAGAATGGAAAGTGGACTTGTTAATTCAATAAAATTATTAGATGGCGTTGTCGGAATTGAAATTATTCGTTTTGAACGAGTAGATGTTATAAGACATCCTTTGGTTCAAAAAGTTTTGGAGAAATATGAAGAATATGAAAACTAATATAATTAATAAATGTAACAAAGAAGATTATTCAAACGTTATAAACAAAGTATTAAAAACAGCCGAAAACAAACTGCAAATAAGAAATAAGTCAATAAATATAATTTTGGTTGACAATGATGAGATTCAACTATTAAATAAAACTTATCGAAAAAAGGATGACATAACAGATGTTTTAACATTCCCAGATGGATATTTAAATAATTTAGCTGATATTTTTATTTCTATTCCAAAATGTGAAGAACAAGCAAAAGAATTGGAACATTCTTTTAATAGAGAACTAGGATTTTTAGTTGTACATGGTTTTTTACATTCAATCGGGTATGACCATCAAAACGATGAAGAAGAAAAAGAAATGATTGATTTACAAAATCAAATTTTATATAAATCAAAATTAAATAGGTAGGTGAAGTTATGAATAAACTATACGAAGAAGCAAAAAGTGTTTTAAAAAATTCATATTCAAAATATTCAAATTTCAAAGTAGCAGCAGCTTTGAAATTAAAAAATGGTGAAGTTATTACTGGAGTTAATGTTGAAAATGCTTCTTTTGGATTATCAAATTGTGCAGAAAGAAGTGCCTTATTTACAGCTTATAGTAGAGGTGTACGAAAAGAGGATATTACTGAAATGTTAATCACTACTGAACAAGATGATTTTATTTCTCCTTGTGGAGCATGCCGTCAAGTGATGAATGAATTAATGCCACAAGATGCACTTATTCATTTATCGAATAATAAAGGTGAAATTAAAACAATACATAATAAAGATTTATTACCATTTGCTTTTAGCGAGGATGATTTATAATGTTTAAATCTGGATTTGTTACCATAATAGGTAGACCAAATTCTGGAAAATCAACATTTCTAAATAATGTATTAGGACAGAAAATAACAATCACATCAGATAAACCACAAACTACTAGAAATAACATTTCTGGTATTTATACTACTGATCATTCTCAAATAGTTTTTATTGATACTCCGGGGATTCATAAACCTCAACATAAATTAGGAGAATTTATGACAACTTCGGCAATCAACACACTCCGCAGTGTTGATTTAATAATGTTTATGATTGACAGCACACAATCATTTGGACCAGGAGATAAATTCATAATTGAATTATTAAAAGGTGTAAAAATACCTGTATTTTTAGTTGTAAACAAAGTTGATTTAATTAAAGATATTGTGCCTTTGAAAAAACATATAGATAAATTCAAAGCAAGTTATAATTTTAAAGGTATTTTCACAGTTAGTGCACTTCGTGGAGATAATTTAGATAAACTTCTTGTAGATATTGAAAATGAACTAAAAGAAGGGCCTAAATACTATCCGGATGATCAAGTAACGGATCATCCTGAAAAATTTATTATTAGTGAGTTAATTAGAGAAAAAGTACTTCGTCTAACAAGAGAAGAAATTCCTCATTCTGTTATGGTTTTAATAGAATATATGAAAAATGATGATATTAATCCAGCTCTTATCAATATTCATGCATCAATTATTGTTGAAAGAAATTCACAAAAAGGTATTATTATTGGTAAAGGCGGAAAAATGATAAAAGAAATAGGAACATTAGCTCGAAAAGATATTTTACACTTGTTAGGTTCAAAAGTTTATCTTGATTTACATTGTAAAGTAGTAAAAGATTGGAGAAACAAGGATTTTCATTTAAGAAATTTCGGATATGAAGAATTGATGTAGAAGGTGATTAAATGGAGTTTATAGAAGCAATAGTATTAAAGTCACTTGATTATAAGGACAGTAGTAAAATACTTTATTTATATACAAAAAGTGGATTAAAAAGCGTTATAGCTCATAGAGTTAAAAAAATGAACAACATTAACCGTTTTTTAAGTCAAAACGGTAATTTGATTTATATAACTTTTTCTAATGGTAGTTTTCCATCATTAAAAGAAGGTGAGTTATTAAATGATTATCCAAATATAAAAAAAGATATTTTAGCGTATGCTTATGTGAATCACATTATGGAATTAACAAATAACACTATCTCAGAAGATTCTGATCATTTAAAAATGTTTAACTTTTTAAAAAAATTATTTATTTTATTTGATGAAGAAAAAGATCCGGAAATATTATGTTTCATCTTTGAATTAAAACTTCTTTATTTTTTAGGGTATGGACTTAATTTTAAACAATGTAGTATTTGTAATGAAAATAATAACCTTGTATTTAGTGTTGATAATGGTGGGTTAGTATGTAAAGAACATTTAACAATGATTCAACAGTCATTTGATAGTAGTATTTATTTACTACTTAGTAAAATGTATTATATAAATATTGATGAATATATTGATATAGAATTAACTAAAAATGAACGAATAATTATAAGAAATATTATTGATCAACTATTCGATCAATATGTTAGTTATAAGACGAAATCAAGAAAGATAATACAACAATTACAAAAATACTAAAAGAGCTTGTCTCTTTTTTTTCTTTTTGTGGTATAATATAAACTGCATAATTATGTCGAAATTTGATAACTTGGAGGAAAAAAGATGAGTCATATTAAAATGGAAGATTTAGTTAATTACGCTAAAAATTATGGATTTGTATATCAAGGAAGCGAAATCTATGGTGGATTAGCGAATACATGGGATTATGGCCCTCTGGGTGTAGAACTTAAAAACAATATTAAAAAAGCTTGGTGGAAAAAATTCATTCAAGAGAATAAATTAAATGTAGGATTAGATAGTTCAATCCTTTTAAATCCGAAAACATGGGAAGCTAGTGGACATATTGGTGGATTTAGCGACCCTTTAATGGATTGTAAAAAATGTAATACAAGACATCGTGCCGATAAATTAATTGAAGATTTTAGTGGTAATAAAGTTAACGCTGATGGTTGGAGTAATACTAAAATGATGGAGTATATCATTGAAAATAAAATTGTTTGTCCAAATTGTGGAGCGCTTGATTATACTGAAATAAGAGAATTTAATTTAATGTTTAAGACAAGTCAAGGAGTAGTAAACGACACCAATAATGATATTTATTTACGTCCTGAAACAGCTCAGGGTATTTTCTTAAATTTCAAAAATATTCAAAGAACATCTCGTAAAAAAATTCCGTTTGGAATAGGTCAAATTGGAAAATCATTTAGAAATGAAATTACACCAGGTAACTTCATTTTTCGAACTAGAGAATTCGAACAAATGGAATTAGAATTTTTCACTAAACCAGGAGAAGAAATGGAATGGTTTAATTATTGGAAAAAAGAATCATATAATTTTTTATTATCTTTAGGACTTAGTTCAGAAAAAATAAAAATGAGAGACCATAACCCTGAACAATTATCACATTATTCAAATGCGACGACAGATATTGAATATGAATTTTCTTGGGGATTTGATGAACTATGGGGAATTGCTTCTAGAACAGATTATGATCTTCGTCAACATCAAGAACATTCAAAACAATCACTTTTGTATTTAGATCCCGTTACTAATGAGAAGTACTTACCATACGTTATTGAACCTTCTCTTGGTGTAGAACGATTATTTTTAGCGATTCTTACTGAAGCATATACAATTGAAGTTCTTGAAAATGGTGAAGAAAGAGTTAATCTTAAGCTACTACCTAGTTTAGCACCTTACAAAATTGCTGTTTTTCCTTTGATTAAAAAGTATCATAAAAAATTAGCTGACGAAATGGTTGATTATTTAAGTAAATATTTTACTGTTACTTATGATGAATCAGGAAAAATAGGGAGAAGATATCGTCGCCAAGACGCTATTGGAACGCCATTTGCTTTAACAATAGATGATCTCGCTGTTAAAGATAATATTTTTACAATAAGAGATAGAGATACTATGAAACAAATTACTTTGAAAAAGGAAGAATTAATTCCATATTTATTGGAAAAACTATATTATTAGGTGATTAAATGCCAAAAATAAGTAAGAAGTTAATTAAAGAAGTCTTAGAAAAAACAGATATAGTTGCACTTATATCTGAAAAAGTTTCTCTTTCTAAAAAAGGAAAGAGTTATTTTGGTTTATGTCCTTTTCATAATGAAAAAACTCCATCATTTTCAGTTGAACCAGAAAGAAAAATATATACATGCTTCTCTTGTGGCGAAAAAGGAAATGCGATTACTTTTAAACAAAAAACAGAAAATATTTCTTTTGTTGAAGCAGTTGAAGACTTAGCTAGAAAGGCTAATATCAATTTAGATTTTTCAACATATAAAAAGGAAAATCCATATAAAAAATACTATGAGATAAATGACGATGCACTTAATTTATATAAACTATATTTATCTAGTACTAAACAAGGAAGTATAGCTAAAGATTATTTAACAAAAAGAGGGATAACTACTAATGTTATTAATGCTTTTAATATTGGTTTATCACCAAACGAATTTGATGTTTTATATAAAACATTAACAGATAAAGGTATTTTAGTTTCTGATTTGCATGATTTAGGATTAGTAAAGCAAGGTAAAACAAAATCATTTTACGATTTATTTCGTGAAAGAATTATTTTTCCAATTTTAGACGAAAAAGGGAATATAATTGGATTTTCAGGAAGAACATATTTACCAACTGATAAAACATCACCAAAATATATTAATAGTCCACAAACGATTATCTTTACTAAAAGTAAGGTGCTATATAATTTAAATAATGCCTTAAATGAAATTAAAAGAAATAATAGAGTAGTTTTATTTGAAGGGTATATGGATGTTATCGCTGCATATCGCGCAGATATTAAAGAAAGTGTTGCTTCAATGGGAACATCTCTTACAATTGAACAAGTTAAATTAATGAAAAAATATACTAATAATGTTATTATTTGCTATGACGGTGATACAGCTGGAATTGAAGCTACAACAAGGGCTATTAGGTTATTTGAAAATGAACAAATGCAAGTTAAAATAATTTTATTACCAAATAATTTAGACCCAGACGATTACCTTAAAAAATATTCCGCTTCTAAATTAAAGGAATTTATTAATAATAATTGGATTGATAAAATCGAATTTTCGTATTTAAAAAACAATATGAGTATTGATTTTTCTAAAATGATAGATATTGAACGTTTTAAAAAAATAATTTTCGATTTAATTAAAAATACATCTAATACAATTATAGAAAGCTATATAAAACGTTTGGCTAGTGATATTAATGTCACTGTTGAGTCGGTAAAACAAGATTTTTATCAGTATACAAAGAAAAATATTCAAACCATAAATAGTCGTTCTAAAAGAGTTATTCCAATTGATTCAAAATATTTATTCGCAGAAAGAAGATTAATATCATATTTCCTAAGTAATATTAAATATATTCTTAAATTCAATGCTGAATTTGGAGAAGTATTTTCTATAAATTTAATGTCTAGAGATATTAGACATGTAATTGAAGAAGCACATTATAAAAATTTAGAAAATAATAAAAATTCTGAAATTAGTGAAGATGAACTTACCACTATTTTAAATCAAGATCAATTACATTTTTACAATACAAAAGTAAAAAATAAGATGATTGAGTTATTTGATAAAGAATATGAAGATCTCATTAACACTATTCAAGACTATTTGAAACTGCAAGTTCGTTTAGATTTAGAAGAACAAATAAAAGAAGCAGTAACAATTGAAGAGAAAATAAGATTAGCAAAATACAGAGATGTAGAATTTAAGGAGGCAAAACATGGATAAAGATAAAATCATTCAAGAATTATTAGATATTAATAAAGTAAAAGGGTATTTAGCTGTTAAAGAAATTCTTAGATATGTGAGCGATGAAACTGAAGATTTTGACATAATTGTTGCTGAACTGGAAAAGAGACAAGTAGATGTCGTAAGCGAAGACGAAATGGTAAGTTTCGATTTGACTAAACAAGATGCTTTAGATAAAAGCGTTATTTTACACGATGAGGAAGATGAATTAGATCCTAGCATTATTTTAGATTTAAATTTTACTAAAGATATTGAAGAAGAATTACTACATGATAAATCATTTGAAAGCCAAGTATCGATAAAAGTTGACGACCCAGTAAGAATGTATTTAAAAGAAATTGGGAGAGTTGATTTACTTGTAGGGACAAAAGAAGTTGAATTAGCCATTGATATAGCTAATGCTAAAATGGCTAAAGAACAGTTTGATGAACTTGTTGCTTCAGGGGAAGCAATAACACCTGAATATAAAAAAGGTGTTGAAGATATTATGTTTAAAGGTGAACTAGCTAAAAATAAATTAGTCGAAGCAAACCTCCGCTTAGTTGTATCAATAGCTAAAAGATATGTCGGTAGAGGAATGCAGTTTTTAGATTTGATTCAAGAAGGAAATATGGGATTAATGAAAGCAGTTGGAAAGTTTGACCACACTAAAGGATTTAAATTTTCTACTTATGCTACATGGTGGATAAGACAAGCAATAACAAGAGCTATCGCAGACCAAGCTAGAACAATAAGAATCCCAGTTCATATGGTAGAAACAATCAATAAGTTAGTTCGTACGCAACGACAATTGATACAAGAATTAAAACGTGAACCACGTCCTGAAGAAGTGGCAGAAAGAATGGGGATAAGTGTTGAAAAAGTTCAAATTATTCAAAAAGTTGCACAAGAACCTATTTCTTTAGAATCACCCGTAGGTGAAGAGGAAGATTCAAGTCTTGGTGATTTTATTCCTGATCGTGACACTCTTACACCAATGGAATTCACATCTAAAATAATGCTTAAAAGAGAACTTGATAATGTTTTAGAAACATTGACCGATAGGGAAGAAAAGGTTCTTAGAATGCGTTTTGGGTTATTAGATGGACGAAGTAGAACATTAGAAGAAGTTGGCCGAGAATTTGGTGTAACACGTGAGAGAATTAGACAAATAGAAGCTAAGGCTTTACGAAAACTAAGACACCCATCACGATCAAAAAAACTGAAAGATTTTATGAGTGGAAAATAGTGAGTTTATCAAAGCGATTAAATAGTTGCTTGGAATATACAAAAGGGTTTAATAGATTAGCTGATATTGGAACAGATCATGCATTACTCCCAATTGAAGCAATTAATAGAGGTTATGTCTTATCTGCGTTAGCTATTGATAATAAAAAGGGACCATTTGAAATTGCGTATAATAACGTAATAGAACATAAATTAGAAAAATCAATCACTGTTATTTTAGGAGACGGAATATCACGAATAGATAATGACGTTGATGTTGTTGTAATTAGCGGAATGGGTGGCGGGTTAATTGCCAATATTCTTGTAAACTATAATCTAAAAAACGTAAAAAGACTAGTTTTACAACCAAATAACGATGCTTCTTCGATTAGAGGAATTCTTGATATAATTGAATTTCATATTGTCGATGAAGATATTATCAACGAAAAAAACAAATTATATGATTTAATAATAATAGAAACAGGTATTGTTTATTATAATAAACTACAAATTGAATTTGGGCCTATTAATTTAAAGAAAAAATCTCGTTTTTTTATTATCAGAATAAAAAATGAGATTACTAGACTAAACAATTTATTAAATCAAATTTCATTAGAAGAAAGAAAGACAACAATTAAAACAAGGATATCACTTCTTAAGGAGGCTTTAAAATGAATGGTTTGGAAATAAAAAAAATATTTGAAACATTTTATCCAAAAGATTTAGCTTATAGTTGGGATAATGTTGGAATGCAAATTGGAACTTTAAATAAAGAAATTAGCACAATTTTACTAGCTCTTGACTTAACTAATGAAGTAATCAATGAAGCATTAGAAGTTAAAGCTCAATTAATAATTGTTCATCACCCATTGATTTTTACACCTATAAAATCTATTGATACTGACTCATATAAGGGTAAACTCATTGAAAAACTATTAAAAAATGAAATTACGTTATATGTGGCTCACACGAATTTTGATATTAGTAATCAAGGAATGAACTTAATTCTTGCGAATATGCTTAATTTGAAAAATCAAAAAATTTTAGATTATACTACTGAAAAAGAAGGTTTAGGTAGAATTGGCGAAGTTGAGGAAATGAGTATGAAAAACGCAGTAAAATTTGTTAAGGAAACCTTTAAAGTTAATGATGCAAGATTTATAGGGAATTTAGAAACTAAAGTTAAATATATCGCTATATCAGGCGGAAGTGGATCAAGTAACATTTATAATGCTAAAAGAATGGGTGCTGATTTATATGTTAGTGCGGATTTATCATATCATTACGCTCACGATATTTTAGGGATTGGATTAAATGCACTTGATATTGGTCATAATATTGAAAAATTCTTTGTTTACGAGTTGAAAAAGATATTAAAAAATGCTGGAGTGACCTCCAACATTATAATAAGTGAAATAAATACTGAACCGTATAAATTTGTATAAAAAAAGAGTTTAAAACTCTTTTTTTATACTTCAGATATTGCTTCAACTGGACAAACAACTTCACATGCTCCACAGTCGATACAAGCATCTTCATCTATAACAAAGATATCTCCTTCAGAAATACAATCTACTGGGCATTCTGCAACACAAGCTGCGCAAGCAATACAATCTTCACTAATTCTTCTTGGCATATTAAGTACCTCCTTTTTTGAACTTTTATCTCACATATATTGTATTAGAAAAAGTACGAAAAGTAAATACATATTTAAAACTTTTATTTAAAAGAAGAAATGAATATAAAATAAATAATTATCTTGTTTTTATTCGTTAATTCTTGTAAAATAATAAAGAGATAAATTAAGGAGTGATATTATGGAAACATGGTTAATTATAGTATTAATTGTTGCGGCATTTTTAGTAGGGGCAATTATCGGATTCTTCCTAGCACAAAGATATTTCAAAAAATATCTTAAGAAAAATCCACCTGTAAATGAAAATATGATAAGAGCAATGATGATGCAAATGGGAAGAAAACCTTCCGAAAAACAAGTTAGACAAGTAATGGCATCAATGGATCAAGCGAAATAATACTAACTCTCTTTTAAAGAGAGTTTTTTATTTATCAAATATTGGTCAAAAAATAAAACTACTAGAAATTGCTTTTAGATATATATATATTAAAATATCTAAAATTAAAATAAGGAGATAGTAGCGAGATTAAAAGTGATAAAAATGCTGTATTCAAAAGGATTTAAATGCTAAACTAAAAATATTCTAATAATTGTAAGAAAATATTTTCTATAGATTAGTCGTTATTTATCATATATAACCTTGATATATTCTTCTATACAAAAACGGTCAATTATAATATATAAAAAAAAGAAGTCAAGACTTCTTTTTGCTTAACCAACTAATTTGTGGTTCAACATTATTAGTAATATTTTTATAATTACCCTTATGTCTATAAAATATTAGTAATGCTGTTAAACTTACATATAATAACATATCATAATCTTTAAGAATTAAAGCTATAATAACAAGTCCGATTCCAAAGGAAGTAGATGCTAAACTTACATACTTACTAATTTTTAATATTATTATAAAAACTAGTCCGGCAGCTATTGCAATTAAAGGATTAAACGCAATCATTGCACCAGCGCTTGTTCCAACTGCTTTTCCACCTTTAAACTTTATATATATTGAATATGAATGACCAATCGCAGCCGCAAATCCGTATGCAAGCGGGTGTAATAAATTAGCAGTATCTCCAAAAACTCCCAGTTTCATTAAAACAATAATCAATGCTCCTTTTGACATATCTCCGATAATAACAAGTGTACCAGCTTTGATTCCTAAAAATCTTAAAGCATTAGTTCCACCTGGATTACCACTTCCATGTTCTCTTACATCAATTCCCTTTACAGCTTTTCCAATAATTATTGAAAAAGGAATAGCACCAATAAAATATGATACTAATAAAAGTCCATACGATAATACCATATAATCTCACCTCGGTTTTATATTTCTTAAGTATTATAACATAAAAAAAAAAATATCACTATTAAAATAGATTTCATTTTGATATAATAGGTAAAGTAGTTAGCAGAATAGGAAGTGTATATGAGATGGAAACGAACTTAAATAATTATAATGCTGAGTCAATTCAAATTCTTGAAGAACTTGAAGCGGTAAGAAAAAGACCAGGTATGTATGTGGGGAGTACAGACTCTAGAGGTCTTCACCACTTGGTTTGGGAGATTGTTGATAACGCAATTGATGAAGTTCTTGCTGGATTTGGAAATGAAATAACAGTTACTATTAAAGAAGATAATAGTGTTGTTGTTACTGATAATGGACGAGGTGTTCCTGTTGGATTACATAAGAGTGGAAAAAGTGCTCTTGAAATAATTTACACTAAATTACATGCTGGTGCGAAGTTTGGACAAGCAGGTGGATATAAAGTTTCTGGTGGTTTACACGGTGTTGGAGCCAGTGTTGTAAATGCACTTAGTGAATTTGTTGATGTTAGCGTTTATCGTAATAATAAAATATATAATATGAAATTTGCTAATGGGGGTAAAGATGTTACTCAACTTAAAATAATTGGAGAATCAAAAAAATGTGGAACATCTGTTTGGTTTAAACCCGATTCAGAGATATTTACAACAACAGTATTTAATTATCAAATAATATTAGAACGCTTGCGAGAAAGTGCCTTTTTACTAAAAGGATTAAAAATTATTTTAATTGATGAAAGATCGAAAGCACATGATGAATTTCTTTATTCAGATGGTATTATTTCATATATTGACTTACTAAATTCATCCAAAACACCTATTCATGAACCAAAATTTCTTGAAGGAAAAGCTTTGGGAATCGAAGTAGAAGTGGCTTTCCAATTTACAAAATCATATACTGATCAACTTATTTCTTTTGTTAATAATGTTAGAACAAAAGATGGAGGAAATCATGAAACTGGTTTTAAATCTGCTTTAACTAAGCTGTTTAACGAATATGGTCAAAAAATGGGACTAATAAAAAACGGTAAAAAACTTGAAGGTGCAGATATTAGAGAAGGACTTACAACGATATTATCCGTTAGAATACCCGAAAATCTATTACAATTTGAAGGACAAACCAAAAACAAATTAGGGACACCAGATGCAAGAAGTGCAGTTGAACAAGTTGTTTCTGAAAAAATGACATATTTCTTTGAAGAAAATAATAATTTAACATATACATTAATTGAAAAATCACTAAAAGCACAAATGACAAGAGATGCAGCAAGAAAAGCACGTGAAGAAGCACGCTTAGAAAAAAGAAAAAGCAAAATTGAAACAAATCTATCAGGTAAATTATCCCCTGCACAAACTAAGAATCCTGCAAAAAACGAACTCTATTTGGTCGAAGGTGACAGTGCTGGTGGTAGTGCTAAGCAAGGAAGAGATAGAAGATTTCAAGCAATTCTTCCCTTGAGAGGGAAAGTAATTAATACTGAAAGAGCTAAAATAGAAGATGTTTTAAAAAATGAAGAAATAAATACTATAATTCATACTATTGGAGCAGGGTTAGGTCCTGATTTTGATATAAATAAATGTAATTATGCAAAAGTCATAATTATGACTGATGCAGATACTGATGGAGCACATATCCAAGTTTTATTATTAACATTTTTCTTTAGATATATGCGGGAATTAGTAGAAGCAGGTAAAGTATACATCGCTCTTGCGCCACTATATAAAGTTACTCATCGAGCAAAAGGTAAAAGTATTTCTGAATATGCTTGGACTGATGATGAATTAGAAAAAATTACAAGTCAATATAAAAACACTAATATTCAAAGATTTAAAGGATTAGGAGAAATGAATGCGCATCAACTTTGGGACACAACAATGGATCCTGCTACTAGAACATTGATTCAAGTTAATATTGATGATTTAGCAGATGCGGATCAGAGAATTACTATATTAATGGGAGACAAAGTTGAACCAAGACGAGACTGGATCGAATCAAATGTTGAATTTGGTAGTGAAGATAACTTTGTAATAGGGAATTAACTATGGCGAAATCAGTTATAAAAGAAATCAATCATTTTGTTGATGAAAAGATCCTTAAAGAAAATTTAGAAGATATTGTTGGTGAAAGATTTGGACGTTATTCTAAATATATAATTCAAGATCGTGCTTTACCAGATGTACGAGATGGTTTAAAACCTGTACAAAGAAGAATTCTTTTTTCAATGTATAAATTAGGTATGTTTAGTGATAAACCATATAAAAAATCAGCGCGAATTGTCGGTGACGTAATAGGTAAGTATCATCCTCACGGAGATTCTTCTGTTTATGATGCAATGGTTAGATTATCTCAAACATGGAAAATTAGAAACCCACTTATTGATATGCATGGAAATAACGGTTCTCTTGATGGAGATAGTGCCGCAGCTATGAGATATACAGAAGCGAGAATGAGTTTATCAAGTGAACTTTTATTAAGAGATATAGAAAAAAGAACAGTAGTATTTGTTCCTAATTTTGATGATGAAGAATATGAACCTACAGTTTTGCCAGCAAGATATCCAAACCTACTTGTTAATGGTGCAACTGGTATATCAGCAGGATATGCAACAGATATTCCACCTCATAATTTAAGAGAAATTGTTAAAGCAGTTATTAAAAGAATTGACACACCCGATATGACAATTGATGATGTTTTGAAAATAGTAAAAGGACCTGATTTTCCTACAGGTGCTATAGTTCAAGGTAAAGACCAAATTAGACAAGCATTAGAAACTGGTCGAGGGCGAGTAATAATGAAATCAAAATCAGTAATTGAGAATCAACAAATTATAATTACTGAAATCCCATATGAAGTTAACAAAGCAACACTTGTAAGAAAAATGGATGATATTAGAATTAAAAAAGGTATTGATGGAATCGCTGAAGTACGTGATGAATCTGATCGTGAGGGGCTTCGTATTGTTGTTGATATTAAAAAGAATTTTAATCCACAATTCATTTTGAATTTCTTATATAAAAAAACAGATCTATCTAAATCATATAATTACAACATGGTTGCAATAAATAATAAAAGACCTATGTTAATGGGAATTTTACCAATGATTGATGCATATATTCTTCACCAAAAAGAAGTAATAACAAATCGTTCAAACTATGAATTAAAAAGAGCACAAAAAAGATCTCATATTGTTGAGGGAATAATTAAAATGATGGATGTCTTAGATGATGTTATCGCGTTAATTAGAGCTTCTAAAAATAAAAAAGATGCAAAAACTCGTTTAATCAAAAAATATAAATTTTCTGAAGAACAATCAGAGGCAATAGTTACATTACAACTTTATCGTCTTTCTAGTACTGATATAAAAGCACTTGAAAAAGAATATTCAAGCTTACAATTACAAATTGAGACTTTAAGTTTGATTTTACATAATGAAGAAGATCTTCAAAATGTTATTAAATCTGAATTAAAATCGGTTAGTAGAATGTTATCTACAAAAAGAAAATCAGAAATTGAAGAAGAGATAGAAAAAATTACTATTTCAGAAGAAGAATTAGTTGTTGAAGAAAGCGTTGTTTTAGGAATAAGTAGAGAAGGCTATGTTAAGAGATCATCAATTAGATCTTATAAAGCTACAGATAAACCGAATATTAAAGAAAATGATTCTATGTTATTTGAACATGAAGTTTCTACTTTAGATACTATCCTCTTATTTACAAATATTGGTAATTATATTTATTTACCTGTTTATAAAGTAATAGAATATAAATGGAAAGATTTAGGAACACATATTAATAATATTGTTCAACTAGAAGATGGTGAACATATTATTAAAACAGTACATGTAAAAGATTTTAAAGAAGATAAATATATTGTGTTTATTACTGAGAATAATTTAATAAAGCTTACGAAACTTCAGGATTTTAATGTTTCAAGATATTCAAAAACAATTAAAGCAATTAGTTTAAATAAAGGTGATTCAGTGGTTAAAGTAGATACAACTAATAATCTTGATAGTGACTTATTAATTGTTACTAGAAAAGGACTTGCATTGAAATTTAGTTTGAGGGAAATTTCAGTAACATCGACTACCGCAAAAGGTGTGAAAGGATTAAATTTATTAGAAAAACAAAAGTTAGCTTCAGGAATCGTATTAAAAGAATACCATGATTTATTAATCCTAACACATAGAGGAACTATCAAGAGAATTAATTTAGAAGATATACCTAAAAAAAGACGTACTAATAAAGGTACAAAGCTATATAAAATTGTAAAATCAAACCCATACTTAGTTATTGATGTATGTTTAATGAACGCTACACAATATAAAAATCGAGCTAAAATATCGATTAATACAGACAAAATGTTAGTGGTATTAAAAGCATTTGATATCAAAACAGATAAGACAGTAACTGGGAAATTATTTATTAAACCAAAACAAGGGAAACCATTGTTTATAAACATTGAAGAATTGGAAATTGATCCATCTATTCCGAATTTAAACGACTATGTTATAGAAAAAAATATTGATTTAATTCAACAAAAATTATTTGAATAAAAAGTAGCGAAAGCTGCTTTTTATATTAAATATATTCATATAATTGAAAAATGACCATAATAATACGATAAATATTTGGAAAAACACTATAAATATAGTAAAATAGAACTATAAATAGTGTATTTGGGGTGATTTACATGAACTGCTTAACAAATATTGAAAGAACACAAATTCCTCACGATATTGTAATGTCTTATATTAATATATATAAGTCAATTGGAATAAATCATTATAATCATGAGACATTAAGTTCGGATTATCTTGTAATGGTGCGACAAACCATAAATAATGATACACATTTTTTCGCGAAAATTTTCGATATAAATGTGTCTGATGTAAGATTGAAATCATTAATTTATAAAGATATTTTACCAAAAAATAAAGAAGAACGTTTAATTGTGAATCTAAAGAATGCCTTTATAAAAATTCATAGTGAAAACTCATCATTTGAGCTCTTAACAAATGAAATTTTCGATTTGTTAAAATTTTTATATAAAGATATCATCCCACCAAGTAAATTGCAATTTAGAAAAACATCTCGCAAAACTAACAAAACTAATCTTTTGAGTGGAAATTATACTTCTAAAAGAGAAGATCTTGAGGAATTAATTAGATTATATAAAATCAAGGTGAAAGAGGGAAAATACGAGATTTCATTAATTATTGAGAATTTCTATATTGATTTTATTAATATAAGTCCTTTTATTGATAAAAATATGGAAATCGGATTTTTGTTGTTATACATATTATTATTAACGAATTCTTACGAAGTATTTGAATATATTAGTTTTATGGAACTTATTTCAAGAAATAAACCCGAATTTGAGTTACAAGTTAAAAATGCTTCATTTAACTGGGCCGAAGGGTTTAGCCAAATACTACCTTTACATCGATTTATCTTGAAAATTTCGGCGTATGCCTATGATGAAATTAATGAATTAATTAGAAATTATGAATTCGACTGTCAACTTAATAAATCAAATAATATTGAAAATACAATAAACAAATTGCCTGATGTATTTAGTAAAGATGAGATTAGAAATATTCATCCTTATATTTCTGATTCAACAATTAATAGGACTTTGAAAAGATTAAGAGATGATGAAAAAATACGACCACTTGGAAAAGGTCGAAGTGCTAAATGGATAAAATTATATAAATCAACTAACAATAAACTCGCATTTGAACAATTAGATCTTAAATTAAGGTGATGACAATGAATGAGAAAATAGATAAAATTATTATGAATGCTCTTAAAGAAGATATTCCAACTATTGATATAACTACAGACAATTTATTTACTGACGAAGTAAGTGAAGGAGTATTTATTGCTAAAGAAAATGGTGTTTTGAGTGGAATTAACGTAATGAAAAGAGTATTTGAATTAGTAGATGAAAATATATACATAAAAATTATTAACAATGATGGTGCACATGTCGAAAATGGCGATATAATAGCGATTATTAGCGGTAGAACAGCGTCAATATTAAAAGGTGAAAGAGTGGCGTTAAATCTAGTTCAACGTATGAGTGGTATCGCGACATTAACAAATTTGTTCGTTAATGAACTTGGTGATTTTGATGCTAGAATTCTTGATACCAGAAAGACTACTCCTAACCTAAGAATTATTGAAAAGATGGCTGTTGTACATGGTGGAGGTATAAATCACCGATTTTCTTTAAGTGATCAAGTAATGATCAAAGATAATCATATTAAGAGTGTAGGCTCTATTAAAAAAGCAGTTGAAATAATTAAAAGTAAAGTTGACCATAATATTAAAATAGAAGTAGAAGTAGAGAACTATGAACAATTTTTAGAAGCTATAAACACTGATTGTGATATAATTATGCTTGATAATATGAACAATGATTTAACAAGAAAATGTGTATTAGCAAATAATAATAAGCTTATTGAAGCTAGTGGTAATATGGTATTAAGTAGAATTAAAGAAGTTGCTGAAACAGGGGTAGATTTTATTAGTGTTGGGGCTTTAACACATTCATACAAATCTATGGATATAAGTTTAAAATTTAATAAATGAGGTGTATTATGGAATTACATGAATTATTAATAAATATTAAAAAAGAATTTGAAAAAACTTTAGTCAATCTTGGCTATTATTCTAATAATATTGATATTATAATTGAAATCCCAAAAGGAAACAAAAATGGAGATTATTCTACTAATATAGCTATGAGATTAGCTAAAATAGCTAGAAAGGCTCCAATCAAGATTGCTGAGGAAATTATAAATAAATTTAATAAAGAAAATTTATTTATTAACGATATTAAAATTGCTAATCCTGGATTTATAAATATATATTTAGATAAATCCTTCCTAACAAGTATTATTACTGATATTAATAGTAAAAAACAAGAATATGGTAATTTAAAAATAGGTGAAGGAGAACACTATAATATTGAGTTTGTTAGTGTTAATCCTACTGGAAGTCTGCACATTGGGCATGCAAGAGGAGCCTCTGCAGGTGATTCAATAGCTAGAATCTTAAAAAAAGCAGGGTTTAAAGTAACAAAAGAGTATTACGTTAACGATGCTGGTAATCAAATCCATAATTTAGCTTTAAGTATTGACGCTAGATATAAACAACTGTTTGGTAATGAAATTGAAATGCCCAAAGATGGATATTATGGTAATGAAATAATAAAAGCTGCTGAGAATATTAAAAACGAATATAATGATCGTTTCTTAAATGAGGATGGATATGATTTTTTTAAGCAATATGGAGTTAACTCTCTTTTATCCTCTTTGAAAAAGGATTTAAATGATTTTGGAGTAAGTTTTGATATTTGGTTTAGCGAAAAATCACTATATGATAATAAACTTGTTGAAAAAACAATTGAATATTTAAGTGAACAAGGATTTACATATAAAAAAGATGGCGCACTTTGGCTTAAAACAAGTTCTTTTAATGATGAAAAAGATAGAGTTATTGTAAAAAGTGATGGTTCTTACACTTATTTAGCGCCAGATATTGCTTATCATAAAAACAAACTCGAAAGAGGGTATACAAAACTAATAGATATATTAGGTGGAGATCATCATGGATATATTGATCGCTTAACAGCTGCTCTTGAAATGGTTTCTGGGAAAAGTGATGTATTAGCAGTTGAAATTTTACAAATGGTAAAAGTAATTCAAAATGGCGAAGAAGTTAAAATGTCTAAAAGAAGTGGAAAAGCTATTACTTTAAGAGATATTATTGATGATGTTGGAGTAGATCCGATTCGTTATTTCTTCGCTATGAGAAGTTTAAATACTCATATGGATTTAGATTTAGATTTAGCATTAAAACAAACAAATGAAAACCCTGTATATTACACACAGTATGCCCACGCAAGAATTAATAGTATTTTTATAGCAGCAAAACAAAAAGGATTTGATATTACAAATTTACCAAAAACATTTACGACTATCACAAGTGATAAGGCTTTTAATTTGATACAAATATTAGGTAATTATCCTGACATAATTAAACAAGCAGCACTTCAAAGAGCTCCACATAAAATAACAAATTATGTCAATAATTTAGCTAGTGCTTTACATAGTTTTTATAATGATGAACAAGTAATAACTACTGACCAATTAAAAACAATGGAAAGATTATCACTATTAAATGCTACTAAAATAGTAATAAAAGATTCCCTTAGTTTAGTTGGAGTAAGTGCACCGAATAAAATGTAAGTGGTCTATCTACTTTCATAGTTAGGAGACACCCATGTATAAATGGAAAATAAAAAATATGCATTTAGACCAAACCAATCTGGTCGAAAATATTTATCGTTCCCGAGGAGTATCAAATTACTTAGAATTATTCAATTTAAACGAAAAAAATTTAAATGATCCTTACCTATTCAAAGATATGCAGAAATCAGTTGACCGAATCATGAGTTCCATTAAGAATAATGAGAAGATTTTAATCTATGGTGACTATGATGTCGATGGGATTACAAGTACTTTTATTTTGTATAATACTTTAAAAGATTTGGGAGCTAATATTCATTATGATATTCCAAACAGATTTATTGATGGATACGGATTAACATATTCAAAAACATACGAAATCATTAATGATCAATTTAACTTAGTAATTACTGTTGATAATGGAATTAAATCAGTTTACGAAGCAAAAGCATTAAAAGAAAATGGAATTGATTTAATAATTACTGATCATCATGAACAAGAAAACGAATTACCAGATGCCTACAGTATACTTCATACAGAGTTATCAAATTATCCTTTTAAACATCTAGCTGGAGTTGGAGTGGCTTTTAAACTTTCTCAGGCATTAATTGGAGAACATGCACTTGATTATATCGATATTGTAGCCTTAGGAACAATAGCCGATATGATGCCTCTAATAGATGAGAATAGAGCAATTGTAAATCTTGGATTAAAGAAAATGATTTCTTCTGAAAATATTGGGTTAGCAAGATTAATAAGTTTCTTAGGATTAGAACATCCTTCAGTAAGTGATATCCAGTTTAAAATTGCTCCAAGGTTAAATGCTTGTGGAAGAATGAAAAGTGCTAAAATAGCTGTTGAATTATTGTTATCTAAAAATAATGATATTGCATTACAATATTTAAAAGAAATAGAAGAAATTAATAATAAAAGAAAAAAATTAACAAAATTACTTTTTAATGAAGCATTAAAACAACTTAACCAAAATGAACCAAGTATTATTATTAGTTCGCCTATTATGCATGAAGGAGTACTTGGTATTATTGCTTCAAGATTAGCCAATGAATATTCAAAAGTAAGTGTTGTTTTAAAAGAAGAAGAATTCACTTTTAAAGGAAGTATTAGAAGTTACGAATCAGTAGATATAATTTATGTTTTAAGCGAACTTAAAGATTTATTAGTTCGTTATGGAGGTCATAAAAATGCAGCTGGACTTGAGTTTAAAAAAGAAAATTTTGATAATTTCAAAAAAAGATTTAACGACCTTATTCCTTCAGCGAAAAGAGAGGAACTTGTTACTGCCGAAGGGATAATAGATATATATAAATTAGATATTAATCAAATAGTTGAATTAGATAAATTTGATCTCAAAGATTCGTTATTTATTTTTGATAGTATTTACCCTGAAAGTAAATATTTAATCAAAGGAGAGCATACAAAACTTATTATTAATTCAAATACAGAAGCTATTTTTTTTAATAATAAAAAACTTCATTCAAAAATTAATAGTTCAAGTAGAGTAGCCCTTTTAGGACATCTTGATATTAATACATTTAGAGGTAAATCAAAAAAACAAATTCTTATTGAAGATTTTGAAATAAATTAGTTTTTAAAAAAACAATTTATTTAATAAATTGTTTGGTATAATAAATATTACAAAGTATAAAAAATATACTATTTGGAGGAATTATAATGAATTTAAAAGATTATATCGCAAATGTACCGGATTTTCCTATAAAGGGAATTCAATTTAAAGATATCACTCCTTTGATTGCCGATGGAAAAGCATTTAAACATGCAACAGATTTATTTGTTGAATTTACTAAAGAAATTAAAGCAGATATCATTGTTGGTCCTGATGCAAGGGGATTTATTTTCGGTTGTCCTGTAGCCACACAATTAGGGATAGGGTTTATACCTGTTAGAAAACCGGGTAAATTACCACGAGAAGTAATAGAAGTTACATATGATCTTGAATATGGAACAAATACTTTATGTCTTCATAAAGGAGATATAAAGCCAGGACAAAAAGTATTAATTATTGATGATTTACTCGCAACTGGAGGAACAATTGAAGCAACAATAAGTTTAATTGAACAATCTGGTGGAATTATTGCCGGTATTGCTTTCTTAGTTGAATTAGAATTTTTAAAGGGTAGAGATAAATTACATGCATATAATGTTTTATCATTAATTCGCTTCTAGAGGTGATTATTATGCGAACTCCAAGTTTCGCTCAATTACAATCAAATATTAAAGAATACATTAAAGATAATAAGCATCTTGAAATAATTCAAGATGCTTATAACTATGCTTACGATAAGCATGAAGGACAATTTAGAAAATCAGGAGAAAAATATATTACTCATCCGATTGATGTTGCCCTTATTTTAAGTGAACTCCATACTGACCCTGTTACTTTAGTTGCTGGTCTTCTTCATGATGTTATTGAAGATACTGATACAACATATGAAGATATTAAATCAATATTTGGAGAAGAAGTAGCTCTTTTAACTGAAGGAGTTACAAAACTGGGTCAATATAAATTTTCTGGAACAGAAAAAGAAGCTGATAAAATAGCTGCACAAGCTAAAAATTATCAAAAAATGTTACTCGCAATGGCAAAAGATATTCGTGTAATTATTGTAAAATTGGCAGACCGTTTAAACAATATGCGAACCCTAAATTACTTAGCTCCTGAGAAACAACTTAGAATTTCTAAGGAAACTATGGAAATTTATGCTCCTTTAGCGCATCGCTTAGGGATGAATATTATGAAAGCGGAACTTGAAGATACTTCTTTTAAATATATGGAGCCAGATAAATATAAAAAAATATCTAAATTAATAGCTGATACAAAGAAAAATCGAGAAGCCGACTTAGAATTAATGCAAACTAATCTTCAATATTTATTAGTTGAAAATAATGTTGAGTGTGAAATAAAAGGTCGCATCAAAAATATATATTCTGTTTATAAAAAAATGCGTGATCGAAAAAAAGAATTTGATGAAATTTTTGATTTACTAGCAATTCGTGTTTTAGTAAAGGATATTGAAAGTTGTTACCGTATTATAGGAATAATTCATTCAAAATGGACACCAATTCCTAACCGCTTTAAAGACTATATAGCGATGCCTAAACCAAACTTGTATCAATCTTTACATACTTCAATTATTGCGAACGGAAAAGTATACGAAATCCAAATTCGTACTAAAACAATGGATGAAATAGCTGAATATGGTGTTGCTGCTCATTGGGCTTATAAAGAAAAAGATTTTAAAGGTACAATGACTGATAAAGTTTCTAAGAATTTAAAATGGTATAATAATTTAATTAATTTTACAAAAGAAACCGATGGAGAGAATGAAGTTTTAAATTTGCTTCGAAATGATATTTTCCAAGCTAATGTATATGTTTTTACACCAAATGGAGATATTGTTGATTTGCCAAAAGGGGCAACCCCTCTAGATTTTGCTTTTAGAATTCATACTCAAGTTGGAATAACAACTGTTGGAGCGATTGTTAACGGACGAATAGTTCCATTAGAATATGAACTTAATTCTGGTGATATTGTTAATATGAAAACAAGTGTTAACTCTTTTGGACCAAATGATAACTGGCTTAAGATTGTTAAGACTTCAAACGCTAAATCAAAAATAAAAAATTATTTAAATAAACGAAGAAGAAGTGTTTTAGTTGAGATAGGTAAAGAAGATTTTCAACGAGAAATGCAAGCGAAAAACTTAACAATAAAACTTACTGATAAATTAGTAAGTAGTCTCTTTTCCCATAAAGGTGCTAATTCAATTGACGATTTATACTTTGAAATTGGTAAAAATACTATTTCACCAGTTAGTGCAGTAAATAGTCTTAAGGGAGATACAAAATATACTGATGAGGATTTAATTCAAAGAATTAATGAATCATCAAATAAAGGTCAAATCAAAAGTGTATCTAATATTATAGTCGACGGATTAAAGAACCCTTCTATTAGATTATCTAATTGTTGTACTCCGATTCCAGGAGATAAAATTATTGGATATGTTTCTAAAGGTGTAGGAATCGCTGTTCATCGTGTAAAATGTAATAACTTAAAAGGATTAGATCCTAATCGTTATATTGATGTTTATTGGGGAACAGATGATACAAGATCTTATGAAGTAAATATTAAAATTATTGTTTCAAATAGAGATAATGTTTTAGCGGAAATAATTAATACAATAACATCTACAAAAGGTAAAGTTATTCAAGTTGCTGCTTCAAGTAATAAAAGACATGAAGGAGTAATAAAATTAAAATTGAGTATTAAAAATAAAAGTGAACTACAAAATATTATTATTAATTTACAAAAAATAAGTGACGTTTATTCAATTGAAAGAATGATGAAATAATGAAAGTTGTTATTCAAAGAGTTAAAGAAGCATCATGTACAGTTAATAACTCACCTATTTCAAGTATTAGAAATGGTTATTTATTATTTGTTGGTCTAACTCATACTGATACATTAGAAGAAGTAAAATATCTCGCAAAAAAAATTGCTAAAATACGTCTTTTTGAAGATGATAATAATAAAATGAATAAAAGTATCCTAGATATGAATTACGATATTTTATCTATTTCACAATTCACATTATATGCTAATACAAAAAAAGGTAACCGTCCTTCATTTACAAATGCAATGAAACCATTGTTAGCGAAAGAATTATATTTAGAGTTAACTAATATTCTTAATAATGAATATCATATCAAAACATCTAATGGTATTTTTGGTGAGTACATGGATATTTCACTTATAAATGATGGTCCAGTTACTATAATTTTAGAAAGTAAGTAATCTAAATATATTTTTAATTTTTGCTGATTGATAAAAATGTTTAAAAACATACCCGAATAGTGTATATTGAATAAGAGGTGATTTCTTTTATGAAATTATTATTACCTAATTTAAATACTCAAAGATTATTTTTAAGACCAATATCATTAAGTGATGTTGATGATATTTTCGAATACGCTAAAAATCCTTTAGTTGGGCCAAATGCCGGTTGGAAACCTCATGAATCGGTTATAGAAACACAAGCATTTGTAAATTATGGAATTAAAAAAAGAGAAATAGGCCAACCAGGTATTTATGCTATTATTTTAAAAACAAATTCAAAGATGATTGGAACAATTGAAATTCACACATATAATCAATATAAAGGAGAAATTGGATTTGTTTTAAATCCTGATTATTGGGGTAAAGGACTTATTGTTGAAGCCGCACAAGCAGTTATTATTTATGGGTTTGAAATTCTTCATCTGAAAAGACTACAGTATGGATATTTTCTATTTAACCATCGTAGTGAACGTGTTTGCGAAAAATTAGGATTTACAAAAGAAGGCGTTTTAAGAAATAAATTTCAAAACTATAATGGAGAAATAATTGATGAAGTAATTGCTTCAATAACAATTGAAGATTATCTATCAAATAAAATCCCTTGGATTGTAGAATTAAAAAAGGGTTTAAATGTTGACTCTAAAGCCTTTTAAGGTTATAATCAATTTTGTAAACTGATGAAAAAGAATAGTAATTAAATATCTGAGTAATAGAGAAAGATACTATAGCTGGAAGTATCTACAAAGATTTAATGAAGACACTTTTGAGGGCTTTTCTGAAAACAGTAGGAAAAGACGTAACTCGCGTTAAGAGATAAGGGCCTAGGAAACTAGGAACTAAGGTGGTACCGCGGAAAATATTTTCGTCCTTAAACGCTTGTTTAAGGATGTTTTTTATTATTAAGGAGTGATTTCACATGTATCAAAAAATCAAAGGAACGTATGACTTATTACCAAAAGATACTAAAAAATGGCAAAAACTAGAAAAAACAATTCGTAATGTCAGTAAAATTTATAACTATGAAGAAATCAGAACACCAATTTTTGAAAATACAGAATTATTTCATCGTTCTGTAGGTGAAGAAACTGATATCGTATCTAAAGAAACTTACGATTTTGTTGATCGTGGTAAACGTAAAAACACTTTGCGACCTGAAGGAACAGCGCCAGTTGTAAGAAGTTTTATTGAAAATAAATTATACGCTGATAAAGTCCCTATTAAAAAGCTTTATTATATGGGACCAATGTTTCGCTATGAACGTCCTCAAAAGGGAAGATATCGCCAGTTTGCACAGTTTGGTGCTGAAGCATTCGGAAGTTCTTCTCCCTTGCTTGATGCAGAAATTATTAGTTATGCAGTAAGTGTTATAAAAGCATTTAAGATTAAAGATATTGAAGTTCACATTAATTCAATAGGTGATAAGGAATCTAAACTAAATTATAAAAAAGCTTTAGTAGAATATCTTAAAGATGACATTCATACCTTGTGTAATGATTGTCAAAATCGTTATAAAACTAATCCATTACGAATTTTAGATTGTAAAATAGATAAGGATAAAGAATTACTCATAAATGCTCCAAAGCCAATTGATTATTTAAATGAAGAAAGTCAAGATCATTTTGATAAATTAATTACTTATTTAGATGCGATGGAAATTAAATACGTAATCGATAGAAACTTAGTAAGAGGGCTTGATTATTATACTCATACCGTATTTGAGGTTAATGCAAACTTACCAACATTAGGATCTCAAAACACAATTTGTGGTGGTGGAAGATATAATCATTTAGTATCATCGTTAGGTGGCCCGGATGTACCAGGAGTAGGGTTTGCTTTTGGATTAGAAAGATTAATGTTTGCCCTTGAAAGTGTTAATTTCAAAGGTGCCCCTGATTACTTACATCTTTTTATTATGGTATTAGGCGAAGAACAAAAGGAAGATGGTATTAGATTACTTAATAGATGTCGTCTTGGCGGACTATGTAGTGATATTGATTTTCTTGATAAAAGTTTAAAAGCTCAATTTAAATTAGCTGATAATTTAAAAGCGAGATTTATCGCTATTTACGGAGCAAATGAAAAAGCAAAATCAGAAATAAATCTAAAAGATAAAGATAGTGGTACAGAAATAACAATAAAAAGAGATGAACTTTATAATCACATTATTACAGAATTAATGAAACCAAATCCTTTATGTGAAACTTGTAAAGCTGATAACTGTGATAATTGCGAATAAAAAAAGAAAATCATTAAAGGAGAAGATTTAAATGAAAAGAACACATAAAAATGGAGAATTAAATATAACTAATATTAATGAAATTGTTGTTTTAAAAGGATGGGTATCTAAAAAAAGAGATCTCGGAGGACTTGTGTTTATTGATTTAAGAGATAATACCGGAATAACACAATTAGCTTTTAACCCAAATTCACCATTATATGAACAAACACTTGAAATTAAAAATGAATATGTTCTTGAAATTAAAGGAAAAGTAATTGAAAGAAGTTCTAAAAATAAAAATATTTCAACTGGAGATATTGAAGTTGATGTAATTGATCTTGTTATTTTAAACACATCAATGCAAACGCCTTTAATTATTCAAGATAAAACAGATGCATTAGAAGAAACTAGATTAAAATATCGTTATTTAGATCTTCGTAGACCAATTTTACAAGAAAACTTTATTGTTAGACATAAAACTAGTCAAGCTGTTCGAGAATTTTTAAATAATGATGGATTTATAGAAGTCGAAACACCAATTTTAACAAAATCTACTCCAGAAGGAGCACGTGATTATTTAGTACCATCAAGAATTAATGATGGTGAGTTTTACGCATTACCTCAATCTCCACAGATTTTTAAACAATTATTAATGATTTCTGGATTTGATAAATATTATCAACTTGCGAAATGTTTTAGAGATGAAGATTTAAGAAGTGATCGTCAACCTGAATTTACTCAAATTGATATTGAAGCTAGTTTTGTTAGTCAAGAAGAAATATTGAATTTTAGTGAAAAAATGATTAAGCATGTTATGAAAAAAGTTAAAAATATTGATTTAACTGAACAATTTCCAAGAATAACATATAAAGAAGCAATAGATAAATATGGTAGTGATAAACCTGATACAAGATTTGAAATGTATTTAGTAGATATTACTGATATAGCTTCCAAAACTGCCTTTACTGTTTTTACCTCGAATATTGAAAATGGCGGTATTGTTAAAGCTATTAAAGTTAAAAATGGCGCAACACTTTATTCCCGTAAAGGAATTGATAAGTTAACTGAATATGTTAAAAAGTTCCAAGCTAAAGGTATGGCATACTTAAAATATACAACTAAATTAAGTGGAAGTATTATTAAATTTTTAGATGAAAACCTCCAACGAGAAATAATTGAAAAAACGGATTTATTAGAAAATGATTTATTACTTATTGTTTCTGATAAACAAAAAGTTGTTAATCAATCTCTCGGTAATTTAAGAAATTATATTGCGAAAGAACAGCAATTATATACTGATGATGATTATGATTTTACTTGGGTCGTTGATTTTCCAATGTTTGAATATAAAGAAGAATATGGTCGTTATTTTTCACTTCATCACCCATTTACAATGGTTCAAGAACAAGATATTAAGTTGTTAAAAGAAGATCCTACTAAAGCGCTTGCTTATTGTTATGATCTTGTTGTTCAAGGACAAGAACTTGGTGGTGGAAGTATTAGAATTCATCAAGAAAAAATTCAAAATCAAATATTTGATATTTTAGGAATCTCGAAAGAAGAACAACAAATTAAATTTGGATTCTTTTTAGACGCATTGAAATATGGAACACCTCCACATGGCGGAATAGCTTTTGGATTCGATCGTTTAATAATGCTTTTAGTACATACTGAAAATATAAGAGACGTTGTTGCTTTTCCGAAAACTAATAGTGCACAATGCTTATTAACTGAAGCACCTGGTAAGGTTTCAAATGAACAATTAAAAGATTTATCTATCAAAATTATTAAATAATTTTATTTATAATAATATTATGATATAATTAAATGATTAAAGGATGTGATTAAATGGATAACAAAAATAAATTCTTAAGTGATAAAGTACTAAATAAAATACTAAAAATTCTTGGGATACTCCTATTATTCTTGGCTGTCATTTTTATGGTTAGTCAATTTGGTGAATTATGGGATAAAATCACCGGAGCATTTAAAGCGGTATTAGCCCCCGTTATTCTAGCTTGGTTAATATCACTTGTTATCTATCCGATAATTAGATTGCTTGAAAGAAGAGGTGTTGGTCCAAGAGGACTTAGTGCTACTATTGTTTATTTCGGAACAGCTATTCTTTTGATTTTAGGATTACTTTATTTAACACCTTATATTGTTGATCAAATCGGACAATTTTTTGATACAGACGTTCCCAGAATTACCGAATATCTTCAAAATGATTTTCGAACAGATTTTATTTTCGGAACTGATATTTACGATTGGATTGCTGAAACTATTAATAAATCAACAATTATTGAAGATGTTATTAGTTCAATGATTGATAATCTACAAGCATCATTATCTAATTCAATAATGAACTTGTTAGTTGTTTTATTCATTCTTCCTGTTTTCTTGTTTTACTACCTATTAGATTATGAATTAGTGAATGATTCACTTCGTTCAATTATTCCTTTGAAATATGAAAAAGATGCTAGTGATTTAGGTAATCGATTAAATCAAACAGTTGGAGCATATATTCGAGGTCAACTAATGTTAATGGTTGCGATTGGATCAGTAGCGACTATTATTTACAAATTGATCGGTCTAAAATACTTTTTCGTCTTTGGATTTATTGTTGGTATCACAAATATTATTCCTTATTTTGGAGCGATTATTTCATTGGTTCCAGTAGTAGCTTACGCTATAATTACAAAAGACACTGGACCTAATCCATTTGTTGTTGTATTAGTAAATATTGTTTTACAAACAATTGAAGGTAATATTTTTCAACCAATTATTATGGGTAAACAATTACAAATTCACCCATTATTAATTATTGTTTCAATTTTATTCTTTGGTAGTTTATTTGGAACTTTAGGAGTGGTCTTTGCAGCTCCAGTTGCTGCGATAATTAGAGTTTTAATTCATTTTTACAATGAAAAGAAAGAACTGCGTAGAGCGAATCAAGTAAACGCTCCTCCAACAGTCTAATGAAAAGAAAAAAGATTTATAATCTTTTCCAAATAAACTTAATATTATTTTATACATTTTGTTTTTTTCTAGTTCCCATTTTGCTAGTTATTTCGTATATTTTTGATTTATATAATTATACTAGCATTAATAATATAATTTTAATTGCTGGTAGTATTACAATTATTGTTTTTGCAATTGGACTTACCTATCTTTTAACTACAAGAGAACAATACAGAAGAAAATTAAAACCATCATATCAAAAAGAGTTTTTAATTTTGATTGTTATTGTTACTTTTGGAGTATTAGGAATTGCAATTTTATTTATTTATTTAGGTGGATTATTATTTTATGTACCACACGTTACTATTCCGTTGTTTCTATTTGCATATTTAATCCTCTTTATAGTAGGTCAAAAATACTTTAACGTAAATTTATTAAGAAGATAATGACTACTTAGGTAGTCATTTTTGTCAGGGTGATTAATATGATTTTTAAGAAAACTATTCAATTAATTGGAAAAGAAAAGTTTGAACTACTCCAAAAAAGTAGTGTTTTAGTTATTGGCCTCGGTGGCGTTGGTGGCCATGCGGTTGAATCACTTGTTAGAAGTGGAGTTGGGGAAATAATTATTGTTGATCAAGATATAGTTGATGAATCGAATATTAATCGTCAAATTATTGCATTACATTCTACAATAGGAATACCTAAGACAACAGTAACTAAAAAAAGACTTTTAGATATTAATAAAGACTTAAGAATAACTGCATATCATACTTTCTATAATTTAGAAACAAAAAATAAAATCTTTAATCATAAAATTGATTACGTTATAGATGCGATTGATACCGTTACGTTTAAAATAGATATTATTAAAGAATGTTTAAACCGTCATATTCCTTTTATTTCTGTAATGGGACAAGGAAATAAACTTCATCCAGAATTGTTAGAAATATCAGAAATAACAAAAACAAGTTATGATCCTTTAGCTAAAATTATTCGTGTTAAACTTCGTAAAGAAAATATAAAAGGAAAAGTTCCAGTTATTTACTCAAAAGAAGAGCCACATAGTCAAGATACAACAAAACGTGCACCGGCATCTTCATCGTTGGTACCACCAGCTGCAGGAATACTTGCAGCAAGTTATATTATAAATAAAATTATTGAATAATCAAAAATTATTTTATCGAATAATTGGAGGATAAATAATGAAAACAATTGTTATGGCTGGAGGATGTTTTTGGGGAGTAGAAGCATATTTCAAACAGCTTAATGGTGTTATAAAAACAACTACCGGATATATTAATGGTAAGGGACAACCAACTTATGAACAAGTTTGTAATTTTTCAGGTCATGCTGAAGCCGTTATGGTTACATATGACTCGAAAATCATTCCGTTAAAAAAACTTTTAGATCATTTCTTTAATATTGTAGATCCAACTTCAATTAACAAACAAGGAAACGATATTGGTATTCAATATCGTACTGGAATCTATAATTTTAATAATGATCAAGAAGCATTTATTAAAAATTATTTCCAAATTAAACAAAAAGAATATCAAAAAAATATTGTAATTGAATTAGCTACAGGACTAATATTTTATCCCGCTGAAGAATATCATCAAAATTATTTAGAAAAAAATCAAGATGGTTATTGTCACATTGATTTAAATAGTTACACAAAAATAAAGTAGGTGAAGATTATGTTGAAAGTTTTAATAATTGGTGCTCAAAATATTGATATTTTCGCTAAAACACAAGATGACTATCTTCTTCATGACTCTAATTTAGCAAAAATCCATATTGCTTTTGGAGGAGTTGCGAGAAATATTGCTGAAAATCTTAATAAAATGAACAATCCTGTTTCTTTTTTATCTATTTTTGGTGATGATTATTTCTCTTTAAGTGCTAAAAATAGTTTAGAAGATATGGGTATTGAAATAAAAGAAAGCTTATTTTTAAAAAACATGACAAATAGTGTTTATTTAGGAGTGATGGATAAAGAAAATGATTTATTTTTAGGAATAAATGATATGGACATTTTACAAAAACTAGATATTTCATATTTGAAAACAAAAAATAGTTATATTGATTCTTTTGATATTTTAGTTATAGATAATAACTTAACAATTGAAGCAATTGAGTACTTATTAATTAAATATCAATATAAAATAATTGTCATGGACGCCGTAAGCACTAAAAAAGTTACTAAAATTTCACAGTTACTTCAATATATTGATCTTCTTAAAGTGAATCAACTAGAGTTAGATAAATTAATTAGTGAAGATAATATTGATCTTCAATTAAAAAAGATATTGAAAAAAGGAGTATCTAAAGTATTATTAACAAATCAGGATAAAGAAATAAAACTTGCGATAAAAACGGAGATATTATCAATATCTCCTATCCCAATAAATGAGATTGTTAACGCTTCAGGCGCAGGAGATGCATTTCTAAGTGGCTTTATTCATGGAATGATACATCAATTAACTAACCAAGAGAGTCTAGAATATTCTAAAAAACTAGCATATCTTACATTATTATCGAATAATTCAACAAACAATTTATTATCAATAGAAAAGGTGGACGAAATAGATGAATAATTATATTGAATATAGTAAAGAAGTAGAAAAAGCATTGAAAAATAACTTACCTATTGTTGCACTCGAATCAACAATTATTTCGCATGGAATGCCATATCCTCAAAATGTTGAAACAGCATTAGAATGTGAAAAGATTGTTCGAGATAATGGAAGTATCCCGGCTACAATAGCTATTCTTAATGGAAAACTAAAAGTAGGACTTAGTAGCAAAGAAATTGATTTTCTAGGTAAAAAAGGACTCGAGATTATTAAAACATCAAGAAGAGATATTGCTTATAATATTGCTAATAAGATTGATGGAGCGACGACTGTTTCCGCAACAAGTTATATCGCAAATTTAGCTAATATTTCTGTTTTCGCAACAGGTGGAATTGGTGGAGTACATCGTAATGCTGAAACTACTTTTGATATTTCAGCTGATTTGGAAGAACTCGCTCAAACACCAGTTTTAGTTGTTTGCGCTGGTGCTAAAGCTATTTTAGATTTAGGATTAACAATGGAGTATTTAGAAACAAAAGGTGTCCCAGTTATTGGATATACTACAAATACTTTGCCAGCTTTTTACACAAGAGAATCCGATTATTTAGTAAATTTTAGAATTGATACACCTTCTGAAATTGCTTCTGTTTTTCATGCGCAAGTAAAACTTGAATTACCAGGAGGAATGCTTGTTGCTAATCCAATAAGTAAAAAGTACTCAATGGATAAAGATATTATCGAAAAAGCAATTAGCGAAGCTATTATTGAAATGAATAAATTAGGAATAAAAGGGAAAGAAACTACTCCTTATTTACTTGCTAAAATAGCGGAAATAACAAAGGGTGATTCTTTAAAATCAAATATTCAACTAGTTTACAGTAACTGTAAACTAGCTAGTGAAATAAGTGTAGAATTAAATAAATTGAAATAAAGGGGAAATAAATTATGAAAAGAAAAGACTATATCTCGTGGGATGAATACTTTATGGGTGTTGCGCTACTTTCCGCGATGCGCAGTAAAGATCCTCATACACAAGTTGGAGCTTGTATTGTTAATCAAAAGAAAAGAATTATTGGAATTGGTTATAATGGTTTTCCATATGGCGTAGAAGATGATACTTTTCCATGGGTAAAAAAAGGAGATTGGTTAAATACAAAATATCCGTATGTAGTTCATGCTGAACCTAATGCTATTTTAAATTCTACAGTAAGCTTAGATAATTCAACTTTATATGTGACACTATTTCCGTGTAATGATTGTGCTAAACTAATTATCCAAAGTGGCATAAAAGAACTTGTTTATTTAGAAGATAAATATCATGATCAAGATTCTTTTACTGCTTCAAGAAGAATGTTTGATAGTGCTAAAATAATTTATCGTAAAATGGAAAAGATTGATATTAAGTTGATTAAATAATAATGAAAAAGACCTTTATTAAATATAAATATTATATAATTGCTTTTTTAGTTCTATTTATTCCATTAATGTCTATTAGTATTTATCAAATAGAGTATTCATTAATTGCTCCTGGACTTACTGACAATATTGATACCTTTTTAATTATTGAAGGAGGATATAATACTGAGAATACTTTTCATACAACAAGTGTTATGGTAGTTGATAAGGTAACAGTATTACAATATTTATTAGGAAACTTAGATAATAAAATAACTGTAAGGGAATTTCCTGAATATTATAATCATATTAATCTTGATGATTTAAATACAATGGATTATTTGATGAAAGATAATTCGCTTTCTACAAGTATCGTTGTTGGAATTCAAAATTCTAATTATAATATAGATTATAATTCTTATCTAACAGTTTATTTAATATATGATTATTTATCACCTAATTCATTAGAAATAGGTGATAAGATTTTAGAAGTAAACGGAAGTAGCGATCTTGAAACGACTCTTAATAATATCGCTTGTGGTGATACTGCAGTTTTTAAGATTATTAGAGATGATGAAATATTATCTGTGAGTGCAGTTAACAATCTTCATGATGATGAAACTTGCTCATTTGGAATATATCTTAAATACTATACAGAAATTATTAATAAAGATGATAGAGTTAATATTGAAATAGTGAAAACGAATACCGGAGGACCAAGTGGTGGGCTTATGCAAGCTTTGTTTGTCTATTATAGTCTTACGGCTTCTAACATTGAAACTAATCTGAAAATAGCAGGAACCGGAACAATTGATATTGATGGTAATGTTGGACCGATTGGTGGTGTTGAACAAAAAATTATTACTGCTACGTTAAATAACATTGATCTCTTTTTTGTTCCGCATTTAAGTGATGATGATAATGATAATTATATTAAAGCATTAAAAGTGCTTAATACATTAAATACTGATATGCTCTTAGTTGGAGTTAGTACTTTTGATGAAGCACTTGAATTCCTTAATAATTACACTCGAGGTGATTCAAATGAATGATAAAAAACATTCTGTTTTAAAAGAATTAAATCATTTATTTGAAAAGATTGAGATTTTTAAAAGTTTTTTAACTGGAGCAATTTTCTTTTTCTTCCCAGCTATCTTACTAGGAGCATTGACAGTTAACATCGCTCCACTTTATTATTATCACTTTATTTATATTTTAATAGTTTTATATTTTTTACTTATTATCTTAGGAGGTTTTTCAAATTATATTATCATTGTTACTCTTAAGAATTATCAAGATAAACTCACAAAATTTAATTATACGCATTTGCTATTAATGCTTACCATAATATCATCAATAATTATTTCTATATTGTTTTTAGCTGGCTTAGGCTACGCTTATATGAAAGGTGTTTTATAATGAAAAAAGATAATTATATTATGATAACTACAATTTTATTACTAATCTTTATTGATCAATTAACAAAGCAACTCATTGTTAGAATAATGAATCTTGGTGAAAGTTTTACTGTAATTAATAATTTCTTCTTAATTAGTTCTCACCGTAATACTGGTGGTGCTTGGGGAATACTAACTGGGCAAATGTTTGTGTTTTATTTTATAACTTTCATTGCTTTTGTATTATTCTATTTTTTAATAAAGGAAGTAGATTTTAAAAATAAAAAAGTTTATTCAATTGCGGTATCTCTTTTAATTGCTGGAGCAATCGGTAATTTTATTGATCGAATATTATTTCAAGAAGTTGTTGATTTTTTGGATTTTTATATTTTCGGATATGATTTTCCAATTTTCAATGTAGCTGACATGTGTTTAGTAATTGGAGTGTTGTTATTCGGATACGACATTTTATTGGAGGATATTATTCATGATAAAAATAAAGGTTGAACAAGCTAATAATTTAGAAAGAATTGATAAATTATTAGCTGATGTTTTAGAAGATTCACGTAGCAAGATTCAAGCGATGATTAAAGATGGTAGTGTTTTAGTTAACGAAATAATTGTTAAAGCTAACTATAAAGTAAAAGTGGATGACATAATCACAGTAGAAGAAATGGCAGAAAAAGAATTTATGCTTCAAGCTGAAGATATTGATATTGATATTATTTACGAAGATGAAGATTTATTAATTGTTAATAAAGATCATCATTTAGTAGTTCATCCGGGAGCAGGAAATCAAACTGGAACATTAGTAAATGCTCTTCTTTATCACGTTAAGGATTTTAAAGCTATTAAAGGAGAAGTTCGTCCTGGAATTGTACACCGTATTGATAAAGAAACAAGTGGGTTATTAGTTGTTGCTAAAACAGATAAAGCTTTAGCGGACTTATCAGAGCAAATGAAAAATAAAACAGTTACAAGAAAATATATAGCTTTAGTTGAAGGTGTAATTCCCCACAATTTAGGAAAAATTAATGCTCCTATTGGAAGAGACCCTAAAAATCGTCAAAGAATGGCGGTAACAGAAAAAGGAAAAACGTCAATTACTAATTTTAAGGTTTTAACAAGATATACTAAATACACTTTAATTGAATGTGTTCTTGAAACAGGAAGAACACATCAAATCCGTGTTCATTTAGATTATATAGGGTTCCCAGTTGTAGGAGACCCAAAATACGGTAGGCGTAAAACTGAAACGAAACATGGGCAATTTCTTCACGCTAAAACATTAGGATTTATACATCCTAAAACAAAAAAATATATTGAATTTGATTCAGAATTACCAACATATTTTCAAGAATATCTTGATACTTTAGAATAGGAGATAATAATGGCAGACATTTATATGCATACAAAACTTGCAGAACAAGTAATAAGTAAAATAAATTATGATTTTAATGAGAAAATTGTTTTTCTTGCTGCTCAAGGACCAGATCCATTATATTATAATTTTTTTAGTAAAGATTTTTTAGAATATCGAAGATATGCCGATTTAATGCATAATAAAGATACTGATAAATTCTTTTTTAATATGATTGACTATGTTAAAAATAACTTAGAAAAAGATACATACTCTTTCTTAGTTGGATTTATATGTCACTACTGTTTAGATGTTAAAATTCATCCTTATGTTTATTATCATGTCGGAAAATATGAAAAGGATGATATTACCACTCATAGTTATCGTGGTCTTCATTTAAAGTTTGAGCGTTCTATTGATGCCTTATTGATTGAAAAAGACTTAGGAATTAATCATAAGCATATTAAACTATATAAAAAATCTTATCCACTTAATACCGCTCCTCTTTCAACAATGAAAATAATTGATTATGCTTTGGAAAAAACTTATGGTAAAAAACATGGTGGAGTAATGTATCTAATAAGCAGTCAAAAAATGTATTGGAATTTAAAACATTTTGTAAGAGACCCCTTAGGAATCAAAAAACTGATTTTTAAAGTGATTGATATATTTAATAAAAAAAATGATATGTTTTTTGCTGACATTCCTTTCTACAACCATTTAGAAAATTACGATTTTCATAATTCAGAAAAAAAGAAGTGGTTTCATCCAATCACAAACGAACAATATAACTATTCAGTAATAGACTTGTATGACCAAGCAGAAGAAATGGCTACTAATATTATTAAAGAAGTATCATTATATTTATTTGAAGATAAGGTTGTTGACCTAACTAAGTTATTTACTAACTTATCTTATAATACAGGAATTAATTGTGACCAGGATTTACCTTTTAAATATTTTAATATTTATCGAAAATAAGCAACTAAGAAAGTTGCTTTTTTTTATAATTTTTTTAATAAACTCAAAAGACAACCAACAGTTGTCTTTTGAGTCTTTTTGTTAAAACAGTATACTTGAAAAGAAAATTTAATAAACATATAATAGACTTAATATCCTAGATAGGTGGTGTTATACATGTTAGAACAATATCAAATTCATAAAAAAATTATATGTATTGATCTAAAGAGCTTTTATGCTTCTGTAGAGTGCGTTTTAAGAGGATTAAATCCTTTTACAACACCTCTTGTAGTGGCTGATAAAACTCGTTCGAATGGTAGTATTGTTTTAGCTGTAACTCCTTACCTTAAAAGACGAGGTGTTAAAAGTAGATGTCGTGTATATGAACTGCCTAATGATAAATCAATTATTTATGCTAAACCTCGGATGAAAAAATATTTAGAGTTTTCGACAAAAATCATTGAGATTTATCTAAAGTATGTATCTTATGAAGATATGCATATTTATTCAATCGATGAAGTTTTTCTAGATTTGACCAGTTATCTTAACTTTTATAAAAAGACAGAAATAGAAATGGCGGAAATAATTTTAAAAGATATTTTAAAAACAACAAAGATTCCCGCAACATGTGGTATTGGTCCCAATTTACTATTAAGTAAATTAGCACTTGATCTTGAAAGTAAAAAATCTCCAACCTTTATCGCTAAATGGGGCTATGCCGATATTGAAAAAAAACTCTGGCCTATTACTCCCCTTTCTAAAATGTGGGGAATTGGACAAAAAATGGAAATAAACTTAAACCGTTTAGGAATATTAACTGTTGGTGATATAGCCAATTATCCTTTAAAAAAGTTAATAAAATATTATGGAATTATGGGTGAAGAATTATATTACCATGCTCACGGAATTGATATGTCTATTATTAATGAAAAACTTGTTTATAAACCTGTTTCTAAAAGTTATGGAATTGGGCAAACTCTTTTTCATGATTATAATGGAAATACTATTACCCAAATTATTTTGGAAATGACTGATACTGTAACAAAAAGATTACGGATTGGTAATAAAAAAGCTTATACAATTAATCTTGGAATTAATTATTCGAAAGAAGTAAAAGGAGGATTTAACCGTCAACTAACCTTACCTTTTCCAACTAATAATGAAGCGGAAATTTATAATGCTTGCATTACGTTGTTTGATGAGTTTTATAATAATTCACCAATTCGCAAGGTAACAATCAGAGTAACAAACTTAGTAGAAGAGTATTACGTTCAATTAAATCTTTTTAAAGATATGAATAAGATGATTAAAGATCATAAACTTCATTCATCACTTGATAATATTAACTTTAAATACGGTAAAAATACAACCTTAAGAGCAAGTAGTCTTTTAAAAGATTCAACAATCATTGCTCGTAATAAAATGGTAGGTGGACATAATGGATAATTACGTTTATCGCGATCGTAAAATGATGAAATGGATGCCTTTTAATGCTTTACTAGAACAAAGTGATTACCTAAAAGAATTACTATACGGAAGAACAAGAAAAGAAATGCCAATTCTTAGTCCGGATCAAGAGATAAATTTAAATTATAAATTAGAAACAGCCTATCTATTTAATAGCCAAGTAACTATATCATATTTTAAAAATGGTGATATTTTAAAAATAGAAGGTGTTATTTTGAAAACAGATTTATTTAATAAAACTATTTTGATTAATGGTCTTGAATTATTTGCGAAACAAGTTATAAATATTGAATTAAAATAACATTTTAAAAGTTGAAAAATTATTGCGACAAATAAAAAAAAGATGACTATTTATAGTGAGTTTTTAATATGCTATAATACTTTCTAGAAGAAGAAGGTGATTACAATGTCAAAAGAAGATAATAGACGCTATTTAATACTAAAAGACCCAAATATTTATAAAGGATTAATTATTTTGGCTTTACCACTAATGCTTAATAATTTTATTAAAACAGTTCATGATTTAGTAGATATGTATTTCGTCTCTAAAATCGTTGATCATAGTGCTGACGCTGTTAGCTCAATTTCGATCACTTTCCCAGTTTTATTTATGTTTTTATCACTAGGAATGGGCTTAGCAGTAGCGGGAACATCCTTGATTTCACAATTAGTTGGATCAAATCAAATAATTGATGCTAAAAAATACGCTACTAATCTATTTATTCTTGCAAGTTTTATTGGAATAGTACTAAATATTATATCTTATTTTGGTGCACCATATATTATGGCATTAATGGGAGCTGAAGGTTATCTTTTAGATAATAGTGTTGCTTATTTACAAATTAGATCTTTTGAATTAACATTTGTTTTTATTTTCTTTGCTTTTACATCTATCAGACAATCAGATGGAGATATGGTTACTCCAGTTATTTATGGAGTAATTACTATAGTTCTTAATATTGTTTTATCACCAATCTTTATTTCTGTTTTGAACTTTGGTGTTGCTGGTGCAGCTTATGCGACTTTAATCGCCAATGTAGCAATAATGCCATTTATTTTTTATCAGTTGTTCTATTCGAAAAAAAATAGTCTTCGAATATCCTTAAAAGAGCTTAAATTTAATAAATTAATTATGAAAACAATGTTAAAAACAGCCTTGCCAGCTTCAAGCGGGCAAGCTTTAACAGCTGTTGGATTTGTTATTATGACTAAAATTATTATTTCATATGGTAGTAACATTGTTGCTGCGTTCAGTGTTGGTAATAGACTAAGTAGTTTAGTCTTACACCCTGTAATGGCTATAGGCGGGGTGTTAGTTGCTTATATTGGACAAAATATTGGAAATTTAAATATTGAAAGAGCAAGGGAAACATTTAAGAAAGCAATGTATCTTTCTGTAGGTACAATGATTGTTTTAAGTATTATCGTTATGTTTGTAAGAGAACCATTAGCCAGTATCTTTTTAGGAAATGATTCTGTAGCTTTAAATCTTACAGTAACATATATGTTTTATTTAATAATTGGATTACCATTGATGGCGATTTTTCAAACATTTACCGGAACATTTATTGGAACAGGAAATACAAAATATTCATTTATTTTAAGTGTTACTAGATTATGGGTTTTAAGAATTCCATTAATTTTAATATTTAAGCATTTTACTGATTTTGGAAGTGTTGGTATCTGGACTGCGATGTTAATTAGTAATTTTGTTATTGCTTTTCTTGGATATTACCTTTATACAAAGTTAAATTGGGAACCTAAATATAAAGTATAATCAAAATCTATATAATTGAAATAACAAAAATGAGAATAGGATATAATGTGGTTTAGGACTGCAACTCCGTGACCACCAGGTGAGAATTTACTCGGGACCTCCATAAATCGCATAACAAGATACTTCCGAGTGTCTTGTTTTTTTGATTCTTATGAATTAATAGTAAGCGACAAATCTTGGATGTATCAATAAAATAAAAAACATAAATAAAAGGAGCAATAACTACTAAAATGTAGTTGTCGCTCCTTTTATTTTACGTCCAAGATTTGTCGCTTACTCTAGTAGTAGCTTTCGCCATCTTTCTTCTTGATTAATTTCTGTATTCATTAAAAACACCACCTTTATAGTGGTATTTTATCAAGTTAATAGACAAATTGGAATACACCTGGGATTTGACGCTTACGAATATATTACAGCATGAAGATTAAAAAACGAAAAAAAATAGAAAACATTTTGAAATAAACCTCATTTTGTTTTCTGTTTTTTTGTTTGGAATATCTTAATAAATCCTTTAATATTTTTAACAATACAATCTAGAGTTTACTGACTCTTACATGTTCGGAATTTATGATATTTAAAAGTGTATCATGATTTATGTTGAAAGACTTTTGAATTAAGTCACAATACAATGTATAAGTTTCTGCCGATTGAGCTGATAAGCATGAAGAAACACATTTAACTAAATCACTTTCAAATTTATCTCTTAAACCTAATTTGTATTTTGCTAAAGCTGAAAGGAAGTATAAATTAGGTAATGCTTTTGAGTCATAATTATGATTAGAATACTTTAAACCTAATTTACTTATAGACAATGACTTCTCAAAATTTCCTATAGAACCAAATATTTTGGCTAGCTTAACATATACAGCTGGCATGTAATATCTAGTGTTTGATGAGAGGAGAAATGTTTCTTTAATTATCATGTCATATAGGTATTCAGATGCATCATATTTTTTTATTAATGCTTCAAAGTGAGCAATTCTAATTAAAATTACAATCTCTCTAAATGAAATATATTTCTTATTTAAACAACATGGGTAATTAATGCTTTTCGAGTATCTACTAATAATTTCGCTATTTGAGTAACTGCTAAACTCATTATTATAAAGTGTTTTACACATTTCAAAAAAAGATTTAGTTTCATAACTAACAAAGTTTATATTCTTTAATGAGTCCATTATTTGTTTGGACATATTTTTTTTACTTTTTAAGATATTTTCATAAAGTTTGTTTAGTTTTTTGTATTCTTGGAGCTCTTTAGCATAGAAGTAATTAAAAAACTCATTGTAACTAATTTGTAGTTTTTCTAGAAATTTAGAAAATTTATCTTGAGGACATAAATTTTCTCCGTTTTTATATCTCCAATATTGTCTTTCAGAACACACATTAGTAATAAAATCTTCAAGTGTAACATTGTTTTCTATACGTAATACTTCAATGTGGTAAAAGAACATAGTCTCAATATTCATATATTTCTCCTTACTGTCATGCCTGTCATTATATTTTCGCTTTTTCACAGTTAGAATAATTGTGAGGAGGGGATGTGCGATGCAAAAAATAAGAAAGGTATTTCTACTTTTGTTTGTTATGTTTAGTTTGTTCATACTAAACACTAATACAGATGTACAAGCTAATGAATTTGAAGATGTACCAGATGTGACTGTTACTGCACCATACAATCCGTAAATAGTATACCAAATTACAGATTATTTTTAAAGACAATATAAAATAGTAGAGGATTCACTGTTTTGTATTTATTGAAAGGAGTGAATATATGGAATTACAAGAATTTGCGAAATATGAAGTTGTAGGTTTAGCTAATACTATTAATGAATATACTAGAGACCATTATATAAAAAACTATACTAGATTACTTGTTGAGTACTCTTTACAAGAAGAATATGTGCAACTTAAACCAGTAATCAAAAGATTACTAGAGTGGTACGAAACAATAATAGAGGATATAAGAACTGATAAGTATTTGTATAACATTAAACAGCATGAGAAAAGTCTATTATTACTGAAGAATATATATAACATTATTATAGAAAAATAAGGAGGAGAGCATATGAGCGATTGGAGCAATAATCAAATTAATCAGGTTTGGAACAAAGGAACTATAGTTCCAAGTAACGATTCAAATATTTGGAGAAAAGATGTTTGTGGAGCATGGATAAAGAAAAGTTTACACGGAACTACAGGGAAATATGGTTGGGAGATTGATCACATTAATCCTGTATCAAATGATGGTTCTGATAACATATCAAACTTACAACCATTACACTGGAAGAATAATAGAAATAAGAATGATGGAGCAAATAGTCCAAGAATATTTTGTATTGTTAGATCAAATGGAACAGATAATACAAATATTTGAGCATAGATTTATGAAAAATGATATTTATGAGCATATGATTAATAAAAATTATTTTGAAGTAAAAGAATATAAAAAGGAGGAATTATGAAAAAAATACTATTATTATTTTTGTTTTTTGTTAGTAGTTTATCAATGCAAGGTGTGTTTGGACACACTACTCTATGTTCATGTTACAGTGCTACTTGTTATATTTCACAAAACACTTTATATGAAACAAGTATAAGCTCTGCAGGACAAGTTGATACGTTTAAATTCACACCACAATTTTCAGGTTATTATGTAATTGAAACTTATGGAACTTTAGATACTTATATGTCAAGGTATCTATCTCCATATCTTACTTTAACAAATGATGATGGCGGTGAAAAGCGCAATGCAACAATGGGGTTTTATGCTACTGGTGGCAGACAATACATATTTAATGTTAGAGCATACTCTAGTAACACAACTGGAGACTATTATATACAAGTAAGAAAACAAATGGCATCAATTATGACATTTGATTACGGTCCAGGTGACATTGATACAACTCCAGATGCAGTGACACCTATAAATGAATTAAACAATATGGGTTATACTACTGTAGATTTTCAAAACCAATCAGAAAGCACTCTAAAATCTGATGATTATACAGGATTAAGCAATTTTAATAAAGAAGTTGTGATGTATTCCGGGCATGGTAATGCAGGATTTGTATCTGTTGCAAATTACCTCTATTCAAAAACATATTTACATTCAGATGAATTGCCTTATATGGGTAACACAAAATTAGTAGTGTGGGCAACTTGCCATTCTGCAGAGGGAACAAGTACTCTTGAATCAATGGCAAATCAATCAATTCTGAATGGTGCCGCTTCATCAATTGGGTGGCCTGACGTAACATGGGTACCGTCATCAAAAATATTTACTAATCATTTATTTGCAAAACTGAATGATGGATATACTGTGGCTGCAGCATCAAGTTATGCAGCTGGGAAATTATATTGGTGGTTTGATCCTGTCAAAGATTATATAATTTTTGGAGATGGACAAACTTATTTATATTCAGAAGTAAATAATAAGCAAAATACTATATCTTATATTCCTTTGTACACGGATGAACCATATGATTTTATGCAAATGACTACAGATAGTGAATCTGACGATTATTGCATTGATACTGTAATTAAGACTGAGGAAGGATTATTTTACTCCTCTAGTTTAAATTACAGTGTAGATGGAGAAGAAGTAGTTAGAAATTATAAGATGATAAATGGAATAATTACGAACGAATATTATGACATTCTAGTTGATTCTAATCTTATCATCAATAAATCTAATATTAGTATATCAGTATTTGAAGAGATATCTATGGGGTACCATTCTTTTGATGAATTTACATTTAAAAATATTAAAGAACTAGAAAGACTTTATCTAGGATTTAGCATTAAAAATATTGAATCACATAATGTATATGTAAAATTGGATTATGGACTAAGACCTATTAAAATATTCTCTATTGATTTTTATAATCCAACTACAAATGAGTGGTTCTCATTAGTGAAATCATATGATATAATAAGCGGTGAAGAGATTGATTATTACTCATTTTCTGTAGAGGATTAGGTGATTTTATGATTAGAAAAATAGTTCTGCCATTTGTGTTCTTTGTTTACGGAATATTGATTGCTCTCATAGAAGAATTTTTTATGGATTCACTTCTTAGTGCTGGAATTTCTACGACTCAAATAAATATGGTTACTCCATTCTTGTTTGTTATAGTAATTGTTTTTTTACTGATTTTTGAGGTGAAACCAATTTCTGATAAAATTGTAACAATCAGGTACAAATATATGTATTTGATTGTAACTATCTTATTGCTTGTACTAATTTCATTTTACTGGATACAATTAATTGTTTGGAAATAGAAAATAGGTAGCTATTAATAATGAAACTGGAGTTATCAAAATTTCAGTTTCTTTGAATTAACCAAGATTTTCGGAATCACATCATAATGATGATTGAAAGGTGAAATCTATCGACAACACGATAAATCATAAAAAATATATATGTAACATCATGACAAGAGCATAGAAGTCATATATTCCTCAACGCCATAAAGACAACCAGTAAAACTCTATTACCAACAACCCTAAAATACTATAAACACCATTACAACAAGACATAGGCACAGACAGAATACGGATGCGAGATTATGTCCGAAT
>CAZWIZ010000009.1:0-65988 GCA_964634385.1 uncultured Candidatus Izemoplasmatales bacterium | reverse complement strand
AATTAAAAAGGAACTTCAAAATTTTACATTTTGAAGTTCCTTTTTTAATAGTTTTCAAACCCTTTTTCTAAAATATAAATGTTTTTATAACCTTGTTTAGTCATCTTTTTAGCTGTTCGATAACTCTTTTTACCATTTTTACAGTATAAATAAATAGATTGATCATGTCTTAATTTTGCATTTTTACCAGATATTTGTCGAGATGTAAAATTACGAGAACCTTTAATTTTATGTTGATTAAAATCTTCTTTTTTACGGATATCAATTAGTTGTCCTTTTCGCATATTATTTACAAAATCATTTCGATTTATAATATGAATTGTACTATGATCAACTTTCTTCATAGAAACCATAATTAGACCTATAATAACTCCAGCTAATGCTGCAACAATGGAAGACCAAATAGTCATTAAATCACTCCTAACTACTGAAATTATAATGGTAAATAACATTGTTGTCAATGAATGTATAAATTTATTGAGTTATATTGTATAATTATTATTGTACATGGTTAATGTCATAATACAGGAGAATAACTATGGAAATATTTCCAACTCATTCGATTCAACTATTTAATCTTTTTTGGTTTCCTTTAATTTACGGAATTATTAGTCTTTTTCTTATGAAAATAATGACTAAAAACTCTAAAAAAAGAATATTGTCATTACCGAAATATAAAAACAATATAACTAAGTTTTTTTCTGTTTTCTTTATGATTATTTTCGGAAAATTAATTATTGTTTATTCTGTTTTTGTTCCCATTAAACCATCCTCGATTTATTTTTATATTGGAATCATTATATATTCAATCGGTATTTTTTGTTCAATTTACGCAATGTGGATGTTTTCTAAAGCTGATTTAAACAGACCAATAACTACAGGTATTTATAAATATTCGAGACATCCTATGCAAGTGATGTACTATTTTTCTTGGATTGGATTAGGATTCATTTCAGGAACATGGATAATTATTATATATGCGATAATATTTCCTTTTTTAACAATTCCTTCCTTAATTGCTCAAGAAAAAGAATGTATAAAAAAATATGGAAATGAATATATAGAATATTTAAATAAAACACCAAGATTTCTTTTTTTAAAATAAGAGAATTGATATAAACATAGACAAATAACAAAATATTATATATAATATTATCTAGGATTAGGAGTGAGAAAATGATTTCAACAAACAACTTTAAAACAGGAATAACTATCCAACATGCTGGAAATCTTTATATGGTTATGGAATTTCAACATGTTAAGCCAGGAAAAGGACCAGCTTTTGTTCGTAGTAAATTAAGAAATTTACGTACACAAGGCATTTTAGATAAAACATGGAGAGCGGGAGAAAAAGTAGCGCCAGCTCATATTGATAAAGATAAAATGAGTTATTTATATGCTATGGGTGATACTCATGTTTTTATGAATAATGATACATATGAACAAATAGAAATTCCTGCAAAAAATTTACAAAATCAATTAAACTTTATTATTGAAGGAATGGAAGTTAATGTTATAAGTTTTGAAGGTGAAATATTAGGAGTAGATATTCCTGAAAAAGTAACTTTAGAAGTAACACATGCAGATCCTGCGGTAAAAGGTAATACCGCAACAACTGCTACAAAAGATGCCATTGTTCAAACTGGATATAAATTACAAGTTCCTTTATTTGTTAATCAAGGAGACAAAATTGTTATTAATACAAGTACTGGAAAATATGATACAAGAGCTTAAAGGAGTGAATTAAATTGGATTACGCCGCCAGGTATTTACTTAGCATCACAGATGTTTCACCATATATATTTGTTTTAATTGTCATACTGTTAGCTGTATCAAGTTTCTTTTCAATGAGTGAAACAGTATTTTCAAGTGTTAATGTTATTCGTTTAAAAACATTTATCGAAAGTGGTGAAAAAGGTAGTAAAAAAGCATTATGGATTACAGATCATTTTGACCTAACGTTATCAACTATCTTGGTTGGAAACAACCTAGCTAATATCGCACTTGCGACAATAAGTGTTGGTGTATTTTCAAAAATATTTGTTAATAATCCAGCATTGATTAATGTAGCGAATACTTTGATAATGACAACACTAATTTTAATTTTTGGGGAAATAGTTCCTAAAAGTTTTGGTAAAAACAACTCAGAAAAAATCGCTTTATTAATAAGCGGTATTTTGTATTGGATTATTAGGATAATGAAACCAATAACTTGGATATTCTTAAAAATTAAACAATGGATTGTGAAGGATAAAGAAGTAAAGATAAGTGTTACAGGCGACGAACTTGAAACTATTATTGATACAATGGAAGAAGAAGGTTCGATTGATGAAGATGAAGCAGAAATGCTCCAAAGTGTTTTAGATCTTAATGAGCATAAAGTTTATGAGATAATGACACCAAGAGTAGATATGATAGCTATTGATATTGAAGATTCCATTGAAGAAATAAAAGAAATATTTTTCAAATACCTATTTTCAAGAATACCAGTTTTTGAAGATAATCGTGATAATATTATTGGTGTTTTATATGAAAGAGATTTCTTTACTAAAATAATTAAAGGCGAAGAAATAAATATTCATGAATTAATTAAAGAACCATTTTTTGTTTCAACATCAATGAGAGTTGATACTTTAATTGAATCACTTCAAAGAGAATCGTTTCATATTGCTATTGTTATTGATGAATATGGTGGAACAAGTGGAATTGTTACTATGGAGGATGCACTTGAAGAACTAGTTGGTGAAATTTATGATGAACACGATTTAGTTGAAGATGAATTTATTCTTCCATTAAAAGAAAATAAATATAGTATTAACGCTGAAATCGATTTAGAAGATTTATTTGATGATTTAGAGTTAGGTAATCCACCAACTTCACATTATTCAAGTTTATCAGGTTGGCTTTATGATATGTTAGAAGATATTCCTGAGGTGGATGACACATATAATTATGTTCAGGAAATAATGAATTATAATCATGATGAAGAAGAACCAAGAAGAATATTATTAAAATTCGTTATTAAAGATATTAAAGATCGAAGAATTAATTATGTTCATTTAACTATTGAAGAAATTATCAAAGAATAAAAGAGGGTCTCCCTCTTTTTGTTCTAAGGAGATGAAATAAATGGAAAGATTACAAAAAGTAATTGCGAATAGCGGATACACATCACGAAGAAAAGCAGAAGAATTAATTACTGCCGGGAAAGTAAAAGTAAATGATATTATAATAACTGAACTTGGAACAAAAGTTTCTTCTAAAGATATTATTCATGTTGATGGAACATTAATTAAATCAGAAGAAAAAATCTATTATGTTTTATATAAGCCAGAAGGATATGTTAGTACAACAAATGATGAATTCGGACGTAAAACAGTCTTAGATTTAATTTCAACTACAAAAAGAATATATCCAGTAGGAAGATTAGATTATGATACATCAGGTGTTTTATTATTAACAAATGATGGTGACTTTACTAATTTAATGACAAGTCCAAAAAAACATGTTGAAAAAGAATATCGTGTTAAATTAGAAGGTTTACTTCGAAAAGAAGAATCAACAACTATTTGTCGAGGTATAAAAATTGGGGATTATAAAACAAAAAAAGCTCGAATAAAAGATGTTTCATATAATAAAAAGAATTTAACAACACAGGCAACAATAATTATTACTGAGGGAAAATATCATCAAGTAAAAAAAATGTTTGAAGCAACTAATCATAAAGTTTTAAAATTAAAAAGAGTTCGATTTGGTTTTGTAACATTAGGAAAAATGAAAACCGGAGAACATCGATTATTAAAACCATATGAATTAAAACAGCTCCGAAATTTAGTTAAATAATACTTTATGAAAACAAGGTAGGTTTTGTAATTTTTTAGTAATTTAAATAATATTAAAAATATATTATGATATTATAATGTTTTTTGTTATAATATAAAATGATGAAAAGAGATGAAACTATGAATCATATCCAAATAGCGATAGATGGACCTGCTGGAGCTGGAAAAAGTACAATAGCTAAACTAATCGCTAAAAAATTAAATTATATTTATATTGATACAGGAGCAATGTATCGAGCAATCACATTAAAAGCTATGAATTTAAATATTGATTTGAATGATGAAAATTCTTTTAATTTTGTTAAAAAAACAAAATTTAAATTTATTAATACATTATTATTTATGGATGGTGTTAACGTTTCTAAAGAAATTAGAGAAACAAAAGTATCAAATCATGTTTCATTAGTATCATCACATCTTTCAGTTAGAACCAATTTAGTTAAAATGCAACAAAAAATGGCTAAAAAACATAGTGTTGTAATGGATGGAAGAGATATTGGATATAAAGTTTTACCTAATGCTGATTTTAAATTCTTTTTAACAGCTTCAATTAAAAAAAGAGCTGAAAGAAGATATTTAGATAATTTAGAAAGAAAGATAGAAAGCAATTTATTTACAATTGAAATAGAAATAGAAAGAAGAGACTATCTAGACACTACAAGAATACATAGCCCGTTAAAACCGGCTGATGATGCTATTGAGATTGACACATCACATTTGACGATTGATGAAGTTGTAGCGTTAATTATTAAGACAGTACGAGAGGAAGATTAACATGGATTTTGAAATGAAGAAAGTTAAAGTAGGAATGGTGGTTGAGGGAAAGGTATTCTATGTAACTGATGAATCAGTCTATGTAGATTTAAAAGCATTTTCTGAGGGAGTAATTCATAAGAAAGCATTAACTTTAGATGAAATAGATTCATGTAAAGATGTTGTTAAAGAAGGAGATATGATTACTGCTAAAATCAGACGTATTGATCGTGATGACCCTCAACAAATACTATTATCAAGAATTGATATCTTAAGAGATGAAAAACGTAATAAATATGGAGATTTAGTTGGCAAAAACGAACGTATTAAAGTGAAAGTAAAATTAATCACAAAAGGTGGATTAGTTGTTGTTCATGATGGTGTTGAAATGTTTATGCCATTATCACAAATTGATACTAAAAGAGTAGAAGCAGCTGACTTTGAAAATAAAACATTAGAATGTACTATTATTGAAACAGGATATCGTAAAATTATTGTTTCAAGAAGAAAATTAATAGAAGAAGATTTAAGAATTCAAAAAGAAGAAGAATTTAAAACATTTAAAATTGGACAAGTCCTTGAAGGGAAAGTAGTTAGAGTTGTTGATTTTGGTGCTTTTGTTTCAATTGGAATTACCGAAGGATTAGTTCATATATCACAAATATCTCATCACCAAGTAACTAAAGTATCTGATGTTTTATCAGTTGGAGAAACAGTAAAAGTTGAAATTATTAGATTAGATAAAAAACGTGTTGGATTAAGTATTAAAAAACTTCTTAAAACACCTTGGCAACTTTATGCAGAAGAACATAAAGTTGGCGATAAAATAACAGGTAAAATTGTCCGCAAAATGGCTAAGGGTATGTTAGTAGAAGTTGCTCGTGATGTTGTCGGATTAATTAGTAGTAATGATTATTCATGGGATCCTAAAACTAATTTAGCTGGTGAAGTTGAAGTTGGGAGTGAACTTGAATTACAAATTATAAGTATTAATCCTGAAAACAGAAAAATGGGGTTATCTAAAAAACATTTATCATATAATCCTTGGAATGACGTTACCGTTAAAAACGGTGAAGAAGTTTCAGGAATAGTCGAAGAAATTCAAGCACGTGGAGCAATCGTTAAAATTCAAGGTGTAAAAGCTTATTTACCAATTGGTGAAATAAGTGCCGAAAGAGTAGATAAAGTTAGCGATGTTTTAAAATTTGAAGAAGTAATTAATGTGTTAGTATTAGAAGTTGATAAAAAAGAATGGAAAATGGTTGTTTCTATTAAACAATTATTAGATGAAAAACAAAAGAAAGAATTTGCTGAATATTTAAAAACTGAAGAAAAAGCACAAAAAACGACAATCGGAGATTTGTTCGGAGATAAATTAAAAGACTTAAAATAATAAAGGATTTGGTATTATGTTACCTACAGTTGCCATTGTTGGAAGACCGAATGTTGGTAAATCAACATTATTCAACAGAATAATTGGTAGCCGCTTAGCTATTACAGATGATGAACCTGGAATTACTAGGGATCGTATCTATAGTAAAGGTGAGTGGCTAACAAGACAATTTAATATTATTGATACGGGAGGCATCGACTTTGAAGATGCCCCTTTTATTCATGAAATAAAGAGTCAAACAGAGATAGCTATTGAAGAAGCAGATTTAATAATACTATTATGTGATATTAGATCTGGAATTACTGATGAAGATATGTATATCGCTAGAATGCTTTATAAATCAAGAAAACCTGTTGTAGTTGCCTTGAATAAAGCAGACGATATAAGTCTTACAGATACAATGTATGAATTTTATTCTTTAGGATTAGGAGATCCAATTCCGATAAGTAGTAAACACGGTGTTGGAATTGGTGATTTATTAGATAAAATTATTCATGATTTACCAACCATTGAAGATAAAGAATATGCTGAAGATAGAATAAAACTTTGTATAATTGGAAGACCAAATGTTGGAAAATCATCATTAACTAACTCTTTGCTCGGAGAGAAAAGAGTTATTGTTTCTAAAATTGAAGGAACTACAAGAGATTCAATTGATAGTCTTTTCTCATATGACAATCAAGATTATGTTGTTATTGATACTGCTGGATTAAGAAAAAGAGGTAAAGTTTATGAAAACGCTGAAAAATATAGTGTTTTAAGAGCTTTAAGTGCTATTGATAGATCTGATATTTGTTTAATCTTAATCGATGCAGAAACAGGTATAAGAGAACAAGATAAAAAAATAGCAGGATACGCAGTTGATGCTGGAAAAGGTATTATTTTAGTTGTTAATAAATGGGACACAGTTGAAAAAAATACATCAACTATGGGAAGATGGGAAAAAGAACTTAGATCTCATTTTCAATTTATTACTTATGCACCATTAATCTTTTTGTCAGCATTAACACATCAAAGAGTAAATACATTATTTCCACATATTAAACAAGTTTTTGAAAATTATAGCAGAAGAGTTCAAACAAGCGTGATGAACGACGTTGTATTAGATGCAATGTATGTTAATCCCCCTAAAAAACATAATGGACAAGTTTTAAAAGTATATTATGCAACTCAAGTTTCTTCAAAACCACCAACTTTTATTTTGTTTGTAAATGATGAAAATTGTATGCATTTTAGTTATAAAAGATATTTACAAAATCGCTTAAGAGAATCATTTAATTTTGAAGGGACACCAATAAAATTAATTTTAAGAAAGCGTGATTAAGATGAAAATAACAGTTATTGGTGGGGGATCATGGGGGTTAGGATTATCAAAAGTTCTAAGTGATAACAGTCATGAAGTATTAGTATATGATGTTAATGAAAAAATAGTTGATAAAATAAATAATCTTCATATATGTTTACAACTTAATGAAGATATTCCTAAGGATATTAAAGCAACATCCAATATGAAAGAAGCAATTACCTTTTCCGATATTCTTCTTTTTGTAGTACCAACAAAGGTACTACGAAAAGCAATAACTGAAGCTAATAAATATATTAAAACACCAAAATTAATTGTTAATGCAGCTAAAGGAATAGAACCAGAAACTTTTTTGAGAATTTCTGAAATATTTACAGAAATGATTTCACCAAAATATTTAAAAGGATTTGTCTCACTTAGTGGACCAAGTCATGCTGAAGAAGTAATTAGAGGGTTAACGACTGCTATTACTGCCGCAAGTGAAGAAGAAACTAACGCTATTTTTGTTCAAGATCTTTTTCACAATACAAAATATTTTCGTGTTTATACATCAACAGATCTTAAAGGTGCTGAAATGGGTGGAGCATTAAAAAACATTTTTGCACTTGCTTCTGGATTGATTGCTGGTAAAGGACTTGGAGATAATGCTCGAGCCGCTTTAATTACTAGAGGACTTGTTGAAATGCAAAAATTTTACGAGATATATGGTGCGGACCCAAAAAGTCTAATGGGATTAACAGGAATTGGCGATTTGATTGTAACTTGTACTAGTGAGCATTCTCGTAACTTTCAAGCAGGTTATAAAATTGGTCATGGTAAAGATTTGAAAGAGACACTTGCCTCAATGACAATGGTTGTAGAAGGCATAAGAACTTGTGAAGCAGCTTATCGTTTCGCAAAAGAAAAAAATCTAGATTTGCCTATAATTAGCGCTATATACGAAGTTTTATTTAATGATTTAAGTTCTGATGATGCTACAAAAATGCTTCTTGGTAGAAGCTCGAAAGCAGAATGAAAAGATTAGTGTATGAGTTAATACTAGTTTAAAAGCGCTTTTATTAAGTTGTGTAGCCAAGTAACGATATTGACCACAAATTTTTATTAATTTGTGGTTTTTAAATACAAAAATCGAAAATGTCTTGCAATGAGGCCGTGTACTTGCTATACTATAGTTAGAAAAATCAAAAAGGAGGTAATGGTATGAACAAAACTGAATTAATTTCAAAAATTGCAGAAGTGTCAGGGTTAACTAAAAAAGATTCTGAATTAGCATTGAATTCTACATTAAAAGCTATTCAAGCATCATTAGTTGCAGGGGAAAAAGTTGTACTTACAGGATTTGGAACTTTTGAAGTAAGAAATCGTAAAGCAAGAGTTGGGCATAACCCAAGAACTAACGAAAAAATTAATATTCCTGCACAAAAATCACCTGCTTTCAAAGCTGGTAAAGTTTTAAAAGACGCAGTTAGATAATAATTAATAGAAAATAAAAAAAATACTACATTAATTTGTAGTATTTTTTTTGATTATATGGTATTTTTTTTATATATGAGGAGGTGGTTAAGATTAATTTAGACAATTATTTAAATTATGGAAATGGAATGAGTAATTCAATATTTATCGCTGCATTAACAAATGATACAAAGTATATTGTTAAGTATTATAAATCGGATAACGATCTTTTTATTAAGGATGATAGATTACAAACACTTTTACATTTAGCATCACGAAATAAAGCATTTCATTCTATGGAATTATTACTTAAATTAGGACTAAACCCAAATATTGGAGATAAATATAATGAAACACCACTTCATATTTCCTCTTATATGGGTGATATCGCTATTGTTAAACTTTTACTAAATAATAATGCTGATCCTAACTTTAAAAACAGTTCTCTCCAAACACCACTTCATCGAGCTGCTTTTAAAGGAAGAGTAGAAGTTTTAAAAATATTGATAGATTATCACGCCGATATTTACGCTGTAGACGAGAATAGGACTTCGATGATTCAATATGCAGTTAGAAGTAAAAAGATTAAAGCAGTTAAATTTTTAGTCGAACAAGGGGCAATTGTAAATTCTCTTGATATTAGACTTCAATCAACTCATCACTATGCCGCTTTATATTCAACAGTTGATATTGCTGAATATTTAATTAAACAAGGTGTTAATCCTTATTCAAAAAGTCAGTATCAGTTTACTCCACTTCACATTGCTATTGAACATCCTCATACTGATATGGTTTCTTTATTTTTAAAACATGGATTAACAAGTTATGATAAAAATAAATATGGACAATCTCCTTATGATTTAGCTGTTTTAAAGGACTGCTATGAATCTATTGAAATATTTAATAAATTAAAAAATAATAAAGAATATCAAATAAAATTAAAAAGTAATTTATTAACTTTTAGTATTTTAATGAATGAATTTGATAAAGCTGATGCATTAGTTCCTATTTCAAATGTTAATGAGCCAGATATTTTTGGTAATACAGCATTATTTTATGCCATAGCTAATAGAGAACCATATTTAGTAGAAAAATTATTACAATATAATGCTTCGATTTATAATATTGATAAATTTAATGATGATGCTATTTATTATGCAACAATTGTTGGGGATTTAGAAATTATTAAACATCTATTAAAAAAAGATATTGATTTTAATAAAAAGTACGGTGGTTACACTGTACTTGAATTAGCTAAGTATAATCAAAATATAGAAGTATTTGAAATATTAAAAAAAGGTTCTCTTCAATAAATAAAATGAAGAGAACCTTTTTTAATTAAATATTTTATTTTTCAATTGTATCAAATTGGCTGTTATATAAATCTGCGTAAAATCCATTTTGACTTAATAATTTTTCATGATTTCCAGTTTCAATTACATCGCCATCTTTCATAACTAATATTACATCAGCATTTTTAATTGTTGAAAGACGATGAGCAATAATGAAAGTAGTACGACCTTTCATTAAAGAATCCATTGCTTTTTGTATCAAAATTTCAGTTCTAGTATCAACATTTGAAGTTGCTTCATCTAAAATTAACATAGGTGGATTAGCAATTGTAGCACGTGCAATAGTTAAAAGTTGTTTTTGCCCTTGCGAAATTGATGAATCTTCATCAATAACCATATTATATCCACCCGGTAATGATTCAATAAAATGGTGAATATTACTAATTTTACATGCTTTTATTACTTCGTCCATAGAAACAGATGGATTACCATATGTTAGATTTTCTTTGATTGTTCCTTTAAATAACCAAGAGTCTTGAAGAACCATTCCAAATAATGCATGAACATCTTGACGTTTAATTTTTTTAGTAGATACACCATTAATTTTGATATCTCCACTATTAAGTTCATAAAAACGCATTAATAAGTTAACTATAGTAGTTTTTCCAGCCCCTGTTGGTCCGACAATAGCGATTTTCTGTCCATCTTTAATTTTAACATTAAAATCATTAATAACTATTGTATCTTTGTTATATCCAAATTTAACATGAGAAAATTCAATATCACCTGAAGAATTACTATCAACAGTGAGTAAATCTGATTCATCAGTTAACTCATCAGTTTCTAAAAATGAAAATACACGTTCTGCAGCAGCAGCAGTAGACTGAAGTTGATTTAAAGATTGAGCAATGCTCATTAACGGTTGAGTCAATCTTTGAACGTATTGAAGCATACTTTGAATACCACCAATTAAGATTTTACCTGAAAATGCAAGTATTCCTCCTATAACTCCTACTACGATATAACTAAGATTACCAATTAAATTTATAATGGGTCTCATTAAACCACTATAGAATTGACTTTTCCATGATCCTTCGTATAACGTCTTATTTAACTCATCAAAATCTTTCTTAGATTTTTTGTTAGCATTAAATACTTTAATAATATTATGTCCTGTATATATTTCTTCAATATGTCCATTTATAGCTCCAAGACCGTTTTGGTAAACACGGAAATACTTTTGACTAAATTTCATTATTAACGACATTAAAAGCATACTTAACGGAACTAATAAGACTATAATTAAAGCGAGTAGTACATTAATTGTTAGCATCATTACAATTACACCAATAATTGATGTGATAGAGACAATTAGTGAGGTTAATGATCGATTTAATGTTTGACCTATAGTATCTACATCATTAGTTACAATACTTAAAATATCACCATAACTTCTTGTATCAAAATAGTTAAGAGGTAAACGGTTTAATTTTGCTGAAATATCAGTGCGTAGTTTTTTGCTTATTTTTTGAGTCACAATATTCATTATAATACCTTGTGCTAATGTCGAAATATAACTTAGTATATATAATACAATCAATAAGATTGCAATGTTTCTAATCTTTTCTAAATCCATTGGTTGGCTATTAAAAATTGCAATCTGTACTTCGTTAGTCATATTACCTAATAGTTTTGGACCAACAATACTAAATATAGTTCCACCAATTGCGAAGATTATCGCAATAATCATTAAGACATTATATTGACGAATATATCTTAAAAGATTTTTCATAGATTCTTTAAAGTTTTTAGGTTTTTCAACAATTGAAGATCCACCCATTGGCCCATGTCCACGTCCACGTCCTGGTGTAAATCCTTGAGGAGCTTTTTTATTTTTATTAGCCATGATTAATTTCCTCCTCTGATAATTGTGATAAAGCAATTTCTTTATAAACTTCACATGATTGAAGTAATTCTTTATGCGTACCTAAACAAGCGATTTTACCTTTTTCTAAAACTATAATTTTATCAGCATCTATAATTGTTCCAATTCTTTGAGCAACAATGAATTTTGTTGCATCTGGTAATTGTTCAGTAAGTTCCTTGCGAAGCAACTTATCAATTTTATAGTCAAGTGCGCTAAATGAGTCATCAAATATATATATTTTTGGTTGTCGTACAACAGCACGAGCAATTCCTAAACGTTGTTGTTGCCCACCACTGAAATTTTTTCCACCTTGAGATATACTAGCATCTAGTCCGTCATCTAATTTATTAATGAATTCCATTGCTTGCGATATTTTAAGTGCTTTTAAAATTTCATCATCAGTTGCATCATCTTTACCAATCTTTATATTTGAACGAATTGTTCCTGAAAATAATGTTCCACTTTGCGGGACATATCCAATTAGATTATGTAAATCTTCTTGAGAATACTTTCTAATATCTTTACCAAATATTTTTAATGATCCACTAGATACATCATAAAAACGTGGTATTAAATTAACCATTGTTGATTTACCACTACCAGTAGAACCAACAATCGCAATAGTTTCACCAGGGTATATTTTTAAATTGATATCATTTAATACGTTTTCATGAGCACCTTCATAATTAAAGTTGACATGATTGTATTCAATAATTGGATTATTTGAATTAGTAATGACTATGGGTGATGTCATTATTGCATCTTTCACAGTAATGAATTTTTGTAACACTTCATTAATCCGATTACCAGATACTTGTGCACGAGGTATCATTATAAATAACATAATTAACATCATAAAACTAATAATAATCATATTAGCATAAGTAACAAATTGTGTTTCAAGTGCTAATCCTTCAATAGGATTTGAACCAAGACTGAGGTTATTAATTAATATTGCACCTAACCAAATAATTGCCAGATTAACAGCACTCATAACTAACTGCATTCCTGGCATCATAAATGCCATTGCGAAATTTACTTCTAAATTTGTTTTTGTTAATGATGAATTTACAACATTAAATTTTTCCTCTTCGTATTTTTCAGAGTTAAATGCTCGAATAACACGAATACCAGTTATGTTTTCTCTTGTAACTAAATTTAAATCATCTGTTAAAGATTGAATTTTTCGAAAACGTGGTAAAACGTTAATAAAAATAACACTTATCATTATCATAATAAGAACAATTCCTACTGCGACAATTAAAGACATTTCATCACTGATTCCAGTGATTTTAGTAATTCCCTTTATTGCCATAATAGGTGCTGTAATAGCCATCCTAAGTGTGAAAATTACTGCCATTTGAACTTGCGTTATATCATTTGTTGAACGAGTTATTAAAGAAGCAGTCGAAAACTCATTTATTTCTTTCATACTGAATTGATCAACTTTTTGATAAAGTGCTTCTCGAATATTTCTCGCTAATCCTGATCCTATTCTTGATGCGATTAAACCAACAATAATTGTTAAAGAGATACTTCCTAAAGCGACACCAAACATCTTTAACCCTTCGTGTAAGATTTCAGATGTTTGTGATATACCTGAATTTGCTCCAATTCCGATATATCGAATAATATTACCAATATATTCAGGAATGGATAAATCAAATGAAACTTGTTGATAAACAATACCAACCATAGCTAAAACAAATAGCCAATACCACCATTTCATGTATTTTAATAATTTAATCATTTTTTCCTCAATTCTGCATGTAATAATATATGCTTAATATATATTTTAACTACCCGACCGAATGTTCGGTCTATAATATTATAGCACTCAACACAAAAAAGTAAAGTATTTTTTTAAAACGATAAAATGGTTTTTAAAATTTTTTATAATTTACGATTTAAGGGCTATCTAATGCTGGTTTAGTTGTTATATATATATGTTAGTTTATTAAAAAAAGACTTAAAACAATGAGATAAAATGTTTTTAAGTCTTTAAAATAAATTTTATAAAAATTATATATTTTACATTCCTAATAATTGTATTGCGGTAACCATTAGATTTAATGAGAAATGCATTAAAATTGGGACTAATATATTTTTATTTGAAGCTAAGTATGCAGTTCCTAATACAGCACCAAGACCAGCATAATAAATAATTTGTAATAATTGTTCGGTTTCAAAAGACATAATATGGATAAATCCAAAAACTAAACTACTAACAATAATAGCGAATATGGCGGAAATGATTTTTTTAACTTTAATGACTTTTAGATTATCGGTTTCACGTACCTTAATATAAAATAGTTCTAAAATGGCTTTTCTGAAAACTAATTCTTCAATTAATGGTACAAGAAGAACAGCGAATATAAAAAGAGATATTTTATCAAACAGTGTACCTTCTAACAACATATTCAATGATTCTTGATTTGCGCTTGTTTCTGTAATTCCTAGAAATTCTAAAATTATAGAACTACCGAATGAGGCAAGCATCATTACAACAAATCCTATAAGAATTAATAAAAAGAAATGATTTTTATTAGCTTTAAAATTTATGAATTGTTTTTTTAAATAGTCTTTAAATATTAAAAAAAACAAAATGAACAATGAAACGTATAACAATAAATTAGTAATACTACTAAATAATGTATATGAATCAACATTTTCTAAAATACTTGGAAAAAACGAAATAACAATTATTTGAATAAGCGTTATAGAAATCATTGCCGTTGCGTAAATTATTAAGATTAAATAATTCATTTTATTTTTGGCCATAATACCACCTCTAGTGACAATTATATCATAATATAAAATTTTATGTTGTATTTGCACTCATTAATTATTTGACATATCATAAGATAGTTGGTAATATATATTAAGCCAAAGAAAACAGTTATTCAAAGGTTTGAAATCTAATGAAATAAGGGTGGTAAAAATGGCGAAAAAATCATTTGCAGTTATTGGTATGGGACGTTTTGGACAAAGTGTCGTAGAAGAACTAATAAGAAAAGAAGTAGATGTTTTAGTAATTGATAAAGATCCTGAAGTTATAGCTAAAATGAGTAAAATTGCGACTCACGCAGTTACGCTAGATTCAACTGATACTTTAGCTCTTAAAGAAGTAGGTATTTCTAGTATTGATCATGTTGTAGTGGCAATAGGAGAAGAACTCCAAAGTAGTATTTTAACAACATTAATTTTAAAAGATTTAGGAGTAAATAAAATTACTGTTAAAGTTCAAAATAATGATCATGCTAAAGTAGTATTAAAACTAGGCGCAGATGAAATTGTTCAGCCTGAACAACAATCAGGTAAAAGGTTAGCTAGTAGAATAGTAGCTAACAATGTTTTAGATTATATTGATTTAAATGAAAGTCATAGTTTTATAGTTGTTTATGTAACATCAAAAATTATTGATTCTACAATTATTAACCTAGATGTTAGAAACAAATTTAATATTAATGTTGTCGCGATAAGAAGAGACGGAAATATTATTATTCCTACTCCAGCAGATGTTATTGAAAATAAAGATCAATTGTTGCTAATTGGTAAAAATACAGATTTAGAGAAATTTAATAATTGGTTAAGAAAATAAGTTTGAGAAAACTTATTTTTTTTTAAAAATATAATTTATTGTTTAGAATACCTATAAAAATAGTTGTATAATTAGTTAAGAATTGTATTAAGAAAGAGGTAATAGTATGTTGCTTATTAGTCAAATGAAAATAAAAATTAATATTGAACAATCTAACCTAATTAATATATTATCTAAGAAATTGAGAATATCAGAAGAAAATATTTTAGATTATAATATTCAAAGGAGATCAATTGATGCTAGAAAAAAAGATAATATTTTTTTTGTTTATAATATACTTGTTAAAGTAAAAGGTGAAAAAGGAATCTTATCTAAAAAAATACCTAATGTTACTAAATATATATTTAAAAATAAAATGATAAATTATTTAGAAAATAAATATAATAAAACAAAAAAAATAGCGATTATTGGATTTGGCCCTTCCGGTATTTTTAGTGCATTGATGTTCGCTAAGGCAGGAGTAGAAGTTACTGTGTTTGAGCGTGGTGAAGAAGTTGATAACCGAATCAAATCTATTAATGAATTCAATAAAAAACAAATATTGAATCCAGAATCAAATATTCAATTTGGTGAAGGTGGAGCGGGAACATTTAGTGATGGTAAGTTAACCGCTAGGAAAAAAGATTTTAGAGGTGAATGGCTTTTTAAAGAATTAATTAAAGCAGGGGCACCTAAAGAAATATTATATGTTTCAAATCCTCATATAGGGACAGATAAACTAGTTGGAATAATTAAAAATATAAGAAAAGAAATAATATCTTTGGGATCAAAGGTATTATTTAATAGTAAAGTTACTAATATCAAACCTTTAAAAAAAGGAATTGAGATAACGGTTAATAATGAAATAAAATATTACGATTATGTCATATTAGCTATTGGTCACAGTAGTAGAGATACAATAGAAATGCTTTATAATAATAAATGTGATATAGTTCAAAAACCGTTTGGAGTAGGATTAAGAATAGAACATAAACAATCAATGATTAACAAAGCACAATTTGGAACAAATTATAATAATCCTTTGCTGGGTAGTGCGGAATATAAATTAACGTACCAAGCTTCTAATAGTAAAGGAGTATATACGTTTTGTATGTGCCCGGGAGGAAGTGTCGTATCGGCTTCAAGTGAAGAGGGAATGTTAGTAGTAAATGGAATGAGTGAATATAAGAGAAATAAAGAAAATGCTAATAGTGCAATATTAGTTACAGTAGATAGTAAAGATTTTGATAGTTCTCATCCATTAGCTGGGATAAAATTTCAAAGAGATTTAGAGAAAAAAGCTTTTCTTTTAGGAGGAAGCAACTATAAAGCTCCTTTACAAACAGTAAAAGATTTTAAAAATAATGTAGTAACAAAAGAACTCGGAACTGTATTACCTAGTTATCCAATTGGAGTTACTTATTCTAATTTAAGATTATTATTTAGCGAAGAAATAAATAATGCACTTTTAGAAGCATTTAATGATATGGGTAATAAATTAAAAGGATTTGATAATGATGATGCTTTGTTAACAGGAGTTGAATCAAGATCATCATCACCTGTTAGAATACTTAGAGATAATTTAACATTACAAAGTACTAATTTTAATAGACTATATCCAACAGGTGAAGGTGCTGGATATGCAGGAGGAATAGTATCAGCCGCAATTGATGGAATTAAAGTAACTGAGAAGATATTATCACAATTAGAAATTAAATAGTAATTAAGATAAAGTGTTTTTTGAAATATTGAAATGAACTAAATAATGTATTATAATGATACTAGTATAACTATTAATATCTAGATAACTACAATCCTAAAATGATTATATTATTTCTTTTTTTGATATGGTATTATTAAAATATGAGTAGGAGGGATTTTCTTGATAAAAAAACTAAAAGCAAAATTAGTAAAAATGAGAAGTCTTGTAAGCATTAAAACATATAAACGACCAACGTTGTTTGTGATTTTAACAATGGTTTTAATTAATATTGTAATATTATGTATTGCGGCTGAGATAGCGCTATTAATTGATGATTCATTTACTAGTTTTCTTGATGCTTTTGCTAATGGTAGTTTAAAATGGCTCCTAACACCAAATGCTATTTTACAGATAGAAAATCCATATACTTTGTTTTTGGCTGTAATTGTTTTAATAATTGGAATGGTTCTTTTTACAGGAACAATCATTGCTTTAACAACCAATTTAATAAAAGAATATTTTCAAAAGAAAAAAAGCGGATCTGGAAAAGTATATTTAACTAATCATATTGTTGTACTTAACTGGAATAATAAAGTTCCTGAACTAGTTGCTGATTTAGTAAATGTTGAAGACGAAGATGTAACATTAATGATTTTAGCTGATGTTGATAAGTTTTATGCTGAAAAACAAATTATTAATGCAATAAATAAAATGGATAATAATGATAAAGATTTATCGAAATTAAAGGTTCTAGTGAAAAATGGAGATCCCTTAATTGCTAGTGATCTATTTGATATCTCAATAGAAGAAGCAATTACAATTATTATAATGAATAAGGGTACTTATGAAAATGTTACAAAAGATATGTCAAAAAGCGATTTGAATGTTATTAAGATTATTCTTAATCTTGGCCGAATTGAATTTAAACATACTCCACCTATTGTAGCTGAAATTAAAAAAATAGAAACAAAACAAAAAATAGAAATAATGGGTAAAGTAGTTCATACTTTAAAGAAACATACGTTACTTCCAATATGCTTTGATCGAAGATTAGGACAAATTATTGCACAAACTATTATTCATAATTTAATGGAGGATGTTTATTTATCACTTTTTTCCTTTGAAGGATCAGAAGTATACTATTTAAAAAATACATCATTTGATGAATGTTTAACTAATCATTCAGATTGTGTTCCTCTAGCTAGAAAGAACAATAATCTTTTTGTACTAGCTCTTAACGATAAAATGAAAAACATAACTTCAAACATAAAAATTACAACGAAATCTTTAAAAACAAAACATTATAATGAAGCAACTAATTTAGATGTGTATCTTATAGGTGAAAATAATAAGTTACAGTTTATATTATCCGCTTTTAGAGAATACAAGAAAATATATAATGTAGATTTTAAAGCTGAATGGATAAAAGATGAAGATATTGAAGATCTTGTAAAACAAGTAAATAATTCTAGTAAGCCAGTAACAATTGTTTTATTAAGCGATGAGAATCAAGATAATGATAGTTTAGACGCTAATGTTATTAATAATTTAATATATTTAGAAGGAAAACTAGAAAGAGATGATGTTAATATTATTGTTGAATTACTAGATCCGAAGAATGATAATATTACAAAAGACTTTAATATTAATAATACAATTATTTCTAATAAAATAATTTCACTTTTATTAAGTAAACTAGCATTGATAGAAGAAACTGGTTCATTTTATGAAAATCTTCTTACACTGAAAATTAGTGAAGAGGAAGAAGATGATCAGGAAATTATTATTCGTAAAGTAACAAGTTTACTTGATGAAGAATTCCCAATTAGTTTTCCAAATAAAAAAACTTTTATAACTTCACTTTATAGTGCATTCCATAAAAAAATTATTCCTTTTGGTTATTTTAGGAATGGTGAATTACAAATTTTTTCAGAAGATTTACATAAAATGGAAGCATTTGAAATACACGAAAATGATTTAATTGTTTTAATGAAATTATAAATACATTAATTAATAGAATAAAAGATGAATAATATTATTTTACTCATGTAAAAATTATTCATCTTTTTTATATTTCCTATCTTTTAAAAGAGTAGTTTATATTTTAAAGATATTAATAATAGATAAAATAATAATGCAAGAGAATACATTAAGTGATATTATTAAGGTGAGAAATTATCTATTATTTAAAATATTAGTATAGGAGATATTATGGAAACTATTTTATATAAAAAGTTATCATCTTCAATGGTAAAATGTCTTGTTTGTAGTCACTTTTGTATTTTGAAAGATGGAGAAAGAGGAATTTGTGGGGTACGTGAAAACAATAAAGGAACATTACTTGTATTAAATTACGGGAAAACAATTGCGGCTAGTATTGATCCAATAGAAAAGAAACCATTAAACGATTTTTTAAAAAACACAAAAACATATTCTTTTGCGACAGTTGGATGTAACATGGATTGCCCTTGGTGTCAAAACCATACTATTTCTCAAAGTCCTAAACTTAATAAAAGTATTGAAGGTAAGAATGTATCACCAAAAGAACATATTGATAATGCATTATACTATCATTGTCCATCTATTTCGTATACTTATTCTGAACCAACTATTTTCCTTGAATACGCATATGATACAATGAAACTAGCCACAAATAAAGGTCTTAAGAATATATGGGTAACAAATGGGTATATGTCAAAAGAAACATTAAAATTAATATTGCCATATTTAGATGCGGCCAATGTTGACTATAAAGGGCAAAATGATTTATATAAAAAATATTCTTTAGGAAATCCTAAAATTATATTAGATAATATGAGAATAATGAAAGAAGCTTTAGTACATTTAGAAGTAACCACTTTAATTATTCCTGGGCTAAATGATAAAAAAGAAGATATTATTTCTATTGCTAAGGATTTAAAAAAATATGTAGGTGTAAATACCCCATGGCATATCTCTAGATTTTTCCCTGCATACAAAATGAAAGATATTTCTATAACACCAAAAGAAACATTATTAATGGCTGAAAAAATAGCGCACGATTTCGGATTTAAAAATGTCTATTTAGGAAATATTCAAGAAAGAAGATGAAATAAAATGGCTATTATTGCTACATTCGTAGTTCCTCACCCACCATTAATTATTCCTGGAATTGGAAAAGGAGAAGAACAACATATTAAAAAAACAATTGCTGCTTATAAAAGCATTTCAAAAGAAATTGCACTGATTAAGCCAGATACAATAATAATTTCATCTCCTCATGCTCAAGTGTATGCTGATTATTTTCATATTTCACCAGGTGCATCTGCGATAGGTAATTTTAATCAATTTGGAGCATCTAATGTTGAAATTACAGTAAAATATGATGAATCACTCGTGAATGTGATTTCAAAAGAAGCAAAGAAACAAAACATTCCAGCTGGAACACAAGGTGAAATAAATCCTAGGTTAGATCATGGAACAATGGTTCCTTTATATTTTATTAATCAACACTATACAGATTATAAATTAGTTCGTATTAGTCCTTCTGGGTTGCCATCATTAAGTCATTATAAACTTGGGAAATTAATTCAATCAGTTATTCCAAAGGAAAAGAAAGTTGTTTGGATTTCGAGTGGTGACTTATCTCATAAATTAAAAAAAGATGGTCCGTATGGATATATAAAAGAAGGTCTTATTTTTGATAAAAAAATAACTGAAGCGTTAGCTATAGGAGATTTTTTAAAACTTCTTACCATTGATTCTCATCTTGTTAAAAAAGCAGCTGAATGTGGACTAAATTCCTTTATTTTAATGTCTGGATTTCTTGATGGATATAATGTTGATGCGGAACTTTTATCATATGAAGGTCCTTTTGGTGTAGGGTACGCTATTTCAAAATATCTTGTTTTAGGTAAGGATAAAACAAGATTGTTTTTAGAAAAATATAAGTTACAATCTATTGCTAATGTAAAATTGATAAGACAAAATGAAGACCCTTATATCTTGCTTGCTAGAGAATCATTAGAGTACTATATTGAAAACCGTGAAAAAATGGAAATTCCAAACAATGTCCCACATGAAATGATTGATTCTCGAGCAGGAGTTTTTGTCTCAATACATAAAGATAATAATTTAAGAGGTTGTATTGGTACAACTAGTCCTACAACTCATTGTATTGCGGAAGAAATTATCCGAAATGCTATAAAAACAGGAACAAAAGATCCTCGATTTACTGAAGTTAAGAAAAATGAATTACCTTATTTACAATATAAGGTTGATATATTATATCCATCTGAACCAATTTCCTCTTTTAATGATTTAGATGTTAAAAAGTATGGGGTAATTGTTTCTAACAATTACAAAATAGGATTGTTATTACCTAATTTGGAAGGCATAGACACAGTTGAGCAACAGGTAAGTATCGCCAAGAAAAAGGCAGGAATAAGTGATGATGAATCTTATAAAATGGAAAGATTTGAAGTTATTAGGCATATTTAACAACAAAATCATATTGAAAATTATGTTTTATTCAAAATAAATGTTAAAATGGTTATAAGGATTTTAAGGATGTGAAAAAATGGCTCTTAAAAGAAATAAAATTCTTGATGCGTTAGATATTTTACGTGATGACATTAGAGAAGAAGAAATATTAAGTAATGGAAAAACTCCAATTGTTTGTAGTGATGAAATTCTTAAAGAAATAGCTTTGAAAAAGCCACTTAAAGTAAGTGATTTTTTTGCAATATCAGGTATTGGTGAAGCATTTGTAGAAAAATACGCTCTACGATTTTTAAAAGTTATAATTAATTATCAAAATGAAATAGTTAAGGAAGTTGTCGTTTCAAAAGATGCTTTTAAAGTATTAGACCATTACAAAGATCGCTTAGCTAATATTTCTAGACGAAATCCTAATTTATATATGGGTAAAATAGTGAAAAAAGTTAGTTTTGATTTATCTTTATTAGGCTTTAGTACTGATATTGTTGAATTTCTTACTAATAAAAAAAGATCTTACTTAAACTTTGATTTTGATAGTTTACAAAATGGAGATAATTTAGAAAATAAAGTTATTACACTTTATCGAGAAACAAATAAATCTCTTAAAGAAACCGGTTCTTACGATTTATATATAGCTTATCCATTTGTTGAAGGAGTATTTAAAAGAGATAGTTTCGCAATTAGAGCTCCATTATTATATTTTCCTGTTAAATTAATAAGAACAAAAAGAAATTTTAGTCTTAAAAAAGATTCAGATAAAGATATTATTTTTAATAGAGATCTTTTATTAGCAACATCTAAAATGGAAAAAAATGAGATAATTTCTAATGCTCCATACATTAATACTTTTTCTAAAAAAGTGTTATTGGAGACCGTTCTTCCTTTTTATAGAAATAATGGAATTAATATTAAGGGAAATCATTTGAATTTCTCTTTTGAAGATTATAAAAGCATTTTAAAAGATCGGTTTTCAAAACGTAAAAAGGGTCATTTTACTGTTAAAGAATATATTACCTTAGGAAGATATAAATTATATTCATCATTGATTCAAAAAGATATGAGTAAAATTTTGGATTCTAACAAATATAATGATTTGCTAGAAGGATTAATTGATGAAACAAATCTTTATAGTAAAGAAAGAGAAATTGCTTTTTTAGAAAAAAAGAAATTAGTTGATGAAACTAAATTATCTTATATAAATGAAATCAATTTTTCTCAAGAAAAAGTAATTGATCTTGTCAATGAAAGTAATAAATTAGTTATTTGGGGTCCTCCAGGGACTGGAAAAAGCCAAACTATTACTAATTTAATCGCAGCGAGTGTTATGAAAGGTGAAAACGTATTAGTTGTTAGTGAAAAAAAGGTAGCGTTAGATGTTATCTATTCAAGACTTAAAAATGCATCTAAATATACTATGTTTATTGATGATTCTGAAAATAAACAAGATTTTTATTATAAGTTAAAAAACTTTGTAAATCCTGGCCCACCTAGAAGAACTTTAAATAATGATATTTATCGTTTAGAAGAAGAAATATCTGAGATTTTAAAAACAATGGATTATTCACTCGATTTATTATATAATCAAAAAATTCAAGATGTTCCCATCCATAAATTATACAGTAGATATGTGAATGATAAAGCAATAATAAACGAGTTAAGTCCTAAAAGAGTTCATCATATGTTTCAAAGTGTTTATAAAAAAATCACCTTTAAAGAATTAGATAAAATTGAAAAGACATTTGATAAAGCCAATCATTTGGAAGATTATTTAACATATAATAAAATTATAAAAACATATCCATTATTAAATAAATTAGAGACTAAAATTAGTAGAAGCAATAGAATTGAATTCGCAGAATTTAATCTTGATTATAAAAAAGTAATGGAGCAAATAGAACATTCTTGGGTTTTTAAAAGAAGAAAACTTAAAAAAGAATTCCTTATAAATAATAAAGGAAGAATTATCTTTTTAACTAAAAAATCAAAAACAGATAAGAAATATTTAAAATTGTTATTAAGTGATGGTACACTTCATAATTATGTAATTAAAAATATTATAAAATTAAATAAAGTTAAAACCAAATATAATAAGCTATCAAAACAAGAATTACTTTTTATTGATATGTTATTACACCATAGTCTATTAGAAAATGTTGAAAACATTGTGAAACATCGGCACTATCTTTTTGATGCGTATTATACAGGTTATTTAGAAGATTTTAAAACAAAAAATCAAAAATATTTATACATATTTGATAAATACCAAGAAAAAATAGAAGAATTAAATCATTATATGGATGAAAAAAGACAAATCACTATTGAGTCCTTCGAAATGGAGCTATATAAACACGCTTTAAACTTTTCAAATACTAAAAGAATTATGGATATAAAAAGGGTTATAGAAGGAACAAGAAGAATGAGTGTCAAAGCTTTTATTGATCTTTTCCAATTAGAATTAATGAATAACGTAAGAATTTGGATGATGACACCTGAAGTTGTTAGTGCTGTTGTTCCACTAGTTTATGGAATGTTTGACCTTGTCATATTTGATGAAGCATCTCAAATGTATGTTGAAAAAGGTATTCCTGCAATATATCGTGCTAAAAAAGTCGTTATTGCTGGGGATACAAAACAACTTAGACCATCAAGCCTAGGAATTGGAAGACTTGAAGAAGAAGACGAATATTATGAAAACAAGTTATTAAAAGACATTTCAATGGATGCGAAAAGCTTATTAGATTTAGCTAGATATAAATATAATGAAACTATTTTAAACTATCATTATCGTTCGATATATGAAGAACTTATAGCTTTTTCTAATCATGCTTTCTATGATGGAAAATTAATTGTTTCACCAAATCAATCAATAAGTAAAAAACCACCAATAGAATATGTATTTGTTAAAAATGGTATTTTTGAAAACAGAAGAAATATCGAAGAGGCTAAAGCTGTTATTAAGTTGATAAAAAAAGTTTTTAGAGAAAGAGGAAATAACGAAACTATTGGCGTTATTACGTTTAATATTACTCAAAGAGATTTAATTGAAAACCTTATTGATGAGGAACTATTTAAAAAGAGTCGTTATCAACAAAAATTTAGTTTTGAACTTTTCAGAAATGATGATGGAGAAGATACCAGTTTATTCGTTAAAAATATTGAAAATGTTCAAGGCGACGAAAGAGACATTATTATTTTTTCAATGGGGTATGCAAGAAACCCAGAAGGAGTTATTGCTAGAAGATTCGGCTGGTTAAATAATGAAGGTGGGCAAAATAGATTAAATGTTGCAATTAGTAGAGCGAAAAAGAAAATCTATTTTGTATCATCATTATATCCAGAAGAATTAAAAGTAGATGATTTAAAAAGTGAGGGCCCTAAATTATTGAAAAACTATATGAGATACTGTTATTTCATTTCAAATAAACAACCAAACAAAGCAAAAGAAGTGCTATATCAATTAAACTCTTTAGATGATTCAAAAGATGATATAGTCTTATCAAAACTAGTTCTTGATATTAAAAAAAGATTAGAAAACAATAATTATATTGTCAAAACAACAATTGGAATAGGTAATTATAGCATTGATTTAGCAATTTATAATGAAGATGAGTTATCATATAAACTAGGAATAATATGTGATTTTAATGATTATAAAAAAATAAATGCTAGAAGAGATCTTGTACATCAAGAAAAATATTTAAAGGCTAGGAACTGGAAAATATATCGAGTATTTGCTTCAAACTGGTATACTAATTCAAATAAAGAAATGAAAAATATACGAGAATTATTAAAAGATTAAATGCAATATTAGATATATGGATGAAAATTAGTTAATGATAAATGTGTACTTAGGTTTTTATATCAAATACCATTTACATATAAGAAGAAAAAAAATGCCGAGGTGAATTATGATAGCAATCAAAGTTGAGAATTTAATAAAAAATTATGGAGAACTTAAGGCAGTAAAAAAAATCAGTTTTACCGTTGAAAAAAATTCTTTTTTCGCTTTTTTAGGTCCTAATGGAGCTGGTAAAAGCACAACAATCAATATTATCGCAACTTTATTAGATAAAAATAGCGGAAGTGTGAGAGTCTTAGATTATGAAATAGGAAAAAATGATTCTCAAATAAGAAATAATATTGGAGTTGTTTTTCAAAATTCAATGTTAGATGACTTATTAACTGTTAAAGAAAACTTGATTGTAAGAGCTTCATTCTATAAGATAAAGAAAAGTGATTTATTAATAAGAATAAATGAAATAAATGAGTTTTTAGAAATAAACTCGTTTATTAATCAGCGATATGGGGAATTAAGTGGTGGTCAAAGAAGAAAAGCAGATATTGTTAGGGCATTAATTAATTGGCCAGAAATTTTAATTTTAGATGAACCAACTACTGGATTAGATCCTAAAAGTAGAAAAGATATTTGGAAATTAATTGAGAAGCTGCGAAAAGAGAAACAGATTACAATCTTTTTAACAACACATTATATGGAAGAAGTATTAGATGCGAATAAGGTTGTTATTATTGATGAAGGAAAGATAGTCGCAGTAGGTTCTAGTGAGGAACTTCGGTTAAAGTATTCAAATGATCGTATTAAGATTATTCCTTCTAACAATCTTGAAAAGGTTTTAAAGAAAGATCAAATTAAATATTACATTGTAAATAATACTATTAATATTATTTTAGATAACTGTTTTGATGGATTAGAGATTGTAAAGAAATATAAAGAACATATTAGAGAATTTGAAATATTACGCGGGGATATGGATGATGTTTTCTTGAATATTACTGGAAAAAAGTTGGTGAGTGAATAATGAATATTTTAGTTCAACTTGTAAGTAGAAATCTAAAATTATATTTAAGAGATAGAGCTGCTGTCTTCTTTAGTTTTTTATCAGTTATAATTATTATCTTATTATATGTTCTTTTCTTAGGAGCTATGCAGACAGATACTTTAGTAGAAAATTTTGGAGAAATTGAAGGACTTGATTGGTTAGTAAGTTCTTGGATTATGGCAGGATTATTAACGGTTTCAACTGTTACTGTTCCTTTGACTGCGATAGGTAGATTAATTCAAGATAGAGACAAAAAAATAATAATGGATTTTTATACATCTCCAATTGATCGAAGAATTCTCGCTTTAAGTTATTTAGTAAGTTCTTGGATTATTGCGTTTATAATGGTTTTTTTCAATTTTATTGTTGGACAAGCATATGTTTTACTAAATGGAGGAGAATTGCTTGGCTTTTTATCAACAATACAAGTCTTAAGTATTGTTTTACTATCGATAATTGTTTTTTCTAGTTTCTTTTTTTACATTGCATTATTTATGAAAACCGTTAATGCATTTGGGATATTAAGTACTCTAGTGGGAACTTTGGTAGGTTTCTTTGGTGGAATATATATTCCAATTGGAGTTCTTGGTAAAAATGTTCAAACCGTAATGAATTTACTTCCTACAGCTCACAGTGTAACTTTGATGAGGAATATTTATATGAAGGAGCCAATTGCTTTAGTTTTTGATGGAGCTCCTCAACAAGCATATGACAATTATTCTTATATTTACGGATTAGAGGTAAATATAGGTGATTTTGAAATGAGTAATTTTCATTTGGTTCTAGCAATGATAGTCTTTGGATTATTGTTTTATTTATTAAGTGTTATAAAATTATCAAAATCAAAATTATCATAATTATCATTCATAAGCAATGTGTATAGTAATTTTATTAATTATTTATGATATGTATTGAAATCATTGTACTTTTTCACCACATGAAAACTCATCTTTGAGTTTTACAATAAAAACAATTATAGAACCAAAAAAATCACCTTAGACTGTAAAATCTAAGGTGATTTTTCAATGAGTACAGTATATATTAAACTTCGTTTCTTCTTTCTTCTAATGTTTTATGCATGTGATTCATAAAATCATTATCAATAGGATAATACTTCATAGCTATGATTGAACATAAGTGTCCGAAAGCAGGAAAGATAAAGTAAGCGATTAAGATTCCCCAAAATAGTTTATCAGAAGTAGGAGTAGCGGTTAAACTAACAAATCCTAACATTGTTAATAATGCACCAGAGATAATAGTTCCAAGTGAACTTACCAACTTATCAATTAAACTAAATGAAGTTCCAATCATTCCAGGAATAAATCGACCATTTGTATAGTTTTCATAGTCAGCAGCATCACCTATCATTGGAATAACATTAAGGTCTGTACCACCCATGAAGAAGGAATTAACACCTAAAACAAATACTAACATTATAAACGAACTAGGTGCAAATGGTAAAATAAATATTGAAAGAATTCCCCAAGTCATTGCGCCAATTGATAAGATAGTAAAAGCTTTTTTTCGTCCAACTTTGTTAGTGTAGATTAAAATACTAACAGTAGCTAAAACCATAAATATAATTGTGACTGGAGTTACAGAGGATTGCATTGCAGGATTTTTAACAACATATGCATAAAAGAAGACAAGCAGTCCATTACCAATAGTCATTGTAATTTTATTTGTTGATGCTGCAACAATTAACATTTGTAAAGCTTTATTTCCTTTAAATAATGAAATGTAATCTTTAATTTTTGGATTTTCAGTTACAGTTCCAATTTCATAATTTTCGGGAACATCCTTTTTCCAAATCCCTAAAACAGCAATTAAAGTAAAGAATAACTGAACAACTACCATAATAATAGCTAATTTTTGCCAGTTAGCTGCGACATTTGTGAATCCTTGAGGAATAATAATTGGATATAAAATAAATGCAGACATAAATACAATAACAGAAAACATTCCTGAAATAGCATTCAATGTTGTTCTTTGTTTTGGATCACTAGTTAAAACGTTTTGTCCTGCTTTACTAATTGATGTTTGGAATGTATATCCAATTACCCATATTACATAAATGGTTATAATGAATACCAAATTTAAAGTGCTATTTCCTAAATCAATACCCCAAAAAAGAATTAAGAACATTAGATTTGCCAGTAAACTTCCGGCAATCATCCAAGGTCTAAAACGACCTAATTTTGTATTGGTCTTGTCAACTAAAATACCAATTAGTGGGTCAGTGATAGCATCAAAAATTCTAGTACCTCCCATAACAAATCCGATTAATAATGTAGTATACCCATACACATCAGATCCATACACTAAGAAAAACGATCCTAAGACAACGAATAATGCATTTGTAGCCGCGTTGTTTCCGGCAAATCCAATTAATTGCCAAATGCTTGCTCTGTTTTTGAACTCTGTTTTTTTCATTTTTTCTCCTATCTATTTTTTTATTTTTTGTAATTTTTTATTTAAGATAATTACTAATTCTTCAGGAATTGCATTTTTATCAAATTTTGTAAGCATTTTTATACTAAATCCCTTTGCCATTTCAAACATTGGATGATCTATAAATGACTGCATATATTTTTGAAAAAGTTCTAGTCCTTCTTTATTATCTAATATATCTCCGATTTGATCATCTATTGAGAAGTAAGCTGGATTAATCTCGGTAGCTTTGTCTTCATCAGTGATTTCATCAAACCAGTTTCCGGAATCTTCAAATGAGAACATACCTTTACCCTGGTCTGCTTTTGGAACAGTATACTCGGGATTTGGTGCATCAACAGTAATGAAAATAGTTTCATCATTTTCATTAGCGGATGTTACTAATACTTTATTTTCTCCATCCACTAACGTAACTTTAGTAGTAAACACTACATCGTCACTTAAAACTGTATCAACTAATGTTCCATTTAGATAAAATTTAACTTCTCCTAAATTAGAATAAGCTTTTAATTCAATATCCTTATTATGTCTTTCGACAAATCTTTTTGAGCATAGATGAATCATCGGAGTTTTGTTCCATTTTGCTTTATAGTAATAAAAAGCATCTTTTCTTATTTTTCGATCAATTGTAACTAATCCTTTATTATTTAATCCTTTAACTCCACCTTCATCTCGTGCATCAGCTGCGAAACTAAACATATTCCAAACATATGTACCCCAAACGAAGTCTGTATTAGATAAAATAGTGTATACTTTTTCATGCCATAAAGCATGATATTCTTCAGTATAATCTTTACATACTGGATTATCTGTATGATATTTAATGATTCCTTCAGCTCCATATTCACTAAGGCCAATAGGACGATTAGGAGTGTTTTTACGATATTCTTCTAAATAAGGAATAAAATCTTCAGCTTCTCCCATATACCAACCAAAATATTGATTAGATGCGATTAAGTCAGTAACATCATTTAATGGATCGTTTGATGGTAAAAAAGCTACTTGAGCTTGAGTAGTAAAACGGTAAGGATCAAGTTCTTTAGCTAAATCATGTAAGTTTTGAACTATTTCCTCTAAATTATTCCTTTTTCCTTGGATTGTTATTTCGTTTTGGACTCCCCACATAACAATAGAAGAATGATTATAATTCTGTTTTATTAATTCTTCCATTTGACTTAAGGCGTTTGTTCCTTTTTTATCAGTTTTAGATGAAATTGATATATAAGGAATTTCAGCCCAAACAATCATTCCTTCTTTATCGCATAAATCGTAAAAGTATTGAGCTTGTTGGTAATGTGCTAAACGAATTGAGTTAGCTCCAATTTCTTTGATAAATTCCATATCTTCATCATGCATTTTGTTAGTTAATGCGTTACCTACACCCCATCTATCTTGATGTCTTGAAACACCATTTAATTTGATCTTTTGTCCGTTTAGGTAAACAAAAGTATCATCAACAGTAAATGATCTGAATCCAGTATTAATGTTTCTTGAATCAATGATTACATCATTAATAATTAGGTCAACATTAACAGTGTGCAAGTATGGATCAATTTTACCATTCCATAAATGTGGGTTTTCTAAAGCAAATTCAAATTCAATATGATTATTTTTAGATAATAAAATTGATTTTGATTGTGAAAGTAATGATTTATTATTATTATTTTTTATATTTACTTTTACAATAACTTCAACATCATCTGTATAATTTTTAAGATAAGTATCAACTTTAAATTCAGCTTTTTCTTTTGTTATATTTGTTTGTGAAACATAAACTCCAGTACTTCCAAAATGATCTAAATCAAAACAAACATTATTTGTATAAATTATTGAAGCATTTCGGTAAATACCGCCATAAAAAGTAAAATCTGCCATTAAAGGATATACTTCTTCATTATGAGAATTATCAGCGCCAACAATAAGTAAATTATCACCTTCATGAGCTAAGTTAGTAATATCATATCTGAATGTAGAGTATCCACCTTTATGAATTCCTAAAAGCGTACTATTAAGTAAAACTGTAGCGATACTATTTATTCCTTCGAATTCAAGAAATATCCTTCCATCATGTTTTTTAATTTTTATTGTTTTGTTGTACCAACATAGTCCGCGGTAATAATTATTACCACCATTTTGACCATCAATATTGTTCCAGGTATGAGGAACATTAACTTTTTTCCAAGAAATTTCTAAAAAATTATCTTTTGACAATTGTTCTTTAGTAAAATTCCATGAACCATTCAAACTAATTTTTTTCATATATTTCTCCTTTTTACATTATTTCCTATTTTAATGATATCGTATTATGTTATCGTTTTCATATATCAGATTAATATAAAATACCAATATATTGATACTTGTTACATAATATAGTATAATTGATTGGGTGATGCATATGGAATTAGCAGTTTTTTTTCAAATATTATATTCTTTAGTTAGTATTCCAATTTATGAAATAAATAAGGACAAGAAGCCTTCGCTTTATAGTGATATATTTTCGCCAAATAAGATGACAGAAATAATCAAAAAAAATAGGATACAAGTAATAAGTAAAATTAATGAAAAAGATATAGTAAGATTAAAAGACTATTCTAACCTAACATATATTGGATTTAAATTAGAAAATAGCAAGATAGTAATAGGTCCGTTTTTAGAACAAGAGACTAGTCTTAGCGATATGATTAATTTAAAAAGAAGACTTAGAATGATAGGTGAAGAGGCTATTATGCTAGATAATATGTTTAATCAATTAAGAGTATTAACGACTATAGAAATAGATTATATATATAATTTAATTATTAATTTATCCAATAGAACTTTTAATGATATTAATTATCAAGTAATAAGTCCTCAAAAAATAGAAAATGCTCGTTCAATAAATATTGAAAGATTATTTGAAGAAACAAAAACAGTTACTAAAAATTATCAAATAGAAAATAAATTGTTAAATATAATAGAAACAGGAAATGTTGAACAAGCTAAAAAATTTGAATTTCATGAAATTATGGTTGATTTACCAGAAAGAGCAATTAATGATTCATTAAGAAATTCAAAAACAAGATTAACAATTTTAAATACAATATGTAATAGAGCAGCGATAAGAGGTGGAATAGATGTTCAACTAGGACATCAAATATCAACTAATCTCGGAATTACAATAGAAACAATGACATCAAATTTTGATTCTAAAAAAATTACACAAGATATTTTAATTTCTTATGCAGAAGCTGTTTATAATTACGCAATTAATGATTACTCAAATTTAATAAGGAGCGCTATTTTGTATATTAGAAGACAAATTACTACATCAGTATCACTTTCTGATATTGCTAGTTTTTTATTTGTTTCAAAAGAACATTTGTCACGACAATTTAAAAAAGAAACAAAAATGACTGTGTCCAAATATATAAATCATTCAAAAATAGTTGAATCAAAAAAATTATTGAAACAAAAAAATCATACAATTTTAGATATATCGACAATGCTTGGTTTTTCAAGCTCATCTCATTTTACAAAAGTCTTTAAAGAAGAAGTGAAGTTGACTCCAAAGGCATATCAAAAAGCACATTATAAAAGTTAAAAAACGAAATAAAGAAAAGGATGAAATAAAATGGAAAAAATCATTAATTTTAGAACTCTTGCTGAAAACAAACTAAATAAAAACGGAAAAAGAATTATTCCAAATACTATTTTTCGTAGTGGTATTCTAACTTATGCATCAAAAAATGATATTCAAAAAATGAAAGATTTGAATATTAAGTATGTTTACGATTTTAGAAGTAGTGATGAAAGACAACAGCTAGGAGAACTTGATAAAAACGAGTTTAAAACAAGTCATTTTGATATTTTAAAGAAAACTTCAACATCTCAGAAGGTATTTAATAATCTTAAAAAAGATGAGATGTTGAATGAAATGCTTACTCTTTATGGAGAATCATTACCGAATAGCTTAGAATACAAAAAGGTTATACAAAAACTTTTAAAACAAAAATCTAAAGAATTTATTTTCCATTGTTCATCTGGAAAGGATCGCACTGGAGTTTTCGGAATTATACTAATGTTAATTTTTGATTTTGATATCGAAGTGGTTAAAGAGGAATACTTAACAATTGAAGCATCGTCAATTGAATTCATGAGATACCATTTTATGAGTATCTTTAATGTTAATAACCCAAGTGATTTAGATCCGTTAATAACAGTTTTTGAGAATTATTTTAATATCTTTATTGAAGCAGTTATTGAAAAATATGGATCTTTAGATAACTATTTACTAGAATTAGGAGTTTCAAAAGAAGTTAAAAAACAATTGTTAAATATCTATTGTATTTAAGTTATAAGACTATGATGTATTATAGAAAAATCTGATAATAAATAAAAAATGCACACTTTATGCAAAAAACTATTGCATTTAGTGTGTTTTTAGATATAATTGTATTGAAAGGTTTTTTGTATCATTTAGGTAATACATGGAAAATCACTATATTAGGAACAAAAATGGAAGAGTAAAAGCACCTAAAATTGTAAATATGGATTTTATGGATAGAAATAATATACCTTTTATGTTAATGCTAATGTATTCAATAATATTTAAATAAATCTACTGTGGAATAAACGAAGTTAGAATTAACTTCAAAAGAATAAAAAAAACTAAAATAATAGTATTGATGGAGGAAATTTATGGTATTAAGTAAGAAGTTTTATCTTGTTAGTATTACTGTATTCGTTGTTTTAATGGCAATTTTAGCGATAGGAGATCTTGATTATACGATTAGTGAAGCTCTTGTAAATCAAAATTCTATTATCGGTCAGAGTGGTAATCTATTTGGAGAGTTTCCGGCTATGTTTGGAATGTTGCTTTCAGTAGTTCTACTATATGGTGGAAGAAGAAGAGATATTAAGTGGTGGAATATTGTAGCTACAGTATTAGGTGTCTTATTTATTTTCTTGTTTAGTTATACCGTTGTGATGATGCCAATTAGATATTTATTTGAACATGCTGAAGAAGGAACACCAGTAATTTGGAAAATTATTAATATAGTTGGGGCAATTGTATTAGCTGTTGTTTCAATATATATAGCACACACTAAAGGAGAAAACTTTAAGAGCTTTAAAAAACATGCATGGCTCTTATTAATTTTAATCTTTAGTGAAGTAATCGTCGTAAATATTGTTAAAGGGATTTGGGCAAGACCTAGAATGAGATCTATAAGTAACGTTAGCGAGTTTAAACATTGGTACGAAATCAATGGATGGACTAATGACAATGAATTAAAATCATTCCCCTCTGGGCATACAGCTAATGCTTTTATTTCATTAGCGTATATGATCTTTGTTCCATATTTTAAAAGTGTAAAAATGAAAACCTATATTATTATCGCAGTAGTTTGGGGTGTATTCGTATCATTATCAAGAGTTATTATTGGCGCACATTTCCTAAGTGATGTACTAGTAGGAAGTTATATTACTATTTTCTTATTTATTCTATTAGAAAAAATATTTTTTAGAAAAAAATAATTGATTATGAAATTGAAAAATGAAAGAAGGAGAGAATAAATGAATAAAGAATTATTTTTAACAAGCCGTAAAGAAAGAACTTCTTATGGAGCTTGGTTTGTAGGGCAAAATATTATTTACTTTATGGTATTGTCTTATCTAGCGATTTTTTTAACTGATGAGATTGGAATGGTTGAAGGAGCAGTAGCTACATTATTTTTAGTAGCGCGAGTATGGGATGCAATTAATGACCCAATGTTAGGGGCTTTAGTAGATAAAACTAAACCGAAAAAAGGGAAATTTAAACCATGGATAAATGTTGTTAGTATTGCAATGCCAATTGCTACGATTTTTGTCTTTTGGAATTTTCATGGAAGTGATGGTTTTAATACAACTTATGCTTATATTTCTTATATTGTTTGGGGAATGCTATATACAATTAGTGATGTACCAATTTTCGCTTTAGCAACCACTATGACTGATGTTCCAGAAGAACGAGTTTCTATTATGTCGATTGGACGATTAGCGGCAGGACTTGCAATGATGGTAATCGGAATTTTATCTCCGCAATTAATTGCAAATCTAGGGTATTCTACATCAATTATTATTTTAATGGGATTCTCATTATTAATAATGCTACCATTAAGAATATATGTTAAAGAGAGAATCATCTATAAAAGAGAGGAAAAAACTTCGTTTAAAGAGATGATTAAAACAGTTACTAATAATAAATACTTATTAGTTTTTTATGCTTCATTTATAGCTTTAACTGCAACTTTAACATCAATGACAATTGCTCCTTATTTTGCTAAGTGGAACTTAGGAGATATTGGTATTCAAACAACAATAATGGCAACTCTAGCGGTTCCAATGCTATTAATTCCTGCGCTTACACCGAAACTTGTAAGTTTGTTTGGAAAAAGAAAAATCTTTATTTGGGGAATCGGATCTGCAATTGTATTTAGTATTATTCAATATTTTGTTGGTTATGATAATTTTGGATTATTTTTATTGCTTAATGCACTTAAAAGTTTAGGAATGTTCATGCCAATGATGATGATGGGAATATTTACTGCAGATTGTGTGGAATATGGACATTATACAACTGGAATTAGAAAAGAAGGGATTACTTTTAGTGTTCAAACTTTTAGTACGAAATTAGGAGGCGCAATTTCAGGGTCACTAGCTTTATTTGTTATTAGTGCTTATGGATATAAAGGAACTGCAGCAGTTCAAACAGCTGAAGCATTAAATGGTATTTGGATTGCAACAGCCCTTATCCCAATTGTTGGACTAGTTATTGCTTTCATTATTTTCACATTGTTTTATCATCTTTCAGAAGAAGATGTTGCTAAAATGATTCATGAAATGAAAGATTCAAAAGAAATAATTTAATAATTACACATTGGAGGAGATAATGATGAAAGATAAAATTAAACATGTTATGTCCGAATTATCTTTAGAAGAAAAGGTCGCACTTTGCTCTGGAGAAGATTTTTGGCATTTAAAAGGAATAGAAAGATTAGGATTACCAAAAATAATGGTAACTGATGGACCACATGGATTACGTAAACAAGATGCAGATGCAGATCATTTAGGAATGTTTGGAAGTGTTCCTTCAACTTGCTTTCCAACTGCAGTTGGATTAGCTAGTTCATGGGATAATGAGTTAGTTTACAATTTAGGAGAAAAACTTGCTGAAGAATGTATTACCGAAAAAGTATCAGTCTTACTTGGCCCTGGAGCTAATATCAAAAGACATCCACTTTGTGGACGTAATTTCGAGTATTTTAGTGAAGATCCCTTTTTAAGTGGTAAATTGTCAGCTAGTTTAATTAAGGGTATTCAAAGTAAAGGGATAGGAACGTCAATGAAGCATTTTGTTGCTAATAATCAAGAAACAATGAGAATGGGAATTGATGCTTTGGTAGACGAAAGAACGTTAAGAGAAATATACTTAAAAGGATTTGAAATTGCAGTAAAAGAAGCGCAGCCTTGGACTGTAATGTGTTCTTATAATAAATTGAATGGAACTTATTTAAGTGAAAATAAAAAAATTCTAGATGACATTTTAAAAAAAGAATGGGGACATAATGGATTAGTTATGACTGATTGGGGGGCTTGTAATAATCGAGTTAATGGACTTATCGCAGGTCAAGAATTAGAAATGCCAGGAAGTAATGGAATTCATGATCAAAAAGTTATTAAAGCAATTAAAGAAGGGACACTAAGTGAAAAAGTTTTAGATGAAAGAGTGTCTAGAGTAGTAGAATTAATCTTGAAATCTAAAGAAACTTTAGATAAAGATAATAGCCAATTTGATAAAGAGGAACATCATGCCTTTGCTAGAAAAGTTGCAGCAGACACAATTGTTTTATTGCAAAATAAGGATAATATCTTACCACTTAATAAGAATCAAACTGTTGCTTTAATAGGTGAATTTGCTAAAATACCAAGATATCAAGGTAGTGGATCAAGTTTAATAAATCCTATTAAATTAAGTAAAGCTTATGATGCTTTTAAAGAGGTTTTAGGAGATAAACTTTTATATGCACCAGGATATAATATTAAAAATGATGTAGTTGAAGACTTCTTAGTATCTGAAGCAATAAAAATAGCAAAGAAAGCTGATGTAGTTGTGTTAATGGTTGGATTAACAGACTTGTTTGAAAGTGAAGGATTTGATCGGACACATTTAAATATTCCAAATAACCATTTGCATCTTATAAATGAAATAGCTGATGTTAATAAAAATATCATTATTGCACTTTCAAACGGTAGTCCAATTGTTATGCCATGGAAGGATAATGTCAAAGGGATTATTGAACAATACTTAGGGGGACAAGCAAGTGGAGAAGCATTGTGTGATATTGTTTTTGGAAAAGTTAATCCTTCAGGAAAACTTGCAGAGACATTTCCTAACAGTTTAACAGAATTTCCATCTAATCAGAACTTTCCTGGTCTTCCTAGACAAGAAGAGTATCGTGAGGGACTATATGTTGGATATCGTTATTATGATTCAGTTACTACAGAACCATTGTTTCCGTTTGGATATGGATTAAGTTATACTACATTTGAATATAGTGATTTAGTAGTCTCAAAAGATAAAAATATAGAAGTATCATTTATTATTAAAAATAAGGGAAAAATAGAAGGAAAAGAGATTGCCCAAGTTTATATTTCTTTGAATGATTCGGTAGTATATCGACCTGAAAAGGAACTAAAAGGATATCGAAAAGTATCATTAAAAGCAGGTGAATCAAAAACAGTTAAACTAGTCATCCCATTAACATCATTAGAAATATATAATGTTGATGGATTTAAACTAGAAAATGGAAAATATACAGTTAAAGTCGGAAAATCATCAAAAGAAATCGTCTTAAAAGAAACAATCAATGTTAAAAGTAGTAGTATGGTCATAGCTGACAATTTAAACACCTATAAAAACATTAATGATTCTTTTGAACCATCAAAAGCTGATTTTGAAATATTGTATGGTAGAGAAGTTCCTGCATATCCTAATATAAAACCATATAATATTAATAGTGTTTTTAATGAGCTAAAAGGCACTCTAATTGGGAAAATGCTTCATAAGACAATAACTAAGCAGTTTGTCGGTATGATTGGCGAAGGGGAAACGAATGAAGCAATACTTAAAATGATGGAAAGCATGGTTGATGAAATGCCTTTCCGTAGTATGGTAACATTTAGTAATGGAGCTATTTCGGAAAATAGAGCTTTAGGACTACTAGATTTAATGAATAAAAGAATTTTTAAGGGAATATGGAAAATAATTAGAGGATAAAAAAAGTGCTATTTGAAGGCGCTGAAAAACTAAGGTAATAAGAAAAGAGATAAAACTCATGAGTGAGATTTATCTCTTTTTTGCATAATTTTTAAGTTAGAACAAGAGAAATAATGAATATTACTTCAATAGTTTCATTACTCTTTTTATATTTACTATAAATATCGTAGTCGCAGTTTGAAGATTCATATCTGAAACACTATGCGAATCGGCTTGGTCGAATGCATGGGAATTTTTAAGTTCTGCAGTTTCGGTGCCCTTGCTATTTAGCACTTTTTAATTGCTTTTTTAATAAGTTTTAAATATATCCGTAATTCTCCTCGACTTTCAACATCTTCTGAAAGCATTGCTTTTTCACGATAAATAATTTTTTGAGCATAAGCGAGCATACTTTGAATTATCGTTGTAAAAAATACGTGTGGATCCTCATCAAGAAAATCGATAGTATTAGTATAGATAGCAGTATCACTATCATTAAAGATGAAATTATTAGTGAGTTTCGTTTTTAAAAAATTAGTATATTTTTCATTAGGATATGCATTGTAAAAGTAATAGTCAAATACAGTAATGAATTTAATGTTTTTTTGATTATCATCAATTACGTGATAGATACTATCTAAGTAGTTAGAAAATTTATCATAATCTACATTAGAAAGAAAATCAAAACCATTAATTATTTTAGTAAATGTTGACATACATATGATTTGGATATCAACGGCGAGGTATTCTTTGCTGGGGTAATAATAATAAAGTGAACGAAGTGAAATTCCGCATTCGTTGGCAATATCACTCATTTTAACTGGGTGGATTCCTTCACGTATAAATATGTTTATACTTTTATCTAAAATCTCTTTTCGTTTTTTACTTTTTACATTGCTTTCATCATAATTAAGAATATCATTCATAGCTATTTCCTCCTTATTTAAAGGGATTCTGTATTACAAATATTATAACATTTTTTGATAGAATATCAAGAAACAAAGAACTATGACATAGTAATGAAAATCTAGGAAACAGGTAATTAAATGTGATAGGTATTAGATTATTTTATCTTTTTTAATAAAAGCGTATTTAATTGCAAAGTATGACTTATAAGAATAGTTGCTTTTTTTAAATCTTGATTCCCAATACCTATTGACTTCATATTAGCATTTAATGCGGCCTCTATACCTGATGCTGCATCCTCAATAACCAAGCATTCTTCAGGCGTTAATCCTAATCTTTTTGCACCAAGCAAAAAAACTTCGGGATCAGGTTTTGACTTTTTAATATCTAGGCCACAGATCACAACATCAAAAAGATGTTCAATATTTAAATGTTTAAGAATTATTGGTGCATTTTTACTAGCTGAACCTAAGGCTATTTTTTTATTATCATGTCTGAGTTCATCTAAAAAGGCAGTTATGCCTGGTAAAATGTCAGTTGGTTTAAGCTGTTTTAGTAGGGTAACATACATGTTGTTTTTTTTACGTGCTAATGATATTTTTTCATCCTGAGAGTAAATTTTATTACTGTTTTGTAAGATGATATCTAAACTTTCCATTCGACTAATACCTTTAAGCTTTTCATTAATATTCTTGTTAAATTCGATTCCTTCTTCATCAGCTAACCTTTTCCAAGCAACATAATGATATTTTGCAGTATCGGTAATAACTCCATCTAAATCGAAGATAACTCCTTTTAATATGTTTTTATAATAATTCATTTTTTCACCTCAAAGTTAAGTTATTTCTGTTAATTCTTTACTGATTTTTATAAAACGACCTAAGGTAAGGAAAATTCAAAAAAAAGAATAAATAGTTTTATAAAATCTAGTTTTAGATTCTTTAACATTGTAAAGGGATTCTTGTTTCTTGTAAAATTTTAATGGATATAAATCCATTGTTGCTAGTATTCTTATTATACATAATATCGTAATAAAAACAATCTTTTCATTTCATATTACACATTTCAAAAGGTTGTTTATTAGAACTAGGTAAGTGCATATAAAAATACCTCCATTTCTTTATAAAAAGTCCAAAAGGCATTTTATAAAAAAAGTTTTTTCTTTTTTATAATTTTGATGAATTGAATTTATGGAAGTCCATAGTAACAGGAAAAACTCGTCTAAATTTTACTTTTCATCAAAAGAATTAGATATTTGTATTATTATTATTATCTCTCTTTATTTCTTTTGTAAGTAAGTACATAATCATTGTATGTCTTGCATTTTAAACATAACAATATTCATATGAGATATGTAATTTTTAAGGCATTTTTTAACACTTTGACTTTAAAAAGGGATTTTTAAACATCAATATGCTGTAAATTATGGTCAAATAAGTATATGTATAAAAAACTAAAATGTAGTATTATATTAATATAATAAGCAAAATAAATGTGGCAAAAATATAAGGAGTGGTATGATGATAATTCCAAAAATTGATAACTTAAATGAAAAAGTAGTTGTCTTAACAGGAGGGGCAGGAGTTTTGGGTGAAACATTTGCTTATGCCTTAGCTCGTGCTAATGCTAAAGTTGCTATTTTAGATTTAAATTTCGAAAGAGCTTTACAGATAGAAAAAGAAATTAATAAGCTTGGTTATAAATCTAAAGCAATTGAATGTAATGTCTTAGATAAAAATAGCTTAGAGAGAGCTAAAAAAATTTTATTACAAGAATTTGGTAGTGTTGATATCTTAATTAATGGTGCTGGAGGAAATCATCCAAATGGTACGACTACTCAAGAGTTTTACAAAAAAACTGAAGAAACAGAAGGTCTTAAAACATTTTTTGACTTAGATGCAAAAGGCATTGAATTTGTATTTAACTTAAATTTTTTAGGAACATTACTTCCTATTCAAGTATTTGCTGCTGAAATGCTTGAAAATGGTGGATCTATATTAAATATATCAAGTATGAATGCTTTTACACCATTAACTAAGATTCCAGCTTATAGCGCTGCAAAAGCGGCAGTTAGTAATTTTACTCAATGGTTAGCTGTTCATTTTTCAAAAGTAAATATAAGAGTGAATGCGATTGCTCCAGGATTTTTTATTACAAAGCAAAACGAACAATTATTATTAGATGAAAATAAAAATTTTACAGCTAGAGCAAAACAAATTATTAATCAAACCCCAATGGGCCGTTTTGGTGATAGTGAAGAATTAATTGGTGCTGTTTTATTTTTAATTAATGAAGATGCTGCTAGCTTTATAAATGGTGTAGTATTACCAATTGACGGTGGATTTAGTTCGTATAGTGGGGTGTGAAAATGATTGATAATGATTTTTTGTTACAAAATGAAGTCGCAAAAGAAATATATAACAACATTAAAGATTTACCTATTATTGATTACCACAATCATTTGAGTCCATTAGAAATTTATGAAAATAAACCTTTTGATAATATTACTAATATGTGGCTTCAACATGATCATTACAAATGGAGATTAATGCGATTTTCTGGAATTAAAGAAGAAAACATAACAAATATAAACAACAAATTTGAAGCATTTTCTAGCTTTGTTAAATCAATTGAAAAAGCTTATCTTAATCCTTTGTATTATTGGTCTCATATGGAATTAAAAACATTTTTTAATGTTAATGAGTATTTAACAAGAGAAAACACTAAAGAAATATATGAAAAAGCTAATAGATATTTAAAAAATCATCCTAAAGGACCAAGAGAACTGCTAAAAGATTTGAAAGTAGAAGCTCTTTGTACAACGGATGATTTAAATGATGATTTGAAATATCATGAGTTATTAGAAAAAGATCCAAATTTTTCAATTAAAGTATTACCAACATTTAGACCTGATAAACTATTTTCTTTTGATACTCAAATATTCGAAGAAAACATTATAAAACTAGAAGAAAAAACGTCAATTAAAGTTATTGATTTGAATTCTTTAGAAAAAGCTCTTTCTATAAGATTAGATTTTTTTGAAAATCACTCATGTCAATTAGCTGATCACGGAATTTCATATTTTAAATATCATCAAACATCTTTTGATCAGGCTAATGAAATATTTCTTAAAAGATATAATAATCTTTCATTAACAATTTTAGAAATTGAAATACTTAACAGCTATTTACTTGGATTTTTCTTGAATGAATATTCATTGAGAAACTGGACTGTTCAATATCATATTGGAGCAAGTCGAAACAATAACACAATAGGATATGAGAATATTGGAGTAGATAGCGGGTATGATAGTATTACTAATCATCACTTTGTTGATGATTTTAATAGATTTTTAAATGATATAAATACAAAATGTACTCTTCCAAGAATAATTATCTATCCATTGAATTCAGCTTCTTATGAAGCAACCGCAGCTATGTGTGCTAATTTTTCTGAAGGATTAAAAGGAAAAATACAACTAGGTGCTGCTTGGTGGTTCTTAGATAATAAAAGAGGGATAGAAAAACAATTGAATATTTTCGCAGAATTTTTAAACTTAAATTATTTTATTGGAATGGTGACAGATTCAAGAAGTTTTCTATCTTTTGTAAGACACGATTATTTTCGGAGAATATTAGCTAGTTTTTTAGCTGAAAAAGTAGAAAAAGGATTGATTCCGAAAAATATGAAAAAAATAGCTGAATTAGCTCAAAATATTTCTTATAACAATACCAAGAATTTTATAAACTTTAAACGATAGGAGATTAATATGGAATTTAAAGAAAATGCTAAATACGCAATAATTGTCCCAACAAGTATGGGAGTAAGAATTACTCCGGAAAATAGACAACCTGTTTACACTTCAAATACGTTTTTTATGCAAGCTACTAGTGCTGAAAGCAACGCTATTTCAGCATCAGCGTCTTTAGGACTTAAAGTAAAGGTTTTAAGTACATTTGTTAAAGGAAGTCCAATTGCTAAGTTTATTAAATCAGACTTAAAAAAAAGAAATATTGAATATGAAGGTCCTGAAATACCACAGGGAGGACCTTGGGGATATCGACATCAAATAAATATCGCAGATAGTGGATTTGGAGTAAGAGCACCATATGTTCATAATGATCGTGCAGGAGAAATAGGAAGAGAACTAGATGTTAAAGATTTTGATTTTAAAAAAACATTTATAACTGATGGTGTGAAATTAATTCATATTTCTGGACTAGTCGCAGCTCTATCCGAAAAAAGTGGTGAATTTTGTTTGAAAATAGCACAAGAAGCAAAAAAACATGGAACTAAAATATCATTTGATATAAATTATCGTGCTTCTTTTTGGGAAAATCGCAAAAATGAATTAAGCACTATTTTTAAAAAAATAGCTAGTTTAGCAAATATCTTGATTGGAAACGAAGAAGATTTTCAACTCGCACTTGGAATAAAAGGAGTTGAAGCTGGTGGATCTGATTTAAATAAAAAAATAAATGGATTCAAAGATATGATTGACAATATGCAAAAAGAATATCCTAATGTTGAAATATTTTCTACAACCTTAAGAGAAGTATTAAGTGCGAATGAGCATCTTTGGGGAGCAATATTAAAAGATCAAAATGAATGGCATGTTGTTAATCCTAAATCAATACCGGTATTAGATCGAATTGGAGGAGGAGATGGATTTGTTGGAGGATTACTTTATGGACTTTTATCAAATATGAAAACAGAAGATGCTTTTCATTTTGGGTGGGCTAATGGAGCTCTTACAACAACTTTGTTAACTGATTACTCATCTCCAATAGATGAAGAACAAGTTTGGAATATATATAAAGGCAATGCCAGAGTTAGGAGATAAAAAATAATGAAGAATTATGATATAGGAATGATTGGTCTAGGAGTAATGGGTGAAAATCTAACATTAAATATAGAATCAAAAGGATTTCATGTAGCTGCCTATGACATTTCAAAAGATAGAATGGAAGACTTTACTAAGACACGAGCAAAAGAAAAAAATATTAAAATAGCGCGTTCTTTAAAAGAATTAGTTTCTATGGTAAAGAAACCAAGAAAAATTATGTTGATGATAAAAGCTGGAAATCCAGTTGATCAAGTTATTGAAGAACTAATTGTTTTACTTGATAAAGGAGATATTATAATTGATGGTGGAAATTCACATTTTCCTGATACAAATCGGCGTACAAAATATTTAGAAAGTAATAATTTACTTTTTGTTGGTACAGGAATATCAGGAGGAGAAGAAGGAGCGCTTAATGGTCCATCAATTATGCCTGGTGGGTCCGAAAAAGCTTGGCCATTTGTGAAAGATTTGTTACAAGCAATTGCTGCGAAAACAAAAGATGATGAAATATGCTGTGATTGGGTTGGTGAAAATGGAGCTGGTCATTTTGTTAAAATGGTTCATAATGGAATTGAATATGGAGATATTCAATTAATTACTGAAGTTTACCAAATTATGAGAGATTTATTAAAAATGAAGCCTGATGAAATTCATGACATATTTTATGAATGGAATAAAGGAGAATTAAATAGTTATTTAATTGAAATAACTGCTGATATCTTTACTAAAAAAGATAAAGATGGAACTTACCTTATAAATAAAATATTAGATACTGCAGGACAAAAAGGGACAGGGAAATGGACAGCAATTAATTCTCTTCATGAAGGCGTTTCTTTACCATTGATTGCGGAATCAGTGTATGCTCGTTTCTTATCAGCAATTAAGGAAGAAAGAGTGAAAGCTTCTAAGTTATATAACCGTAAATTAAAACATTTTGATGGAGATAGAAAAGATTTTCTTAACAATTTAAAAGATGCATTATATTTAGCGAAAATTATTTCATATGCACAAGGATTTTCACTATTAAGTGAAGCATCTAAATCGTATAAATGGGATTTAAATCTCGGTGGTATTTCTGTTTTATGGAAAGGTGGATGCATTATCCGTTCAGCCTTTTTAAGTAATATTAAAGAAGCATTTGACAAAAACCCTAATCTAAGTAATTTATTAGTTGATTCATTTTTTAAAAATGAAATAGAATTAAGAATAGAAGGATTAAGAAAAGTTGTTTCAATAGCTGTATTAAGTGGAGTTTCGATACCAACATTATCTTCAAGTATTGCCTATTTTGATGGCTATACTACTAACTCTCTTCCAGCTAATTTACTTCAAGCTCAAAGAGATTATTTTGGTGCTCATAACTATGAAAGAATAGATAAACCAAGAGGTGAATTTTTCCATACTAACTGGACAGGAAAAGGTGGGAAAACAGCATCGACAATATATAAAGGTTAATAAGGGATGGAGGATATATGGACATTCATTTAAATAATAAATCAACAAAAGGCTTAACAAATCAAGAGATTAAACAAGGATTAATTAATTCTTTAACAGGAAAAAAGATTAATAAAGTATTAATTATTCCACCTGATATTACTAGATTTCATTCTAAAGCAGGTTTTATTACAAATCAGTATTATCACTTGCTTAAAGATATTGCACATATAGATATTTTACCAGCTCTTGGAACACACCTTGAAATGACAAAAGAAGAACTTGATTTAATGTTTGGTGATATTCCTCATGAGTTATTTATTTACCATGATTGGCGAAATGACGTTATTAATATTGGAGAAGTACCTGCAAGTTATATTGAAAGTATTACTGATGGATTATGGAAAGAAAAAGTAACAATAGAAATTAATAAAATAATTATTCAAAATAATTATGATCTTATTCTCTCGATTGGACAAGTAGTTCCACACGAAGTTATTGGAATGGCAAATCATTCAAAAAACATTTTAGTTGGATGCGGTGGAAAAAAAACAATTAATCAGTCTCATATGATTGGGGCAGTATACGGAATGGAAAAAATGATGGGAAAAGATCATTCACCTGTACGTAAAATACTTGATTACGGATTAACTCATTTTTTGAAAGATTTACCAATTGTTTTTGTTTTAACTGTAACTACAGCTATTAGAAATGACGTTTTAACTCATGGACTTTTTATTGGTTCAAATAGAATAACTTTTGAACGTGCAGTAAAACTATCTCAAGAAAAGAATATTGATTTTTTAGATAAACCTATTAATAAATGTGTTGTATATTTAGACCCGTTAGAATTTAAAAGTACATGGCTTGGTAATAAAGCAATATATCGAACTAGAATGGCTATTAAAGATGCAGGAGAATTAATAATCTTAGCACCTGGAATTGAGCGATTCGGAGAAGATATTGTTATAGATAAATTAATTAGAAAATACGGATATAATGGCAGAATTAAAACGCTAAAAGCATTTGAAGATAATATTGATTTAAGAAATAACATGAGCGCTGCTGCACATTTAATACATGGGTCTTCAGATGATCGATTTAAAATAACATACGCGGTTGAAAAAATAAATGAAGAAGATATATTAAATGTTAACTATCATTATCAAAAGTATAGTAGTATATCTAAAACATATAATATAGAAAAATTACAATACGGATGGAATATTTTGGAAAATGGAGAAGAAATTTTTTATATTCCAAATCCAGCTCTGGGGTTATGGATTGATAAAAATACATTTAAATAAAAATACCGATTTTTTGGTATTTTTATGATATAATTAAACAATAAACATAAAACATTTAAAATATACAAAGATATCTGATTTTATAAGTGAAGATAATAATTTATTGAAATAATAATATATGTTAGTTATACTATTCCAAAGGAATGATATTATGGGAGCAACGATTGGATTATATACTATTTTTGTAGGAGTTATTTCGGTTATCGTTATTATTGTATTAGTAATAATAATTAAAATAATTGTTAATATAATTGAAAATCCTAATATTAACAATAATAGCAAGTTGTTTTGGGTCATTTTACTTTTAACAACTAATATAGTAGGACTGATTGTTTATATGATTACAAAAACCAAAAATATTTTAAATTAATATAATTTAAAATTTGTTTTATAATTATATTAGTGGTATAATAAATTATAGGTGATATTTATATTTTTTTACAAATTAGTTTATTGATTTCTATGTCTGGCAGTATCAGGTGAAGTTGAGGAGTTGTTTAATTAATTTTAGTAATGAATCTAGTAGCAATATTATTTTGTAATATTAAATTATTTTGTAACATTTAGTTATATAATTAGTAACATTTATTTGATTTAAAATTTTAAAAGAAATGATTATTTGATAGTTTTAATAGAATTACGTATATTGAACATGCCAGAGTAAAAATTGTTAAAATAAGTAACAACTCCTCTGCTAGCCATAGAAATTAAGAAGAAAGGCGTTTAGCCTTTTTTTTATGATATACTATAGATAAGGTGATGAATAATGAAAGAAATTGTAATCGCAACAAAAAATGCTCATAAAATAATAGAAATGAAAAAGATGTTAGAACCAATTGGATACAAAGTTCTAACATTATTTGATTTTGAAGAGTTTCCAGAAATTATAGAAGATGGAATAACTTTTAAAGAAAATGCATTTAAAAAAGCTAAAGAATTATCTAATTATCTTAATAAAACGGTTGTAGCTGATGACTCAGGATTAGAAGTATTTTCATTACACAATGAACCTGGAGTGTTTTCAGCAAGATATAGTGGAGTAGATAAAAACTATGAAGATAATAATAAACTTCTTTTAAAAAATCTTGAAGGAATAAAAGATAGAAAAGCACGGTTTATAACTACAATGTGTTTGTTTTCATTAGATAAAGATCCAGTTTTCTTTGAAGATTATTTATACGGAGAAATAAGTAAAGAATATGCGGGTACAAATGGATTCGGATATGATCCAATCTTTTATGTCCCAATGTTAAATAAGAATTTAGCAGAAATAAGTTTGGAAGAAAAAAATGAAATAAGTCATCGAGGTAAATGCTTAGCAAAGTTAATTAATTATTTAAAAAACAATTAAATAATGCTATAATTTTCATAATAGAGAGTTAAAGGAGGAATAAAATGTCAATTAAAGGAACAGAAACTGAGAAAAATTTGCTAAAAGCTTTTGCTGGTGAATCACAAGCAAGAAATCGTTATACAATGTTTTCAAAAATTGCTAAAAAAGAAGGTTATGAACAAATTGCTGCATTATTTTTAGAAACAGCAGCCAATGAATACGAACATGCTAAAATCTTTTTTAGACATTTAGAAGGCGGAGTTGTAGAAATTACTGCTGCTTATCCTGCGGGAATTGAAGGAACAACTTCTGAAAATTTATTAGCTGCAGCTGATGGTGAATTAGAAGAATGGGATGAACTATATCCGGAATTCGCAAGAATAGCTACAAAAGAAGGATTTCCGAAAATTGCAGCCTCATTTAAAATGATCGCAAAAATTGAAAAAGATCATGAAGAAAGATACCGTAAATTACTTGGAAATATCAAAGAAGATCTAGTTTTTAAAAGTGAAACTGAAACTGCTTGGTTCTGTCGTAATTGTGGACATATTCACTTTGGAAAAAGAGCACCTGGAATGTGTCCTGTCTGTATGCACCCAAAAGCTTACTTTGAAAAAAGAAAAACAAATTATTAATATTCATATAAGAGTAATGAAGAAATTCTTTACTCTTTTTCATTACAAATTAGGTAAATATTAGCATTTTTAAGATTATTTGATATAATTATAGGTGAAGAGGTAAAGAGGTGGCGCAATGAAGGTAATTGTTTTTAGTGATGCTCATGGTAGTAGAATATTAATTGAAAGAATTTTAAATTTTAATCCTAATGCAGATTATTTTATATCTTTAGGAGATAGTGAATTACCCCTGGATTTTTTAATGGATTTAGATATAATCGCTATAAAAGGTAATTATCCCAGAGATGCTGGATTAGATTATGATACTATTTTAACAATTGCAGGAAAAAAATTATATTTAACACATGGCCATAAATATGGAGTTCATAAATCACTTATGAAACTTTTAAAATATGTATTATCACAAGATTTCGATATTGTTTTATATGGTCATACTCATATAGCTAGAGTAGATAAAATTAATAATATGCTTATTATGAATCCTGGTAGTATTAGAAATCCTCGATCAAAAACACCTCCATCATATTTAATACTAAATATCACAGAAGACTCTATTGAATACACTTTTAAAGAAGTAGAAACAAATATGACTATTGAAAAATTATTATAGAATACTAAAAAATAGAGATATTCTCTATTTTTTAGTGGTACTGGTTACACAGTTTCATTCGTTTACATAAACAAATAATTATGATATCCTTTAAATGATACGAGGAGTGATATTTATGAAAAAAGTATTTTTAATATTAACAATATTTTCTAGTCTTTTAATTTTGACGGGTTGTAAAAATAATAAAATTCAAGATGATCCAATTGAGGTTGATTTTACTGAGATTTATCCAAATGTTGGAACATATTATGAACTCTTTGTAAGAAGTTTTTCAGATAGTGATGGTGACGGTATAGGTGATTTTAATGGAATTACTGAAAAACTAGATTATTTAAAAGATCTAGGAATTACTAATATTTGGCTGATGCCAATACATCCTTCTCCATCATATCATGGATATGATGTAACCGATTATTATGCAGTTAATCCTGATTATGGAACAATGGAAGATTTTGAAAATTTATTAAATGCTTCGGATGAAGCTGGAATAAATATTATTATTGATTTTGTTATTAATCATACATCTATTCAACATCCTTGGTTCCAAGGATGGCTTTCTGGTGATAGTCAATATAATGGATATTATCGTAAAATAACAACGGGTGATTTAAGATTAGATCATACAGGAGCGTGGGGACAAAATATTTGGCATTCAATGACAGGTGGGTATTACTGTGGTTATTTTGGAAGTGATATGCCTGACTTGAACTGGAGTAATCCAGTTGTTCAAGAAGAAATGATTAATATTGCTAAATATTGGATTGAAAAAGGAGTAGATGGATTTAGATTAGATGCTGCTCTTCACATAGAAGGTGTTAATGAAGTTAAATCTCCGACTATTCCAATAGATTCAACATTAAACAAATTAGAATGGTTTCAATATCAAATAAAAATGGAATATCCACATATTTATATTGTTGGAGAAATTTACGATGCTTTTAGTGTTTCGAGTTTATTTTATCAATCAATGGATAGTACATTAAATTTCGAAATTGGCGGAGAAATAATTCATGCGATTAATGCTGGATTTAGTACTGACTATGTATCTAAAGTAATTCGCTATAATGAAATAATAGATTCATATAACAATGATGGAATAGATGCCCCGTTTTTAAGGAATCATGATCAAGATAGAATGGCTAGTATTTTAAATGGAAACATGCAAAAGTTAAAATTATCAGCTGAAATGTTATTATCACTTCCAGGTAACCCGTTTATTTATTATGGAGAAGAGTTAGGAATGTTTGGTATTAAAAGTACAGGACCATATTGGGATGAAACAAGAAGATTACCTTTTCCATTTGGAGATAAATATACAACTAGTTGGTTTCCTGATGAATTTAATAACAATTTAGAAAATGCAAAAGAACAAATGAATAATCCAAATTCATTATTTAATACTTATAAAACAATGTTGTTACTAAAAAATAGTTCTAAGGCATTAAAATACGGAGATATTTTCGAGTATGAAGACGCTTCCAATGTTTTATTAGGGTATTATCGAGTATTTAATTATGATGAAAATAATCAAGATATAGTATTAGTTTTGCATAACGTTAGCGAAGGGGATTATTTGCTTTATTTGAACGATGAAGAAGTTTTATATTATTCATATGGAATCAATAATTTTGATGGTACAATAGCCAAAAGATCAACACTAATTTTAAAAATATCAAATGAAAAGATGAGTGATTTTTATGCAGAAGAATAAAATAACTTTTTCAAATATGTTTTCTTGGTCTCTTATTAAATACAGTAAAGTATTTGATTTGTTTGACGCTAGTTTAATTAAAGTCATAATGTATTTTGTTTTATTGAATTTAATGATGTTTTTACCTATTACGACACAAGTAGTTAATCTAGAAAATCCAAATTATACTAGATATGGTATGACTTTTACAGAAGATTTACCAGACTGGTTACCAAGTGGATTACCTACTCATTGTAAAATTGACAATAATGAATTGCTTTGTGCAACTAATGATGTTTTTGAGTATGATATTGTTAATAGAGATACTGTATATCATATTTATTTCAATGTCGCAGATGATGTGGTTATTGCTGACAGTAACACAATTATATTTTATAAATCAGGATTTAATATGAACTTTCGTGATTCAATTGTGTTACGTCTTACATACTCTGGTTTTGGATATGTTGATTTCAATGAAATTAATCAAATGTCTCCGAAAGATGCTGGTGACATCTTATTTGAAGGAGTATTTCAAAGTCTAAAACCAGTGATTATTTTACCTATCATTTTATTTTTTGTAAGTACACTAATGCTGATGAATATGATTTTAATATTTTCGCTAGCGACTTTATCTATGTTGTTTAAGTTCAACCAAAGTCAATTTCCAAGATATCAAGATATGATAAAATTGATGATTTTTGCATCAACAATTCCATCTTTAATAAATTTGGGATTAGGATTTTTTGGATTAAGTGCATTTACTTCAATTAGCTATAATATTATTACTCCAATAATCGCTTATTTTATGTATAAAGCAAGTAGATTAGAAATAGAATCAAAATTATGATATATTTTTATAAAAAAAGTGTTAAAAAGAAAGCATTTTCTAAAATGTTTTCTTTTTCTCTATAGTATTATAAAATAATGTGAAACTGGTTACATTAAATATACCCGCTAAATAATTGAAAAAGCGTTTTCATTATGATATATTTAAACTAACAAATAGTAAAAAAAATAAATAATAGGAGGAGAACAAATGAAAAGAATTTTGAGTTTAATAATTACTCTAACATTGGTAGCGGCAATGTTTGTGTTAGCTGCACCAACTGTGGCTGCAGAAGTAACTGCGAATGATTGTACTACCAATCACACAGTTGTACTTCATTATCATAGATGGGATAATGATTATACAAATATGGACTTTTGGACTTGGGGAACTGGAACTGACGGTTCTGGAAATCCACAAATTGCCGGGGAAGATGATTTTGGTGCAGTAGCTTATTTTTGTATCGCAGATGATGCAGAAAATGATGCTGGACTTATTCCTAGAGTAAATGATTGGTCTTATAAAGATGGTATAGATGCAGATGGTGATGGAGATACTGATAATAAATCAATTCCATTAAAAGATGAAGCTGGTAACTTTATAGGATTCGATGAAAGTGGAATTAAACATGTTTACGTATTACAAGGATCTGCAGAAGTTTATACTGCAGGAGAAGATATGCCTTTCTTCCAAGAAGAGGGATTTGGAACATTAGTTGTAATTTATTCTGACCCAACTGAATCATATGAAGGATGGAATATTTGGAACTGGGGAACTGGAACTGATGGAACGGCAGCTGGTAGTGATGCATTTGGAGGATCAGGTGTTCCATTACAATGGAATTTAGGAATTGATCAACAATCGAATGCTAATCAATTTAAAGTTGCGGTATTTAATATCGCTGCTGATGCTGACGATAGTATGGGATTTATCGTAAGAACTGATGCTTGGGAAAAACAATGGGAAGAAGATTTAAATATTGATGTAACTGCCATTAAGGGTAGTGGAACACAATTCACATTCTATATTGGTGGAGCAGATACTTTCTATAATAGTTTTGATGCTTTCGAAGGTGTTGTAAACTTATTTGAATTTACTAGTGTAACTGCATTAGATAGAAATTCTGTTGAAGTTGTCTTTAATAAAGATGTTACTACCAAAGTTGATGATGTAATAATATTTGATCCAACTTCTTTTAGTGTAACGGATAAAGATGGAACTGAATTTACTGTTTCTCAAGTAAGTTTTGACTCATCTACAGATGCAAATGCAATGTTTACACTAATTCTTGAAGAAAGTTTAACTGGTGCAGCATCACCTTATACTGTAACTTACAATGATGGAGAATCTATTTTAACAGCTAATTTTGATGTTGATAATACTCCACCTGTTATTACTATTATTGGTTCTAAAAATGTTACTTTAGAACTTGGAGATACTTATTCACTTCCTACATATAGCGCGAGCGATATGGTAGGAGATGAAGCCGTTGTTGTTTATAATGTTAAAGTTAAAGATGGACACGGTACTGTAGATACTAGATTTGCTGGTATTTATGAAGTCGTAATTGTTGCCGAAGATGTTTTTGGTAATACTGCTGAAGAAACAATTACTGTAACTGTAACTGACCCATGTGATCCTACAGCTCACTTAAATGCAAATAATTTTAATACTGAACTAATGGTATTATTAGTTGGGTTACCTATTGCGTTAGGTGCTATGATTACACTGCGTCGCGAGTATTAAGGAGGAATGAAAATGAAGAAATTACTATTATTATCATCTGTTCTTTTAATCGCGTTGACACTTACTGGTTGTAAAAGTACTGATGAACCTGTAGATGTTTGTACAAATAACGCTGCAAATGGGACGTTATATGAATTTGATAAAAATCAAACTGAAGTTGTAACAATTAAAGTATGGTTAGATGACGAAGCTTATGCAACTGCATTAATTGATGCATTTGAAGCACTTTATCCAGACATCAAAGTTGAATGGGAACAAGTTGGATCAGTAGATACTCGTCAAAGACTTGAAACTTATAGTGGATCAGAATATGCTGCTGATGTTGTTGTATTCCCACATGATCATATTGGAGCTGCATTAAACTCTAACTTATTATATCCATTCCCTGATTCTTTAAGAGAAGATTTAATGGATAGAATGATTAATTCTGCAATTGGAACAGCTACTTCATGTTATGATAGTGAAAATAATGCTGCTGTTGCATGTGATGGAGATTTTGAATCAGAATTATTTGGTGCTCCTTTATCAGGTGAATCTGTTGCATTATTCTATAATAAAACATTACTAGAATCTATTGATAGTTCAAAAACTTATCCAGAAGCAACTTGGGAAGAAATTATTGCTAGCGCATTAGATTATAACCAAGCATTAATGGTTGATGATCCAGCAACTACTGAAATTGATGAATCTCAAGATCAAAAATTATATTTTGCATTAGATGTTGGTAATGCTTATGATATGCATTTTGTATCTACTTCATTTGGATTTGATTTATTTGGTGAAGATCATTTAGATAAAACAAATGCTAATTTAGGATCTACTGAAATGATTAATGCATTAACATGGCTTAATGAAAGTTTAAGACCTGCAGTATTAAATCTTAATAACTCTTCTTTAAGTGGAGATGCTAATAAAGCATTATTTGAAAGTGGAGAATTAGCTTATATTATAGATGGTCCTTGGGACATTCAAAGATATAAAGAAGCAGGAGAACTTAATGGTTTTGAATGGGGAGTAGTAAAAATCCCTACAATTAATGGTGTTCAACCAATTACATTCTCAGGTGTACAAATTGCTGCTGTAAGTAAAGGAACTTCTGAACCTACTGCTGCATTTAAATTTGTTGAATTTATGACATCTGATGAAGGTTTAGCTATTCTTTATGATATAACTAATAAATTACCTGCATTAAAAGATGTTTCTACTGTTGAAGGTGTTGCAACTGATGTTTATTTAAGTGGAATTTCGGCACAATTGGCTTATTCTCATCCAATGCCTATTATTCCTGAAATGGGATATTTTTGGAGTAATGCTGGTACTATGTATTCAAGTGCATGGAATGGAACTGCTACACCAGCCGAAGCTGCTGAAACAGCTCAAACTGGATTTGAATCACAAGCAAACATTAATTAAACAATTTACATTTAAAGGGCCATGTGAATACATGGCCCTTTACATTTTAAATGCGGGGTGAATTAAATGACAAACGGAAAACTTATTGCAATTTTTAAAGCGATTGCTTCATCTTTAATTTGGGGACTGGGTCAATTATTTAATCGACAATTTATTAAAGCAATAATCTTTTTTGGTATTTTTTCATTATTGATTTTTATTGAAGTAAGTACAGGTAGTTATGGTACTGAATTTAATTTATATGATGATAAAATTCCAGGAAATGAAATACAAGAAGAACTATCAAACTATTTACCAACTTGGTACTATTATAACTTAAAGGATTACAATCCCTTAAGTGATTACGCTTATGAAGATTTTTCATTATTGCATGATGTAGCAAGAGTTAATGGGTATACTTTTGATGAAAGTACTCTTACTTTTTATGATGAAAATAATGTACCTATAGAAGTTGATAATATTACATATTCAAATGAGGATATGTACGATTTTCTTGGTGGACAAATTAGAATTATTGAAAATGAAGAACTCGAAAATGGAGTTCAAGATTTGATGGATGAAGCAGATGAATTGGCTAACTCTGATATCTTAAATATTGTTGAGGATTTAATTGTTGAAAGAGCAGAGCGTGATATTCGACATAGTGGTGATTTTGAAGTATTACGTCTGGAAAGAATTAATCTATTAGCTATTAATTTATTAGTTAATAATGGACATAGTGTTGATGAAGTAGGATGGGACGATACTGTATCCACTTATATTCACAATCATTATGAATCACTGGTACTCCAAGCCGAAGATGAATTATTTTCTGAGAAATATGATGAAATATATGATGATGTCTATGAAGATATAGACCGTTCAACAAGAGCAGTTTACTATATTGGATATTATAATAGTCATTTTAATGAACTATTTGGAGACTTGATTTTACAACATGATTCAGTAGCAGCTTTTAAGGATATGTTACAAGGACGTATAACTCAAAATATTAATATGGATAATGACGATTTCAATAAAATGTTAGCTCATATTTATTTTTCTTATAATCCTGATGGGTATACTGAATTATTAGATCAAGTAAATAACGTTTTTTATGAAAGAACTGGATTTTTTGTAAAAGGTATTTGGGGATTATTCACAATGGGAAGTATTCCTCAAAAGACGCTTTATCAACATGAGGTAATGTCTTTTTTGCTTCCAAGTTCTGGAACAGTAACAATTGAAGCACGTTCAATTGAAATTGCAGGGCATCATTCAACACAATTATTATTAAGAGGGATTATCGCAGCGTTAGTATTAATTTATGTTGCTTTTATTTATGTTTGGAATATTAAAGATGCATACAGAACATCGTTAATAATATCTAAAACTAAAAAAGTGCCAAAGGAAAGAGAATACTTCGCGAATCTTTATGAAAATTTCTTTGAATATATTGTATTAACACCAGCATTATTATTAATAACATTTATTAGTGTTATGCCTATTTTCTTTGGTTTAGCTGTTGCTTTTACGAATTATAATATTGAACATATTCCGCCAGGACAACTAATTAATTGGGTAGGATTCTCTAATTTTATAGAAGTATTTAGTTTAACTTCAGGCAGCTCGATCGATTTTGGTGGTCAGTTTTGGAAAGTTTTTTCATGGACATTAATCTGGGCAGTAGCTGCAACATTTACCTGTTTCTTTGGTGGCTTTTTCCAAGCAGTTATTTTAAATAATAAACGCGTTGTATTTAGAAAATTTTGGCGTTCAATCTTAATATTACCTTGGGCAATGCCAGCTTTAATATCTCAAATGATATTTAGAGTTATGTTTAATGATTTAGGATACGTAAATCAAGTTTTAACAAGAACAGGAATTACTCAATTATTTATGGATTGGGGAATGCTTGGGAGACCATTTACGGAAGCGGGGACTGGACTTCGAAAGTTATTTTATTTTGGAGATCAAAATTTTCAATGGCTAAGTAATGAAGCTAATCCAACATTTGTTAAAGTATTTATTATTATTTTAAATGTTTGGTTAGGATTCCCATTCTTTATGGCTTTAATGAGTGGAGTAATGACATCTATTGATAAATCATTATATGAAGCAGCAGCAATTGATGGAGCAACAGGATTTCAACAATTTAAATATATTACAATGCCGTTAGTTTTATTTGCGACTAGTCCATTATTAGTAATGACATTTAGTGGAAATTTTAATAACTTTGGGGTAATTTATTTTATTACTGGTGGAGGACCGGGTGGAGGAACATACGAAACCGCATATGCTGGATCAACCGATATCTTAATATCTTGGATTTATACTTTAACTGTTGATCCTAATGTTAGATGGTATTCTATGGCTAGTGTATTTAGTATTTTAATCTTCTTGATTATCGGTACATTATCGGCATGGAATTTCAGTCGAACAAGAGCATTTAAGGAGGATGATTAGTAATGAATTTATTACAAAAAGCATTTATTATTTATGTCGTTTTAATAATTGTTTTTACCCTTCAATCTTTAACAGTATCAGTGGCTGATAAAAAAGGTAAATCAGAATTTATTGCTGGACTAATTGGTCTAATTCCAGTATTAGGATTAATCTATTATTTGAAAGTAGAACCAGTTAGAAAATTAGCTTCAACAGCAATTTCTAATATTTTTAAACCGAAAAACATTTTAGGAATAGTATTTATATATAGTGAATTAATACTATTGGCATTTATCGTTGTAATACCATTAATATATACACTAGGAACAAGCTTATCTCCAACAAGTGGTATTTTAAATACTATTTGGCCTGAAAATCCTAGTCTTGTTAATTATCGATTTTTATTATCGGGAAGTAGAATGATTGGTGGTATTGAAGAAACAACACACTTTGTTCTGTGGTATTGGAATACTCTTCAAGTAGCATTTTTAACTATGGTGTTTTCAGTGCTCTTTGTTACTGGAACGGCATATGTGTTTGCAAGATATAAATTTAAAGGTAAAAAAACTGGATTGTTAACAATTTTAGTTCTTCAAATGTTTCCAACATTTCTTTCTTTAATCGCGATATTTACTTTGTTTCAAACATTTGGATTAACTAATGAGCCAAAAGCTTTGGTTATTATTTATGTATCAGGCTCTATTCCGTTTAATGTTTGGCTTATTAAAGGATATCTTCAAAACATTCCAAAAGAACTAGATGAATCAGCGAAAATTGATGGTGCAAATAAACTACAAATATTTTTCAAAATTATTTTACCATTATCAGCTCCAATTATTAGTTTTGTAGCTGTAACGCAGTTTATGGCTCCATGGATGGACTATATTTTACCATCGTTCCTTATTATTGATTCTGATAAATGGACACTAGCAGTGGGTATTTTTGACTTTATTAATGATGTTTCAGATACTAATTACCCTGCTTTCGCAGCTTCAGCAATTATAGTTGCAATTCCAATTACAACATTATATGTTGTATTCCAAAAATATTTAATTGAAGGAATAACTGCAGGAGCAAATAAAGGATAAATAAAAGCATTTCTCGTTATGAGAAATGCTTTTTTATTATAAATATATGAAATCCATAACTATTAGTATTTATTGTTTTATTTAGTTGTATTACAGTATCATTGTAAATATCTTTAACAGTAATATTTTGGAGTTCATTAGGTAGATCTATAGATTGAGAATTATCTTTTTTACTAATAATAAAGTATATCCTATTTTTTTTGAAAATAATATACTCTTTTTTATCATTTGTTTCAATCCAAGTAATATCTGTTGATTTAAAATCACTATAGGAATTCCTTAAATTAATAATTTTTTTAATATGATTCAATAAAATATAGTTTTGTTTATTTTGATCCCAAATCATACATCTTCTATTATCGGGATCGTGTCCTCCACTTAGTCCTATTTCACCACCATAATAAATACTAGGAGCTCCAGGAAGAGCGAATAAGAAGAGGTAAGGTAATTTTACTAATTCAATATTATTAGAACATATCTCTAAAATTCTTGATGTATCATGAGAATCTACTAAATTATACATTGACTTTAATACGTTTTTTGGATAATCAGTTAATACTTTGTTTATAGCATACATAAATTGAGTGCTAGAATATTTAAAATTAATAGTGTTAGTACCAAAATAATTCCATATTGGAATGAGAATTTCATAATTCATTACCCCATCGTGTTGATCGCCTTGAAGCCATGAATTGGAGTTATCCCAATTTTCTCCAACAATATATGTTTCTTTTTTTGCGGATTTTACTGTAGTTCTAAAAGCTCTCCAAAATTTATGACTAACTTCGTTACTAACATCTAATCTCCAGCCATCAATATTATATTCTTCAATCCAAAATTTACCTACATCTAGTAAATATTTTTTCATTATTGGATCATTAGTATTTAGTTTTGGCATATAGGGTGTAAATGCAAAAGTGCGATAATTTAACAAGTTAGGATTCTTATATATATGATTAATTTTGTCACGATTAATAGTAAAATCATCGTTTAATTCAAAATTAGCAATTGGTAAGTTATCATTTAAAATGTAAAAACAATTATAGTATTTCGAGTTTTTACCATTTTTTACGACATCCAAAAAGAAAGGATGTCTAAATCCACAATGATTAAATACTGCATCTAACATAACTTTTATACCTAGTTGATGAGCTTTTTCAACTAGTTGTGCAAATAAAATATTGTCGCCAAAAGCCTTGTCGATTTTGAAATAATCAATAGTATCATATTTATGACTTGCATCAGCCGAAAAGATAGGGGTCATGTATATTCCTGTGAATCCAATTTCTTTAAGATATGGCATTTTATCAATTATGCCCTGAAGATCCCCTCCAAAAAACTGATTGTTAGAGTATTTTTCAACATTACCCCACTCTATAGTGTTTGGTGGGTTAATAGAAGTATCACCATTATTAAATCTTTCAGGGAAAATACTATACCATATTTGATCTTCAACCCATTTCGGAGGAGCAAAAAGGTCTTCTTCGTTTAAATAAGGAAAATTAAAGTGATTAAATAAATTCTTTTTTTCTTTAGGATATTTTACAATATCAATAATTTCGTGGCATCCATAAAGAAATTGATCATTAATAATAAATGCATATTTCATTCTTTTATATTGTGGTTTTATGGCAATGAAGAAGTGATCATACATTTCTGTTTGATATTCATTTATCATTAATGTATTATTAGAATTCACAACTTGTGTCCATTCATCTAAATTGTTATTTTGTGGAACCCATAAAAAAGGATCACTATAAATTACATTAATTTTATTTATCTTATTTTTAGTCGCAAATAATCTTAGATGAACAGTATCTTTGTCATACATATATGCATATTTACTTTTTGCTTCATGGTATATTGTAAAATCAATCATTTTTTCACCTCTATTAAATTAGCCGGAATGTTCCGGCTAATTATTTAATGTGGTCTTTTAATATAAAATAATATTGTGCCACTTACTATTATAATTCCACTGACAATAGAACCAACAATAATATATAAATTATTATTAGAATCAGAAGCATCAATTGGAAGATAATTAGTTGGATCGCTTTGTACTGGAGGTGGATAAATAGCACCCTTTGCTAGTTTATACATTACTAGTGTTTCGTTTGGTAAAACAGTTACAGTATCTCCAGTTAATATCTTGATTGTTTCAGTGCCAGCAGTATCTTTATCAACTACTAAATTCCATTCCATACCTTGTAAATCCATATTTCTTTGAACAACGCTATTATTATGTATTACATATGTATATTCCCATGGCGATTCATTATCATAAATAATATAACTAACAACACCACGATCATCTGGGAAGAAATACATTTTATTATTTATTTCTTCTTTACTATCATAACTAAAAACATTAATGCTTTTTCGTAATTCAATTAGTCCTTTATAATAATTAAAAACATCCATATTATCAGCTTTTAATGACCAATCAATCTGGTTTGTTGAATCAGGAGAACGATAACTATTATGATCATATGATAAAGTAGCATCACATTCTCCTTGAGGAATTCCACCGACAATTGTACATGATTTAGAATGCATCATTTCAACACCGCCATACAAAAATGGAATTCCTTGAGATGTTAAAACAATTGCGTTTGCTTGTTTTTGCATATCTTTTATTGTATCCCAAGATAAATTGTCAGTTGACAACATAATTTTATCAAATAAAGTATTGTTGTCATGGGCAGTTACATAATTAACTGTTTGATTAGGATTAGGTGCCCAAGCACCTTTTGGTAAAGCTCCTAAGTTTATATTAGTTTGATGGACAGCTCCAACAATACCTAGTTTTATTCTTTCGTCAACATTACTATTTCCTTGAACAAAACCAATATCGGTAGTGGTCCACACTGAACCTTTAATACCATCACGAGTATCATCATTAAAAACAGCTACACCTGGCATTTGATCTAAAGTAGCATTATATGCAGACAATTCTTCAGGTAATTGTGATGTGCCACCAGTCCAAGGTTCTCCATATACTAATATTGTATCATCTATCGCATGTAATGCAGTAGTAATAGCGTTCATTGTATCAACATCATGGAGTTTCATTAAATCAAATCTGAATCCTCTAATATTATATTCAGTTGCCCAAAAAACCACACTATCGATCATAAATTTTCTCATCATATAATTTTCACTAGCTGTTTCATTTCCTGTCCCGCTACCATTACTAAATGAACCACTATCAGTCATACGATAATAATATCCAGGAACAATCAAATCAAAGTTTGAATCAGCACTTTTTCCAGTGTGATTATAAACAACATCCATAACTACTCTGATATTATTTTCATTAAAGGCTTTAATTAATTGCTTATATTCAGTAACTCTAACACTACCATCATAGGGGTTAGTTGAATAACTACCTTCGACAACATTAAAGTTTTCTGGCATATATCCCCAGTTAAAAACAGTATCTTTAATTCCTGAATAATTAGGATCAAGAAGCTTTGTTTCATCAACTGCAGCTCCAAAATCAAAAACAGGTAATAATTGAACATGAGTAACTCCTAATTCGATTATATGGTCAAGTCCTGTTGTTACACCATTATATGATGTTCCTTTTTCAGCAAGACCTAAAAATTTACCACGATATTCTTCAGTTCCGTTCCAAGTTGGATGAGTAGTAAAATCACGAATATGAAGTTCATAAATAATTGAATCATTATAAGATTCAATTGTATCAGGAATAACTAAATCATCCCATCCTTCGGGATTTAAACGTTCAAAATCAACAACCATACTACGTTTACCATTAATTCCTGCGCTAAAAGCGTATGGATCACTAACTTCATTAGTGACTGTTCCGTTTGTTACACTGAAAGTATAATAAACACCATGTAAATCTCCAATGATAGTTACTTCCCAAACACCTTTAGATGTATATGTTAGAGGGTGAGTTTCATATGGAGTATTAGTTCCTGGTATAGAATTATAATCAACTTGATTTTCTCTATGACCAAATTCGTATAGATTTAAAGTTACACTTTCACTAATTGGAGCCCATAATTTAAAAGTAGTTGATGAATTAGAATAGATAGCTCCTAAATTTCCACTGTATGCATAAACATCATTGAAATCATCACTTGCGTATAATCCTCCAAACCCAACAGTATAGATTTTTGGTTCATATCCATCATCTTCAAAATCGATTTTTAATGTATAACTTTTACCTAAATCAGCACCACCAATAATATCAAATGTACCAATTAATCCATTCATTACAAAGTTTTCAATAGCTACTTCGGTATCATCGGTATATAAAGTAATAAGATTTTCAGTAACAGTCTTACTAGTTTTAAATTCAATTGTTGAAGTTGTTATAAAATTAACAGAGTCGGCTCTATTGGAAACATCAACAGCAGAATTATCATAATAAATTTTTGAATCTCCGCTTACTATGTATGCGTGAACCTCACCATTAGTATTAGGATTTGTTAAGTCAATAAAACGATCAATTGCGACATCTTTATCCCAAGAAGATGTTTTAACAATAATTCCAATTGAAGTTGAATCTTTAAAGGATGAATCGATAAGATCAACTTCATAATATTTACCAAATGAATCTTCACCGTTAAACAAATAGTCTTTTCCATCCCCAGCGATAGGTTCATATGACCAAAGCCATAATTTCCAGGGGGTATAATTTCCGTCGAATCGGTGATAATGTATAAAAAGTTTTGTAGTATCAATTGCGTGAACATTGCTATATATACTTGTAAATCCAATTATTAAACTTAAAAATAAAATCAAAAACAGTTTAATTTTTCTCATATTTCCTCCTATTGAAAAAAAGATAACTAATTATATCATATATATTAAAAATTACTGCTATGGTAGCGGTTTCACTTTTAAAATAATTTGAAGAATATAGCATCCTTTGTAGTATAATTATAGTATAAAAGTATTTTTAATAAAGGAGATACTCATGGAAAGAAAATGGTGGCAAGACGCAATTATCTATCAAATATATTTACGAAGTTTTAAAGACTCTAATAAGGACGGAATTGGTGATTTTAGAGGACTTATAAGTAAACTTGATTATTTATCTGGCTTAGGTGTAAATGCCATATGGGTATCTCCTCACTATGAATCTCCAATGGATGATAATGGATATGATGTTTCTGATTTTTTAAAAGTTAGTAAAGATTATGGAACAATTGAAGATGTTAAAGAATTTATTTATCAATCTCATCAAAGAAAAATAAAAGTCATTTTTGATTTAGTTTTAAATCATACATCTGATGAACATGAATGGTTTAAAGCTGCGAAAAATCCCAGTCATATTAATCACCATAAATACCATGATTATTATATTTGGCAAAAGCCAAAATATGATGAAAAAGGAAAAAGAAAAATGCCTACACAGTGGCGGTCATGGTTTGGTGGGCCAGTGTGGGAATATAACTCTTTAACCGATGAATATTATCTACATATTTTTAGTAAAAAGATGCCTGATTTAAATTGGCGTAATTCAGATATGAAAAAAGATTTAAAAGATATAACAAAATGGTGGATTGATTTAGGAGTTGATGGATTTAGAGTTGATGCCTCAAATCATTTAGAAAAAGATTGGGATTTTCCAGAAGGACATCCAGGATATGAATATTTTTCTAGTTTACCAAAACATCATGAGTATTTAGAAGAATTTGGAACCGAAATTTTTCATCCGAATAATGTTATGGCAATGGGAGAAGCAGGTGGAGCTACAAAAGAAGAGGCATTGAAATACTGTTCATTTGACAGTAACGAATTTGATATGTTAATTCATTTTGGACATTGCTGGGCTGATTGTGATGATACAAATCATCTTACTCCTGGAAAGTGGTCAAAAGGAAAAATAGATGTAACATACATAAAAAAAAGTTTCGATAAATGGTATAAAATGTTAAATGGTAATGGTTGGAATTTAATTTATTGGCATAATCACGATCAACCTCGTATAGTTAGTCATTATGGTAACGATTCACAGTATCATATTGAATCTGCGAAGATGCTTGCGCATAGTTTATATATGATGCCTGGAACACCAATAATATATCAAGGTGAAGAAATAGGAATGACTAATGTTGATTATGAGAATTTAACAGATTTTAGAGATGTAGAAGTTTATACAGAATATGCTAATTTTCTAAACTTTGGAGCGACACATGAAATAGCTATGCAAGCATTAAGAGATCGTTCGCGTGATAACGCTAGAAGTCCATACCAATGGAATGATGATAAATATGCTGGGTTTAGTGATGTTAAACCATGGATGAGCGTGAATAAAAATTATTCTCAAATTAATTTAAAAAAACAGATTGATAATAATGATTCTATCTATAATACATATAAAGAATTAATAAAAATGAGAAAGAAATATGAGATTAATAACGGGACACTGGATTTTATTGATATTGATAATAAGGACACATTTTTTTATATAAACGAAACAAAAGAAATAAAGTTTTTAGTGTTATCAAATTTTAGAAAGAATATAATTGAAGTTGATTTAAACATTGATTTTGAAGGATATAGAAATATTTTGTTTAATTATAAAAAAAGAACTTTGAAAAATAAAATGACACTTTTACCATATGAATCATTAATATTTAAATTAGCGAAACAGGTGATAAAATGAAGGAGTATAGCGTTTTAAAAATGTATTCAAAAGAATTGAATAGAGAAATGAGAATGTTTATATCTTTGCCAAAGAGTTATTATAATTCTAATAAACGTTACCCTGTTCTATATATGTGTGATGGACAAAATCTTTTTGATGATTTGCAAGCAACGTACGGAAAAAGTTGGGGTATACTAGAAACGTATAAAACTCAACCTGATTTACCAGAACTAATAATAGTAGGAATTGAATCTAATGATGATAGGAGTAATGAACTTGTTCCTTTTGAATTTCAGTTTGCTATTGGTGGAAAAGTATGGGGTGGTAAAACTGATGCATTTTTACTATTTATTATTAATACTTTAAAAACTTATATAGACAAAAGATATAGAAGTTTGAAAAAATCGGAAAATACCGCAATAATGGGATCCTCATTTGGTGGAGTTTGTGCTACTTATGCAGCGTTAAAATATGGAGATTATTTCACAAAATTTGGATGTGTTTCAAACGCTTATTTTCCAGTTCAAGAAGAGATGGTAAAATTAGCTAAAATTGCGAACTTATCAAATTTAAAAAAAATATATATGGACGTAGGAACAAAAGAATCTAAAAACTTAAAGGAAAATATTGCTTATTTAGAATCTAATGAAGAAATTTACAATATACTTAAATCAAAAATAGTTCCAAAAAATATTAGATATAACATAGTAGAAGACGCTGTTCACAATGAATCTGCATGGGAACTCAGATTTGCTGAAATTATAAATTTCCTTTTCGAACAATAAAAAAACAAGTTTCATTATG
>CAZWIZ010000008.1:0-66005 GCA_964634385.1 uncultured Candidatus Izemoplasmatales bacterium | reverse complement strand
GCTCCTTTTATTTATGTTTTTTATTTTATTGATACATCCAAGATTTGTCGCTTACCGTCGAACACGAGCGATTTTAGAGTAAAACTCCGTAAAGACAAGACATACATAGCGGTAGTGGACACCTAAAGTAAAATTTCTATTGTTCTATCACTAAAAGCGCATAAAAAAAGCAAACTTAGGTCGAACACTATAGTAAACTTAGGTCAAGAGCACTTGAAATTAACGTAAACTTAGTAATGACAACACAATTTGACCATCCCATATTGCTTCCACGCCTAAATTTAGATAAAAGGCAGTGTTTGGCGATATGTAAATTAGATAATTTATTGACTATTTAGAATTGATAGTAAAAAAAGGTGTTTTTTCATATACTTTGATTAAAAGTATTGAAGAAAGGTTCTTTGTCAAGGATAGGGGTGTCAAAGGATAAACAAGAGGTTTTGATACTAGACTTGCTTATTTATCGTTTAACTCGTTTTAGACTTAGGAAGCAATGCCATATTGTGAGCGAGAAAGTGTGTGTAAATAAGGTTAAGAAAAAATGAAATGTCTGAACTAAGCCATAATTCAGGGGTGGAATAAAATCAAGTAGGGGTGGATAATTGTATTAAAATAGGTCATTAACCCCATATTGAAAGCATAGGTTTGATACAATTGTATCAGGCCTTTTTTTATGCTATATAGGGCTGTTTCAGTGTTTGTACGAATTTTAGAAGATTTAAATGTACTCTGATTTTACAGATTTTTAGGCATTTCAATATAATTTCTACACGATTACATTTCAGAATACACGATTTAATATGGATTTACACGATTAGTCTTTTTAGCATAGCATAATTATTTTATAAAAGTAAGCTCGTTCTTACACAAAGAGAATATAATCCTAATAAGTTTAGGAGAAGGAGTAATAGGATCATCATCACCAGGACAATTATAAATGCTTGTTGATTTCGTAAAGATTACTAGGTTCTCTTTAATACGCTCCTCGTATAATAGATTTATGTTATTATAAGGAAACCTATAAACCATAATGTTATAATAATCTTGTTAATGATCGTAGACTATCTATTATAACCCATAGCCTTTAGGACTGGCTCAGAGAGGAAATCACTATCAGGTTAGGAAACAATGATTTATTGACAACAAGAAAGTGCATGCAACACGGGCAAGACAAAACAACGTCCCAAAGACAAGATGGAATCTATGTTGTTCTGATTGGATGTTTAAAAGATTAAAGATTGAAATTGAGCATAGAAAGAATTAATTATTAAGTATATTCTCACTGGGCAGGGGGTCATACCTCACCAAATCATATGGTTTTACAAGAACTCATGCAAAAACTAATAATTGAATATAATAAAAAATGGAATGAGTTTCATCCGGTTATAAAAGCATGTTTGTTACACTGAATTATTCTAAATTTATTCAATTAATTTCATAATTTATAATTGAATCTGAAATAATATGGTTATATTGTAATTAAATAAAAAATTGTATTTTTGTAAAAAATCATTTATAATACAACAGACGATGGAGTTCGTCATTAAACGCGAAAGCTAATGACTCCTACTGGTATATTAATTTATTAGAGGAGTCTTTTATTTTGATATAAAGTAGTTTAAAAAAAATAAAAGATAGAAGATGGAGATAAAGTAATGCAAAAATTTATATTAATAGGAATTGGAGGCTTTTTAGGAGCTATGTTAAGATTTATTATTAAAGAAGCTCCTTTAGTTATAACAAGTTTTCCTCTAAACATTCTTATAATCAACTTTGTTGGAACTTTATTATTAGCGTTTTTTCTTACTGTAACTTTTGAATATAGAGGAATTAATCCTAATTTAAGAATGGGAATAGTAACTGGCTTTTTTGGAGCTCTTACAACATTTTCAACACTTTGCAAAGACTCAATTCTTTTGTTGATTAATGGAGAATATTTAGCTTCATTTTTAAATGTAATAATATCTATTATTGGAGGATTATTATTTGCATATATAGGATTTGTTTTAGCTAGAGAAATTATTAATAGAAAAGGTAAACAATATAACTAAAATAGGTGATGATAAATGGTGTTAATTTTAATAGGGCTTGGTGGTGCTTTAGGAAGTATCACAAGATATAGCGTGGGTAAATATATTTCAAACAAATCAAAAATCACACTTCCAATTGGAACGATTATAATAAATATTACAGGAGCTTTTTTATTGGGAATTGTAAGTAATTCGGGAATTGATGGAAATATATATTTGTTAATTACAGAAGGATTTTTAGGAGCTTTTACAACATTTTCAACATTTATGTATGAAGGATTTGTATTAATTCAGGAAAATGAAAAATTGAATATTGTAATTTATATCATTGGAACAATCTTGTTGGGACTAATAGGTTTTACATTGGGATATTATTTTATGTGGTTAATTTAAAAAGAAAGGAAAAATCAAATGAAATTAGAAAAATATAAAATACTAAGAATTTATGTCAACGAAGATACAAAATATAATGGTCATAATTTGTATCACTTTTTGACTTTAAAATTAAGAGAATTAGGATTAAAAGGAGTTACAGTAATTCGTGGGATAGAAGGATTTGGTACTGATAAAGTTCTTCATACAACTAGAATATTAGATTTAAGTTTTGATTTACCTATTATAATAGAAGTTATAGATGATGAGAATAAAATAATTAAAGCACTATCAGAAATTAGTCAATATGTTAGTAAAAGATTAATTACCATAACTGATGTTAGTGTTGCCAAGTTTGAAAATAAATAAAAACAGGCTTAATCTCAATGTATGCTAGAGATTAAGCCTTTGTAAACGTCAAATAGTGTCATTAACTTAAGAGAATATTCTCTTATTTTTGCAATCTTTAGTCGTACTTTTATTATATCTTGAGAGCTTATCCTTTTTAAATACTTTTCCAACACCATTTTACACTATCGATTTGTAGATATCATTCATAATTTTCATTATAAATGATATAATATAAATAACAAGATAAGTTGCATGTCGCTATTTTTATGCTTTAGGGTGAGAAAATCGTGGCCATTCAAACAACAACCGGGTAAAGAATTACATATGATAAACAGGTTTACAAGCTTAATAAGCGGTATGACCGCAAGGAGTGAAAGTACTTTCCTTCAGCTATATCTAACTTAATTATAGCACTAGGACTTCTTTAAAAAATATAAGTAAAAAGAAGAGAATCAAAAAATTTATAAAATCATTGAGATCTTATACAAATATTATACGAGGAGTGAGGGAAATGAAAAAGTGGTTTATACCACCAACATATTTTATATTCGGAATTATATTATATATTCTTGAGGATTTTGGACTAAGTTTACTAGATGAAGCCTCAATCTCATTTAGACAATTTCTAAATAGTTTTAATACTGTACTATTTGTTTTTTTACCAGTGCTTATCGTTTTTTTAATGTTTAGAAAAAAGTTACTTAGATTTACTACAAGAGTTATTGATGTTGTATTTATCTTATATTTAGTTAGTACATTCGTTATTATTAGTTTATATTGGATTAACACCATACAATGGAAATAACTAATTTATCGAAAAAGCATATCAATTGATGTGCTTTTCTCTTGCATTATACAAGGTGTATAGAATGGCTGAAACAGTAAAAGGACGTAAGCGTTAAATTGGCAAATGTACTTTCACAAATTGCATTATCATAAGGGCAATTAGTTTTGGAGTATGACTGTGTTACATTATGCTCAATTAAGCATTTCTTAAAGATAGAAGCTTTGTATTGCTCTCCCTGATCACTATGGAATATTAGATTACTTAGTTTATTTCTTTTATTAAATGCTCTTTTAAACAATCTAACAATATTAATAGCTTCCATATTCTCTGATAGAGTGTAATCAATTATAAATCTAGAATAGATATCAATAATTACATGTAAGTAGTAATGGGTTGAGTTGACTTTAATATATGTGATATCACTAATCCAAATCAACATCTCGCTTTTTCATAGCAGTGCGATTTTTCCACTACGCTAATGGGGCATTTAATGTTAACAAGAGCCCCATTGAGGTATATAATAGATTTGAGGTGATTGCATGAGTATAATCTTAAAGAGCGTAAGAAAGAATCTAAGATTAACACAGGAACAAGTATCATCACTTACAGGAATTCCAGTTAAGACACTACGAAACTGGGAACAAGGTATAAGAAAACCAAGTGAATGGACAGTAGATTTAATTATTGATAAAATGTTATCTGCTGAGATGCAAAAAAGCATTGAATTAAGTGTAGATGGTGATGCGTCACCATTAAGTGATATTGATTTGTATATGGAGTCAGATATTTTTGGATTAGAGTTTTATGGAGTAATAGAAAAACTCAGAATGCACCTTATAAAAAAATAAATCTTCTAAGTAATAGAACCGTTCTTGTTGATTCAAAGATATATAATGAAATCATGAAAACAGGAGTTGCAATCTATGAGAGAGCTTAAATATTTAGAACGAGTTATAAAGTACATACAAAAAATCAATAGATTTATGAGCAATGTAGATAATTACGAAACTTTCATTTTAAATGAAGAAAAAATAGATGCAGTAATATTGAATCTAGAGCAAATTGGTGAATCAGTAAAAAAACTCTCAGATAACTATAAAAAAACACATACAGATATTGATTGGATAAATATAGCAGGATTACGCAATCTAATTCCACACGAATATGAGGGTGTTAATCTTGTGTTAATATACAATATCGCAACAATACGAATAAATGAATTACTGAAAAAGATTACTGATTAGTTTCGTGCCGAGGTTATCGTTCGGGGACCATCAACTCCCGCTAAAAATAAGAATAACGGTTTAATAAAGCTGTTTTATTTGAACTTTTTGTTAATATTTTTCGATGGAAGCAAGTAAAAGTAAATTGTAAAAACAAAATAACACAAACAGTATTCGATAAATCTAATAAATTCACAAAATGTTAAGGTATTTGAAGAGTTTATAGAAATAGCATTGAAAATGCTTACAATATTTGGTATTATATAAGCTTACCAAAGTTATATAATACTACTTTAAAAGAAAAAAATTGGCATAATACGACATTTTAGCCAGTGACTATAGAAAGAGGAGAAATAGTATGAAATTATTCAAAGATCGTAATAAACAATTAGAGTTAGAGATAGAGTTGTATCTTAATTCCTTGCAAAAAGGCGCAAATACATTTTTAGAGGGAGTCAAAGCATATCTTCGAGATGAGAGTGAACACTTTATTGAACGCACAAAAATGATTACAGAACAAGAAAAAGAAGCGGACGAACATTTAGTAAATATTAAATATGTTCTTTTTAGATACAATTTAATTCCAGATTTAAGTGCAGATATTCTAGAACTTATGGATTCTATGGATGATATTAATGATATATCAAAGGAAATTCTTTTAGATTTACAAGTTATAAGACCTAGAATTGATTCATCTTTAGTTGATGATTTTGGATATCTAGCAAAAAAATCAAAAAGAGCTGCTGAAACACTTATTAAGGCAGTAAGAATTTACTTCACAGAGTTTAAGACGATTGAGGATTATATTACGAAAGTAAATCTATTTGAGTCAGAAGCAGATATGTTGTTACATGAACTGAAAGTCAAAATTTTTAATGATGAATTGAACTATTCTTTAAGTGAAAAAATGCTTCTTTCTAGCTTTGCAACAGATTTTGCTAAACTATCAGATTTAGCAGAAACAATCGCAAGCATGTTATCTGTTTTTAGATTTAAAAGGAGTATATAATAATGGTTAGAAACAAGGAGGTGTTTGACATATGGAAACGTTGTTAATCACTGGTTTGTTCCTTTCAGCAGGGCTTTTTATGGGATGGTCACTCGGTGCTAACGACGCAGCTAATATTTTTGGAACAGCAGTAGGTACTAAGATGATTAGTTTTACTACAGCAGCTATCATATGTAGTGTGTTTGTTATTATTGGCGCAGTTGTAGGCGGATCTGGAACATCAAACACACTTGGCGAATTAGGTGCTATTAATGCAATTGCGGGAGCATTTGCAGTTTCTACGTCTGCAGCTTTTACGGTTTTAATGATGACTAAAAGAGGGTTACCAGTTTCTACATCTCAGGCAATAGTAGGGGCTATAATTGGATGGAATGTATTTGGTGGTATTCAAACAAATTCTGATGTTGTAGTTAAAATAGTTAAAACTTGGGTTTTTACTCCAATACTAGCAGCTATTTTTGCTATTACAATCTACTTTATTGTAAAATATATTATAGAACATACAAGTGTTCATGTTTTAAAAATGGATAAGTATACACGCATTGGTCTACTTATTGCTGGAGCATTTGGTTCATATAGTTTAGGTTCAAATAATATTGCAAACGTTATGGGTGTATTTATACAAGTATCTCCTTTTAATGATTTTATAATTGGAAATATTACATTTACTGGAGTACAACAATTGTTCTTACTTGGAGGTATTTCAATCGCTATTGGTGTATTCACGTTCTCTAAAAAAGTAATGAAGACGGTTGGGAATAATATATTTAAATTATCACCGATTAGTGCGTTTATAGTTGTACTATCTAGTTCATTAGTGTTATTTGTCTTTTCATCAGAAGGATTAAACAATTTCCTTACTTCAATAAATCTACCTGGATTCCCACTTGTTCCTGTATCACAGTCACAAGCTGTAGTAGGGGCGATAATGGGTGTTGGTCTAGCAAAAGGTGGGCGAAATATTAACTTATCTAAAATTGGTAATATTGCAATCGGTTGGGTTTTAACTCCATTAATATCATTTGTAATATCATTTATTGTATTGAATGTATTACAAAATGTATTCTTACAAACTGTAATCAATTCATAATTATTGTTGTGCCAAATAAATAAAAAATCAGTATTTTGAGTAGACGAGAGTATCTCTTAGGTACTATTAACTCCAGTAAAAAATAAAATAACGGCTCTATTAAGCCGTCTTTGTTTACTTCATTTGAGGAATTATGTCATATAAAAGTCGGTGAGAGCTGATAGTATATTTTTTCTTTTAAAGAAGAAATTAAAAACCAATATGAGGAGATGATGATAGTGGTAGAAAAGTATTATAAACCATGTAAGGAATTAGATATATGCAATGAACTAATTGATAAATATTGGAATACAAAACAATATGATAAATGTTTTGAAGGCCATTTAAAGTTAGCTGAAGAAACAGGATATGCACTTGCGGAATGTCAAGTTGGACACTTTTATCTTGATGGAATAGGAGTTAAAAAAAATTTAGATAAAGCGTTATATTGGACTGAACGTTCAGCAATGCATGGAGATAGAGATGGACAATTTAATATAGCTTGGATTTATGAAGAAGGATTTGGAGTTGAAATTAATATTGAAAAAGCAAAATATTGGTATAAAAAATCAGCACTTCAAAATCACGATTTATCAATTCAAAAATGTAATGTATTAGATGTGTCGTTAGATTAAATTATATTGAGTGATAATTGGTATGTAACCTAATTAGAATATACAATATACTACTTTTAGTATTGATTGACATTAGGTTGGTATGAAAATCAAACAATGAACATAAGGTCCATATTAGATTGACTAATTACTTTTTCATTAGAATACAAGAACTTATTCTTTTTAATAACTTTTTCAAAACCATTTTACACTATCCAAGTTGAACTTGCCTTTGACTTAGTTGACTGTTTTATATATAATTATTTTATAATTTATGGAAAGAGGTTAACAATATGAGAATAGGAATTATAGGTCCAATTGGGTCTGGAAAATCAACTTTATCAAAATTATTATCAGAACATTATAAAGTACCAATGGTCGCAGAACCAGTTGAAAAAAATGAGTTTTTACCTTTGTTTTATGAAGATAAAAAAACTTTTGCATTGTTAAGCCAAAATGCTTTTTATTCCTCTTTGTTTTTATTAATGTGGAATTCACGTCATTACAAAGCATGTATTTTTGATTCAACCTTATTTTCAAATCTTGTTTTTACAGAACTTTTACGCTTAGAAGGAATCATGTCAGCTTATGAAGTAGCTTTAACTTACGCTATCGCTGATGAACACTTAAAAAGATTACCGGATGTTGATATTCATCTTGTTTTAGTAAGAAACAAGGAACAACTGTTTAATAATGTTAGAAAACGTGGACGAGAAATGGAAAAAGATCAATATGATTATTTGGAATTTCATTATAAAAATTATTACGATGTTTTAAATCGTATTTTCAAAAATTACCAAGTTCCTAAAGAAAAGATTCTTTATTTAAATATAGGTGATATGTTTGATGAAAAAGAATTCAAAAGAATTTGTAGTGTAATTGAAGAACGATATGATAAATTACAAAATAAATAACAACAAATTAGAAAGTCTATTCAATGTTAGAATAGACTTTTTTCTAAATGAGGTATAAAAAAATATAAATAAACATTATATTAAATATTTATATAGTATAATAAAAATATATTTTTAAGAAACAATGGTACTAAAGTAGGAGCATAGAATGTATAAACAAAATGATTTTATATGTTATTCTAAAAAGAGGAGATCTTAATATGAGTAAAATAGGTGAAAGTAATTTCTTGTTTAATTTTATATCACCAGTATATGGACTTTTTTATAATTCTCAAAAGAAGAAATATAGAACTAGTTTAGAAAAAGTGAAAAAAGATTTTGATATTTCATCTTTTAATAGTGTAATTGATGTTGGATGTGGAACTGGAGCTTTATGCTCAGTTCTTAATGAAACAAAAATCAGTGTTACTGGAGTTGATCCAGCTAAAAGAATGCTAAATATAGGAGCTAGAAAAGAAGAAAATAAAGATATTGAATTTGTTCAAGCAGGAACAAATTCTATGTTGCCTTATGATGATAAAAAGTTTGATATTTCAATTGCTTCTTATGTTGCTCATGGAATAAAAGCCGATAAAAGAAAATCGCTATATTTAGAAATGAGTAGAGTGTCGAAACGTTATGTGATTTTATATGATTATAACTCAAACAGAGGGTTTTTTACAAATATTATAGAATGGGCGGAAAGAGGTGACTATTTTAATTTTATTAAAAATGTTAAATCTGAATTAAATGAAAATTTTAAATCTGTTAAAATAATAGATGTTGATGTTCGAGCTGCATTATATATTTGTGAACCATATTAGAATTTTAATATAAAAAAGAAAATAGAGGAGTTAATTATAAAAAAATTGATGAGTTTTGAAAATCAATTTGTTATTCGGTTATCGTGATGGACAAAGTCCCGCTGATTCTAAATGGAAAGGTGGAGGAAACCCACTAGATCTTGAAAAAAATTGGGGAATATATTATTTTGATAGAACTCCAAAAAAAGTAATGATTAAAAAAGGATATATAATTAAAAAAATAGGGTAAAGTTATCCTATTTTTTAATTTTCAAAAAAACATTATTGAAAAAATTAAGTTGCTGTTATAATAAAGTAAAGTCAAATAAAAAAAGAAAGTATTTTTAAGGAGGATTATGAGATGAAACAATACAACATCGAACACTTACGTACCATCGCTGTTATCGGGCATCCAGGTTCTGGAAAAACATCTTTTATGGAGTCTATGCTTTATGTAACAGGTGCAAAAGACAAGAAGGGTAATGTTGATGATAACAATACAACATCGGATTATCTTACTGAAGAGAAAAAACATTTATCATCAATTTCTACAACACTTATTCCAGTTGAATATGAAGGTTATAAGTTTAACTTTTTAGATACTCCAGGAAATAGAGAATTAGTAAGTGAGGTTTACCAAGCACTTTCAGTTGTGAAAGGTGCTATTTTAATGATTGACGGAAGTAAAGGTGTCGATATTGGTACCGAACAAGTTCTAGCAGATTTAAGTGAATTAAATATTCCAACTATTATTTTCATTAATAAGATGGATAAAGATAATATAAAAATAGATGAATTGATTAATGCATTACATACAATGATTGGAAATAAAGCTGTTCCATTCTTATGGCCAATAGTTGAAGGGCAAGATTTTAAAGGTTATGTTGATATGGTCGACATGAAAGCTAAAGTATTAGATGGTCAAAAAATAGTGGAAAAACCTATGCCAGAATTTTTAACTGATAAAGTTGAAGAATTAAGAGAAAAAATATTTGAATCAGTTGCGGAAACATCAGAAGTATTATTAGAAAAATACTTCGGTGGAGAAGAATTAACATATGATGAAATATGTGGTGGATTACGTTCAGGTGTTCTTTCTGGAGATTTAAAACCAATTGTTTTTGGATCTCTTATTAAAGACATTGGTGTTATCGATATTTTAGAAATGGTTAAAAAGTTTATGCCAGCTCCAAATGATCTTAAACCAATAGTAGGAAAAGATCCTAAAACAGAAGAAACATTTGAACGAAAAACAACAGATGAAGAACCGTTTTCTGGATATGTATTTAAAACAACGATTGATCCATTTGTTGGAACAATGAATTTAGTTAAAGTATATTCTGGGACATTACAAAGTGGACAAAAAATAACAGTAACTAATTCTCATGAAACATTTAAAATTGGTTCAATCTCTTTTTTAAGAGGGAAAGAACAAATAGAAACAGATATGATTCATGCAGGAGATATTGGTGTTATTACTAAAATAGATGAAATTTTTACAGGCTGCACTATTTCTGATCCTAAAAATCAAATAGTTTATAAAGGACCTGGATTCCCTTCACCAACGATTTATATAGCTGTCAAACCGAAAAACAAAAAAGATGAAGATAAAATTTCTTCTGCATTACATAAATTAACAATTGAAGATCCTTCTTTTGAATATAAACGTAATCGTGAAACTGCCCAATTGTTAATTGGTGGACAAGGTATGACACATATTAAATATATTTTAGAAAAACTTAAAAATATGTTTAAAGTTGAAGTAGACCAATTAGAACAAAAAATCGTATATAGAGAAACAATAAAGAAAAAAGTAGAAGTAGAGGGACGTCATAAAAAACAATCAGGTGGATCTGGACAATTTGGTGTTGTTAAAATGATTTTCGAACCAGTTAATCCTAATAAAATTGATTTTGAATTTGATGAAAAAATTCATGGCGGATCAGTTCCAAAAGGATATTTTCCAGCTGTTGAAAAAGGACTAATTGAAACATTCCATAAAGGTCCTCTTGCAGGATTTCCTGTTATTGGTATTAAAGCAACATTAATTGATGGAGCGTATCATGCAGTAGATTCAAATGAAATTTCTTTTAAATTAGCTGCGGCAGTTGCTTTTAAAAATGCAATCAAAACATGTGTACCGACATTATTAGAACCTACTATGAAACTTGAAATAATAGTTAAAGATGATTATGTAGGAGACGTTATGGGAGATATTAATCGTAGACGTGGTCAAGTTCTAGGTATGGAACCTCTTAATAATGGTAGACAAAAAATTATTGCTGAATGTCCTGAAGCAGAAATTATGAGTTATACAATTGACTTAATGGCAATGACACAAGGAACTGGATCTTTCCAACGTGAATTCGTGCGTTATGACGAAGTACCTCAACATATGTTAGATGGTGTTTTAAAACAACTTCAAGAAGATGAAGAAAATAAATAATTAAACAAAACCGTATATTTCGTTTAGAAATATACGGTTTTTATAACTGCCAATATATTTGTAATATTGAATAATTATAGTGGTATGTTACAATGAAAGTAGATATAAAAAGCCAAATTAATTTTAATAAAATATTTTTAAATTTAAAAATAGGAGGAATCTAATGAAAACTTTAATACTTTATGAATCTAGAAAAGGATATACAAAAAAATGTGCAGAATATCTCTATGAAAAAATTAAAGATAGTGATTTATTTGATATTGAAGAAGGAGGATTTGAATTAAAAGGATATGATAATATTCTAATTGGTGCACCAATTTATGTTGGAGAAATTGAAAAGTTTACCAGAGATTTTATCGAAAAAAATAAAAATATTTTACTTGATTTTAAACTTGGATTATTTTGTTCAGGAATGAATAAAGTGGAGTTTAATATCGCAGTTCAAGACTCTATACCTGTGGAAATCTTCTATCATGCAAAAATTGTTTTTTGTGGAGGGGTAATTGAATATAAAAAATTAAGTTTAAGCGATAAATGTACAATTTGGCGCAGATTAAAAATAAGAAAATCCCAAAACGATGAACATTTTGAAGCATTAGATGTGTTCGTAAATATGAATTAAAAATTAATAATAACTAGTCAGAATTTTAAAATAGTAATGTATTTTAAAATTCTGACTTTTTACTTGAAATATATAATATGAATACTTGCAAACATTTAAAATTCTATTTTATTAATATCTGCATGTGAGGATGCTAATCCGCCTATAACATCTGATTTATCTTCTGTATCATCAATTATAATTACTGGATTAGTTGGAGAAGGAACAGAGTTGAACCCTTATCAATTATTTGTAGGGGAAAATGAAATAAAATCAATGGATTTAACATTAATGTCCTTGGTATTAATTAATAATAATGGCGATAATGAGAATTTAAATATATCTTTCTCGGAAATTCAACTATCACATAATGGATATATTGAAATAGATGATTTAGTATCACACGGATTAGATTTAAGTTCTTTCATTAACTAGGTTATAACACATAAAATTGAAAATATTATACTTGACAAAGACTTGACAAAGTAAATCTTCTAATGTATAGTATATAAGTTATCACTAACATACATAAGGAGGAAAATATATGCTCGAAAAAATTGCGAAATTAGTTACAAAATATCCAATGAAAATGATTTTTGTTGGGGTAGTTATCTTTTTAGTTTTATTAGTTGGTATTACCAAGGTAGAACTGAAAACTGGGAACGAAACATTAATTCAAACTGATACATCTGAATATATTGATAATTTTAATTATCAGACTGAATTTGGTAGTGATCCTATCATTGTTTTATATAAAGGTGATGGATATAATGATTTATTTACTGTAGAGAATATGGCTTATATGAATGAATTAGAAGAAAAACTTTCATATTACGATGAAATTTTCACTATAAATAGTCCTGTATCATTAGTTAAAGAGTTTGCTGGGAAATCAGCCGATCAATATGAAACAGCATTATTAGAATTATCAAACGGATTAGAAGATGTTTCAGTAAATTTACAAACAATGAGTGAATTACTAGCATCCAACGCTAATACGGATGATATAGATACAACACTTAATCAGCTTACAATAGCTGTTAATTCAATGATTGATGGACAAGAAAATTTAGGAATAGGTGTAACAAATCTTATTTCATCTTATGCGACATTTAGCACACAAATATTAACTGTTACTGATAGTATTACAATAGTAATTAATGATTTAAGTACTGATCCATCATTAAATGATCAAGTAACAATGTTAACTACTGCTAACAACCAATTAATCAGTATGGCTAACCAAATGAGCACTATTAGTAATGATTCTCAAGCATTACCAATGATTACTACTAATACAATTGCTGGATTACAAAACATTATTTTAGGATTAACCGGGATGATTGATAATCAAGTATTGGTGACTTCGCAAATTGCAATGTTATCAGATAATTTATCAATGATAGCTTCAAATTTACATTTAATGAGTACTAACTTATTAATGATACATGATAATTTTAATGTTTTAACATCATCAATTCCAACAGAACAATCAACACTAGATATGATGATTTATGATGAAACAGGAGAAGTTAGAAGTACGTTTGAATCATTTACAATAGATGAAGAATATATGATGTTTTTAGTTATTCTTGATGGGGAAGTATCAAATGAAATAAAAGGAAATATTATTGATACAATTAAAGAATCATTAGAAGAACAAGGATTGGCAGATATAACACTTGTTTCAGGGAAACCAGTTTTAGATATGTCAATCAAAACCGCTATGATGGATAGTATGCAATCAATGATGGGATTATCTGCTTTAATCATGATTGGAGTACTTTTAATTGTCTTTAGAGTTAAATGGAGATTATTACCGCTAGGAATTATTTTAGTTGCGGTTATTGCTACAATTGGAATAATGGGATGGTTAAATATTGGGCTGACCTTGGTATCAATGGCAGTCTTCCCGGTATTAATTGGCCTAGGAATAGATTATGCTATTCAATTCCAAAGTAGATATACAGAAGAACTAGCGGGAGGATCTAATAATGAATAATAAAAATAATTCAAAAGAAGCAATTACAAAAACAATTAGAAAATCAGCTCCAGCAATTTTAACTGCATTAATAGCCACGGCTTTAGGGTTATTAAGTTTATATATTTCTCCTGTTCCGATGATTCAAGATTTTGGTAAGATGCTTACAATCGGAATGATTGTTAGTTTTATAGTCGCATTATTAATATTATTGCCAGTTTTATTTGTTAGAGATTATTTCTTTCATATTGAAAATAAAAAGAAAAAAACTAAAAAGAGTAATAAGTTTGAAAATATAATGAATAAAATAACAAAAACCGTTTTAAAATTTAAATATATTATTCTTGTTTTAGCTATTGGATCTGCCGCATTAGGAGTTTATTATGATCAAAAAGTTGGTGTAGAAACTGACATTGAAACTTTTATGCCTCAAGATACTCAAGAATTATTAGATATTCGAGAATTAAGAGAAATCATAGGTTCTACAGAGCAATTATCAATAGTTTATAGTAGTTATGATATTTATACTGATGATAACCTTGATTGGATTGTTGATATAACAAATAATCTTCAATCAGAATTTCCTGATGAAATTATTAAAGTAAAATCAATAAGCAGTGTATTAAATCAATTAACAACAGAACATTTAACACCTAATTTAGTAACTAACTTGACTAAAAATTTACCAGCAGAACAATTAAAAATGCTAGTGAACGAAGATGCAACAAAAGGAGTAATTATTGTTTCAATAAATGATTTAGAGTCTGATGAATTAGAAACATTTATTGAAAACTTAAAAATATATTTAGATAATTCTATTACAAATATGGATGTTACCGTAACAGGACAAGCTGTAATAGATGTTGAAATGATTACTGCTCTAACTACAGGTAGGTATACAATAACATTAGTAGGAATGGCACTTGTATTTATTGGATTACTAATCATATACCGTAATCCATTAAAAGCAATTATTCCGTTAATTCCAATTAGCTTAATTGTTGGATGGAGTGGGGCAATAATGTATTTATATGATTTAAAATATACACCACTTACCGCGACCCTTGGAGCGATGATTATTGGAATTGGAACTGAATATACAATTTTGATAATGGAAAGATATTTTGAAGAAAAACAAAAAACAATTTATACTAACGACGCAATTGTTATAACATTAAGTAAAATGGGTAAACCAATTATTGTTTCAGCCTTGACAACAATTGGAGGATTTAGTGCTTTAGTTATTTCTGATTTTGAAATCTTAAGTAATTTTGGTATAATGACTTTAGTTAATATTTCATTAGCGTTACTTAGTACGATTATAGTAATGCCTGCGGTATTATCTATTCAAGGAAGTATTGTTTCATTGTTTCATAGAAAAAAAGTGTAACCTTAATAAATTTAATTTCAACTGAGGTGTTTAGATGAGAGACAAAACAGATCAAATAATTAAAGCTAGTATTAGCGTTTTTGTAAAAAAGGGATATATTTCCGCAACAACTAAAGAAATTGCTTTAAAAGCAAATGTTGCTGAAGTAACTTTATATCGTAAATTTAAAACAAAACAAAATCTTTTTGAAAATAGTATAAAAAGTATTATTGAGGATAAGTTTAGTTCTGTTTTAGAATTCAAAGAAGGAATTAGTATATTTGATTTTTTAAAAGAATTACTTAATAATCGCTTATTAGTAGTCTCTAAAAATATTGAAGTTGTTAGAATGCTTATATCTGAGAGTTTAGTTGGTAATTTGCCAAGTGAACTTAAGTTTACTAATGTTATTTTTGAAAATGTTAGTAAGGCAATAAAGAAATATTTTGAAGCGAATGAAATTACACTTGATTATCAAGCCACCTCTAAAATAATTGGAGGAATTATATTAAGCTATGTAATTTTACCAAATGAAAAATTGTATCATAAAATGAATATAGAAGAACGAAAAAACTATTTAAACAAATATTTAAACATAATTGGCACTTAACAATTTATTAAGAATGACTATATGATAAACCTTTTAAAAGGTTTATTCCGTAGTCATTTTTTTTAATAAATGAAATATAATATATACATGTGTTATTAAAAATAGTAAAATATCAATAATGAGGTTATTTTTTCGAAAATATAAGTGTTTGTTATTTAAGGAAGAGTGATATAAGTGGAAAAATTAAATAGAATATTATTATTCATATTTATCTTTTTTTTGTCTTCGTGTGGAGTAACCGATACTTCATATGATCCTTTCTTCTGGGGAGAAGAAGAATTAACTTTGGAAGTATATTCAAGTGGAGTTGATTTAACTCAACTTGTTACCTTACATGATGCTGAAGATGGTGAGTTAGAAGTGACAAATGAAATGATTGAAGAGAATATTAATTTTAATATCGTAGATACTTATCTAGTTATTTATAGGTTTACTGATAGTGATGGAAATAGTACTTCTTTTAATTTAACTGTTAATATTGTAGATACTACAATTCCTGGTTTATCAATAATTGGTGATGAAACTATTTATGTTCTTCAAGGAGATAAATATATTGAGCAAGGCGTAAATATAAGTGATAATTATGACATTAATAATATAGTCATAATTAGTGGTGATTTGGTTGATTCCAATATTGTAGGTAAGTATGAAGTAAAATATAACTACAGTGATTCTAGTGATAATCAAGCGATTGAAATTAATCGAACAATTATTGTATATCCAAATATGGGATTAGATTTTATTGTAGGAGATGAGGTTCATATGTCAGGATTTTATACAAACAGTCCTGAAGGAACTTATTTACTAGCAAATATTGGGTTTTTCGAAGTACAAGCAATTAGTTTATCTGGAGAATATCCAATTGGATTATCATTATTATCATCTGATAAAATAACAATATGGACAAAACCAGAATACTTAATAAATCGCAATAGCTTTGTTTTTGGTGAGGTCGTGCTTTTAGAAGTGCCTTTGCAACATCAATTTGACTATATAGGAAATTTAAATGGTAGTTCATTATCAATTAGTGGATATGGTTGCGCGTTAACTGCTTTAACAATGATTGTGAATTATTATAATAATAGTTTATATACACCTGAAGAAACAAATATTGATTTAGTAACTGGAGGATTAGTTTATTGGGTAAATACAGAAATACCAAAATATGGGAATATTATCCCAACATACTATCCTTCATATTCTCAATATAGAACTGAGATTCCTTTCAGTAATGAATTATCTTATAAGTTATTTCAAATGCATTTAAAGGAAAAACTAGATGAAGGAATTCCTCCAATTATTAAAATAAAAGGAAATACTACTCATTACGTTGTTGTTATAGGGTATGAATATAATGAAAATGGTGATATTTCTTTTAAAATTAATGATCCAGGTAGTAGCTATCGTTTTTATTTAAAAGATTTATTAAGTAGATATCAATATTTTTATGAAGGATTTATATATTATAATGATTAAAAAGGTGTGATTTTATTATGTTATATCGAAATACTTATTTAGAAATTGATTTAGATGTTCTCCATAATAATGTAAAAACTATTTTAAATAGTTCTTTTACAGATTTTTGTTTTGTTTTAAAAGCGAATGCATATGGTCATGGTATTTCAGTCATTGCTAAAGAACTAAATCAATATAGTAAAATAAAAATAATTGCTGTTGCGACATTAAATGAAGCTTTAAAAATAAAAGATGTTACTAATAAAGAAATTATGATTTTAGGATATTTAGAAGATGAACTTTTAGAAGTTGCGATTAAAAATCATTTTATTATAACTATTTTTGAAGTTTCTCAAGCGAAAATAATTAATAAAATTAGTAAATCAAAAATATTTATTAAAGTTGATAGTGGATTTCATCGGCTAGGTAAAATTCCGTCAAATAGATTTTTAAATGAAATTATCGAAATAAGTAAATTAGAAAATATTATTATAAAAGGTATTTATTCTCATCTTCGATTAGTTAGTTTAAAATATGATAATGAACAGTATCAAATATTTAAGTCGTTTTGTAAAAAAATAAAGGATAATAATGTTTCTTTTAAATATGAAAGCATTTTAGATAGTATTGCGTTTACAAGATATCCAAAATTTCAAACATCTTTACCAAGAATTGGATCATTAATGTTTGGACTTTCATCAATTAAAGAAAGTAATAAAATTAAAACAACATCAGTTCAAATATTGAAGACAATTGTAACAAATATTATTGATGTGGATTTGAAAGGTTTTGGATATTCTGATAAACAATATCCAAAAATAAAAAAAATAGCGACTTTATCAATTGGATATGCTGATGGTATTCCACGTGAAATTAGTGAAAAATCGTATGTTTTAATAAGAGAGCACCGTTGTCAAATTGTTGGAATCCCTTCAATGGATCAATTATCAGTTGATATTTCTAATTTTGAAATATCTAAAGGAGATGAAGCCATTCTTTTTGGAGGAAATGGAATGACATTAGAACAATTAAGTCAAAATTTAAAAACAAATAAAAATGAATTAATTTCTACAATTAGTTCAAGAGTTCCTAAAGTATACAAAGAATCAAACAAAATAAAATATATCCTTGATGAATTGGTAGGTGAATTGCATGAATATTGATAGTTTAATAAAAGAAATTGAAGAAGAAGTAATAACTTATAGGAGACATTTTCATATGTATCCAGAATTAAGTAAAAAGGAATTTAATACCCAAAAGAAAATAATAGAGATTTTAGATTCTTATCATATTGGTTACGTAAAAGCAGCGACAACAGGAGTTGTCGCAACAATTGGTAAAATAAGCAAAGGAAAGTGTATTGCTTTAAGAGCTGATATTGATGCTTTACCTATTTTAGAAATGAATGATGTTCCTTATAAATCAAAAATTGATGGAGTAATGCATGCTTGCGGACATGATGCGCATACCGCGATACTACTAGGAACATGCATTATCTTAAAAAAGATGGAATCATCTTTAAAAGGAATAGTTAAATGTATTTTTCAACCAGATGAAGAAGTAAGTGCTGGAGCTAAGAGAATTGTTGAAGAAGGGCATCTTAATAATCCTCCAGTAGATTATGTTTTAGGGTTACATGTTATGCCATATTTAAATGTGGGAGAAATCGAAATAAAGCATGGAAAACTTAACGCTACAACAGGTGGAGTAACATTAAGAGTATATGGAAAAGCATCTCATGCTGCTTATCCGAATACAGGAGTAGATGCAATAGTTATTACTGCGAATATTGTTACTGCTTTACAAGCAATTATTAGTCGAAATGTTTCACCATTAAATCAAGTAGTATTAACTTTCGGTATGATTAACGGAGGGGTTAAATCAAATATAATTAGTGATTTTGTTGAATTAAAAGGAACATTAAGAACCACTGACAATAAAACTAGAGAATTTATGAAAAAAAGAATAACTGAAGTAGCATCATCAATTGCTTTAGGATTTGATGCAAAAACAGAAATTATTTTTAATGAAGGGTATCCTGCATTGATTAATGATAGTTTTGTAACGAATAAAATCATTGAAACAGCAGCAAGTATTTTAGGAAAAGAAAAAGTTTTAATCAAAGAGTTTCCATCAATGGGAGGAGAAGATTTTGGGTACTATCAAAAAAATGCACAAGGAGCATTTTTCCATTTAGGATCAGGTAGTAAAAAATTAGGACCATATTCTTCAACTCATTCTAATACATTTAATATTGATGAAAGATGTTTATCAATAGGAATTAATTTACAAGTAAATAATGTATTATCTTTATTAAATATTTTATAACGAGGTTAAAATAATGCATAATTTAGATATTAGAAATAATGTACTATATTTTGGAGGACAAAATATAGTAGAGTTAGCTAAAAAATATAAAACACCCTTATACGTTTACAATCAAGAGATAATTGATGATAGAATTCAAAATATAAAAACAAACTTTTTAAATAAATATAAAAATGTAGAAGTATATTATGCTTCAAAAGCATTTTTAAACCTTGAAATGGGAAGAATTATAAAGAACAGTGAATTAGGAATTGATGTCGCTAGCATGGGAGAATTGTTTATTGCTTTGAAATCAAATATTAATTCGTCAAAGATAATGTTTCACGGTAATAATAAATCTATTGAAGAAATTGAATATGCATTAATTAATAATGTTAAGCAATTTGTTGTTGATAATTATAATGAATTATTAAATTTAGATAAGTTATCATTAAAACTTAATAAAAAGCCGAATATTTTTATTAGAATATCACCTATGTTAAATAAAATAAAAACGCATAAATTTATTTCTACAGGTCAAGCTGATTCCAAATTCGGAATAACACTTGATGCTGAAAATATAGAAAAAGTTTTTAGTTTTGGATTAGCAAGCAATAATTTAAATATTGTGGGAATTCATTTTCATGTTGGATCACAATTACATGATAATAAAAATATAATAGACGCGATTGATATAACATTCAAATTAATTAATTCTTTAAAAGAAAAATATGGATTTATCTGCCAAAAATTAAATGTCGGCGGAGGGTATGGTATTTATTATACAAACAAAGATGATGTTAAGCCATTAACATATTTTACTGATGCAATATATGAAAATGTTTCAAAAAATAGTAGTAAATATAATTTATTATTTCCTACGATAATAATTGAACCTGGAAGATATATTGTTGGAGAATCAGCGATTACAATATATACGATTGGTTCAATAAAAAATATTCCAAACATTAGGAATTATGCTTCAATTGATGGAGGTATGACAGATAATATACGAGTTGCTTTATACCAAGCGAAATACGATGTTATAATTGCAAATAAACCATTAAACAAAAAAACAACAATTTATACTATTGTTGGAAAAGCGTGTGAATCAACTGATAAAATGTTTGAAAATGTATTATTACCACATTTGCAAGCGAATGATATTCTTACAGTCTATTCAACAGGTGCATATGAGAATTCACTAGCTAATAACTTTAATAAAATGTTGAAACCAGCAACAATACTAATTAAGAAAAATAGTGTTTCTATTATTCAAAAAAGAGAAGTATTAGAAGACTTAATTAGGAATGATTTATAAATGATTAATATTAAACTGTCAATAAGTGTAAAGAAAAGCAATTTGGAAGTATGACGAATAGTAATAAATAATGATATATAAATAACTATTTACGGTCATTATGTTTCTATATTTGTATACACATATATTCTTGACAATCTACAATCTAAAGGGTAATATTAAATAGATTAAGATATACTATAACGATCTTAAAAAAGGAGCAAAGATAATGAAAAAAATTAGTTTATTATTTTTAGTATTATTTTCAACACTTGTACTTACTGCATGCCAAAAGCCGGAGGAAGTTGTAGAAAAAACAAATTATACAGTGACATTTAATAGCAATGAAGGAAGTGCTGTAGATAATCAAGTTATAGCTGAAGGAGAATTAGTAGTTAAACCTTCGAACCCTACTAGAGATGGTTATAATTTTATGTATTGGTACGAAGAAGATGATTCTGTAGAATATGATTTTTCAACTGAAGTAACTGCTGATATCACATTAAATAGTTATTGGCAAGAAGAAGTGGTTGGAGTAACAGATGAAGATCTTATTAATGAAGATATCATACAATATGAAAGTGAAATGTATGTATCTGATAATTTAATTTATATGCCTAAAAAAGGCAGAGTAAATCGAAGTTCAATGAAATATAATGTAGATTCAAAGTATATTTCAGAAGGTGGAGTTATTTTACCTTTACCATTAACTGAAACTATAACACAAGGACAAATTACAGTAACTTTCACACTTAATGATACTGTGATTTCTAAAACATATGATATTCCTTTAAGCTTTATTGAGGAAGTAGTAATTGACAATTTTGTTAATTTGCCATTTGAAAATTTAACAACAGAATATGAAGTAGAAGATGGTAACGTTAATATGTATTATGAAGAAGATGGAGCAGTACCATATATTAAGGTTGTAGATTTCTTCAGTTTACTTGAAGGATTTATTGACCCAAGTGTAGAATTTACAATAACTACAACAGATGGTGTTTTAGTTATTTCTTATCAATACTATGATGAAGATTATGATGAAACATACGATATGATATTAACTGTCGATTCAATTGAAAATACAGTCGTTGTTAATGATCCAGGATTTTATTGGGCATACGTATATACAACAGAAACAAATTATGGTAGACATATTGAATATGATTTCGATAATCCTAATAGTTCTTCAGAAGATGGTGATGATGTTATTTATGATTTAGATGATTATAATATGGATATCACTGTTTATGATGGAGAAGTATTATTACCATTTTATGTAGCTAATCAACTTCTAGCTGGATTGAGTTATTACAACGTTTATTATAATACTGATGGATTATTTGGTATTTATTCATTACCTGAAGATGGTAGTAGAGAACTTCGCACTGTTAGAAGTAGTTCTATGAGCGGAGAAGATATTCCTGTAGATTTATTAATTCATACATTTAATATGTTAGCATTTGATCTAGACAACTTATATGGATTACAAGATATTATGGAAGTTGATACTTATTATAATCTTCTATATGATCAAAAGGATAGTCTGTTAGTCACAGATCCAGAAGACTTTGATTATGCAATTCGTGATTTATTATTAAAACAAATTGATGAACCACATACTAGTTATGGATATCATTCATATTTTAATTCAATTCGTTTTGATGGACCTGAGACTAATAACTTATCATATTACGGTCCACGATTTGTTGGTTGGTATTATGATGGATTGTTTGCAGTTGATGATGTTATTGAAGCTAAGTGGGGAACAGGAGAAAATGGTGGTTGGGCATCATCATCGCCAAATAGACCGTATTACTGGTTCTTAGATGATGCATCGGCAGTTTTAATCTTAGATGATTTCTATACAGCAGATATTGATGAAACATCTACATTTGATATTTCATTTCCTGAAGGTATTTTAGATGTTGAAGATGCAAGTAATATTTTGCCAGTTATTAGTGAAGGAGATAAATTCTTCTATTATAATAATTCAACAGATAAAGAAAATATATTAGAAGTTCTTATTAAAGGAGTATCACAAGCTTATGTAGATACTTATAAGGATGCTTTGTTAGCTCTAGGATATGATTTTATTTTAGAAGATACAACAGATGATGAAAAAGGTAATGGGTATTATTCTATAACAGTTGCAACTGAAGATATAGATAATCCTACAATTGATTATATGGTTCAAATTACATATGATGAAGATTATCAATTATTTTATGTAGGTGTTGTTAATTCTATTCCTGTTGATTTTGAATCAAATTGGCCATTAATCGTTAATGTTGAAGAAACTGTTAATTCTGATAGTGCAGTTTACGTTGAAATGATGATGGATCAAATTATGATTGAATCACCAAACCTTGAAAATATTATTTTAGATTTGTCTTGGAATACAGGTGGAAATATTGGAGCACTTTACCGTATTGTTGGATTTATTACAGATCAACCATTTAGAGTTAGTTCAATTGATGGTGATACAAATGGTAATTCGAGTTATTATGTAGTGATTGATGAAGGTATTGATTCATATGCTAATTTAAATTGGTCTTTACTTATTACACCAGTTACATTTAGTGCAGCAAATGAAATGGCAACCATTTTCATGGAAAATAATTTAGGACCAATTATTGGAGTAACATCTGGTGGAGGAGCTTGCTCGATTACGCCGGTATTATTACCAAACGGAACAGCATTTACAATGAGTAGTAATAATATTGGGGCTTACCGTACAGGTGCAGGTACTGATGAAGATCCTTATGTTTTTCATAATACAGAGTTTGGAATCGAACCTGATTATCCAATTGATATTGATTTAATATATGATGTTGATACGTTATTAGATATTATTTCACCAGAGTAAGAAATAGTATTTATAATAACCATTAAGTACAAGTAATAATACAAAATCTTTAGGAATTATGTTAGGAAATCTTTAATAAGTTGTACTAAATAGCGCTTTCACGCAAAAAAAAAGCAAAAAAGTAGTGTATTTTTGTATAGCATTTGGTATAATTTAAATATAAAAAAGAAAAGGAGAGATATAAATGATTAAAAGAATTGCTCTTATGTTTACATTGTTGTTAACAGTTTTTATGCTTTCAGCTTGTAAACCTGAAGAAGTAGTAGACGTACCTGATACTAATCCAACTATAACTGGAGAAACTTCTGTATCTTATGTTTCTGGTACTGTTTTTGACCCTCTTGCTGGCGTTACTGCTGCAGATGCAGAGGATGGAGATTTAACAAGTAGCATCGTTGTTGTATCAAATAATGTTGATACTTTAACAGCTGGTGTATATACTGTTGAATTAGAAGTAACAGATAGTGACGATAATACTGCTTCAATGACTATAACAGTTAATGTGGCTTTACCACTTGCAAATTATTTAAGTGGTGTAGATTTATCAAAATTACCTGTAGACTCAAAAGGAATATTATTTGCTGCACTTGAAACATATTTACTTGATAACGTTATCGCAGGTGTTCCACTTTACACACGTGCTTCACGTATTATGTTTGATTCAAGAGTACAATTATACAGTCCAGAATTTAATGGAGTATTAGGTTTTGGTACTGACTTCTCACAATTTACTCAAGATGATTCAACTGTATTAATGTATGGTGATACATATGGTAACGCAGGAGAATATACTTGGAGAGGATCTTTTAATACTGATCCTACAAACTTAAATCCTTGGATTTCTGATGACAGTAACTCTTCTGATTTTATTGGTAGATTTACTGGTGGATTATATGAATTCCACTTTGATGCTTCTAAAACTGGATATCAAATTGATCCTAGTTTAGCTTCAGATCAACCTATCCCTGTTAATCCAGAAGTTGTAAATGGTAAAACATATGCAAAAGTTTGGCAAATTCCTATGAGAGACGATTTAGTATGGACATTCAAAGACTCAATCGATACTTCAGGATTTGCTGATGGATTTGAAAAACTAGATGCTAGTGACTACTTATGGACATGGCAACATGCTCTTGATGAAAGTTGGTTTAGAGCTAGATCTGGTGGAGGAGACTTCATTTCTAGTGGTATTAAAAATGCTGCTGAATATTTAGATGGTAGCGTTACTGACTTTTCAGAAGTTGGTTTACGTATGGCTCCAGGTGAAACTAATGTATTAGAATTAGAATTCACTACAGATAAGAGTGCATTCGATATTAAATATATGTTTGCTGGTGCTTCATTAAGTCCAGTTAATCAAGAATTACTTGAATCTTTCGGTGATGAATCTTTATACGGACTTGGTCCTGACTCAGTTGCTTCAAGTGGTGTTTATGTATTTGATACTTACACTTCAGGTCAATTATTAACATTCGTTAAAAATCCTAATCATCCAGATGCAGAAATGTATCATTATACAGCTTATCAATATCGTTTCATTGATGGTTCAGATCAAATTTTTGCTGAATTCTTAGCTGGTCGTTTAGACAGTGCTGGTGTACCAGCATCTCAAGTTGTAGATTACGCTGGTGACCCTCGTGTCAAAGTTTCTCCAGATGCAACTACTTGGAGATTAATGATTAATGGATTCGGTACTGAAGAAGTTCGTGATGCTTACATTGAACAATATCCAGGATTCGGATTAAGTGAAACTTGGGTTCCAGAACCTATCCTTCAATACACTGAAATGAAACAAGCATTATATTATGGATTTGATAGATATGAAGCTGCAGTTAATGTAGTTAAAACTTATTTACCAGCTTACACTTTATTTGCTTCAACATATTTCTTAGATGGTGAATCAGGAATGTCTGTTCGTGGTACTGAAGCTGGTGCTGCAGTATTAGATGCTTTTGGTGCTGACTCTTATGGTTACTTCCCAGATGCTTCTGTTGCTTTATTCAAACAAGCAGTAGCTGAAGGAATTGCTGATGGATATTACACTGCTGGTACAGCTGATGAATATACTGAAATTACTTTAGAATTGTATTGGGCTTCTAGTGGTAACACTGGTGCACAAGCAATGGTTGCTAATTTAAAAGAACAATATGAAGCTTTATTAGTTGATGATGTTAACTTTGTTAAAATTATTATTAATGTAAATGATGTTGACTTCCCTGGTAACTATTACGATCATATGATGATTGCTGATATGGACCTTGGAATTGGTGGAATTAGTGGATCATTATTAGACGCTCCTAGTTTCTTAGACGTATTTAATGACGACAATAAAGGTGGATTTACTCTAAACTGGGGTATTGATACTACAACACCAAACATTGCTGTTACTTATACTAATTTAGATGGTGTAGAAGTTTCTGAAATTTGGGGATACAATGCATTAGTAGCTGCTATTAATGGAAATGTATATATCCTAGATGGAGAAGAACAAGTTGCATGGACAGATGCTGATAGTTTAATTGTTGCTTACTTAGATATGAATGGTGAAGTATTAGATAGTTCATCTGACGGTAGTGCTCTTTCTGAATATGTTTTAGGAGATACACTAGCTAATATCGCTGAAGACGAAGCATTTGATGATTTAATTGCTAAGATTGTTGTTACTGAAAGTGGTAAGAGCGTATTATATGTAATTTCTGTAGAAGGTGCAGAATACAAATTATATGATCAAGCTGCATTATTTACTTCAGCTGAAGATGCAATTAAGGATCATTCAGGATATGCAGATTATTATGTTGGTTCAACTGGACCATTAACTGATGCAGAAATTGCTGCAAATGCTTATATCGCAGCGACATTCCCTTCATATTTAACATTAGCTGACGTTGCTGCAGATCAAGGTTCTCCTGCAGACTATACTGAAGTTTATGCTGTTGATTGGAATGGATGGAGTGATGCTTATGTTGTATTACACATTGGTGACTACTTCATTGGTTGGGCTTGGTTATAATAACTAAGAAAAACTTTAAAAACTAATTAAAAATTAACTAATAAGGGGATCATAATACTATTGAAAAAATAGTCTATGATCCCCCTTATTTTTATATAAAAATAAATTGTTTTTCATAATAAAGTTTGATATAATTGTTGTGTTAGTATAAATTTCAAATAGTGAGGAAGAGATTAAATGACGAAGTATATTATTCAACGGATAATTTGGATTTTTATTATCCTGTTTACAACATTAACAATCACTTTTGTTTTGTTGAAATTAGCACCTGAATATCCGCCAACAAAAAACGACGAAAAAGATACATGGCTTGAAAAACAAGTATCGGATGGGTTTTACACGTCGGAATACTATGATATAACTAATCCAGATGACATGGTAATAATTAATGATATTCGTAACAATAATCCTGAGATTAATAAAACGGTTTTTATTGTTAGCCCTGTACGAGATGGGAATATTATTAAAGTTTTTTATAGAGTTCCAATATCAGAACAATATTTTAGTTGGTTGAACAACGTTTTAACAGAATGGAATTGGGGAACTTCTACTAAAATTCACGTTAATGTTCCTGCTTTTAGCATTATTACTGCGCGAATGCCATTAACGCTATATCTTAATTTAGCAACATTGGCTTTTTATCTACCGTTTGGATTCGCATTTGGAATAATAACAGCACTTAAAAAGGACACATTTATTGATAATATAGCCCAAATTATCATAATGGTTTTTTTATCTTTGCCTAGTCTAGTGTTTATATTACTCCTAATTATTATTTTCAGTTATAAGATGGATGGATTCCTACCATCCTTATTCCCTCTTGTTGGAATTGAGGATTGGAAAAATATTGCTAAAGGATTTATTATTCCTGTTGTAGCTGGAGGATTACCAGCTATTGCTGGATTTACAAGAATGTTACGTGCAGAATTATCTGAAGTATTAACTTCTGAATTTGTTTTACTAGCTAAAACAAAAGGATTAAGTCATACACAAGCTGTACTGCGACATGCTATTCGTAACTCGATAGTACCAATGGTTCCAATAATTATTGGTTCATTTGCTGGATTGCTAAGTGGATCGTTTATTATGGAAAGTGTTTATGCAATTCCTGGAGTTGGTAGAGTTACATTACAGGCTTTAGCGTTTGGTAATTATGACTACAATGTTATTATGTCTTCTAGTGCCTTTTATGGTTCTATATCATTAGTAACAGTTTTAATTGTCGATTTATCATATGGTATTGTCGATCCACAAATTAGAATGGGGGCGAGAAAATAATGGATAACAAACAATTTCCTAAAGATTATTTCTCACTAGTTCAAGATAATGAAAGACTTCTTGACAAACCGTTACAAACAAAACAACTTTCGTATTTTCAAGATGCGATGATGCGTTTCACAAAAAACAAATATAATGTTATCGCATCAATAATTTTATTAATAATGGTAATCTTATCGATTACTGTACCAATGATTACTCCGAAAAATTTATATACGCAAACAAATTCTTCATTAACTACATTACCACCGAAAGTTCCTTTTCTATCGAACTTTGGAATATTCGATGGAACTAAAGAGTTTGACAATCAACCTATAGATATCGATACTATAGATCCTGAAACTGGTCTTGGATACCCGACACTTGGCTTTGATGTAAAATATATTGATTTAGAAACATTAACTAATAAAGAGATAATTGGATCAGAGAGAAGTCCGCTGTATATTGGTGGTACGAACGATTTATATATTAATTTTGATAAAACTGCATATGCAATTCAATCAAACGAGTTTATCACTATTGTTGATGGAACAAATTTAGAAATTGATATTAATGATATGGATCTTTCTGGAGATGTTAAGATTTATTTCATTGATTCATCAATACCTGATCCTAGTTCGTGGGATGAATTCACTTTACTTGGTACATTTTCAAGTATTGGTGTTCATAATATTAATTTATTAAATGAGTTAAATGCTGGAGATATTGGTAAAATTGTGTTGAAATATGAAATACCAACACCTAGTCTTGAGGGTAGTGAATTTGTTTCTTTAAATTCTATTACTGTTGAATATCCTAATCCTGAAAACAATATAGTATTTTCAGGATATGATTTATCAGCATTTTCTTTAATAGTTATTAATAATGCAATAGAAAATGGACGTTATTTGCGTAAAGATGCAGCAATGACTGTTGCGTCGTTCACATATGATGTTTACGCTGCTTTATTCGCTGATGCTCCTAAAATTATTGGGGCAGAAGAATATAACCAAATTCTTTTAGATAATCCAAAAATGGAAGATACAATTACATTAAATCCAGATGACGATGAAGCATGGACATTTGGAGAAGGATATCCACTTCATGCTGTAACAAGTGTTGATTCTATTACTATTGCTGGTACAGTGTATAGTAATTATCATGTAATGATGAATGGTACTTACGCTATCGGATTTGAATCGGAACCATATTTTTTATTCGGTACTGATGTATTTGGTAAAGATTTATTTACATTAATCTGGTTAGGTTTAAGAACATCATTACTTTTAGGTGTTATGGCTTCTATTTCTAATATTATTATTGGAGTTATATGGGGAGCATTTAGTGCTTATTATGGCGGGCAAGTAGATATTTTAATGGAAAGATTTACTGATATTTGGGGAAGCTTCCCACAAATAACAATGATTGGGATTATAACCGTTTTAATTGGCCCTGGATTCCTCGCGCTCTTTATCTTCATGGTCTATGACGGATGGATAGGGGTAGCTAAGGTTACACGACTCCAGTTTTACCGTTATAAAGGACGAGAATATGTTTTAGCTGCACGTACGTTAGGAGCATCCGATCGTCGTATTATCTTTAAACACATTTTACCAAATACTCTTGGTACTATTGTTACTAGAGTAATCTTAAGTATACCATCAGTTATCTTCTTAGAAGTTAACTTATCATATTTAGGATTTGGTATTGGGAATGGACAATCATTAACAATTGGTCCAGTTACTTTAACAGGTACTTCAATTGGAGTTATTCTAAATGATGGACAACAACAAATTTTTGCAGGAAACTTGTGGTTAATTATTTATCCAACTATTATTGTATCAATCTTAATGATTACATTTAATATGTTTGGTAATGCATTACGTGACGCACTGAATCCACAATTGCGAGGTAGCGAATAATGAATAGAGAAAAAGTATTAGAAGTTAATGATTTAACTGTTTCATTTAAGACACCTAACGGGTTAGTACGAGCAGTAAGAGGAGTTTCATTTGATCTTTACAAAGGTGAAACATTGGCTATTGTTGGTGAATCTGGAAGTGGTAAATCTGTTACAACTCGCGCTATTATGGGTATACTTGCTGGTAATGGAGTAATTGATAAAGGAGAAATATTATACCGAAATCAAGATTTAACAAAACTATCTGAAGAAAACTTCCATAAAATTCGTGGTAATAAGATTGGAATGATTTTCCAAGATCCACTATCAAGTTTAAATCCTATTATGAAAATTGGTAAACAAATTACTGAAGCAATGCTAGTTAATGGAGATCATTTCAAAACGAGATATCATGATTTGTATCATACTGAATATCATGATTATCTAAATAAACTAACATTAATAAAATTAACTCATGATAAAATTAAATATAGAGTTAATGAAATTATGTCAGATGATAGCTTATCAAAAGAAGAAAAACATAGTAAAATTAGTGAATATAAACATGAAAAACATACACTAATAAAAGAATTGAAAAAAGATGTACCAGAGTTGAAAACTGAATATTTAGCTAAGAAAAAGGCAGCTAAAGCACAAATTAAAGCTGAAAAAAAACAAATTAAAGTTGATCAAAAAGAAAAATTTAGAGAATTATTATCACAATTAAAACAACATAGAAGTGAATTGAAAAAAGCTAAATCGGAGCTTGAAAAAGATCAAATTAAAAAACAAATCAAAAGTGATTTAGAACAAATATCGCAAAATAAAGAAGCATTTAAAAGACAATTAAAAGTTACAAAAAAAGAAGCGTTTGAAAAAGCAATTTCAATTATGAACGAAGTCGGTATCGATCAACCAGAAAAACGTTTCAACCAATTCCCTTTCCAATTTTCTGGTGGTATGAGACAACGTATTGTAATTGCAATAGCACTTACTGCTAATCCTGAATTATTAATATGTGATGAACCGACAACAGCGTTAGATGTGACAATTCAAGGACAAATTTTAAATTTGATAAAACAAATTAAAGAAGAACGTGATTTATCTGTTATTTTTATAACACATGACCTTGGGGTAGTTGCTAATATGGCTAGTCGTGTCGCAGTTATGTATGCTGGTAAAATTGTTGAATATGGTGAATCTGCTGATATTTTCTATCGTCCACAACATCCATATACTTGGGCATTATTGTCAAGTGTTCCAGATTTAGATACAACTGATAAATTACTATCAATTCCTGGAACTCCACCGGATATGTTATTCCCTCCAAAAGGAGATGCTTTTGCTGCGAGAAATAAACATGCCTTAAAAATAGATTTTATTGAAGAGCCACCATTTTTCAAAATTAGTGATACACACTATGCAGCTACTTGGTTGCTTCATCCTGATGCACCTAAAATTGAAATGCCTAAAATTATAAATGAACGTATTAATCGCTACAAGGAACAAGCAAATAGAGATGTAAAAAAAGCTCTGAAAAATGGCAAAGTTAAAACGAATGCAGGTGATCAAGTTGAATAATAGAGAAGAAATTTTAAAAGTTAGTAATTTAAAACAATATTTTAAACATGGTTCTGGAAAAAATAAAATCATAGTTAAAGCTGTTGATGATATATCGTTTACTATTTACAAAGGTGAAGTTTTTTCATTAGTAGGTGAATCTGGTTGTGGTAAAACCACTACTGGACGTACTATTATTAAATTGCTTCCATCAACAGGTGGAGAAGTATACTTCCACGGAACACGTATTATTAGTGATGTTAAAAGAGCTAAAGCTACTTACAAAGCTACAAAAAAAGAATTAAAAGAAATTAAAATAGCTAAACTTACATCTTTACAAGAAGAATTAAAAACAGAAAATATTACTAGTCAAGAATATTCTGAAAGTGTTAGTCAGGCTAATGAAGAATATGAAGAAGCTAAATTAGATGCTCTTAATATTCTAAAACAAGAAAAAAGGGATCGTAAATTCGAACATTATGTTGATCCTGCTTCTAAAAAGGAAAGTCAAAAATTTAATGAAAATTCAAAAGAATATATTGAAATTTCTAATATGTACTTGGATTTGAATAAAGAAATTCAAAAGAAAATTAATCAACTTAGTAGTTCAATCTCTAAAAATATGCCAAAAGAAGAATTATCTGCTGCTAAAAAAGAATTAAGTTCATTAAAAAAAGAAATAAAACTAAATGGATTGCGTAAAAAGCAAGATATTTCAAGATACAAATATAATTTAGTTAATAGAAATAGATTGCTTATGCGTAAAATGCAAATGATTTTTCAAGATCCAATTGCGTCATTAAATCCACGTATGACTGTAAAAGAAATAATAGCTGAAGGATTACGTATTAATGGAGTTAAAAATGAAGCAATAATAGATAAAACTGTTAAGGATGCATTAAAAACTGTTGGATTAGTACCTGAACATGCTGGACGTTATCCTCATGAATTTAGTGGTGGACAACGTCAACGAATTGGGATTGCTAGAACACTTGTTGTTGAGCCATCGTTTATTATTGCTGATGAACCTATTTCGGCTTTAGATGTTTCTATACGTGCACAAGTAATAAACTTATTAAATGATCTACGAGAAGAAAAAGGCATCACGATTCTATTTATTGCTCATGATTTATCGGTAGTAAAATATTTTAGTGATCGTGTTGCAGTTATGTATTTTGGTAAAATTGTAGAAATTGGAGATAAAGATAAGATATTTAATAATCCTTTTCATCCATATACATTATCATTAATGTCTTCTATTCCACTACCAGATCCAGCTTATGAAAAATTACGTGGCGAGTTAAAAAGATATAATCCATCTAAAGAACATGATTACTCTAAAGAAGGACCAACTTTACAAGAAGTTGAACCTAATCATTTAGTTTTATGTAACACAGAAGAATTAAATAGATACAAATCACAATTAGATAAATAATGAGTAAATTTCGAATCGTACTAATTTTATTAGTAGCTTTAGTGTCATCTTTAGGATTACATTTATCAGTGTATGGATTTAATTTTACTTACGAAAGTATTTCAAATTGTATGTTTGTTTTTGGTATAATTATGTTTTTATCTTCAGTTGTTGTATTATCGGGGTCTTATGAAATTTTTCATGGTATTAGATATTCATTACAAGCTTTGTATCGTAAAGAATTCAGAAGTCAATATCCTACATTTCTTGAGTATAAAACTGAAAAATCTGTAAAATATAAGACAAGTATTTATCTTGAAATTTTAATTATAGCTATTATCATTTTAGCAGTTGCGATTTTTCTAGCTAGTAAGGTGGTCTAATGAAAGATATTAAAATGATTAACAGAAGATTCTTGTTAACAATTACCTTATTTGTTATATACCTTGCAGTAGTGGTATCTATTATTTGGTATAGTTATCTACATTTCCCAAACTCTAATGTCCTTTATGCAGTAACATTTATGTTATTATTAGTTACGCTATTTGTAACTTCAATTTTCCGAGCAAGGTTAGATTCGGTTACTAATACATCATATTTAATTAAGATAAGGAAAAACGCTGGAGATCCATTGCCTATTAAGAGAATAAAAACAAAAGAATTTTTACATACTTATTTAGTAAGTAATAACTATATTATGTTTTCTAAACAAAGCAATTATTTTTTGTATTATAGAGCTAAAAAAGATCATATTAAAAAAATGCTTAGAGGATATATATTAGAAATTGTTGTATATATTGATGCTTCAGAAAAAGAATTTTATTTAGAAGTCATTGATGAACAAATTCAAAAGATACAAGATTTATTAAGAAAAGAAAAGAAGAAAGTCGAAAAGTTGTTGATTACACAAATTAAGGTTATAGATGCACTTGATCATAAAACAAAACAACGTATCAAAGAAATAGTATTTATAAGATCACAAACAGGTATTATTTCTACAATTAACATAGGATTACATTATGAGTCTAATCAAGCTGTATTACTTTATTCAGACACGTATAGCCCTAGTTTGTATTATAATTATCATATTGAAGAAATTAAGAAAATGATTTAAAAGATTGTGAAATTTTCACAATCTTTTTTACTTTTAACTAAAATAATTGTGATATTAATCGTATATACGCAAAATAAAAAGAACAATAACTACTCTTAAAGTTATTGTTCTTTTTACCATTAATATTTTACTTATTTGTTAATTTCATAGTATACAGTATTCGTTTAAAGATAATAAATGAAAGTATTATTGAGATAAAGGTTGATACTAATCGATAAGAATTAATTCCGTTACTAAGAGCATAAATAAGAATTCCAAAATAAATAATAAATCCTATCATGGAAATTAAACTTAGGAATAACGATAGTTTGTGTAATGACATAAACTCATTTTTGGTTATTTTATCATTCTCTAAATTACTTAAACGACGTAAGAAATGATAAAGTGGTAGTTGGATGCTAAACAGAAAGAAAGACACTAAAAACATTATTGCGTTTATTAAATCAAATACATACTCAAATAAATTAATAGATAAAAATGAGAATAAAATTAAAGCTAATGAAAAATATTTTAAGTAATTAGTGTATAGAAACGAATCGTATTTTACAGTTTCTTCTTTCACTGTTTTTAAAGTTAAAAAGTTACGTAAGTTCCATAATATAAATAGTAATTCAATCGTAAGGATTGCTTCTGAATTGAAATTTTGATATACACCTTGTACATAATTTAATGTAGTATAGGAGTATTTTGCAAAACTTAATAAAAGTGCAGGATTGCCTTCAATCATTTTGTTTTTCAAAATATCTAATACATTTAAGATGATTGAATATTTATACAAATAAAGAGTTAGGTAATAAAAAATAGAAATTACAAAAACGTATTTTGTATGAACAACAACTTGATATTTCAACAAATTATTTGTTTTATCTTTTTTCCACCAAAGCAGGGAAATAAATAACGTTACAAGCCCAATGAATTTGATAATAGATATTATATCTACAACAGTATATCCATCTATATCATTAATACTTACGTAAAGATTTACTATAAAATTTAAAACCTCTATAAATATAATTACTGATAAGACTATTATAAATCTATTAATAAATTTGGTATTTCTATCAATCATAAGAGGAGTCCTTTCTATTTGAAAATTAATAACACTATAATTTAAATTGTAAAATTGAAAAACGTATGAAATCATAATAATTTAGGTGTTTTTACATAACTATTATAACACGTAAAATGAAAGTATACATTAGGAATTTATTATATATATTAATTATAAATACTTTGTTATAAGATGATTTTGAAATAATGATAATTAATATTCATCTCTCTATAATTTAATTATTGAAAATTTGAAATAACTTTCAAATTTCAAAACAAAAAGAGAATATATCTGTTGAGTAAGGTATGTAATTCAAGTAAATCTATCAGAATAATATTCTCTATGAATGAAAATGTATTATGTTTTAAACTTTTAAAGTAATGCTTCTTTTAAATATATCAATAAGTGTGATTTCATTATTAATTATTTGGACTAGTATATGGATTTTCTTCATCAGGGTATACTGATACAGATAAAATTGAATTACTTTCCAAAAATGAAGAATATAAAATATTTTGTAATAAAAGTTCATTTACAGCGATATCTCTCAATAGTAAACCGGTATTTTCAGAATATTCTCCATCTATAAATGGATAATATTCTTTGTCAAAAACATAATCATTTGTAGCTACTTTGTAATAAACATCGTCTAGAAAAACAGTAACATCGGTATCATAATATCTTCCATCACCGGATGATTTAAATAAGTTGATTTGTCTTCCTGTTAAATAAGTAGTTTTAACAACATTATCGAATGGCCAAATTTGGTATAACACTCCTAAATTTATTACATCTCCATTTTCAATATCAGTCCGTGTACCACCAATATTGTGAAAAGCAATATCACTTCCTGTTGTTATTCTCATAAGTCTAGCTATCCAATATGTAAGATCACTTTGAGATAAATCTTCACCAGCAGTAATGAGAGGATCATTAAACAATTCATCAGTTTCTAATTGATAAGTATCTATTAATGTTTGAACAGTCGTGTTTTGAGTCTGAAATAAATCGGAATCGTAAAAATCCAAATTTTCAGCTGAATAAGCTGATAATTCTCCATCTTCATTAAATAAGAATCGTATATGACCGACAAATTCACCATTTGCACCAGATTGAATTACTGGTATCCCGAGATTTGTTTGAGCATAATTTCTATGTGAATGAGCATTAAAAATTGCATCAACACGGTAATCACCAGACAATTCTGCTACATCTTCGTTAATATTTCCAGAATCATGACTTACAACAAATACTAAGTCAACTTTTTCCGTTGTTCGCAAATAATAAGAATACGATTTAATAATATTAACTGGCTCTACAAATTCATAGCCAGTAATTTTACTAGTTGCAATGGAACTTTCAAGACCGTATCCCATTGTACCAATTATCCCTATTTTTAAACCAGCACGTTCAATTATTGTATATGGTTCAATCCCGTTAGGAATATCAGATGTACCTTCATAAAACACATTAGCTCCAAGTAATGGAAAATTTGCTTCACCATTTGTGTCATCCCCATCAAAGTAAGCAGTAACAGTATTAAGGCCCCAATCAAATTCGTGATTACCCAGTGTGAATGAATCGAAATACATATTATTCATCATACTTATTGTTGAATATCCATCATAATAATTTGATAACGCAGTTCCTTGTAACATATCTCCACCTGCTAGAATAACAACATTATTTGGATTAGCTTCTTTTTTTGTTATTAAAAAATTAGCAATATAAGACAGTCCTAATTGATCGCTATCAGGTAAAATTGCACCATGTAAATCATTAAGATAATATATATCTAAAAAATCCTCATGATTGTTAATGTCACATAATTCATTGTCAGGATCTGTTTCACAATTTAATTTTGGTTCGGTATCTACTAAACAATCAACATGTGTTGGATATAATTCACAATCAACATCTTCATTCTTAGTTGGAGAACTACATGAAGTAATAGTGAAACTCATAATTATTAACAGTAATATAGAAAATATTTTTTTCATCTTTACACCTCTTTTAGATAATTGAATTTAACAATATATAATACCATTTTTTTCTTGAAAAGAAAATGTATATTTTAATAATTTATTTTAAAATGAGAAAATAATTTATTATAACATAAGAATTATGAATACTTCTAAATATACAAGTATATGCAAATATACTTAGTATTCTTCTAAAACTGTGGTATAGTAAGTAGGATGCTTTTTTATCTTAGATATATAATAAATTATTACTAATAGTTCTTGCTAACAATAAAGAGTATAAAATTATCAAAAAACAGATAGTTAAAGCAGTGGAGGAGTCAAAATGAAGAAACAAAATATTATAAATGTTGCTGTAATAGCACACGTAGATGCAGGAAAATCTACGTTAGTTGATGCATTATTAAATCAAAGCGGTGTATTTCATGAAAATGAAGTAATCATTGAACAAGTTATGGATAGTAATGATTTAGAGCGCGAAAGAGGAATAACAATATATTCTAAAAATTGTGCTATTGAACATAATGGAACTAAAATTAACATAGTAGATACTCCAGGACATGCTGATTTTTCTAGTGAAGTAGAGCGTATTATTAAAACAGTTGATACAGTTATATTATTAGTTGATTCAAGTGAAGGTCCGATGCCTCAAACTAGAGTGGTTTTACAGAAATCATTAGAACAAGGATTAAATCCTATCCTTTTTATAAATAAAATTGATAAGAAAGATGAGCGAGCAGAAGAAGTAGTTAATATGAGTTTTGATTTATTTGGTGAATTAGGAGCAACTGATGAACAACTTGATTTTCCAATTCTTTATGGAATTGCAAAACAGGGTATCGCTCTTAATGAAATGGATGATGAGAGAGTTGATTTAGAACCGTTGTTTAAACTACTACTTAAACATGTTAAACCATACCCTGACACTAGAAACGAACCGCTTCAACTTCAGGTATCAACACTTGGATATGATGATTATTTAGGAAGATTAGGAACGGGGAGAGTTACAAGAGGAACTATAAAAAAAGGTATGTTAGTGTCAGTAAGCAAAAGAAACGGAACAGTTATAAATACTAAAATATCACAATTGTTTGTTAATGAAGGTCTTTCAAGGGTTGAAAAACAAGAAGCTTATTCAGGGGATATAGTTACATTTACAGGTATGCCTACGATATCAATTGGTGAAACAGTATGTGCAGTTGATCACATTGATCCTATGAAAATGATTGATATAGAAAAACCGACTTTATCTATGAATTTTCTAGTTAACTCGTCACCATTTGTTGGACGAAGCGGTAAATTAGTTACTACAAGACAAATAAGAGCTAGATTAAAAAAAGAATTAGAGACAAATATTGGACTTGAAATTACAGAGTTAGATGGGATAGATGGATATAAAGTAAACGGGCGAGGAGAACTTCATTTATCAATTTTACTCGAGAAAATGAGGAGAGAAGGATTTGAACTAAGTGTTTCGAAGCCGGAAGTTTTATATCGACAAATAAACGGAGTTAAATATGAACCATTTGAAAAGGTCAATATTTCTTTACCTGATCAATTTGCTGGAACAATAATTTCGCAAATTAATCTACGACAAGGTAAAATGCAATATATGAATAGTGAAAATGGTTATACTATAATCGAATATTTAGTACCTTCAAGAGGATTGATAGGATACAGAAGTGAATTTATTAACTCAACAAAAGGAAAGGGAACATTAGATAAATCGTTTGATGATTATTACCCGTTTTCAGGAGATATAATTAATCATCGTAACGGAGTGTTTATTGCAAAAGAAAAAGGTAAAACAATGGCATATTCATTATTTCATTTAAGTGAAAGAGGAAAAATGTTTGTGGAGCCTGCGGTAGAAGTGTACGCTGGAATGATAGTAGGGTTAAATTCCAGAAAAAACGATTTAGTAGTTAATCCATGTAAAAATAAACAACTGACAAATGTTCGAGCTAGTGGAACAGATGAAGCAGTGAAATTGCTTGATCCTCGTAGATTTACTTTAGAAGAAGCACTAGAATTTATTGCTGATGATGAATTAGTAGAGATTACCCCCGATGCGATTAGAATTCGAAAAAAAATATTGGATGAAAAAGATCGAAAAAAAGCATACAAACAACTTCAATATGAAGAATAGATATTTATTACAGATAAAAAAATAATATAGACTGTTTTAAAATAAATTAGTCTAACAAAAAAAGGCGGATTAGAAATCTGCCTTTTTTGATATGTTTTACAAATTTTAATACTGTAAATGTTTTAAAGAAAATATTATGAATTATAGTACATTTCAAATTCAATCGGATGTGGCATTTTACTTACTAAATAGTGATCTTTTTTTATTCTTTCAATATGATTTTTAATCATGTTTGGAGAGAATACATTATTTTTTAGTAAGAAATCATGATCTTTTTCAAGTGCTTTAGCTGCTTCGAGCAAATTACAAGGTAAACTTTTAATATGTTTTTGTTCTTCAATGGAAAGATTATAAAGGTTAACGTCATATGGCCCAAAACCTTTTTCGCTCGGGTCTATTTCATTAATGATTCCATCAAACGCAGCCATCATAATTGCTGAATATGCTAAATATGGATTACATGTAGCATCAGGACTTCTAAGTTCAAATCGTTTTTCGTCTGGTGAAATTGCATAACCAGGAATTCTTATTCCAGAGCTTCTATTTGCAACTGCATAGCCGATTGTTACAGGAGCTTCATAACCAGGGGTTAATCTTTTATATGAATTAGTAGAAGGATTAGTAATTGCAACTAAAGCTTCCGCATGAGTTAAGATACCACCGATTGCGTAAAGTGCTAATTTAGATAATCCAGCATATCCATTTTTGTCATACATAATATATTTTCCGTTTTTTTTCAATTGGATATGAACATGCATTCCACTTCCTGCTTCATCAACGAAAGGTTTGGGCATAAAAGTTACTGTTTTACGTAATTTAACAGCTGTTAAATTTAAAAGATTCTTAAGTTTCATTGTTCGATCGGCCATTTCTTTTATACCAGCAAAATTTACTTCGATTTCAACTTGACCAGGTCCGCCATTCTCACTGTGATGATATTTTATTGGAATACCTATTTTTTCAGCTTCTAAAGCTGCATCAGTACGAAACTCGTAACTTGTATCAAATGGAGAATCTAAATGATAACCACCATGATGAGGAACCTTAAATCCAATATTTTGTTTAGAATCATCGCCCATATTCCAATTAGCTTGTTCAGAATCAAGCTTTACTTCCATATGATGATTTGTATTTCTAAATGAAGCGTGATCTAATACGAAAAACTCGAATTCTGGTCCAAGCAAACATGTATCAGCAATTTTTTCTTGAATCATAAAGTTTTCAGTTTTTTCTGCGATATAACGTGGATCATCGTCAAATCTTGATAATTTGTTGCCATCAATCACAAAAATATTTGCGATTACCACTATTGTTTTATGAATTTTATGAAAATCTAAATAACATGTAGTAACGTCGGGAATCATTACCATATCAGATTTTTCGATAGTAAGAAAACCATAACTAGAACCATCAAATCCGATACCTTTCTCCATAATATCAACTGAGAGCTTTGGAGTTGTAATAGAAAGGCGATGCCATCTTCCCTTTAAATCAACAACTTTAAAGTCTATAATTTCAACGTTATTACTTTTACAATACTCAATCATTTCATTAATGTTTTTAAACATAGCAAATCTCCTTATATATATATATTATAAAAACGTTTTCAAACAATAATATTATAACATACTATTATTAATTGGAAAGATATTTTTTACAATAATATATTTTCTTGTTTTTTCAATATAAAAAATTAAAAAAATATGATAAAATAAAGATGAATTGGAAGTTGACAATAAAAAGATTAGTTAATATAAGGAATTTTATAATATGAGGAGGAGTGAAAAATTGTGAGTGAAGAATTAAAAATTAGGCTTGCTAGAAGAGAAGAATCCGCAGAAATTTTAAAATTTGTTAAAGCATTTGCTAAATATGAAAAAATGTCAAAACTTGTTACATTGACCGAAGAAGATATTCAAGTTAATATTTTTGATAAAGGATACGCAAGAGTTTTATTCATGGAAGTAGAAAATAAAGTAATTGGATTTGCTGTATATTTTTATTCATTTTCTACTTTTCTTGGAAAATCAGTTCTATATTTAGAAGATCTTTTTATTGAAAATGGGATGAGAGGAAAAGGGTATGGAAAAGAAGTTTTAGCTTATTTAGCTAAAACTGCTCAAGTTAAAAAATGTGTTCGTTTTGAGTGGTCCTGTTTGAGATGGAATAAGCCATCAATTGCTATTTATGAAAAAATGAACGCGATTCAAATGAATGAGTGGATTAAGTTTAGACTTGATGGAAAAGAACTTGCTAATTTAGCTGCTAAATGTACTTATGAAATTGATCATTGAAAAAGCGAGTAATAAAGATGGAATTTTTCCATCTTTTTATTTTCTTAAACATTCTTAAATAATATCTAAGTATTTTCAATATAATTACTTAAATAATCCTGTAGAATTCTTTGGTACAAAATCTAGCAAAATAACAATATATATGATATAATATATAACATAAATATTCATAAATAAACAACATTATATCATTTATTATTTGTTAAAATTATATGAAATATAATATTATTTTTTTATAGAGTATTGTAAGCGCTTAATTAAAGAGAGGTGGAAAATGGCTCAAGGTATAATATTGGCTGGCGGATACTCCAGTAGAGTTAAGAGAAATAAAATGCTTCTTTTATATAATGAATTACCAATTATTTGTAATGTAATTGAGGCTATGATGGATTATTGTACGAAGATAGTTGTAGTAACTGGGCATTATCATGATGAAATTTTTGATGTGGTAAATAGTTACAAGAATGTTATAGTTAAAAGGAATGTTAACTACAATTTGGGAATGTTTAGTTCAGTTATTACAGGGGTTAAAGAAATTAATGATGATTTTTTTTTAACACCGGGAGATTATCCTTTAATTCAAAATAAAACATATGAAAAACTGTTGAATGCAAAAGGTACAATAAGAGTTCCAGTTTTCAACAATCGAAAAGGGCATCCTATTTTTATCCAAAAAAAACTCATCGAACCTCTTTTAAATGAACCAATTGATTCAAATTTGAAGATATTTAGAGACAAACATCAAGTATCATATATAAATACAACTGATGATGGTATATTAATTGATGTTGACACAATGGATGATTATTTGAAGATAAAAGAAATTAAGAAAGGAAAGATAAATAATGGAGATAGTTAATTATTTTAAACCAAAGACAATTGAAGAAGCTTACGAAAAATTACAAGAAGATCCTTCTAATTTAATTATTGGTGGTGGAGCTTGGCTTAGGTTATCTTCGAAAATCGTAAATACAGCAATCGATTTAGAATATGTTGGATTAAATAAAATTAAAGACAATGAAAAAAATATTGAAATTGATGCTTATGTTACTTTACGAGAAGTTGAAAAACACGAATCACTTTCAAATCTTTTTAGTGGTATTGTTAACAAAGGTATTAATGGAATTATGGCAGTAGCTTTAAGAAATTTAGTTACTGTTGGTGGCAGTATCGCAGGGAAATATTCTTTTTCTGATTTTATAACACCATTATTAGCTGTTAATACAGAAGTAGTTATGTATAAAGCTGGAAAGATGTCTTTAGAAGAATTTTTAAAATTTAGATCAAAAGAGAAGGATATTATTTTAAAAATAATTATTAAAAAAGAAGAAGTTTTAGGGTATTATTATAAAATGAAAAAAACAGGATTAGATTTTGCAGTTATTAATGTTGGAGTTACTAATACAGCGGGATACTATAAAATAGTTGTTGGAGCACGACCTAGTCTTGCAGCATTTGCAGTGAAAGCAATGGAATATATTAATAGTCAAAAAGAAATTACCGAAGAAGTAATACAAAAAACATCAAAAATTGCAATTGAAGAATTAAAATTTGGAACAAATAGTAAGGCAAGTAAAGAGTATCGAATAGAATTAGCAAAAGTGTATGTTAAAAGAGGATTGAAAGAGGTGACTAAATAATGAAAATTAAAATGACAGTTAATGGCACAAAAAAAGTTTATGATGTTGCACCTGATGAATATCTTTTAGATACATTAAGAGCAGACCATTTTTATAGTATTAAAAGAGGCTGTGATAATTCAAGTTGTGGTGTTTGTACTGTTTTAATGGATGGGAAAGCTGTTCAATCATGTTCAATTCTTAGCGTGAAAGCAGAAGGACATTCAATCACAACTATTGAAGGTCACCAAGACGAAGCTAAAAAATTAAGTGAATATTTTGGCCATCAAGGTGCAGATCAATGTGGTTATTGTAATTCATCTTTAGCTTTAACAGTTCACGCAATGAAAACTGAAATAAAGCATCCAACAAACGAAGATATAAAAGAATATTTAGTTGGTAATTTATGCCGATGTACTGGATATGAAGCTCAACATAGAGCTATTAAATTATGTTTGGAGGATGAAGAATGAAAGTAGTAAATCAGGCACTTCCTTCAATAGATGGAAAAGGATTAATGTTGGGTAAAAAAGCTTATACAGATGATTTAGCTGAACCGCATTCATTAATTGTAAAAGTATTAAGAAGTCCACATCCATATGCAAAAATAATTAAAATTGATACTACAAAAGCAGAAGCGTTAAACGGAGTAGAATTAGTTTTAACATATAAAGATTTTGATAGAAGACCATTCACAAGATCAGGCCAGGGTTATCCAGAACCTTCTCCTTATGATAAATTTGTACTTGATGAATATGTTCGTTATATTGGCGACGAAGCAGCAGCTGTAGCGGCTGTGGATGTCAAAACAGCGGAAAAAGCTTTAAAACTTATTGATATAGAATATGAAGTTTTAGAACCAGTACTTGATTTTGAAACTGCTTATGAAAATAAAATTTTAGTTCATCCAGAACCGGAAATTCATGATATGTTTCCAATTGGATTTGACCCTAAAAAGAATCTAGCTGCTTCATATCATATGCATGTTGGTGATGTTACTAAATCACTTGAAGAATCAGAAGTTACAATTGAAGAAACTTTTTATACACAAGCCCAAGCACATGCAATGCTCGAACCACATAATGTAAATGCACGTATTGATTATCAAGGGCGTTTAGTTCTTTATTCTTCTACTCAAACACCGATTCATGTTAGAAGAATAATATCTCAAGCACTAGATTATCCACTTAGTAAAATACGTGTTATAAAACCTCGTGTAGGTGGAGGATTTGGAGGGAAACAAGCAATTCATGGTGAAATGTTCGTTTCAACTGTTACTTTAAAAACAGGAAAACCTTCTAAAATGATGTATACCAGAAAAGAAGTTTTTGAATCAAGTTATTCAAGACATCCAATGCGTTTAGATATTAAACTTGGTGCTACAAAAGATGGTATTTTAAAAGTTATTGATTGTTGGGTTACCTCTGATACAGGTGCTTATGGAGAACATGCATTAACTGTTTTTATGGTAGTTGCAGCTAAAGTGTTCCCACTTTACAACAAAGTTGATTCAGTAAGATTTCATGGAAATGTAGTTTATACAAATCATACACCTGCTGGAGCATACCGCGGTTATGGTGCTATTCAAGGGAATTTCGCACTTGAATCAGCAATAGATATCTTATGTCATAAATTAAATATGGATCCTGTTGAATTCAGACAAAAAAATATGATGAAAGAAACAGAAACTTCACCAATTTTTAAAATTATGGGTGAAGGAACAGAAGGTATTGAAATGTTTATGGACTCTTGTAAACTTGATTACTGTGTAAAAAGAGGAGCAGAACTCGCAAATTGGAAAGAATTATATCCAAGAAAAGAATTAGGTAATTCAAAAGTTAAAGGTGTTGGAATGGCAATTGCGATGCAAGGATCAGGAATACCTTATGTTGATATGGCAGCCGCAACAATTAAACTTAACGATGATGGATTTTATAATTTAATGATTGGTGCTACCGATATTGGACAAGGTAGTGATACCATTTTAGCTCAAATAGCCGCAGAAGCGCTAGGAACTACTTTAGATAAAGTAATAGTTTATTCATCAGATACAGATTTAACACCATATGATACGGGAGCTTATGCATCTAGTACAACATATGTTTCAGGAAATGCTGTTTTAAAAGCTGGTAAAGAAATGAGACAAATGATTATTAATGAGGCTGCAAAAGTATTTGAAGTTAATCCTGAAGATGTTGAATATGATGGTGTTACATTAAAAACAAAAAATAAAGAAATAACATTAAAAGAATTATCAAATCGATTGTTTTATAATAAGGATCAAAAACAACTTCAAATAACAAGTAGTTATTATGGAACTAAATCACCTCCTCCATTTATGGCAGGATTTGTCGAAATAGATGTTGATAAAGAAACTGGTGAAGTCGATATAATTGATTATATTAGTATTGTTGATTGTGGTACAACAATTAATCCAATGCTTGCTAAAGGGCAAGTGGAAGGTGGAATTGTACAAGGAATCGGAATGGCAATGTATGAAGAAGTAAATTACACAAAAAAAGGTAAATTAATAACAAATGATTTTTTAAATTATCGAATTCCTACTCGTCGTGAAATTCATAAACTTACAACTGAATTCGCAGATAGTTATGAAAAATCAGGACCATATGGAGCTAAAAGTGTTGGAGAAATTGGAATAGATACTCCTCCAGCTGCTATAGCAAATGCAGTTTATAATGCAGTAGGGGTAAGAATTACTACATTACCTATTACCCCGGAAAAAATACTTTTGGCAATTAAAAAGAAAGAAAGAGGAGAATGACAATGGAAAATAAAAAAACAAAATTATTAACACAAATAATCTTTTATGGAGCTTTGTGGGGATTTATCGAAGCTACATTAGGATATGCATTACATTGGATACCAACTTTAATAGCTGGAACTATTTTATTTCCAATTGCTTCACTAATTTTAATAAAAGTATATAACAATACTAACTCTAAGAAAGCTTTAATATACGTTGGTATGGTTGCTGCTTCAATTAAATCAATTGATTTATTTTTACCATCATATTCAGTTTTTAAAACAATTAATCCAATGGTATCAATTGGTTTAGAATCATTATTGGTATTTGCAGTTATAATATTATTTTCTAGCAAAAAAGTTACAAACAAAATTGCCGCAGCTCAAATCGCAAGTATTGGTTGGAGAGTTGGATATGTTGCTTTTATGACAATTCAATTTATTTTTACAGGATATGTTGCATATTCTATCGCAAGTCTTGCTAATTTATTAGAATTTGTTGTTTTAAGTGGAGTTATTGGTGGATTGTTTGCATCTGGATTAATTTTCCTTGATTCACATTTGAAATCTAAATTTAATTTTAAATTAGATATTAAACCAGCATTCGCAGCTGGATTATTAGTTATAGCTGCCGCAGCTACATTTATTCTTTAAAACAAAAATACTATCCAAAATACATTTTGTATTTTGGATAGTATTACATTGAATATTTACACGGAAAGTAGTGATATGAATGAGTAAAGTTTTTGATACAATGATGCGATTCAAAAATAATGGAGAATCGTGTGTTTTAGTTACTGTTGTTGAAGAAAAAGGAGATAGCCCCGTTGAAGTTGGTAAAAAAATGGTCGTCAGTGAAACTGGAGAAGCATTTGGAACCGTGGGTGGAGGACAACTTGAATATGTAGCACGTGAAAATTGTAAAATCCTTCTTAAAAAAAGAGAAAGCATGATCAAAAAATATTCACTTACAGGTGGAAATGCTGTTGAAGGTACCGAAACTTTAACGATGGTTTGTGGAGGAATTGTTACATTATTTTATGAGTTTATAGGTGTTAAAGATAATATTTATATTTTTGGAGCAGGACATGTTGGACAAGCATTAACAAACGTCTTAAATAAAATGAATTATCATATTACTGTTATCGATGAACGAAAAGTAGTTTATGATGCTTTTACGGGAGCTAATGTTAAAGTTCATAAAACATTTGTTGATTTTATTGTAGAAGATGGAATTAAAGAAAACAGTATGATTATTGTTTGTACACCTTCTCATGAACACGATTATAACGTCATAAATAAAGTTCTTGAATTGAACATTAATCCTAAATATATGGGTATGCTCTGTTCTCCAGATAAATTAATAGATTATTTGAAAACAACATATGAAAAATTTGGAAAAGAAGTGAATCTCAAAAACTTTTATTCACCAATTGGGTTAGACATTGGTGGTGGAAGTCCTGAAGAAATTGCTATTTCAATAGCTGCTGAAATTTTAGCTGTAGGATATAATAAAAAAGAACATAAACATATGAGAGAGATGATTAAAAATGTTAAATATCGTTACTGGGAGGATTAATTCTAGTAAGACAACAAAAATAAAAGAAATCTATAATAATTTAAAAGCAGGGGATGGATTTATTTCTTTAAAGAAAATGGATGGTCATACTGTTCATAGCTATGCAGCTTTACATTTAGCAACTAATGAAAAAAAAAATTTAGTTATTAGAGATGTCTATAGCGATAATAGTTTTATTAAATGTTGTCAAATAGGACCTTATTTATTTAATAAAGCTACTGTTGAATATATTGAAAGAAAACTAAGAGAATTAATAAAAAATAAAGTTTCGCCATTATTTCTTGATGAAATAGGGTTGTTAGAACTAGATAATCTTTGTTTTCATAATATTTTTAAAGAAATGATTGAATCAAAACTAGAAATTTATGTAACAATTAGAAAAGATTTATTAAATAAAATAATAAAGAAATATAATATAGAAGAATATAACTTAATAGATGTTGATTGATTTTTAGAAAAGAGGCGTTAACCAATGTATGATTTAGCAATAATGGATGGATTAGTTTATTTAAATGGTAAGTTTGTAAAAACAAATGTATATACAAAAGATGGAATTATTACAAAAATATCTAAAGATCATTTTGATGCTAAAGAATATTATATTGTCGATAAAAAATTAGTGATTCCTGGATTAATTGATCCACACGTGCATTTTAATTTAGATTTAGGATTTATTAAGTCAGTAGACAATTTTTATAGCGGGAGTGTTGCTGCAGCGTATGGTGGAGTAACAACTTTTATTGATTTTTTAGAACCTGTTTCTAATAAAAAAGATTTAATTAAAGCCTTTAATAAAAGACTACTTGAAGCAAAAAACAGTGTTGTTGATTATAAATTTCATGCAACAGTTAAAAATCCTAAAGGAAAACTTGATGAAATTACTGAAGAAATGAAAAACTTAAAAATATCATCAGTAAAACTTTTTACGACATACTCTAATTCAAATCGTCGAACTTATGATAATGAAATTAAAAAGCTTTTAGAATTATCAAAAGAAAAAGGTTTTCTTATTTTAGCTCATATTGAAAACGACGATTTAATAAATCTTGATAATTCATTAAAATATAATGAGTTACTTAAGAGTAGAAGTACCGAAAGTGAAACATCAGAAGCATTAAAACTTGCTTCCTATGCTAAAAAACTAGGCGGAAGATTATATATGGTTCACTTAAGCAGTGGATACACATTAGAAAAACTAAAAAAACAATATAGTGATATTCTTAATAAAAATTTTTTTATTGAGAGTTGTCCTCATTATTTTACATTAACCGCAGATTTGTTTGAACGCTCTGATGGATATTTATATACATTAGCTCCACCACTTAGGACACAAAATGAAGTTAATATTTTAAATGAAGATATTGATAGTGTCTATACTATCGGAACTGATCATTGTCCTTTTATGAAAAAAGATAAAACGCATAATCTATTAAAAGATATACCTTTAGGGATAGGTTCTATTGAGCATTCGTTTGATATTATGTATAGTCTTTTTCAAAATAAAATAATTGATAAAATGACTATAAATGTTGCGAAAGTTCATAACTTATATCCTCAAAAAGGAGTTATTCAAGTCGGTAGTGATGCGGATATGTTTATTTATAATACCAAATCTTCTGGAGTGATTTCAGAAAATCACTCAAGGTGTGATTATTCTGTCTATAATGGCAGAAAAACATTAGGGAAAGTAGAAACAACAATATCTCGAGGAAAATTTATTATTAAAGATGGTAAATTTTTAGGGGGTAAAGGAAAATATTTATCACAAAATAAATAAACCTATACTTAAAATAAGAAAATAATTGAAATAGATAATATAATAATTAACTTACAATAACATTATTCCTTACTAAACAAAATATTAAACGAGGTGAAAAAAATGAGAAAAGTTATTATCAATGCAACAACATACGACTTTGCGGTATTAAAGAAAAACCAATATATTTTATTTGATAATACTATTATTGAAACTGGGGACATGAAAGATATGGTATACGATAATCTTGAAACAATTGATGCTAGTGGATCAATTGTTATGCCAGGTCTTGTAAATGGACATACTCATATTTATTCAACATTTTCACGAGGATTAGGAATACCATACAATCCAGAAAACTTCTTAGAAATTCTTGAACAAATGTGGTGGCGATTAGATTACCATATTAATAATGAGGTAAGTTATTATAGTGCTTTAGTTAGTGGCGTTGAATTTTTAAAAAATGGAATTACTACAGTAATCGATCACCATGCTTCAGGAATTGATATTTTAGGATCTTTATCAGCAATTAAAAAAGGATTAACGGATGAAGCAAAAGTGAGAAGTATTCTTTGTTTTGAAACAAGTGATCGTTTTAATGTTGATGAATGTATTAAAGAAAATATTGATTATTCTAATAATAACCAAACTGATATTACTCGAGGATTATTTGGACTTCATGCCGCATTTACCTTGAGTGATGAAACCTTGAAAAAAATTAGTGAAAGAAATAATGCACCAATTCATGTTCATGTTGATGAATCATCATATGATACTGAGTATTGTCTAAAACATTACGGTAAAACGCCGATAAAACGATTTGATCAATTTGGATTAATAAAAGAGAATTCTTTATTAGCACATTGTTTATTTGTTGAAGATGAGGATTTGGATATTATAAAATCAAGAAAAGCAAAAGTTGTTTTTAACACTACATCTAATATGAATAATGGAGTAGGATTACCTAATTATCACAAATTTAATGATAAAGGAATTGATGTAATAATTGGAAATGATGGAATATCTTCATCACTTGCTTATGAATACCTAAATATTTTCTTTACTCAACATTTGAATGATTTAGATGTCCGAAAATTTGGATTTGGTGACTTAATAAAAATGATTGATAATACATACAATTATGCTTCTTCATTATTAGGAGTTAAATTAGGAAAAATCAAAGCTGGATATGAAGCTGATTTAATTATTCTTAAATATACACCATTCACAGAAATTAATAACGATAATGCATTAGGTCATTTATTATTTGGATTATTTCATAATTTCAAGCCAAAAACAGTATTTATAAAAGGAGAAGAAGTTTTAAACAATTATAAAGTAAGTAAAGATTTAGAAAATAAATATAATAAAGCTTTTTCAATTTCTGAAAAGTTTTGGAGTGAAGTATTAAAAGGAAAAAATTATGAATTTAAAAATAAATATTAATTATTTTACAATAAATAATAATCACAGATTAGGAGGAGAGCAATGGGCGTAAATATGACACCAATTAAATTTAGTAAATTAATCAATTGGATGAAAACAGAATACCAAGATGACAAATCGATATTTGGTATTCGCGCTAATAAATTTTATAAAAATATATCCGGTAAAACAATTGAGATGTTTGGTGAAAGAATTAGTTCACCAGTCGGTCCGGCTGCCGGGCCAAATACTCAATTAGCCCAAAACATAATTTCTGCTTATTTATCTGGCGCAAGATTTATGGAACTAAAGACGGTACAAACTATGGATGGTGAAGAACTAGCGGCGTGTATTCCACGACCTTGTATTAATGCTCAAGATGAAGGATACAATGTTGAATGGTCGACAGAACTAAAAGTTGAAGAAGCTCGTGATGAATATATTAAAGCTTGGTTTGCACTTCACGTACTATCAAAAGAATTAGGTATTTCTAATGAGAGAGATTTTATTTTTAATATTTCAGTAGGATATACATTAGAAGGAATTAAAACACCAAAAATAGATGCTTTTATTAATGATATGCTTGATGCATCTAACACTGCAATTTGGAATGAATGTAAACAATATTTATTAGAAAATATTGATATTTTCGATAATGTTAATATTAAAGATATTGAAAATATTAAAGGAAATATTTCACCTAGTATTACTATATCTACTATGCATGGATGTCCACCAGAAGAAATTAATTCAATTGTTGAGCATCTAGTTACCGTGAAAGGAATGCATACATATGTCAAATGTAATCCCACATTATTAGGATATAATTATGCTCGAAATATTTTAGATCGATTAGGGTATGATTATCTATCGTTTGATGAACATCATTTTAATGATGATTTACAATGGAAAGATGCTATCCCAATGTTTAAACATTTACAAGAATTAGCAACAGAAAAAGGATTAATTTTTGGACTAAAATTAACAAATACTTTTCCTGTAGAAATCAGAAGATTAGAACTTCCTGGTGAGGAAATGTATATGTCAGGAAGAGCATTATTTCCGTTAAGTATTAGCTTAGCACAAAAATTAACAAAAGCATTTAATGGTGAGATGCCATTATCATATTCCGGTGGTGCTGATGCTTTAAATATTGAAACGATTTTTAAAACGGGAATTCGTCCTGTCACAGTCTGTACCACACTTCTTAAGCCAGGAGGATATGAAAGACTTAAACAAATGGCCGAAATTTGCGAGCCATTATTAGATGGTGGAATCAAAAAAATAAGTTTTGAAAAACTTACAATGATAGTTGAAGGTTTACAAAATTACAAATATAGTCAAAAAGATATTCGTGAAATTGGATCAAGAAAATCTGAATCTGATTTACCTTTGTTTGATTGTTTTAAATCACCTTGTAATTCAAGTGATATTGGGTGTCCAATAGAACAACAAATTCCTGCTTACTTAAAACTAGTTTCAGAAGAAAAATATGAAGAAGCATTTAATGTTATCTCTATTGATAACGCAGCTCCAGCAATTACCGCTACAATATGTGATCATCAGTGTCAAAATGTTTGTACAAGAGTAGATTATGAAGAAAGTTTATCTATTCGTGACATCAAAAAAGTAGCAGTATTAGCTGCGCAAGATGATTTTATCGAAAAAACAGAAATTGAAAAGCTTAGAACTGCCAAGAAAGTAGCTGTTATTGGAGCTGGAGTTGGTGGAACCTCGACTGCTTTATTTTTAAGACGTAATGGTGTTGATGTTGATGTTTTTGAAAAACGTGATAAGCCGATGGGAGTTGTGACTTATATAATTCCTGAATTTAGAATTTCTACAGAAATGATTGAAAAAGATTATAAATTAGCTGTAGCTGCTGGTGTTAACTTTCACTTTGGTGTAGCTGACAATTTCAATATTAACGAACTGAAAAAAGATTATGATTACATTGTAATCGCGATTGGGTCATGGCTGAAAGGATTTAATCCATTAACAAAAGGAAAAGAATTAGCTCTTGAGGCTTTAGATTTTCTAGAAAAATCTAAAGCAAGTAACTTATCATTAAATCTCGGAAAGCATGTTGTAGTAGTTGGTGGTGGCGATGTATCAATGGATTGCGCTAGAAGTGCGATACGTACAGCTGGTGTTGAAGACGTAACCTTGATTTATCGACGAATCAGAAAAGTTATGCCAGCTACTAGTGAAGAGTTTAACGAAGCCACTGAGGATGGTGTAGTTATTAAATTTTTAACATCTCCAGTTGAATTTGATGGAAAAACTTTGACATGTGTAAAAAATGAATTAGTAAATAACAAAGCTAAATCAACAGGAGAAACATTCAATATGGAATGTGATACTATTATTAATGCTATTGGAACTAAAGTTGATAAAACAGTTTATGAAAGAAATAATATTTTATTAAATGAATGGGGTTACCCAGTAATTAATAATAATAACGAAACTTCATTAGAAAATGTATATGTTGCAGGTGACGGTAAAGCCGGAGCTAAAACAATTGTTAAAGCTGTTGCGGATGCTAAAACTGTTGCAATTGACATATTGGATAAATTACAATTAAATAATGATTTTGTTAAAGCGATTGTCCTTGAAAATCAAGATATATTATATGCTAAAAAAGGTATTATAGAAGAAAAACTAGAAGCTAAACTTGATGGAATACGTTGTTTGGGATGTAATCAAGTTTGTGATATATGTTCAGATGTTTGTCCGAACAGAGCTAATATAAGTATTAATATTTCATCTGAAGTATTTGAACAAAAACAACAAATTCTTCATATTGATGGTATGTGTAATGGATGTGGTAATTGTGTTACTTTTTGTCCGCATAATGGCCGACCTGCAAAAGATAAATTTACATTGTTTTGGAATGAACATGATTTTATGAATTCAAAAAATATTGGATTTCTTCGTTTGAGTGAAAACCAGTTTAAAGTTCGTGATGAAAAACGTAAAATATTTAATTACACAGTTGGAGATAAGACGGTTTCAAAAGAAATTGAGGTATTTATTGATACAGTTATCAATAAATACTCATATTTGATGATTTGAGATCTATAAAGAAATTTAATAAAAGTTTTACTAAAGTATTTTTATTACGATTATAAGGAGGCAAAATTTATGAAAGACATTAGTAAATCAGTAAGAAAAGTTGATAGTTTGATTAAATTGTCAGGAAAAGCTAAATATGTTGATGATATAAAAATTGAAGGTATGCTTTATGCTAAAACAGTAAGATCTACTAAATCAAAAGCAAATATTATAAGTATTACCTTACCAGAGTTGCCAAAAGGATACTATGTGGTTGATTATCATGATGTTCCTGGAAAGAATGTTGTTTCAATTGTTTTTGATGATATGCCTATTTTTACTGAAAAAACGGTAACTTATTATGGAGAACCAATAATGTTAATAGTTGGTGAAGATAAAAGTGTTGTTACTAATCTTATTTCTCAGATTAAAATTGAATATGAGGAGTTAACTCCTTTGTTTGAAAGAACAAATAGCGCAATCAATTATAATTTTGTAAAAGGTGATTCCAAAAAAGCTTTTAAAGAGGCTAAAAAAATAATTAAATTTGATTATGAAACAGGATATCAAGAACAATTATATATTGAACCTCAAGGTATGATTGGTGAAATAAACGGTAATAAAGTAACTATAACAGGTTCAGTGCAATGTCCTTATTATGTTCATAATGCAGTTAAAGTAGCTTTAGGAGCTGATAATGATGAAGTAAGAATTAAGCAATCAGTTGTTGGTGGAGCATTTGGTGGAAAAGAAGAATTTCCATCATTAATAGGATGTCAGTTAGCTGTAGCTTTAAGAAAAATAAAAAAACCTATCAAACTAGTATATGAAAGAGAAGAGGACATGGAAGTAACAACTAAAAGACACCCTTCTTGGATACATATGGAAGCTGCCATTAATGATCAAAATGAAATTGATGGAATAATTGCTAATGTAGAAATAGATGGAGGAGCATCAATTGGTCTTAGCGCAGTTGTTTTGTCTCGGGCATTAATCGCGTGTACTGGAGTGTATACAATTGATAATCTAGAAGTTGCTGGAGATGTCTTTTTAACAAATACTGTTCCAAATGGAGCTTTTAGAGGATTTGGAGCACCTCAAATGTTATTTGCTGTTGAAATGTTTATTCATCATATCGCTAAAGAATTAAATATAGATCCTTTAAAATTAAGATTAAAATATTTAGCCAAACAAGGAGATGAAACTTCTACAAGAGGTAAATATAGAGATCCAATTATTATGAACGACATGATTGAAAAAGCAATGAAAATATCTGATTATAAAAACAAACTAGAGATTTATCAAAAAGATAATAAATATAAAGGTATTGGAATGAGTTGGTTTTTACATGGTTGCGGATTTACAGGTAGTGGAGAAGCAGAACATATTAAGGCTTTAGTGAAATTGGCTAAAGGGGAAGATGATAAAGTAAATATCTTGATCGCAGCTGTTGATATGGGACAAGGTGTTCAAACAACAATGAAAAAAATTGTTTCTCAAATCTTAGAAATTCCTTTAGAGCAAATTATTTATAATAATCCCGATACTGATTTAGTTCCTGATAGCGGTCCAACTGTAGCTTCAAGAACTATAATGATTGTTGGAGGATTAATAGCCCGTGCAGCAAAACAATTAAAAGAAAAATGGGTTGATGGTGAAGCCCTAACAGTCTCAGAAAGATATAAACAACCTGAATATATTAAATGGGATGAAAAAACTTTTATTGGAGATGCATATCCAGCATATTCATGGGGAATTAACGTCGTTGAAGTAGAAATTTCACCAATTACTTACCAAGTAACACTTAAAGGTATTTGGAGTGTTTATGATGTTGGAAAAGCTATTGATGAAAGAATTATTATGGGACAAGCTGATGGTGGAGTTTTACAAGGTGTAGCTTATGGATATTTAGAAGTAATGAAAAATGAAAATGGCCGTGTCAAACAAAAAACAGTAACTGATTATATTATTCCAACAACAGGAGACATTCCACCAATGGAAACAATATTGATGGATAATCCTTACCCACTTGGACCATATGGAGCAAAAGGAGCTGGCGAATTAACATTAGATGGGGGAGCACCAGCGGTTGCATTAGCAATTGAAAATGCGATTAATAAAACAGTAACAAAAATTCCTGTTACCCCTGAATATATTATGGAGTTGATGAAAAATGAGTAAAATAAAGTTCACTTTAAATAATAAAGAAGTTGAAATAGAAGAAAGCCCAACCGCAAGATTGCTTGATATCCTAAGAGAGAATTTTGGATTAACAGGTGTTAAAGAAGGTTGTGGTGAAGGAGAATGTGGAGCTTGTGCGGTTTTGATCAATGATAAAGTTATTAATTCATGTATCGTCCCTCTAGGAACAGTAGAAGGAAAAAACATTGTAACTATTGAAGGTTTTAGCAAAACAAAAAAACATCAAATATTAAGAAATTCTTTTGAAGAAGAAGGAGCTGTTCAATGTGGATTTTGTACTCCGGGAATGATCATTGCTTCAGAATCATTATTAAATAAGAATCCTCATCCATCAGATGAAGAAATTAAAATTGGATTATCTGGAAATCTTTGCCGATGTACAGGATATAATATGATTGTTAAAGCAGTTAAAAGTGCATCTAAAAAAGGAGATGGACTTTGGTGAAAAATATAACCGCAAAAACATTACTAGAAGCATTAAATTTATTAAATGATGGTAATTATAAAGTTTTAGCTGGTGGAACAGATTTAATGGTTCAAAATAGAGCGTGGAGTAATACATTACCAAAATTTAAAGAAGATATATTATTAATATCTAATTTAAAAGAATTGAAATATATTAATCAAGAAGATGGATATATACATATTGGAAGTTTGATGACTCTAGAAGAATTAAAACATCATGAATTAACGCCTAAACTATTAGTTGAAGCACTTGAAATAATGGCCTCGCCAGCGATAAGAAATATGGCGACTATTGGTGGTAATATTGGTAATGCATCACCGGCGGGAGACTCGTTACCTGTCTTATATGTTCTTAATGCACTTGTGATTTTACAAAGCATTAAAAGTGTTAGAGAAATTCCGATTGAAGAATTTATTCTTGGACCAGGAAAAAAGGAATTGCATAAAGATGAAATGATAATAGAAATAAAAATACCTATTAATAATTTTTCTAATTTCAGTTTTAAAAAAGTTGGTGGAAGAAAAGCGGATGCTATTTCCAAAGTTTCTTTTGCTGGAGCTGTTAAAATAAAGAATAATTTAATCCAAGATTTTAGAATCTCATTTGGAGCTGTTGGTCCAACTGTAGTCAGAAAAAATGATATAGAAAATAAAATAATAGGAACTTCTGTTGCTGATTTGAAATCAAATATTCAAGATATCTTAAATCAATATGGTGAATTTGTTAGACCGATTGATGATCAAAGGTCAAATAAAGATTATCGTAAAAAAGTTGCTATAAATTTATTAGAGGAATTTATTCTAAATTTATAAAAATTGGAGAAAGTGAGGTAGACTATGGATACAATAAAACTTGTTGAAGTTGCAAGAGGAGATGTGTTAGCGGATTTAGTTCTAAAAAACTGTAAAATAATAAATGTTTTTACAAGTAGAATAGAACAAAATGATATTGCTATTACAAATGGAACAATCGTTGGGATAGGTTCATATAATGGTGTAAAAGAAATTGATCTCAAAAATCGATTTGTTGCTCCCGGGTTTATAGATGGTCATGTTCATATTGAATCATCAATGTTAACACCACCTCAATTTGCTAAAATAATTGTGCCAAAAGGGACAACTACAATTGTCGCAGATCCGCATGAGATAGCTAATGTTAGTGGGGTAGAAGGAATTAAATACATGATTTTTTCAAGTATATTTGGTCCGCTAAATGTCAATATTATGATACCTTCTTGTGTTCCTGCTACAGCTTTTGAAACAAGCGGGGCCGTAATATCATCAAGTGACATTAATGAAATCAAAAATGCAAAAGGCGTTTTAGGTTTAGGAGAAGTTATGAATTATCCTGGAGTTATTTTTGGAGACCCTGAAGTTCATAAAAAACTAGAATATATGGCTGGATTTGTTAAAGATGGTCACGCTCCAAGCGTGACAGGAAAACAATTGAATGCTTATAAACTTTCAGGAATAAAAACTGATCACGAATGTACTGTTGTTGAAGAATTAGAAGAAAAAGTAGCTAGAGGGATGTACATTCATTTAAGAGAAGGATCGGCTACGAGAAATGTTAAAGTTTTGTCTAAAGGTGTTACGAAAGAAAATAGCCGATGGTTATTATTTTGTACAGATGATAAGCATTCAGAAGATATTGCAAAAGAAGGACATATTAACTTTAATATCAAATTAGCAATCGAAAATGGTGTAGATCCAATAACAGCTATTCAAATGGCGACTATCAATACAGCAACTTGTTATCATTTAGATAAAATTGGAGCTATAGCTCCTGGGTATGATGCCGATTTAGTAGTTTTTGATTCTTTGAAAGATATTAATATTGATGAAGTGTTTATTAAAGGTGAATTGGTAGCTAAAGGAAATAAAGCTTTATTTGATTCAGTTCTTTATACAAATGGATATGTAACTAATACAGTAAACATTAAAGATAGTAATAAGGTATCTTTTGATATAAAACTAAAAAACAACAAAGTTAAAGTTATTCAACTAATACCTAAAAATGTGACCACAACAAAAGTAATTAGAGAAGTAATCATTGAAGATGGGTTATACAAAAACGATAATTCTGTTGATATTTTAAAACTCGCGGTTGTAGAAAGACACCATCAAACTGGTAATGTTGGTCTTGGATTAGTAGAAGGATATGGACTTAAAAATGGAGCGGTAGCTATGACTATTTCTCATGATTCTCATAACTTAATAATTATAGGTGATAATGATGAAGATATGAAAATAGCCATGAAAGAAATTGAAAGAATTCAAGGAGGAATTACTTTAGTTAATAATGGTGAAATAATTGATAGTATTCGCCTTGAGGTCGCGGGATTAATGACCAATACAGATGTTAAAGAAATTGAACAAAAACTTAATTTCATGGGTAAAAAAGCTCGTGAAATGGGTGTAAATAAAAAAGTTGATGATGCTTTTTTAAGTTTAGCATTTATGTCTTTACCAGTTATTCCAGAACTTAAATTAACTGATAAAGGGTTATTTGACGTTACTGAATTTAAACTAGTGTCTTTAGAAGAGTAAATTATAATAATAAATGAAAATGGTGATATAAAGTGAAATACGTAAAAAATTATGAGTGTACAATATGTCATAAAATATTTGATAAAGATCTAATAATAAATACATGTGATGAATGTGGTGAAAAAGGTATTTTAGATATTAATTATGATTATGAAAAATTAAAAAAAGTAATAAATAAAGAATATTTTAAAAACAATATCGATTTCACAATGTGGCGTTATAAGTATTTAATGAGTGTTAAGGATCGAGATTTTAGTGATACTCTTAAAGTAGGATGGACACCACTTTATAAATCAATTCATTTAAAAAAAGAATTAGGTTTAAAAGAATTATATTTAAAAGATGAAGGACTTAATCCGACAGCTTCTTTAAAAGATCGAGCATCAGCGGTAGCTGTTATGAAAGCCATAGAAGAAAATGCTAAAGTCATTTCCTGTAGTTCTACAGGAAATGCCGCATCAAGTCTAGCAGGAAATGCTGCTAGAATGGGACTCGAAACAGTTATTTTTGTCCCAAAAAGAGCACCATTAGGTAAGTTATCACAGTTACTTATTTATGGAGCACAAGTGATAAGCGTTGAAGGTGACTATAAAGATACTTTCAAATTATCTAAAGCAGCTATTAATCATTTTGGATGGTATAACCGAAACGCTGCTATAAATCCTCATTTAGTTGAGGGTAAAAAAACCGTAGCTTTAGAAATAGCTGAACAGCTAGATTTTAAAGTAACTGACTGGGTTAGTGTATCTGTTGGAGACGGTTGTACAATTGGCGGAGTATACAAAGGATTTTATGATTTATTTATGATTGGATTAATTGATAAAATACCAAGAATACTCGGTGTTCAAAGTGAGGGATGTAGTCCTTTTTATACTGCTTATATAAATGATTGTCCAATAGTAGAAGCAGAAGAAAAAACGATTGCTGATAGTATTGCTGTAGGGATTCCTAGAAATCCGATAAAAGCACAAAATGCTGTCAAAAAATCAAAGGGAACATGGATTACTGTAAGTGATAGTGAAATTTTAAAAGCAATGAAAATCTTAGGATCGAAAGAAGGGATATTTGGTGAGCCTGCAGGTGTTGCAGGTTTCGCAGGAGTGATAAATGCATTACAGCAAGGTATAATACAACATACCGAAAGTGTAACTGTAATTGTTACAGGTAATGGTCTAAAAGACACAGTGAATGCGCTACAAGCAACAGAAGCGCCGCTTTCTTTAGGGCCAGACTTACAAGAATTAATTAAGTATATAAAATAAAAACGAGGTGAAAGAATGAACAATATTCCATTTGGTCCTACTTATGAGGAAATGTTACATCCTGATAAAATTGATAAGGACATTAGAAAAAAAGCATTAAAAGCATTAAAAGATGATGAATTAGATCCAATTAATTTATTTAACATAAATTGGAAAAACGAAAATAATCAAGTTCATAAAATAGTATTACCTAAAGAACTTACTGGAGTAGATGCTAATATAGTTGTTATGTTAGGAAAATATATTCCTTCAGGATCACATAAAGTTGGGGCAGCATATTCAACTTTAATAGAAGGAAGCATTGATGGTAGCATTGTAGCTGGAGAACATACTATTTTAGGACCATCAACTGGTAATTTTGGTATTGGAGTTGCATATATTTGTAATTTAATGAAATATGATGCAATAGTTATCATGCCTGATAACATGAGTAAAGAAAGATATGATAGAATTGAAAAATATGGTGCTAAACTTGATTTAACACCAGGAACAGAATCTGATGTAATTCTTACTCTAGAAAGAACTTATGAATTAAAGAAAGATCCATCAACAAGATCTTTAGCACAATTTGAGTTATTTCCTAATTATCGTTGGCATCGCCACGTTACTGGTGGAAGTGCAGTTGAAGCTGTAAAAGGAATCGGAAACGGACGTATAGCTTGTTTTGTGTCAGCACCTGGTAGTGCTGGAACATTAGCGGCTGGAGATCATATAAAAACAGTTTTTCCAGAATCAAAAATTGCTGCATTAGAACCATATGAATGTTCAACATTAATGAATGGTGGTAGAGGGCAACACCGTATTGAAGGTATTGGAGATAAAATGATTACATTAATTCATAATCCTTTAAATACAGATTTTATCGTTTTAATTAAAGATGATGATACAGTTAGAGGTTTAAAAGTTATTCATGATGGAATTGATACTTTAGTTAAAAATGGTGTTGATAGAAAAGTAGCTGAATCAATGAGAGAATTATTTGGACCTTCAGGTATTTGTAATATTATTGGCGCTATTAAAATGGCTAAATATTTAAAATTAGGACTTGGAGATAATATCGTTACTATCGCAACTGACGGTTTTGATAGATATGAAAGTGTTATGGTTGATTTAGATAGAAGATATTTAGAAATTGAAGATTTTGTATTAGATAGATGGTTTACTGATGTATTTAGAAAGAATGGTGTTGAAGATATCGTTGATTATAGAAGCCCATCTCAAAAAGAAAAACTATTTATTCAAAAAGAAAAAGATTGGCTAAAATTCGGATATAAACAAGAATATCTTGATTCAATGAAAAAACCGGAGTTTTGGGCTAATGAATATCACAAAATAATTGAAATCGATAAAAACATTACTAAAATGCGTAAAGGATAGGTATGATTATGAATGTAAATTTTAAAGAGATATTAGAAAAAGCAGAATCATATAAAGCTGATATTACAAAGTTTTTACGTGATATGATTGCTATTCCAAGTGAAAGTAGTAATGAAGAAAAAGTAATATTAAGAATTAAAGAAGAGATGGAAAAAGTAGGATTTGATAAAATAGAAATAGATCCTATGGGTAATATTTTAGGATATATAGGTCATGGTAAACATTTAATAGCGATGGACGCTCATATTGATACTGTAGGTGTTGGAAATCTGGATAACTGGACATTTGACCCTCATCTTGGTTTTGAAGATGAAGAATTAATTGGAGGACGCGGCGGAAGTGATCAAGAAGGTGGAATGGCTTCAATGGTTTATGCCGGTAAAATCATTAAAGATTTAAACTTAGAAGATGATTATACATTATTAGTTACGGGAACTGTTCAAGAAGAAGATTGTGATGGTCTTTGTTGGCAATATATCGTAGAAGAAGATAAAATATTACCAGAATTTGTTGTTATAACCGAACCTACTTCTTGTAATATTTATCGTGGTCATCGTGGTAGAATGGAAATAAAAGTTACAACTCACGGAATTAGTTGTCATGGATCAGCTCCCGAAAGAGGAGATAATGCAATTTTTAAAATGGCACCTATTTTATTAGAATTAAAAGAATTAAATAATAGATTATTAGATAATGATTTTTTAGGTAAAGGAACATTAACAGTTAGTGAAGTATTTTTTAGTTCACCATCACGTTGTGCTGTAGCTGACGGTTGTTCAATTTCAATAGATCGTCGATTAACAGATGGTGAAACTTTCGAAACAGCTTTAGAAGAAATAAGAAACTTAAAATCAGTTAAAGATTCTGGAGCAGTTGTTGAAATGTATGATTATGCAAGAGCGGCTTATACTGGTCTTGTTTATCCAACTAAATCGTATTTTCCAACTTGGGTACTTGATGAGAATCACGATGTAACACAATCTGCTGTTGATGCATATGTTGGATTGTTTTCAAAAAAACCATTAGTCGACAAGTGGACTTTTTCAACTAATGGTGTATCAATTATGGGACGCTATGGAATTCCATGTGTGGGATTTGGGCCTGGTCATGAAGATCAAGCACATGCGCCGAATGAAGTAACATATAAAAGTGAATTAGTTATGGCGGCAGCAATGTATGCGGCTATTCCATTGATGTATGTAAATAAAAAGAAATAGGAGATATAATATGAAACCATTATATAAAGGTAAACACTTTATTACACTAGAAGATTGGAGTAAAGAACAAATTGACAAATTATTAGAAGTATCTTATGATTTAAAAGAAAAATTTAAAACAAATGTTCCTACTCCATATTTAGAAAATAAAACATCATTTAATATGTTTTTTGAACAATCAACAAGAACAAGAAATTCAATGGAAGCAGGACTTGCACAACTTGGTGGACATGCTACATTTTTAGATACTTCAACTATGCAAATATCTCATGGTGAAAGTGCAAAAGATACAGCAGTTATCTTATCAAGTTATGGACACGCTATTGCGTGTAGAAACTGTTTTTGGGAAGTAGGAAATGAATTTTTAAATAAAATGGCAAAATATTCAACTGTTCCAATTATTAGTTTACAAGATGATTTATATCATCCAATGCAAGGGTTAGCTGACTTAATGACTATTCAAGAAAAAACTGAAACTACTAAAAAATTAAAAGTTTCAATTATTTGGGCTTATGCAAGTACTCATAAAAAGCCTATTTCTGTGCCACTTACCCAAATTTTATTATTCCCAAGATATGGTATGGATGTAACATTAGCATATCCTGAAGGTTACGATTTGCCAGATTGGGCAATTGAAAAAGCTAAAAAAAATGCTCTTGAAAATGGTGGAACTTTTAAAATTACTCATGATATGAAAGAAGCATTTACAAATGCAGATGTTGTTATCCCTAAAAACTGGGGTAGCTGGGTAAACAATCAAAGTGATGCCGTTATTGATGATCTATTAGAATCATATAAAGGTTGGAAATGTACAGAAGAAATGATTTCATTAGCAAATCCAAACGTATATTATATGCATGCTTTACCGGCTGATAGAGGAAACGAAGTAGAAGATAGTGTTATTGATGGACCACATTCAATTGTCTATCAAGAGGCAGAAAATAGACTTCATACAGCAAAAGCTGTAATGGTAATGACAATCGGTAATAAATAGGTCATTAAAAAATAAAAAGAGAGGTGTTGTATGAATAAGTATATGAAAGTCGCAGTTGAAGAAGCATTCAAAGGTATGCGAGCAGATGATGGTGGACCTTTCGGAGCGGTTATTGTTAAAGATGGAGAAATAATAGCTGTAGGACATAACCATGTTGTAGAATCTAATGATCCTACAGCGCATGCAGAAATAGTTGCTATTAGAAAAGCAAGTAAATTACTTGGAAGATTTGATTTATCTGATTGTGAAATATATTCTCAATGTGAACCATGTCCAATGTGCTTTGCAGCTATCCATTGGGCTAAAATGAAAACCTTATATTATGGAGCAACTCGTTATGATGCTGCTGATATCGGATTTGATGATCAATATATTTATGATGTTATACAAGGAAAAGCAAATAAAAATCAAGTTAAAGTAATTAAGATAGATCGAGAAGAATGTGTTACTCCATTTAAAGAGTGGAGTAAAAAAAATAATAAAGTAGAGTATTAAGAACAGAATATAAAAAGAAATTGCAGGTAATTTTTACCTGCATCTCTTTTTATATAATTATTATATTAATAGACTTTTTTATAACTATTAATAAGTAAAATATTGCATTACGTTAATTGAGAATTATACGAGGAGTGAAGTTATGAGTGAAAAATTATTTTTGGACGTTCATGAGAAACCAAGTAGTTATTTAGGTTGGATGTTTATGAGTTTACAACATGTATTTGCTATGTTTGGCGCAACAGTTTTAGTTCCTATTTTAACAGGATTACCTGTTGGTGTTACTCTTGTTGCAAGTGGTGTTGGCACACTGATTTATATCGCTTTTACAAAAGCGAAATCACCAGTGTTTTTAGGTAGTAGTTTTGCTTTTATTATTGCGATTCAATCGGTAACTGTTGTTAATGCTGACGGTTCATTAGATTTTAGTGCAGCATATTTCGGACTAATGTCTGTTGGAATTGTTTATGTAATAGTAGGTATAATAATAACATTTGTTGGTAGTGGATGGCTTAAAAGATTATTACCTCCTGTAGTTATAGGACCAATGATTATTATTATTGGATTAGTGCTTGCACCAATAGCAATTAACAGTGCAGGATTAGTTGGAGGAAGTGATTTAAAGACACCTCTAATCGCATTGATAACCTTCTCAACAGTTGTTATTGTTAGTATTTACGGAAAAGGATTATTAAAAATCATTCCTTTTTTAGTAGCTATTATTGTTGGATATATAACTGCGATAGTATTTGGAGTTGTTGATGTTTATGATGTTTTTGAGGGTACTAAGTTATTTGTTATGCCTGATTTTAGATTTATTGGTACTTATAAAATGAATTTATCTGCAGTTTTACTTTTTGCTCCAATAGCTTTTGTTACAATCGCTGAACATATTGGAAATCACACAGTGCTTGGTGAAGTAATAGGAAGGGATTTGCTTAGCGATCCTGGACTTGATAAAACTTTATTTGGAGATGGTATTGCAACATTTGTAAGTGCTGCAATAGGTGGACCTGCTAATACAACATATGGAGAAAATACTGGGATAGTAGCAATGACAAAAAACGCAAGTGTTTGGGTAACGGGATTAGCAGCGGTTTTTGCAATTATGCTTGGATTTTTAGACGTTATTCAAGTATTCATTCTGAGCATTCCATCTGGAGTACTTGGTGGAATGACAATTATTTTATATGGGCTTATAGCTGGGAATGGTGTTAAAGTATTGGTTGAAGCCAAGGTTAATTTAGCTAATATGAAAAACTTAATTATAGTTGGAGGTATGTTAGTAGTAGGACTTGGTGGAGCAGTTATTGAATTAAACTCTTCGGTTAGTTTATCAGGAATGAGTTTAGCAGCTCTCGTAGGAATTACACTTAATTTAATACTTAATCCAGCAAAAGATAACAAACAAAAAAACGATTAAATTT
>CAZWIZ010000007.1:12559-77510 GCA_964634385.1 uncultured Candidatus Izemoplasmatales bacterium | reverse complement strand
CACAATGGCTTTGATAAACTCTACATGTCAATAGTTACAATTATTTATGATACGGTTCGTTGTATCGCATTTAGTTGCAACTTATTATGTCATTCATATGATTTCACTTAGTTTTTTTCACTTCAATTATATCTCATCTACAGTATTAAATATTGATTGAAGTCCTTCAGATAACTTTCCCTTAATAATGTATAGTAAATAGTTTAAGTCATGATCATGGTTTTCAAATATGTGTGTAGTAAGATTTGTCTTACCTAACTTGTCAAACTGTTTCCCTATATCCTTTGTAAAGAAAATCGGTGTCATTGCATCATACTCACCTGAGAAAATGTGGATTGGCATATTCAACTTAGGCAATATTTTTCTGTTTGGTTCAAGAGAAAAATGTTCCTTAAACCATGCAGAATTCAATTGAACTCCTCTATTACTCTTTAGCCATTCATCATCATTAGAATCTATGGCATTCATCATCTCATCAAGATGTTTCTTTGTTTTAAGTACAAAGTCTAATTCTGTTATTTTACCGTCTCCGTCGATATCAAGTTGCTCAAATGTTATATTTGGAAAATAAGTTGGTTTTACTTTGTTTCTATCTTCTTCAAAATCAATCTTTGAAATATATCCCTTTTTATCATAATCAAATAGTCTTCTGTATTGGAGCAATTCCGAGTTTCCACTTAATTGCCATAATAAAGTATCATAAAGATTCTCATTACAGTATCCACATAGTAATAATCCTTCAATATTGATTGAAAAATTTAATACTGCAAGCGGTGCTATAATCGTACCTTCACTCCAACCAAGTAAATAGATGGACTTGTCATGGTAGCCATTTGAACGCAAGTATTTAATTATTACATCGAGATCACATGTTAAGTTATGAGGAAGATATGATGCATACTCAGTATCATTTATGTTCGAATAGTTCGGTGGTACATCTCCATCTGTAACACCTCGTGTACTAAAGCGACAGAATGCAATCCCTCTATCTGTAAATTCCTTTGCAAATAAGTCAAAATAATTGAATATACTACCGTCAACATTTTGGCGTTTTGTGTTGTATGTATGTGGACCCGAGCCATTCACAAATAAAACTAGTTTTTTATGGTTCTCATTGGGGATGCTTAGCATTGTATCCAAGATGTATCCGTCCTCAGCAAGTATCTGAAGTAATTCATTCTTCATTTGATTCCCTCACCTTCTAATTCCTTTTTGTTCTAACTATATCGTCTTTTGATCTATGAAATCACTTCATCATATTTTGGGCACGGTTCCACGCATCAACATGATTGGAAGCGATAAATCTAGAAAGTTCACTATTAGTATTTACTAATCCCTTTGATACTATATACTTTGATATTTTATCAATAACAATCTCTTTATCAAATAAGGTTATCTCATTAAATCTGTGAATGACAACGTTACCTTTTCTCTCATACTCCATTATTCTATTGTAAACATTTTGTACATATTCTGTAGCATCTACCTTTACCTCACTAAAACTAACCCACATATCTTCTTCTTTTGCTTCAACAAATAAGTCGTTAGCATTAAAACTATATAAGTATCCGGAAACTCCATCATAAAATTTCTGCAGTTGGTTCGAGAATTGTTCCTCATAATGGACAATACCATTGTCTATCCAACATGTAATCCATTTCTTTTTACGCTTGTTTCTTACTCCATCCCATATATAGAACAAGGCATAGGGTTTGTTTTCAGTTAAATACACTACATTTTTAACTTTATCATCATTGTATATTGAAATAGGTACTAATTTACTTATTCCTTCTGAAATTGAACCATGGAATAACCTTTTACTATTGTTGTTTATCTTGTACTGATAAATATGAAGCTTGTCTTCAACTCCAGTATAGTCAAATCCAGAGTTCTTAAACAACTGGAGTGATGGCTTATTATCGAATGCAATAGAAACGTTATATGTATCAATACCTAACCTGAAATAATCTCTTTTAAGATCTTCAATCACCTTCGATGCAATTCCTCTTCTTTGATATTTAGTAAGTACTTCTATAGAGAAATTGGCTGTTCTATCCTTAACTTCTATATGAACTGCTCCAACATAAATACCTTCAAAGACAATAAACATATATATTATGTTTTCTGATGATATCAGATACTCATAAAAATTATCCGATACATGAATATACTTTTGTATATTCATATCTGCTTGGAACATTTCAAGAATGCTCTTGTTATTTATATTTAATCTTGTGTATTGAATTTCCATCAGTTCCGTCACCTCACATCTATTCTAATTTATTAATTAATCGTACTTTCAGGTCCCTCTTTGTTAGAAACTCTACATTTATATCCATGGTCGTTTTGGGATGCTGAAAGATATCTTCTCCAACTTTGATTGGTTCATCTATAGCATATAAGTATCCACTATTTGTTCCATTATGTCCGATTTTACCATTGTCTTTGTACCAAAGTTTCGTAGGTTGACTAGCAAAAGCAACTGCCATATCTCTCCATTGAGTAATAGTACTTCCTTGAACTAAAGTATCGAATGTTTTATTCGTCCCATGATACCATACACCCTTATCATCAATAACTATTTACATAATATACACAGTCTCCTTACTTTTTCAATAATCAAGTATAAATGAAATGTTCAAAAAATCCTTAATTCTATTTAAGGTGTTCTTTTATTTTTATTGGAAATTTATTCATAAGTTCGGATTTTATCAATTTCTCCGAAAATTTTGAAACCAACTTTCTTGGCGAGATTAATAGACTTGTAATTGCTTCTTTTTATTACAATCATTGGAATTCTTCCACTACTTAACAGATCATTTATCATAGCAATTGAACAATCATAAGCATACCCGTTTTTTCTATGGGATTCCAACGTATCTATTCCCATTTCTACTATTCTCTCTTCATTAAATAAAAGCCCTGGTGAGTATGTACATGAAACAATTTCACTATTTTCAAATATTGCAAAATACAATCCTTTTTCTATGCATTCAAATGTATACTCGAAGCATGAGTTATTCTCGTTAATATTCGGATTCAATTTCAGGATGTAACGTTTATGTGTTTCATAATCCTCCAGAGATAATTTTCTAGCTTTAATGTCCTTACTCGGAGAAGAAGATATATACAATATAACCTCATTAATTTGGTCTTTATTTACTTTAAAGCTTCTTTCAATACTCTGTAAATTACCTAGTTTTGATTTAAACACCTCATTAACAGAGTAGTAATTACATTCCTTAAGTTTTAAATTAACTAAATCGTACATTGGCCCATTCTCATCATCGTATTGCCCTCTTAGGTCACTATAAGAAATCATATTTTCTTCGTTTTTACCAAGGCTCAATGTAGTATCTAAGAACTTTGAATAATATTCAATTAATTCAAAAATGCAGATATCATTCAATTCTATTTCATTCTTCGCGATTTTTATTGTCCTAGTCATATCTCATCACCCTTCCAATATATTTTACCATAATACGAAAAAAAAGGCACCATTCAGTTGAATAGAACATACGCAACTCAAAAATAAAAAGCCCATAAAGGGCTTTGTTATAGAGTGCATGTCTATAGTTGCAACTATTTGTGATACGGCTCATTGTTATTTATTCTAAATGAACGATAAATTTGTTCTAATAATATTAATCTCATTAACTGATGCGGAAATGTCATTTTACTAAATGACATTTTAAGATCAGCATTGTTTAAAATAGATGAAGATAATCCTAAAGACCCACCAATAATAAAAGTAACATGAGATGAGTTATACGTTTTAATATCTTCTATTTTATTAGCTAATTCTTCACTACTAAACGTTATTCCATCAATATCTAATGCGATAACATAAGAATTTTTAATTTTAGATTCTATTTTTTTACCTTCTTTATCTTTAATAATTTTCATTTCCTTTTTAGATAAATTTTCAGGTGCACGTTCATCTGGAACTTCAATTATTTCTAATTTAGTATATTTAGATAATCTTTTAGAATATTCTTTAATACCTTCGACAAGATATTTCTCTTTAATTTTACCAACTGAAATAATTGTTATTTTCATAAGAGTTTCTCCTTTTCAAAAAGATAAAAGCGCTATTTACAAACAACTTTATTTCGACCTAATTCTTTTGCCTTATATAGGTTATTATCTGCATTTTTAATGATTTCTTCAACAGATTCTGCATCAAATTCTGGGAATGATGTTCCACCTACTGATACAGTAATTCTAATTTCCTGATTTTTATATCTTACAACACTCTCTTCGATTAATCTTCTTATTTTTTCTCCAACAGTAGCTAATCCATGCATAGTTACATTAGGTAATACTGCTAAAAACTCTTCTCCACCATATCTAATTAAAGTATCTTCTTTTCTAAGGTTTTCTTTTACTATTTTAGAAAAATTAATTAATACTTTATCTCCTACAATATGTCCATATGTATCATTAACCTTTTTAAAGAAATCTAAATCTAACATAAGTAGTCCGATTGGAGTGTTTGATCTAACAGATCTACTAAATTCTTCTTTAAGTCTTTCCCTACCAAATCTTCTATTATAAATTTTTGTTAAAGGATCTAAAATAGATAATTGTTCTAATCTATCATGAATAATAGCGTTATTAAATCCTAATGATAATCCGTGAGTGTAATTACTAATATTTTCTAAAACGTCTTTTTCAAAGTAATTAGTTGAAGCTAAAAGGACTAAAGCTATAACTTCGTTTTTATAACTAACTGGTTCAATTAAAATAGTTCTAGGCGAAAAATCAATAAATCCAGCTTCAATTTTAATTTCTTTATGAAATTCAAAAAATGTTCTTTTATTTTTACTAAAAGCTTTATTAATTATTTCAAGTTCTACAATACCTTTTGGATTTTTAATTAAATGACTATATGAAACTTCAATACGTCCACCTTTATCAATCAATATCATTCCTGCTTTTGCTTTAGTATATTCAATTAAATGATGAATTGCTTTTTCACTTAATCTTTCTAAATCTAGTTCTTTAGTAAAAATTTCAGTGAATTTCTTATTAGATTCTTCACTTTTTATGATCTTAAAAAACGATTTAACTAAAGTGTTAAATGATTTTGATGTTTCACCAATAACATCATCACTATTTACTTCAATTGTATATTTATCTAAATATTCATCGATACTATATTCGTTTTGATTAAAAAGATTTTTATTTATATATTGCATTCTTTCAGATAAAATATCTAATCTTCTAAAAACAATTACACGAACTATTATAATATTTAATATACCAACCGCAGCTCCACAGGATATACATGCAGTAATGAAGACATAGTTAATTACATAATTTTGTGGAATTCCTATTGCGTAGGCAAAAATAGGAAATAAAATACCTATTAAAATCCCAAATCCAATCATATAAATAGCTAAATCTAAAAATATTTTCTTGGTAAGTCTCATTTTTCCACCTCAATTATATTATTTTCTTATTAATTTATTATATCACTATATTTTGTAAAACTCCAAAAGAAAAAGGCGAGTTCGCCTTTTTCAAATATATCTAGTTTAAAAATATCTTTAACTGTTTTTTCTTTAAAACAAATTTAAGATATTAATATAATATTTTATTTAATACTTCAAATCTATTTTTCATAAGTAAGTCTTTTTTCTTTAATTACTAAGATAATTATTAAAATTATTGAAATAAAAATTGCAATAAATTTAAGTAGTGTTACTGCGTTTAAGAAATAGATAATTATTTCATTATATGCTTGATTAACAAACATTTTATAAGCTAATAATCCATTTTCAACCAAATCGCTGAATAAAGCAATAATAGGAATTATGTATATTTTTGATTTAACCTTATATAATAATTGAATTAACAATATTGAGTATGCAAAAGGGAAAAACATATCTACTACTCTAAATATAATTAAATAATATTTTATACTTGCATCATATAGCGATAAATTACTATAAAATAAGGTTGGACTATAAAATAATTTCATATCAAATATTATAATATTAGGATTAACATCTATAATTTTATTTGTTAAGAAATTAAAATATAAATAGATAAGGATAACAATTCCAAAAAGAATTATTATTTTAATATTACTATTTTTCATTTTTTTCTCCTAGCTCTAGGATGAGCATTCATATAAGATTCTTTTAATTTTTCTTTTGAAACTTGAGTATAGATTTGCGTACTTGATAAATGAACGTGTCCAAGAAGTTCTTGGACACTTCTTAAATCAGCACCATTGTTTAATAAGTGAGTTGCGAATGTATGTCTTAATTTATGAGGACTTAAGTTAAACGTTTCTGTAGAATTATCAATAATTCTTTTAATAATATATCTAACACCTCTTTGTGTTAAAGAAGTACCTTTAAAATTAAGTAATAAAGTATCATTATCCTTATCTATCGCTCTTTTAAGAAAATTATTTCTAGTTGTTAAAATATAATCTTCTAAGTTTTTAGATAATATTTTATATATTGGGATATAACGATCTTTATTTCCTTTTCCATGTATTAATATTAAATTTTGATAAAAATCAATATCTTTTAATTTTATAGAACATAGCTCGGAAACTCTAACTCCTGTACCATATAGTATTTCTAAAATTAGTTTATCTCTTTTCCCTAAAGAAGAAGTTGTATCAATAGACTTAAACAATGACTCTATTTCTTCGGGATAAATAAATTGTGGTAATTTTTTTTCTTTTTTAGGTAATTCAACATCCAAAAAAGGATTCTCCTTAACTAATTCTTCTCGATTTAAAAAACTATAAAAACTTCTTAAACTTGATATTTTTCGTGAAATTGATTTTGGTTTGTAATTTTCATGGAGTGTCGCTGTATAAAATCTCGCTATTCTAGAAGATACAGTTAATAAATCACCAAACTGTTCATTATCTAAAAAATTCACAAGTGAATAAATATCATCTGTGTATGATATGACAGTGTTTTCACTGTATCTACGTTCAATACCAAGATAATCTTTAAATAAGATAATTATTTGTTGATTATTCAAGTGAATTCCTCCTAACTACAGTTTTTTTATGATTTCTTCTAAAGCACTTAATGATCTTTCTTTATATAATCTTTTACGATCTTTTTTACTATGTTTATAATCTAATTTTTGAATAATACCATAATTAGCGTTCATTGGCTGAAATTTAGAAATACTTGAATGTGATATGTAAAATGATTCACTACCTATAATAGTTGTTTCCGGAAAAATTATTTCTTCTTTTCCTTCTAATTTTCTCGCTAAACTAATAGAAGATAATAACCCACTACCAGTACTTTCAACGTATCCTTCAACTCCAGTAATTTGTCCAGCAAAATATAAATTATCATTTCCTCTTAATTGATAATTTCTAGTTAATAATGTTGGACTATTAATAAAGGTATTTCGATGCATTACTCCGTATCTTACTATACTTGCTTTTTCAAGACCTGGGATTAACTGAATAATCCTCTTTTGTTCACCAAATGTTAAATGTGTTTGAAACCCTACAATATTAAATAACGTTCCTTCTTTATTATCTTGTCTAAGTTGAACCACAGCGTAAGGTTTGATACCATCCGGAGTCATTAATCCTACTGGTTTCATTGGACCAAAAAGTAATGTTTGATATCCTCTACGAGCAATTTCTTCAAAAGGCATACAACCTTCAAAAACTTTTAATTCAAAGTTTTTCACTTTTGTTGTTTTTGCATTTATTAATTCTTTATACCAATTATCAAATTCCTTTTTATTCATAGGACAATTAATATAATCAGCATCACCTTTATCATATCTACTTTTTTTATAACATATATCCATATTAATAGAATCTAGTTCAATAATAGGGGCAGCTGCATCATAAAAATATAAATATTCTTCATTAATAAGCTCTTTAATTTTTATTGAAAGAGCATCACTTGTAAGTGGTCCTGTAGCAATAATTAATGGGCCTTTTGGTAAAGAAGTTATTTCTTCTTCAATTACTTCAATTAATGGATTATTTCTTATTTCTTTAGTAACAAGTCCACTAAATAAATTTCGATCTACCGCAAGAGCTCCTCCTGCGGGTACTTTAGTAGCATCAGCACATCTGATAATAAGAGAATCTAACATTCTCATTTCCTCTTTTAATAGCCCAACAGCATTTTCTAATCCTGCGGCTCTTAAACTGTTAGAACATACTAATTCCGCAAAAAGACCTGTTTTATGAGCAGGTGTTAATTTCTTTGGTCTCATTTCATATAGTTTTACTTTAAACCCTCTTTTAGCAAGTTGATAACTAGCTTCACTACCGGCTAATCCAGCCCCAATTACTGTTACTGTTTCTTTCATTTTACCACCTGTTTTTTTATTAATCTAAATTTATAATTTTACCTTCTCCAATAGTTGAAATATATTGTAATACTTCTTTACTACCTGAATAATATTCACCTGTAAATTCACCATTACTCATTACGAGAATAATAGGAGTCGCAGAAGAAAGTATTGATAATTCATCAGGAATGTCATTAGGATTTATGACATTCTCTCCATTCATTAAATAAATATCACCAACACTCTTAGTATATGACCATTCTAATACAGCATCTTTTACTTGAATACAGTAAGGATTTGATTCTATATAATAATATATGATATATGTTTCATTTTGAATGTCTAATGCTTCTTGGTAAGTTGTTAATTGTAAATCTAAAAATGAATCATAATCTAATTCAATATTTTGGTATTTAGCAATAAAAGTAACAATATTATTACTTCCAATATATGACTCAACTACAGTATCATCAGACATTACAAAAAGAGTAGGTGTTCCAACAAACTCTTCTAATAAAGAACTATCAGATGCATCTGATATATTAAAAAAATAGAATGGTAAAGAATCAAAAGTTTTGAAGAAATTTAAAATGTCACCTTTAACTTCCACACAATGCGAACAAAAAGCACTATAGTAATAAACAATATATTTGTTTTCATTTTGTAAAACAGCGTCATTATAAGAAGTAATTATATGTCCTTCAAATGATGAATAATCTAACTCAGGTTCAACTTTAGAAGAACAAGCGGTAAGAGTCATGATCAATATAACAGACAAAAGGATAATTAGTTTTTTCATTATTTTTTTACCCAAAATAATAATGGAGTATTATTTAATTGTATTTTCTTGTTAGAAACAACAATGTTAGTATTATCAATAATATTATAATATATTCCATCTTCAATATTTACTTCAATTTCTCCAAATTCACTTCCTAAATTAAAAATACCTACAATATGTTTATTTTCATACTTATATTCACCATAATATATATCTTTATCAGTTATGAAGATTTTATAATTACCATAACTGAAAGTTTTATCTTTTGTAACTTGTGAAAGTTTACTTACAATATTAGAAATGTTTTTTCCATCCCAATTCACCTTATCAATATCAAATAAACTAGGTAAATTTTTATCACAATACTCTTGTCCTGCATACATCATAGTTGCTCCTTTGCTAAAGAACATTAAAGAAGTCCAATTTAAAATCTTTGAATAATCATTTTTGACCATAGGTGCAAATCTACCAAAATCATGATTTTCTAAATTTCGCATTTTAACATAATTATCAGGATAAATTTCCTCTTGTTTTTGTAGTTCTTCTAAGTATCGTTTTAAAGGGAGTTTTCCTTTGAGATATCCCTCAAAATATGGATGAGTATCATAATCATAGGCCATATCAAATATTTGATATATTTCTGATTCACTTAGTGCATTATAACCTAAGTTTCGTAAGTAGCTTACAAATCCACCGTGAACTGATTCACTTAAAAATAATATGTTAGGATTCACCTCATGAACACTTTCTTCAGCTTGTTCTAAAAATTCTCTAGGTAAAAGACTAGCAACATCCCATCTAAAGCCATCAACACCAATTTTTACCCAGTAAAGCAAAGAATCGATTAGATACCGCCAAAGACTAATGTCACTTGTGTAATCAAGATCAGCAATATCTGTCCAATCTCCTACCCTATTAGCAAATTCACCTTTTTCATTATGAACAAAATACTCTGGATGATTTTCTATTAAGACAGAGTCGTGAGATGTATGATTATATACAATATCAATCATTATTTTCATTCCTCTTTTATGAATTTCGTTTATCAAATTTTTAAAATCATTTATTGTCCCATATTCTGGATTAATACTACGATAATCTTGAATTGAGTAAGGACAACCTAGATTTCCTTTTTTACGTTTTTGACCAATCTTGTGAATCGGGAGTAAATATATCATATCTACACCTAATTTTTTAATTCTATCAAGATCTTTTTCAAACTCATTGAAAGTTCCACTTTGATTATGATTTCTATTATATACTTGGTATATAAAAAGATTTCTTAAATCTTTTTTCGTTTTTAAACTCACAAATATCACTCCAATCACAAATATTATAACATTTTTAGCCCTTTTTAAAAACTTTTATGACGATTTTAGAATATATATTGTATAATTGAATTACATAAAAGGATGTGATAGATATGCCGACAATTAAAGATGTAGCTAAAAAAGCTAATGTAAGCGTTGCAACTGTATCACGTGTAATTAATAATACCGGATATGTAAATATTGAAACAAGAAAAATTGTTCAAGATGTTATTGATGATTTACATTACATACCAAATGAATTAGCTAGATCATTATTCCGTAAAAAATCAAATATTATAGGTCTTATAGTTCCTCATATTTCGACTTACTTTTTTGCTGAGCTAATTGAATCTTTAGAGGATTCAATTACTCGTAGAGGTTATAAATTGATGATTTTTAATTCCAAAGATGATATCGTGTTAGAAAAAAAATATATAAACGTCTTTAATCAATATAATATTGATGGTCTTATATTAGTAGCAAATACTGAATGCATTAAATCATACCTTGATTTAAAAATACCAATACTAACTATTGATCATATTATTGATAAATCAATCCCATCAATTACAAGCGATAATATTCTTGGTGGTAAATTAGCTGCGGAAAAGCTTGTTTCTGCAGGTGCTAAAAATATAATTCACTTTAGAGGTCCCAGTGTTTTAATTACTGTTGTAGACCGCTCAAGAGGTTTCTATCAAGTGATGGACGAAAATAATATTGAGGTAAATAGTTTTGATTTAGATTTTAAAACTCCCGATTTAAAAGATATTGAAATGTTTATTAAAAAACATCCTAATGTTGATGGAATTTTCTGTAGTAGTGATATTATCGCTATTTATGTTATTAGTGTTTTAAAGAAACTAGGTTATGAAGTCCCAAAAGATGTTCAAGTAATTGGATTTGATAATATTGAACTTTGTGAAGTTCTTAATCCTGGTTTAACAACGATAGTTCAGCCAATTGTAGATATTGGGATATCCGCTATAGATAAACTTATTATGATGATTAACAAGAAAAAAATTAAGGATATCCATTCTATATTACCTGTATATTTAATAGAAAGAGAATCGACTAAGTAAAGAATATCTAAAACTGCACCTCCACCTTTCTCGTAAATTACTATGAGAAAGGTGGAGATGCAGTTTTTTATTAACATTTTTTAAAAATAAGAGTGAGAAAAATTCTCACTCTTATCCTACTATCATATCAATTTCAGGATATTTAATATTGGAACCTACTTTATTTCCTCTAAATATTAGAAGCAAAGCTAGAATACCAATTCTACCAATAAACATTGTGAAGATAAGCACTACTTTACCTACAGAAGATAAAGCGCTGGTAATCCCTAAACTGAGCCCGGTAGTACCAAATGCACTACTTAATTCAAAAAATATTTCTTTAAACTCAAATGGTTCAGTATATGACATTATAAGTGCTCCAGTTAAAATGAGTATTGCTGCTGAAATCAGCACCATCATTGACTTATAAACAGTATCTGACTTAACTGATCTTTTTCCGATAATAACTTGTTTTTTTCCTCTAGAAAATGAAAATATACCTAATATAGTTAATAAAAATGTTGTTGTTCTAATTCCACCACCTGCACTATTAGGACTTGATCCAATAAACATTAGAATTCCAAAAAATATTTGAATTGTTTGACTCATGTTTGTCATACTTAAAGTTGCAAATCCTGCATTACGTGTAGTTAAAGACATAAATAATGAATAGTAAATACTTTCAATAATACCCTTATCTGCAAAATATCCATTATATTCTACAATGAATACTATCACTGCACCTACAATCCATAATCCTATATGCATACTAACTAATATTTTAGTAAATAATGAAAATTCAAATTTTACTTTTCTAAATTTAGATTCAATCCATTCTTTGAGCTCTGCTAACGGCCAAAATCCAATTGCTCCTAAAACCATTAATGACATTGCTAAAGACTGCATAAAATAATCTTTATTGTACATGAATAAACTATCTCCACCTGGGGAAATATCAAACCCTGCATTAGTAAACATTGATATCGTTAAAAAGAACGCTTGAAATAAAGAAGAGCCTAAATCAAAATATCCGGAAAAATATAAATGACTTGCCATTATTAAGAATCCAATAATTTCAATAGATACAATCATTATTAAAACATTTTTAATGAATCTAACAATACCTGACCTACCAATCTGATTTTGATCAGTCATAATCATAGTACGTTCTCTAAAACTAATTTTTTTACGTCCAAGAAGCCAAAATATTGACACGAACATAATAAGCCCTATCCCACCGAATTGTAAAATAAAAGCTAATACTGTTTGTCCAAAAATAGTGAAAACGTCTTTTACAACAACAGTTGTAAGTCCAGTCGTACTCATTCCACTTACACTAACAAAAATGGCGTCAATCCAGCTTAATGATTGTCCTGCTTGTATTGATATAGGTAACTTAAGTAAGATAGCCCCTGTCATTAAAAACAAGAAATACGATACTACAAACCCTTTAATGTATGTTCCAAAAAATAATTTCTTAAATTTCTTCATTTTAATCACAACCTTTTAAAATCTCATTTATTATAGCATAATCCAAAATAATTGCAAAAAAATCGTATCTCATAAACATATTTATGAAAATTTTATTTTCAAAATGAAATGAAAATACAAAAATTATAAGTTATAGGAAAAGAGTTCTATATAATTTAAAAATTTTTCCTCTTCTCTGACGAATTATACTATTGAACTCTGAATAAACTTCTTTTTCTAAAAGATTCTTTTGAATTTGAGCAATAAATGCATCAATAGAAATAAATGTATCTACTATACTTAATTTAATTCCAGGATTTAATCTTAGATTATCAAAAAATAAGTTTTTAATTAGAATTTCCAAATTTAATAAGTTTTTTCTCAAATCATCATTCAAATATGATAGATCTTTACAAGCTCTAGAAAGAAATGATTCATTATCAATTACAACATCAATAAAGCTCCTTAAAAATGATTCTCTATTATCATTAACATTACACCTTTTTTTAAGCTCTTTAACGAAATGATTGATATTGCCATTAATGATTGTATTCAAGAGATTTTCTTTTGTTTTAAAATGAAGGAAAAGTGTTCCTTGAGAAAGATTGCATTCCCTAGAAATATCCTTAGACGACACCATTAAAAATCCCTTATTATTAAGTAATAAAGCCGTTTTTTCTAATAAGAGATTCCTTGTATTCTTCTTTGACTCGCTTCTAATTCCCATAATGACCACCTACTCACTGACTATATAGTTATTATAATGGAGTTATAATCAATTGTCAATTGAATTGAAATAGTGAAACAACTAATCATCCTTCATAGAACATTTCAAGTCAAATTAGAGTGTGGATAACCAATGTGGATAACTAGTATAGACGACCTCATAACAATAATTACAGAATAATTACATTAAAAAAATTTAACAAAAAATTAGCATAATTCTTAAATCATGATTGGTATTTACCTGTATAATATATTTTTTGTATTAATATTTCACAGTTTTGTTAAAAATTATTACGATGTTATTCATAATAATCGCCAATTTCGTTAATACCGTTATTTATCATTTCACGTAATCGATCTATTTCATGATATATTCTTTTTTTTCCCAATACTGTTGCTCGATAATATTTCTTTCCTCTAATTCCATTTCTTTCATCAGTTAACTCAATCAACTTATTCTTCAGTAATGTATTAATTGCACCGTATACTGTCCCTGCTGCGAGTTTTAATCTGTTGTTAGTAAGTCTTTCTACTTTTTTTATTATTCCATAGCCATGAAGCGGATTTTGTAACGATAATAAAATATAGAACGAAGATTCTGTTAATGGTGAAACCTTTAGTATTCTTTTATTCATAATGTCATCTCCATATATCGGCTTATTATATATCGTTACACGATATATAATATATGCCAATATTACCATAAATATTTCAATAATTCAAGATGATTATTCTTATATTTTTGATAATTAAAGGTGGCTTTACCAAATGGTAAAGCCACCTTTAATTACTATTTTTTTGTCAAAACTGTGATACTCTCAATATGAGATGTATGCGGAAACATATCTAATGGTGTAACTGATTGAATATTATATTTTTTTGATAATATTTTTATATTTTTCGCTAATGTACTTGGATTACAAGAAATGTAAATAATCTTCTTTACGACTTTTCTAACTAATAAATCTAAAGTTTTTACATCTAATCCTGATCTTGGTGGATCAAAAATAATTACATCTGGATTAAATCCCTTATTATAATATGAAGCCAGTACATCTTTCACTTCTCCTAATTCAAATGTTAAATTATCAAATTTATTTATTTTCATGTTATGTCTTGCGCTATATGTTGATTCTTTTGAAATATCTATACCAACAATTTTCTTAGCAAAAGGTGCTAAATACATGCTTATTGCTCCAGAACCACTATATGCATCTACTATTACTTTATCTATAGAAAAATCTAAATGTTTTTTCACTTCTGAATATAATTTAATAGCTTGTTGGGGATTTAATTGATAGAATGATTTTGGTTTCAAATGATATCTTATATCACTAATTCCCTCTGTTATTGAATCTTTACCTTCTAATATTTCAACTTCATTTCCAAATATCTCAATATTTTTCACATCTCTATTTTTTGATATCCCTACACTTACTACTCCAGGTATTTTAATAATTTCTTTAGCTGCATCTTTTAATGCTTTATTAAAGATAGTTATTACTAAAGTAACTTGTACTTCATCATTAAAATTAGATGTTCTAACAACGATATATCGAACTAATCCTCTCATAGTTAAAGGATCAAACGCATATATTTCATATTTATCACATATTTCTAAAACTTTTTGATTAACACGATTAATACTTTCATTTTGAATTGGACAATCAATTATAGGAACTAATTCATTTGATTCTTTTTTATATAATCCTGTAGTCATCCCATATTCAGTGTTTTTCACAGGCATTTGAGCCTTATATCGATAATGTTTAGTATTATTCATTCCAATCATACTATTAAATTTAATTATATTTACATCTAAGTTAGTATAACGATCAAATGCTTGAATTAACATTTCCTCTTTAAGAGCTAACTGTTCATCATAATCAATATGTTGAATTTGACATCCTCCACATTCAGCATAATGTCTACAAAAAGGTTTAACTCTTTTAGCTGCTTTAACCTTGATTCTAACTACTTCTGCTTTTGTATATGATTTTTGTACCTCAGTTATTTTTACAACAACTTGTTCAGGTGGAAACACACCATCAACAAAAACAGCTTGTCTTTTATAAAAGCCAATACCTTCTCCATTGATTCCTAAACGTTTAATTGTTACTAATACTTCCTGATTTACTTTTAATAACGGTTCCATTTCCATACTACACCAACTTTCAACATATTATATCATATTAATTATATTTCTTATTAACATTATACTTAATTTACTATTTAATAATCTTTTTTTAGTTAAAATATCCATGTTACTAATACCGCTAGAAAAACCGAGAATATCTCGGTTTTTTTACTCCATCAATAATTAAAAAATTGTCAATATAACTATTATTAATATGTGCAATTAGAAACATTTGTCCATTGATATTAGCAAGATTCATCTTGTCACTACCTTTACTATCTTTTTAGTATAGTTTAATATTTGCTTAATCTCAATTTAGTAACTGTTTCAATATGACTTGTTTGCGGAAACATATCATATGGTGTAACTTCTACAACATCGTAATTATGTGCCTGTAAGAAGTTTAAATCACGAGCTAATGTTGAAACATTACATGAAATGTAAACAATTTTCGGGATTTTCATTTCAGCAATTGTTTTCAAAAATTCTTTGTCGCATCCTTTTCTAGGCGGATCAATAAATAAAACATCTACATCATAGTTTTTCCAGGATTTAATAACTGATTCAGCCTTTCCAGTAACGAATTTTGTATTTTTAATGCCATTGTAATTAGCATTAGAATTAGCATCATCTATTGATTGTTTTACAATATCAACACCTAAAACTGTTTTTGCGTAAGGAGCAACACTTAATCCTATAGTTCCAATGCCACAATATGCATCAATAATAACTTCATCACTTGATAAATCTGCATATTCAATTGCTTTTTTATATAGTTCTTCTGTTTGAATAGGATTAACTTGATAAAATGAACGATGTGATATTTTAAATTTCACTCCATTTATTTCATCTTTAATAAAATCTTCTCCAAATAAAATTCTTGATTTTCTACCAAATACAATATTAGTATTATCAGGATTATAATTTTGAACAATAGAAACTATTCTTTTAAATCTGGCAGCTAGTTTTTTTATTATAATCTCTTTTTTAGGTAATTTAGATGTAAAAGTAACAATAGTAACTGAAATATCATCATATTTGTATGAATTTCTAACAATAACATGTCTAATAACACCAGTTCTTAAGTTTTCATTATAAGCTGGAATATTTAATTCCATAAAAATATTTTTTAAATACTTAACAATATCAGTTGTTATTTTAGGAATAATATAGCATTTCTTCATATCAATTATTTCATGAGTTCTATTTTTAAATAACCCTGAAACCATTTTACCATTAACTTCACCAAAAGGTATTACTGATTTATTACGGTAATAATATGGATTTATCATTCCAACTGTTTCATGAACAGTTGCTTCGATTTTTCCTAATTTTCTAAGTGTTTCTTTTGTACGATATTTCTTAAAATCTAACTGCATTTGATAATTCATATGCATTAAATTACAGCCACCACACTCATAAAAATGATCACATATAGGTTCTTTTCTAAAAGGTGATTCACTTTGAATTTCAACTAATCTAGCAAACCCAAAACTTTTATTAACTTTAATAATTCTAATTTTAGCTTTTTCACCTTTTAATGCATTTGATACAAAAACAGGATATCCCTCAATTTTGCATACTCCCATTCCATCATGAGTCATATCCACAAACTCTACTTCGTAAAACTCATTCTTTTCAATCATAAAAAACACCCTTTGCTTGAATAATTTTATAATAAATAAGGCAATATGCTCATACATATATAAAATATTATTCCTAATAATACTATTATATCACATTATTAGGATTTAATGACAAAACCAATAGATACTTTTTTATGATAACTCCAATAAAGTAGCTGCTGAAAGTTAAATTTCCACACACACAAACAAAAGGACCCGAAGGTCCTAAAGGAAAGAAGTTATTCAATAACTATTTCAACTACGTCACCATCAGCTGATTCAATATCAACTATTTTTCCCATTGTTCCTTGATTAATCATTTCTAGAATTAAATCTAAATCTAAATCCATATCATCTATTTGATCAATTTTCATGAATCCTTTTCCATTTTTCAATGCTACTTTCGCAAATTCTAATGGAATTTGAACATTTACTTTATCACCATCAGCTGATATAACTTTTATTTTAAACATTTTAAAACTGTTTTTCACTTTTTTAGGAATTGGTACGTTATCACTAGACTTGTCTAAAGCGCTAAGTAACTCCGCACCTTCTGAAGCTGTTATTGTTTTATTTTCAATCATTTCTAATATTCTTAATCTATCATTATTCATATATATCACCTTTCCGTTACTATTTATTCTTATATCTTCTTTTATAATCTAATTCTTTAATAAGTATTTCTAATTCGTCTTTTCTATAAGTAAACTTGTTATAAACACTATCAATATCGTACATAATTATAACTCCATCTTTAATAATTTAGCGGCTTCTAGCGCAGTAATTTCATGTTTTTCAAGTTTTTTAAATATTTCCTCTTTTTTATGTTGTTCAACGTTAGATACTTGGTACCCCAAACTATTAATTACTTCATCTAGATTTCTCTTCACTGTTGGATATGAAATTCCTAATTCTTTTTCAATTTGTTTAATATTTCCGCGATTTTTAATAAAAACCTCAATAAAATATAAATGTTCTTTTGATAAATAGTTGAACTTTGATAGTTGAAACGATCCACCTATCTCTGTTTTACAATTAGGGCATTGTAATTTTGTAACAATTAAATCACTTTCACATATTGGACATTTACCTATAACATTATTAATCATTTTTTTTCCTCCTACATTATTTTAATATCAACAAGTGCTTCACTTGACTCAACTGATATTTTAGTATTTTTAGAATATTTCAAAATCTTAGCAAATTGTTTTAAATCCATATCGTTACCATTACTATATCTTCCATATAGTCTCAATATTATTTTCACAAATATAATTGGTATTGGAATAGCAAATAATATTCTTAGAAAAGCATTAAGGCTTTTTCCTTCATTTGGAATTTTTATATTTATCTTTACAAAAAAAGCTCTTTTCCCAATTTTATTTTTTTCAACTGGATATAATTTATTATAAGCATCATACGCAGTTATTTCGTTATCTTCAATTTTTCGAAGAATTATTTCATTATTCACCATTTTCACCACCATTTCCATAATTTTATTGAATCATTTATTAATTTTTTTAACTTGCACCTTAATAATATTAAACTTTTTCTTGTTTGTCAAGTTTTTTTAAAAAAATAATTAATAATATTAATATTTAAATTAAAAATATCAATTTTATTATTAAAAATATTAATAAAATTGATATTTTGTTTTTTCCTAAACAGGATTTCTAACTGTTTCTAATAACTCAGAGGCTAATTTATTATAGATTAAATGATATTTTTCCTTACTAACAAACTCTAATACCGCGATAGCATCTATCTTATTTCCTACTTCAAGATATGCCAATGCTAAATAATATTCTAATTCCATTAATATAAACCTTTTTCTTTGAAGTGGAATCAACTCATGTAACAGCTCAATAACTTCTGTATATTTTTTTTCTAACATATAAACTGGTATATCAAATATTTTAATATCAATTTTATTATTTTTATCTAATTCTATTTTTTGAAGTTTTAATAACAAGATATTGTATTCGTCTAAATCTTGATTATTATAAGCTAGTTTTAACATAACTATATAATACATAAGGTTATATTTTAAACTTTTTTCAACAACTAGATGATCAACCTTATTAACAGCTAGCAAAGCATTATCATAATCACCTGAATATACATATCCATAAGCTAAACATAATTGATATATTGATTCATCCTTCTTAATATATTTCGTTTTAATTATTTCTGTATATTTAGAAGGATCACATAAAATTTCTAAAAGGTATTCATATTTTCCTTTATTTATATAATTATAAATAATCATCGGAATTGAAATAACAACTACCCCAATAATAATGTATATATCATCTATATACATACTCAAAACATAATACCCAATAATAAAAGCAACTATTCTAAATGTTAACCAAAATGAATGTTTTATCATCTTTATTCACCATTTTTTCTGATCATATTTATTCTATCAGCTACAGGTGGATGAGAATAAGTAAGTTTCACATACAGCGGATGAGGTGTAAGATTAGAAAAGTTTTCTTTAGTTAAAACTTTTAAAGCATTTTCAATATGGATTTTAGACCAATTCTTACTTGCAAATTCATCTGCTTGATATTCATGTTTTCTTGAAATACCTGATGAAATAGCTTCTATTAAAATTGAAATTGGAGATAACAATACCGAGAAAATAATAATTCCAAATCCAAAATTAGCATTAGTAAATCCGAATGCCATACTAATTTCCGGAGAATTAAGAGTGAATAATAAAACTCCTAAATAAATCGAAAAAACAATAATAGACTGAAACATTCCTGAAATAATATGTTTGTGCTTACTATGTCCAATTTCATGTGCTAAAACAGCCACAATTTCATCAACAGACATTTTTTCTACTAAAGTATCATATAATACTACTTGCTTTAATTTCCCGAATCCAGCGAAATATGCGTTTAATTTAGTCGATCTTTTAGATGCATCAATAACACTTATTTTATTAACTTCATATCCAACTTTTTTTGCGAATTGTTCAATGCTTTCCTTTAATTCAGGATATTCTAATGGTTTTAATTTATTAAAAATCGGAACAATTAGCTTAACATAAAATAAATTTACAAAAACCAATATAGAAACAATACTTACCCAAGCATATAAATAAAACATATTTCCAACTTCATAATAAAGAGTACTCAATAAGTATATAAGTCCACCACCAAAAATAATCGTTAAAACAAGACTTTTAACTTTATCAATAAAAAAAGTTTTCTTTGTTGTTTTATTAAATCCATATCTTTCTTCAATCGAAAAATTACTATAATATGAAAAGAAAATATTAATAAAAAAACTGATAAAGTAATATATTCCTAAAAATATTAATATTTGAATATATAAATTACTAGAAAGACTAGTTGATATACTATTAATATATGGGAAAACACCAACAAACAAAAATACTAACATAATAATAAGATTCACAACAGATGAAACTAATCCAAAACGATAATTCTCCATTGAATAATCTAACCATTTCTGATATTCTTCTTTATTATAAATATCTGAAACAACGTCAGGAATAGGAGACGTACGATGTTTATAGTTTAATATTGATAGCCATAGATTAAAAGAAAAAGATCCGATGATAAATGTAATAATTAATATAAAAATAAAAGTTTCCATAATAATTCCTCCTCGTAATATTATTTTACCACAACAGTAAAAAAACAAAAGGAAATTAAATATGACATCATTGTCATAAGCATTATTGACATATAATAAAAGTACTGTTAGTATAAAAGTGACAGCGCCGTCATAGGAGGTGATTAAAATTCCTACAAAAACTTTTTTTAATTTAACAAAGAATAAACAAAATAGAATTATATCTTCCTCTATCGAAGAGTTTTCAAAGCGTAGTTTTGAAGAAGCTAAATTATCAAATATAATTAAACAATCAAATATCCCTCGAGGAAGTTTTTATCAGTATTTTACTAATAAAAAAGATTTATACTTCTATGTTTTTGAAATAATAAAAAATAAGAAATTAGAGTATATGAAAGATCTTCTCATTAATGAAGAACAAATATCATTTTTAGAATTATTTAAATTGTTATATGCTCAAGGTATTAAATTTTCTATTGATAATCCGAAATATGTTGAAATATTTAGAATATTCATCAATACAAAAGGACCACTCTTTGAAGAATTTATGGGAGACGGATTAAAACTTACTAAAGAATATTACATTAGCTATATTGAAGCGGACAAATCAAAAGGAGTTATTAGAAAAGAAATAGATTCTCAAGTACTCGCAGATTTAGTTATTTCTTTAACAAATAATATAGTATTAGATGAATTTTCATCAGGAGATATAAATTATAATAGTCTTCTAAATAAAATCGATAAAACAATATTTATCTTTAAGAAAGGTATAGAATAGGTGGAACAATGTTTAAAGTGGAAAATTTGAAATTTAAATACCCAAAAAATCCAGAGAATACGATAAAAGGAATTAGTTTTAATATTGCTAAAGGTGAAATTTTCGGCTTTTTAGGACCAAGTGGAGCTGGAAAAAGCACTACTCAAATGATTATGATTAAAATACTTGAAAACTTTGAAGGAAATATTTATTACAATGGGAAAAATATAACAGAATTCAGTGATGAATTTTATGAAGAAATTGGCGTAAGTTTTGAAATGCCAATTCATTTCACTAAAATGACAGCAATGGAAAACATTGATTTTTTCTTACAACTATACAAGAAACATGGGGATGTAGAATCATTAATGAAACGAGTAGGACTTTGGGAAGATAGAAATAAAATGGTTGGTGAATATTCCAAAGGAATGAAAATTAGATTAAATATCGTAAGAGCGTTATTAAATAACCCAAATATGTTATTTTTAGATGAACCAACTAATGGACTCGACCCTATGAACGCAATGATATTAAAAGATATGATTAGAGAATTTAGAGATAATGGTGGAACCGTATTTGTTACTTCTCATATTATGAGCGATATTGATCAACTATGCGATAGAGTTGCATTTATTGTTGATGGTAAAATTATTGAAATGGATTCTCCTAGAAACTTAAAAATAAAATACGGAAAAAGATCAATGACATTAGAATATAAAGAAAAAGGAAAAACTATAAAAGTAGAATTTCCGTTAGATGGTATTGGTAAAAATAAAGAATTTATAAACCTTTTACAAACTAAAGAAATAGAAACATTACATAGTGGGGAAACAACACTAGAAGACATATTTATCAAAGTAACAGGAGTAAGCCTTAAAAATGAATAGTAGATTAATGGTACTTGTAAAAGGTGAATTATATCGTTTAAATAAATATAACATGACTTTCATTAGTGTCTTATTAGCATTTGTTTGGGGAGTGATGTTGTACTTTGTAAATGCCGACTTTTTAGCAACCTTATTACCAATAGTTATTTTAATAGATGCTACTATGATGTCTTTAATGTATGTTGGAGCAGTTATGTATTTTGAAAAAAACGAATCAACAATATCAACTATGTTAGTAACTCCAGTAACAAATTCAGAATTGTTATTATCAAAGTTACTAGCAAACACACTTCACAATATGTTTTCATCAGCATTATTAATATTAGTATTCGTTGTCATTAAAGATGTACAGGTGCATTATTTTCTATTATTTTTAGGAATCTTTGTTGCTACAATATCTCATACTTTAATAGGAATAGTAATGGCTTATTTTTCAAAAGATTTTACTGGAGTATTAATGATGGTAATGACCTTTTCAATGATAATGATGGCACCATATATTTTATTAATGTTAAATATTATTAGTGGAGAGTTTTGGGAATTGGTTTTATTAATAAATCCAATTCAATCAGCCGGTGAAATTATAAATGCCGGATTCAAAGGAACTATAATAACATATAAATATTACTTAAGTTTAGGTTATCTATCTTTTGGAAGTATCTTACTATATAAATTATATGCATTACCTAAATTTCAAAATTATGCAGTAAAACAAAGTGGGGTATAACAATGATTAAAACAGTTATAAAAGCTGAGTTACGAAATATTGCTAGAGATAAAATGTATATGTTTTTCGCAATATATCCAATTATTTTAGGATTTATTGGATATCTACTTGTACCATATGTTGATACACACACTCCAGAAACTAGCTTGGTTTCTGAAATAATAGTAATGTTCCTTATTCTAATGACATCATATATGTTTGGCGCATTAATGGGATTTACTTTATTAGATGATAAAGATGATAAAGTTTTAATGTCTCTAAAAATAACACCTATTTCAGTAAGATATTATATAACTATTAAGGTAGTATTAAGTTTCGTTTTTGGAATTATAGCGACAATAATATTCATATTGTTTACTAATTTCTTGCCTAATGCTACTTTATGGGAAATGATACTTATTACGGTTGTCGCTTCACTTCAAGCACCTGGAGTTACCCTTATAGTAAATTCATTTGCTAATAATAAAGTAGAGGGATTTGTAATTATGAAGATAACAGGAATGATTCTTATTTTGCCTATTGTTGCTTTTTATGTCACTAACTGGCAAGAAATATTCTTAATTGTTGCTCCGGGATTTTGGTCTGCAAGAATGATAGAAATGGAATTACTTCCAGGACTAGATTATAATTTTACCTTCTTAGTTTATTTTATTATAGGAGTTTTATATAATCTAGGAGCTTTATACTTATTAATGAAATTATATTTTAAAAGAACAAATATTTAAAAGGAGGAAAAAATGTATACTTTTGGCATAATATTGATTATTTATGGAATGCTTTGTTTACTATTAATTCTTATGAAACCACCTATTCTATACAACAACATTAAAGTGAAAACAATGATTAAAATGATGGGTAAAAAAGGATTTGATATCTTTTTTATCGTCTGGACTATTGTTGTATTAGGTGGAGGGATTTTAATTGTTAATTTAATAGAAAAATAGATGGAATATTTCCATCTATTTTTTTATTCTATCCAAAAATATAAAACAACTTCACTTAAATTACTTCCTGATTCATTAAAAGTATTCTCATTTATAAATACAAATTCATTTTCAAATTCTAATTCAACCGTTATGTAATCATGACTAGGAATAGTTTCTTCAATATCAAATCCAGCTCCAGCAATATACAATTCTTCATCACTAGAATAAATATCAAATTCCATATACCCGACATATTCATCAGTTGAAAGCCCATTTGTAATATTAACGTCAATAAAAAAACTTGTTCCTTCATAACGGGGGTTTTCAAAAACTACAGATATTTTATTAGGTTCAATGTAAATATCTTTAGTACATCCTGTTAAAAATATTAACGATACCCCTAATATAGCTAATAACATTTTTCTCATACTTTGTCACCTCTAATTATAACATTCCTTTAATTTCAATAATAATATCTCTTAATTCCGCAGCTCTTTCAAAATCTAGTTTTCCAGCCGCAGAACGCATTTCTTTATTTAGTTTCTTAATAACTTCTTCTTTTTCTGTTTTAGTCATTTCATTTAAATTTTTGATTTCTTTATCATCAACCTCTAATTTTACAGAAATAGAATCTCTTATTCCTTTTACAATTGTTTTAGGTGTAATATTATGGAGTTTATTATAATTTTCTTGAATAACTCTTCTTCTATTTGTTTCTTTAATGGCGTACTCCATTGCTTCAGTTATATTATCACCATACATAATAACTAATCCATCTATATTTCTAGCTGCCCTTCCTACTGTTTGAACTAAACTTCTAGAACTTCTTAAAAATCCTGGTTTATCTGCATCTAATATACAAATTAGACTAACCTCAGGAATATCTAATCCTTCTCTTAAAAGATTTATTCCTACTAATACGTCATATGTTCCAAGTCTTAATTCTCTAATTATTTCAATTCGTTCTAATGTTAATATTCCAGAATGTAAATAAGTTACTTTGATTCCAATTTCTTTTAAATAAGAGGTTAAATCTTCACTCATTTTTATTGTTAGAGTAGTTATTAGTGTTCTTTGATTACTTTCTACTCTTTTTAATATTTCTTCTACAATATCATCAATTTGTCCTTTTTTAGATCTTACTTCAATACGAGGATCAAGTAATCCAGTTGGTCTTATTATTTGTTCAACAACATAAGGTGTTTTTTCTAATTCATAATCTCCCGGAGTTGCGCTTAAATAAATAACTTGATGTATTTTTTGATTAAATTCTTCATAATTTAACGGACGATTATCAAGAGCACTTGGTAATCTAAAAGCATAATCGACTAATGTTGTTTTCCTAGTTCTATCACCATTATACATTCCTCTTACTTGTGGTAAAGTAACATGTGATTCATCAACTACAAGTAAATAATCGTCACCAAAAAAATCCATTAATGTTGATGGTGTCTCCCCTTCATCTCTTAAAGATAAATGACGTGAATAGTTTTCTACTCCTTTGCATGTACCTATTTCTTTTAACATTTCTAAATCATATCTTGTTCTTTGTTTTATCCTTTGAGCTTCAAGTACTTGGTTATTATCATTAAAATATTTAATTCTTTCTTCTAGTTCTTCTTCTATTCTTTTAATTCCTTCTGAGATTTTATCTTTATTTGTTACAAACTGAGTAGCTGGATAAATAGACATTACTGAATATTCATCAACTATCTCTCCAGTTACTATATCAAACTTTCTTATTCTTTCAATTTCATCATCAAATAATTCTACTCTAATTCCAATTGTTTTTGAATATGTCGGTAAAATTTCAATGACATCTCCTTTTACTCTAAACGTTCCTCTATTAAAATCAAAATCATTTCTTGTGAATAACATATCAACAAGTTTAATTAATAAGTTATCTCTTCCATACTCTTCTCCCACTCTTAAAATAAGTATAGAATTTTTATAATCTTTTGGATCTCCTATTCCGTAAATACAAGATACACTAGCTACTACAATAACATCTTTGCGATCTAATAAAGACATTGTTGCACTATGTCTCATTTCATCGATTTCAGCATTTATTTGAGCGTCTTTTTCAATAAACATATCTCTTGAAGGAACATAAGCTTCTGGTTGATAATAATCATAATATGAAATAAAATATTCTACCCTATTATTAGGAAAATATTGTTTTAATTCATTATATAATTGTCCGGCTAATGTTTTATTATGAGCTAAAACTAATGTTGGCTTATTGATTTTATTAATAACGTTACTGATAGTAAATGTTTTACCTGTACCTGTAGCCCCCAATAAGACTTGTTCTTTAATCCCATTGTTAATGTTATTTACTAAATAATTAATTGCTTTTACTTGGTCTCCCATTGGTAAATAGTCTGATACTAAATTGAATTTGTCCAAATAATCACCACCTAAATGCTTTTGTCTATTATATTTTAACACATCATATAATTTAAATCATTATTATGATAAGATATATATGGTGATTAAATGAAAACTCTATTAATAAGCATTAATGCAAAATATATTCATACTAATAACGCTGTTCGTCTTTTAAAGGCAAACAGTGATTTTGATGTTGATATCTATGAATATACTATTAAAGATAATATTGAAAAAATTATTAGTGATATAACCTCATATAATCCTGATGTTTTAGGATTCAGTATTTATATTTGGAATATTAATATTTTCAAAAATATACTAAAAATGTTATCTCTAGAAGGCTCTAATATTGTTATTGGAGGTCCGGAAGTTAGTTATGAATCCAGCGATTTCTTAACTAACTATCCTGTTGATTTCATTATCAAAGGCGAAGGTGAATTAGCTTTTAACAAGTTATTACATTCACTTTACTCTAATCAAGATTACAGTTCTATATCTAATTTAATTTATTTAAAAGATAATAAAATTACTCATACACCGTTATTAGAAATTGATAATTTAGATGACTTGAAATTACCATACTTTTTCGATTTTGATATTCCTCATATTCCTAATAAAATATCATACATTGAAACAAGTAGAGGATGCCCTTATAAATGTAGTTACTGTTTGTCATCTTTAGAAAAAAAAGTAAGATTTTTCAATATGGATAAAGTTAAAGAAGTTATTTTATATTTAATGGACCACGGAAGTAAAACAATTAAGTTTTTAGATAGAACTTTTAACGCCAATAAAAAAACATTAGAATTATTTAAATTTATTATTGAAAACAATAATCATAAAACAATCTTTCAGTTTGAAATTACTGGAGATGTTTTAGACCCTAAAATTATAGAATATCTTAATAACAACGCTCCTAAAGGATTAATACGATTTGAAATTGGAATTCAATCTACTAATGACGAAACTAATTTACTAGTAGATCGTTTTCAAAATACTAAAAAACTATTTGAAAATATTGTTTTAATTCAAGAGAAAAAAACTATAGATCTTCATTTAGACTTAATAGCTGGATTACCAAAAGAAGACTTAACTTCCTTTAAACATACTTTTAATGAAGTATATAATCTTGGCGCAAAAGAACTTCAACTAGGATTCTTGAAATTACTAAAAGGCACTAAAATAAGAAGAGAAGCTAGTAAATATCATTACCTTTATGATAATGAAGCTCCTTATGAAATAATTGAAAATGACTGTTTATCTATTAAAGATATAAAAGAAATCCACTTAGTTGAACATATGTTAGATATTTATCATAACAAAGAATATTTCGGTAATAATCTCCATAGTTATATATTAAGCACAAATAATCCTTATAACTTTTTTAAAGAAATAGGTGAATTTTATATAACAAATAATTATTCATTTAAAGGTTATCAAGTTGAAGATGTATATCAAAGATTATTTAATTATATAAATGATGAGGAAATAATATTTACATTAAAAAAAGACTATTTAAATCGTTCTAAAATAAAGCCTAAAATTTTTTGGAACTATAATATTTCCAAAAAAGAAAAAAACTATTTATATAACAAAGTATCACAATTAAACAACTTAAGCATTAACTCATTGTATAAACACGCTGTAACTATCAAATATAATACTAATTATTACATTGTATTTTATAAAGATTTTCAAAGAAGTACTTTTGAAATTAACGAAAATATCATAGACTAAGACAACACTAAAACAATCAAAAATATGTAAATAAAAGACAGTTCATTAAACTGTCTTTTATAATTATATATCTATTCAACCCTTAGTGCTTCAACAGGGTTTTTCTTAGCCGCCATTCTTGAAGGAATATATCCGCCAATGAATGTTAGAACAGTTGAAATAACAATTAGAGCAAGTAAGTAAAGAACATTTACTTTCGCTACTCCAACTAACGATTCTTCAAATTTAGCTACAACTAGATTAATTGGGAATGTTAATAAGAATGTAATTGTTACTCCAAGTATTCCTGCGAAAGCTCCTATTATAATACTTTCAGCATTAAATATTCTACTAATATCTTTTTTACGTCCACCAAGTGATCTAATAATTCCAATTTCTTTAGTTCGTTCTAAAACACTAATATAAATAATTATTCCAATCATAACACTAGATACTACTAAAGAAATAGAAGCAAAAGCTGTTAAAACTATAGAAATCATTCCAATAATCGTACCCATAGTATCTCCAATAGTTTCAGCTAAATCTAATTCCTCAATTTGATCATCCTCTAATAATCCAATATTATAATCATTAACATAATTTTTTATTGCTGTTTTATTATCAACGCTGTCTGTATAAATACTTATTAATTTAGGTGTTGTATTATTACACCCTAAGAAGGATAAAGTGTTGAATTTTTCATCATCTGTTAAAATCTCTCCTGTTAAAACTGAAGTATTTGTTGCACTTTGAGTTACACAAATATCAGAATCCATATTCAGATTTATTAATTCTTCTTCTAAACTATATAAATAATAAATCCCATTATCTCCACCAAGACTAATTGATTCATCTACCAGTTTTACTATTCCTGTAATCGTAAGTTCAATTCCGTTATCCAGTACTGTCTCTAAATTACCTAATTGTGGAATAAATATATCACCTGATTGAATATAATAATTTTGATTTTTAGCTACATATAAATTTAAACCAATAATATCATCAAAATTTATCTCATCATCAGAATTAAGCCCTAATGTTTCAATAACATCTTTATCAACAATGTTGCCATCTTTTACAAGCAATGTAACTTCATACGGGTTTTTCGGAAAATCTCCAGCTAATACTTCGTAATATTGATCTAATTCATCTTCTTTAGTAATATAACTAGTAAAATTTATATCACTATTATTTATTGTTTTACTAATATTATCAGTTTCAATTAATAATAATGGACGATATCCATAATTATATTGAATAGTTGTATAATATGAATCATTCATTAAATTTAAATAATCAACAAAATCTGTAGTAATTATATTTGTATGAGTATAGTCTTCAGGATCGTTAACAACAATTTCAGTACCTTCTCCAGTATCAGGATCTGAAGTCTCTCTAGACAAAGGTGGCCCCATAACCATTGGTTCACCTTCAGATATCATAATTGGAAGTCCGACTAATTGATCGCTTTCTAAATCATCTAATATTCCGGAAAATCCATTACTTATAGACAAAACTAATCCTACTCCAATAATTCCAATACTAGAAGCTAATGCAGTAATTATTGTTCTAAACTTTTTTGTTCTTAAATTGTTAAAAGATAGTTTTAAAGCAGTCCAAAAACTCATTGCTGTTTTATTTGCTATATATCCAGTTTCATCTTCTTCGCCAGCATATTTATCACTATCTTCAATTATTTTTCCATCTAATAATTTTATTGTTCTCGAAGCATATTCTTCAGCATATTTTGCTTCATGAGTAACCATAATTACTAATTTATCTTTTGATATCTCTTTAATTAAAGTTAATATCTCACGTGCTGTTTTACTATCTAACGCGCCAGTTGGTTCATCAGCTAACATAATATCAGGATTATTTACAAGTGCTCTCGCAATCGCAACTCTTTGCATTTCTCCTCCTGATAATAATGTTGGTTTCTTATTTATTTGAGTAGCTAATCCTACTTTTTTTAATACTTCAATCGCTCTTGCTCTTCTTTCAATTTTATTAACACCTGACAGGGTTAATCCCAGTTCAACATTATCTAACACAGTTAAATGATTAATTAAGTTATAACTTTGAAAGATAAAACCTACACTATTATTACGATAAGCATCCCAATCTCTTTCTGTAAAAGATTTGGTCGATGTTCCATTTATTATTAAATCCCCTTTTGTATATCTATCTAATCCTCCTATAATGTTTAATGTTGTTGTTTTTCCACAACCACTATGTCCTAAAATAGCTACAAATTCACCTTTTCTAAATTTTAAAGAAATATCTTCTAAAGCTCTAAAAGATCCTTCACCTACTTTGTAATCTTTACATATGTTTTTTAATTCTAACATTTTTACACCTCGCTTGCGTAATATTTAAGTAATATATTATTAATTTCCTAATTTGACAATTGTTTTATATATTTCATCAACAAAATTATCTAATGAAATTTCTACAGTACTATTTGAATATCTAAAAATAGCTCCTACGATAAGACTAGAAAAAACAAGACTTTTACTTGGATTAATATTTTTACGTAACAATCCTTCTTCCGTTCCTTTGATAAAAATCATAATAAATCTATTTTCTATTGTTTCTCTTGTTCCGCTTATTCTTTGTTTTAAATCTTCTTTTATACTTGATGGCATTCTATGAATAAAATCCTTTGAAAATACTTGATAAATTAATCTGCTTTTGTAAGAAACCTCTAATATTTTTTTAAACTGTACTTTAAATGCTTCTTCAAAACTCATAGACTCGATATTATCAACACTAATAATTGCATTAATACTATCGCTAGATATTTTTAGTAATGCTTCCTTAAAAATATCATCTTTTGTTTTAAAATATTCATATATTGTACTTTTGCCAATATCAACTTTTTTAGCTATTTGTGAAATTGTTAAATCTGTTGAAAATCCTTCTTCTTGAATTTTTGATATTACTGCGCCTAATATTTCATCTTTTCTATTCATTTATTTCAACTTCTTTCTTTGAGAAATATATCAAAAGTAAAATAACTATTATTATTGAAGCTAGTCCAGCATATATAGCCCATGTATAACTAAATACTAGTACAGCAACAATTGATACTGATGCGATTATAATAATACTTAGAATCCCTAAAACTAGACTTGTATATTTAGTAATAATATAATACATTACCGGAACAATAACTAACGTTAATATTGTCGCATAAATTAGTCCACCAATACTAGTTACAGCCATTGGCTGCATCATTTCTGACCCTTCACCAATACCTAGAGCCATGGTTACTAAAGCTAATATAGTAGTTAAAGCAGTCATAATAACAGGTCTTAATCTTGTGCGTCCTGCTTCAAGTAAAGCATCCTTTATTTCAAGTCCGCTATCAACTAATTGATTTGTATAATCTACTAAGACAATTCCGTTATTAACAACTACCCCCGTTAAAATAATTAATCCAATTGCCGCAACAACACTTATTGGCATATTCGCAAAAAACAGAATTAAAAATCCACCTGTAAAGGCTAATGGAATTGTAAACATAATAATAAATGGATATTTTAATGATTGAAACTGAGATGCCATAATCATATAAATAAGAACTATTCCCAATAATACAGCTAACCCTAAAACTTTAAACGCTTCCATTGTTTCTTCATTTTCACCTAAAATAGTATATTCATATCCATCTGGTAAATCATAATTTTTTAAAATATTTTCAACATCTATGCTTACTAAACTACCGTTGTATTTTTCATCAAAAGTAGCTGATATAGTTAAAATACGTGTTCCATTTTCACGATTAATAGTTGTGAATCCTTTTATCATTTCAACAGAAGCAACGTCTTTAACTAATACCGGAATAGTAGGATTCATCATATTAACTCCAACTACAAAATTTTCAATTTGTTCTATAGTATATACTGTGTCACTATCATTTGAAAATTGATCGTAAACGTACAAATCAAATAAATCACCATTCATTGATAATTTAGTAACAACTTCTTCGTTAGAAATAGTTTCAGCAACAACCCCCATAACTTGCGCTGTTGTTACCCCGTATTTAATTGCTTTTGATTTATTTACAGTAATTTTGATTTCATCTGCTTCTTTACCTACGCCGTTATCAATATCTTTTAATCCTTCAACAGTTGATAATAATTCTGATATTTTAATAGATTCAGTTTTTAATACATCTAAATCATATCCAGATAACTGAATTTGTATTCCACTACCTGTTAACATCGCTGTTAAATCTTGTGATCCTGAAATCGTATATTCAATATCATTAAATTTTTCATCAAACATGTCACTCATAATTGCTTGTACTTCAGACGTTTTTAAATTTTTATTATGGTCTAATATTACATTTATAGTTGCAGAATCTATATCAGTAACATTTAAAATCATCATTTGTTGTCCACCTAAAGTTATTCCGACTGTTTCTACATAGTCATATTGTAATATCTCGGTATTCATATCATCTAATATTTCTGTAAACTCATTAAAACTTAGTGGATCTTTTTTTGGATTTTGCACTGTAATAGTTAATTGTCCTTCATCTGCTTCTGGAAAATACTCAAAACCATTAGTACTTGCTAAGAAGATCGATCCAATAAATAATAATAAAATTGCTGGTAATATTATCGCTTTATACTTAAATGAAAATTTAAATACTTTTTCATATCCGTTTTTCATTTTTTCTAAACCAATTGATTCTTTATTATCTTTTTGGTTTTCCTTGAACATTTTTGATGCGACACTTGGTACTAATGTCAAAGCAATCAATAATGAAGCTAATAAACTAAAAGAAATAGTTAAAGCCATTTGAATAAATATTTCTTTAATAAATCCTTCTATAAAGATAATAGGAATAAAAACACTAATTGTTGTTAATGTTGAAGCTGTGATTGCTCCAGCCACTTGAGATGTTCCTTTAATAGCAGCTTCTTTACTTGAAAGCCCTTCTTTTTTAAATCTAAAGATGTTCTCCATAACTACAATAGAATTATCAACTAACATCCCTATTCCTAAAGCTAACCCACCTAAAGAGACAATATTTAAAGTGATTCCTGATAAATATATTAGTACTATTGCAAATAATAAACTAATAGGTATTGCAATTCCAACAATAAATGTTGCTTTTAAATTTCTTAAAAAGAAAAACAAAATTATTATAGCAAGTCCTGCCCCCATCAGTAAATTATTTATTACACTACCAGTTGCTGAGTTAATATATTCTCCTTGATCAAGTAAAATTGTATATTCTAATCCATCTTGTTCTTCTAATAATAACATTGTGTCAATGATTTTTTTTGTAACGTCGGTTGTAGCATAATTACTATTTTTTTGTACAGTTAAAGTTATAGCGTTATCGCCATTAACTTTTGAATACTGTTTTTCATTAGCATTAACAAATGTTACATTAGCTATATCATCTAATGTTATTGGATCAATTAAAGGACTAAAGTCAAAAATAGTTAATTCTTTAATCTCATCTAAATCTTGATATTCATCCCCAACCCGAACTAAATAATTAATACCATCAACATTAACATATCCAACTGGGAACTCGAAATTTTGTGCTTTTAATATATTTGAAATCATTTCTTTATCTAATTGAATATCTTCGATACTATCTGTTGGATCAATTGATAATAATGCTGCAGATATATCAGCATTAATATTAGTAATAGCATCATCATCTAAAATAACACTTATTTCAGATTTATACGCACCACTGACAGTCACACTAGCTACTCCACCTATTCGTTCAACTTGTGGTAAAACTTGTTCATCAACAAAATTAGTTAATTCTTGTTGCGTCATGCCTTCTTTTGAAACACTAAATTGCATTATAGGCATCAAATCGGGATTTATTTTAATAATCATCGGATTGCCAACTTCATCTGGGAGAGAAGTTAATGCCATATCTAATTTTTCTCTCATCTCAATAATAGCACTATCCATATTAGTATCACTTTCAAATTCTAACATGATTATTGAAACATGTTCTTGAGAAATAGAAGATAATTTTTTAACATTTGTCGTTGTCGCAAATGATTCTTCTAAAGGCTTAGAAACTATTTCTTCTACCTCTTCAGGACTTGCCCCTATATATGACGTTACAACAACAGCATAAGGAATATTCATATTCGGAAATAAATCTGTTGTTAATCTTGTAAAAGAAACCACTCCAAATATCGCAACTATAATGACTGCCATAAAAACAGTGATTGCTTTTTCCACGGAATATTTTACTAAATTTTTCATGTAACCCACCTATCTTTCATATTAGTGTATTAATTATATCGACCGAATGGTCGGTCGGCATAATTAAAAAATAACATTATTATAAGTTTTTTGCAAGTAATATGTTTACAACGTTTTCAAATCTTCTCCAATCTAATTTTAATTCTTGTAATTTACTTACTCCTCGTTTTGATATCCTAAAATATCTTCTTGGTGGACCCTCGACAGATTCTTTTAAATACGTTTCACAAAATTCGTTTTTAATAAATTTTCTAAGAATAGGATAGATTGTACTTTCACTAATACCCATATTCTTATTTATTCTTTGATAAATATCATATCCATACGTGTCTTTTTCATTTATTTTACTTAATACAATAAGATCTAAAACACCTTTTTTTAATTGTATACTCATAATTTATCTCCTTCATACTGTATAGTAGTGTATATTATATAGTATCATATAATACAATTTATGTGAAGAGCCTTGTTAAAAGTTGCAAAAAAAATTAAAAAAAAAGCCTTAACAATGCTAAGGCTTTCACTTTACGTCTACTATCCGCAAAAAATTTGTTGGTGTTCCTATCGGAAAACCTCCAGTTAATATGATTCTACAACCTTTAATACAATTATATTCATCTTTAGCCAGTTGAATAGATTTAGCAATCAATTGTTCCGTATTTTTTTCCAATTTAAATACTCTTGCTTCTACTCCACTGTTCAATGCTAAACTTCTTGCAATTTCATCTGTTGGAGTTAACGCAACAATTCGTGTATTTGGTCTGAATTTTGAAATTAGACGAGCTGTATTACCTCCTGTTGTAGGAGTTATAATAACTTCTACGTTACTTTGCATACATGTATATGCAATACTTAAAGCAATTACATTCTCAATATTTCCTTTAGGACCTTTCTCTTTATTTGCTCTTTTAATTAAAACAGATCTATCAACTAAAGACTCGATTTTAGTTGCAATATTCCCCATTACTTTTACTGATTCAACTGGATACAACCCAACAGCACTTTCTCCACTTAACATTATAGCATCTGTACCATCATATATCGCGTTCGCAACATCACTAACTTCCGCCCTTGTAGGACGTGGATGATTTATCATTGATTCAAGCATTTGTGTAGCTGTAACACTAACTTTACCTTTATTATGACATCTTTCAATAATATATTTTTGAATTACAGGAACATCTTCAGCTGGTACTTCTACCCCTAAATCACCACGTGCAATCATTATTCCATCAGATATATCAATAATAGAATCTATGTTATGAACACCTTCTTTGTTTTCTATTTTAGAAATAATTTGAATATTTTCATTATTATTTTCTTTCATAATTTTTCTGATTTCTAAAACATCACTTGCTCTTCTAACAAAAGATGCAGCAATAAAATCTACTCCATTTTTACAACCCCAAATAATATCACTTTTATCTTTTTCTGATATAAAGTCTAATCGCACTTTAACTCCAGGTATGTTAACACCTCTTCTATCTTTAATAGTATGTGTATTATCAGCTTTTGTTATTACTAGCTTTTTATCAACATCAATACTAGTAACTGTTAAACTAAGATATCCATCATCAATTAAAATTTTCTCGTTTATTTTAATATCTTCATGTAAAAATGGATAAGTAATACTAAAACTTGATTCATTTCCGATAATCTCTTTCATATGTATTACAACTTTAGTATCTTTTACAATAGTCGCTTTTCCATTTTTAAATGAATGAGTCCTTATTTCCGGCCCTTTTGTATCTAATAACGCAGCTACATGAGTTCCAAGTTCTTTATTTAAGACACGTAAAGTATTTAATCTAACTAAATGTCTTTCTTGATCTTCATGAGAGAAATTCATTCTCATAACATCCATTCCTGCATTTATTAAATCTCTCATTACATTAATATCATTACTGGCCGGTCCAATTGTACAGATTATTTTAGTCTGATTAAAAAGTTTCATAAAATCACTCCTTGTTGTTTCTTATATAAATTATAGCACAAAATACTAAACGATTGTAATACATAATCCTTATAATTTATGGATTTTTTTAATTACTAATTGTAAATTACCGTTTCTTTCTTCAATAGAAGCCATCAATAAATAAATAGAATTATTCTCAATTATGTCTATATATTGAATATAAACATTAGTAAACAATACACCATCTAGTTTACTATACTCATCATGAATACTTACAAAAGCCATATCAGTTCCTTTTTTTGTTTTTATTTTCTTAATAGAAGATAATATTCCTACTAATTTTATTTCTTTACCTAGGAGTTTTTTAGAAATTGTTGAAGGCTTGTATAGATTATGTGTTTTTATATAATCTTTGAATTCCAACATTGGATTCATTACTAAATTAAATCCAAGAACATTCTTCTCGTTTTCTTCTAAAACAGCATATGTGTACTCTTTTAAATTATCAAATACAAAATCTTCTTTAGAAATAAAATTGCCATATTGCGTAAAACTAATAACTTCATCAAGTTTTTCAAACATTGTTCGTTTAGATAGATTGAATTCATCCAAAGCTGAAGCACTAATCAAAGATTCAATAACTCTAACATTTAAAAATGAGTGTGTTCTGCTTACAAAATCAATATATGATTTAAATTGTCCATTTTCGCGTTCTTCCAAAATGCTTTTGACTGTATTAATACCAATATTTTTTATTCCTAAAAGAGGATATCTTAAATTTTCTCTTTCTAGTTTAAAAATAGTATTAGAATTATTAATTGATGGTGGCAAAATAACTACACCTAATTTATTAGCTTCAAAAATATAATTTCTCATATGATTTTCACTACCAATAATACTTGAAAGTAATACAGATATAAACTGTTTTGGATAATTAGCTTTTAAATATGCCATCCAATAAGAAACCATCGCATAAGCAACACTATGAGCACGATTAAATCCATAATTAGCGAATTTAACAATATAGTCATATATCTCATTTGATGATATTTCAGAACGGCCTAATTTAGTAGCTTTTCGAACAAAATTAGTTCGTTCTTTTTCTAATACATCATGTTGTTTCTTACTTACAGCTCTTCTAAGAATATCAGCTTCTCCTAAACTGTATCCAGCAAATAAATTAGCTATTTTTAAGATTTGTTCTTGGTAGATTATAATCCCATTAGTACTTGATAGAATATCTTCTAATACCTTATGTGGATATACTATTTTTTCACGTTTTTGTCTTCTTCTTAAATATGATGGGATATTTTCCATAGGTCCAGGTCTATATAAAGCTAATATAGTAACAATATCTTCAAAATTATCAATTTGCATTTTGCCTATTAAACTTCTCATACCTTGAGATTCTAACTGGAAAATGCCTGTTGTTTCAACTCTTTTTAATAAATCAAATGTTAATTTATCAGTTAATGGGACTTTATAAATATTTAAATTTTTATTTTCAGTTGAATTAATTAAATTAACAACTTTATTAATAGTCGTTAAATTACTTAATCCTAAAAAATCTATTTTTAACAGCCCTAATTCTTCTAAGTCTTTTGCTTCAAATTGCGTCTGCATCATATCTAGTAGTCCATTTTGGACCGCAGTATGTTCGGTTAAATCCTTACTTGTAATAATTATTCCTGCGGCATGAGTAGAAACATGTCGATGTAATCCCTCTATTTTAGAAGCTATCATTAATAAATTTTCAGCTTTTTTATCACGAGATATTATGTTTTGGATTTCTTTTGAATTTTCAAGCATATCTTTTATATTTATATATTGTTTTGTATGTTTTATTATCTCATCAAGTAATAACCCATCTATTTCTAAAACTCTCGCTGTATCTCTAATTGCGGATTTGGATAAGAATGTTCCAAAAGTACAAATACTAGCTACTTTATTTATTCCATATAAATCTCTAACATATTTAATAATATCGTCTCTTTTATCATCAGGTAAATCCATATCAATATCTGGAAGAGTAATTCTTTCAGGATTTAAAAATCTTTCAAATACTAAATCATACTTTATTGAATCAACACTTGTTATCCCTAAACAATAAGATACTAAGCTAGCAGCAGCACTTCCTCTTCCTGGACCTACTAAATACTTTTTCTTTTTTGCGTATTTTACAAAATCCCAAACAATTAAAAAGTAATCGTTGTACCCCATGTTATCAATTATCTTTAATTCGTATTTCAGTCTCTTTAGATATATTTTTTTATTTACTTTTATTCCAACAAGTCGTTTTTCTAATCCTTTATACGCTAGTGCATGCAGATAATCTTTTGCACTAACTTTTTGTTTTACATTGAAAGTTGGAAGATATGTATGATCAAATGAAATACTAACATTACATTTTTTTGATATTTCATTAGTATTTTCAATTGCCTTAGGATAACTCTTATATATTTTATTTATTTCTTCAGTCGTTTTAAAATGATTTCCTAAATTATCAGAAAATAAATTACCTGATTCTTTCGAAAAAATCTTCTTTAAAGTATTAGAAACTAAATAATCTTCTTCTTCAAGATAATGAGCATAATCTAAAACAACTATTTTATTATTTTTACTAATAAATTCATTTAGTTCATCGTTATTAGATACTCTAAAGTATATATCTTGAATCACATTCGTAAGAAGTTTAATAGATTCATTTAACTCATTTATTTGATTACTAGTAAAAAAGGATAGTAGTTCACTATTATCCATATTAACTACACCAATAATATTATTATTATATTTTTCTAATTCAGATAAGGTAATAATAGCTTTCAAACTTTGAATACTAGCTAGTTTAAGTAGATTTTGATAACCTTCATTGTTTTTAGCATAAACAAGTATATTATTTCTAGAGTCACTAGACATTCCTTCAATCATAATATTTAGCCCTATAATAGGTTTAATATTATTTTTAACACATTCTTTATAAAACTTGATAACACCATACATTTTTTTATCAGTGATTGCTAAAGAAGTATATTTACTTGTCAAAGCTTTTTTTATTAACTCTTTAATTTTGATATTCGAACCATTCATGGAAAAATTTGTTTCGACAAATAAATTAACAAAATTCATACAATCACCACCTTAAGAAAATTATACCATATATTAAGTAGATAATATTAAAGAAAAAGTAAATAATAATTTACTTTTTCTTTAATATAATTCCTCCACTAATTAATACTACTACTAAAATAAAAATATCAAACTTCTGAATAAAATCAACAAATGTCATTGTTTTTTCCTCTTTATTAATTTCAAAATAATATGTTTCTAGATAGTTGTTTTCCCCTTTTATTTTTAAAACATATTCACCTTTTTCTGAAACTTCTAAAGGTGATTCTACAAATTGATTATTTAAATATGCCTCTCCATTAAAGGTTATCGAAACTTCATCTTCATAAATATGATTATTTATAATACCATTAATATTACTAGTTATTGTGAAATTGTATCTCTTAATATAATTATTTATACCATTGATTACTACCTCATAATTCCCTGGTGTACTTATTTCTGTTCCAGATATAAATAAATCATTATTTATCATAATGTTTCCAGCACTTATTATAGGTGTTACCGCATTATTATAAACCTTATTATCTTCTATACCTGAGACAGTTGGATTTATAATAAAATTATATTCAGCATTATTATATGTCAATTTATAGTTCCCAGGATAATCTACAATAATACCATTTTTAACTATTTCATTATTTAGTAAAGCGCTATTTAAAAATTCAATACTTACTTCATTAACAAATTCTTCATTATTATAAATATCAATAATATCAGTCGGTAACAACAATGTTAAGTTATCCCTAATAGCGCAATCGTAATAATTATCATATTCATAATTTAATAAAACATAGTTATCATTACTAGTGATTTTTTTAATATTTGTGGGAATCTCAATTGTATTTATTAAATTATATGATAAATCATATGAAGTAAAGTAATTCGTTACAAATTCATAGCCTTTTCCGTCATCCGTTGTTTTGATGGTATGTAATATTAAAACATTATCAATATTGTACGCTCCTACAATTTCTTCTAAATCACCAAAATCATAAGTTATTTGATCAACTACATTACCTAATTGATCGAGAACAATGAATAATGCATCATAATAAGTATCATTATTTTTAATATGATTACTTCCATAAATAATATAATGATATTCTGTTTTAATAACACCATTTATAAGATAATCTTCATTCTCATCTTCAATTATAGTATAAAAAGGATTAGTTCCTGTTTTTTCAACTGAAATTCCTCTATTTCCATTTATTGTATAATCTTCAATAATAATATCATAATTATCAAAACTATATGTTTCATATCTACTGTAACAACTAAGTGGTGTACCTTTTAATGTAAAAATAATTAAACATAATAAAAAAACAATTTTTTTCATATTATTCCTCCTCTAAAAGTATAATACTCATCAAAACTGTCTTTTTCTTGTTATTTAATTAATCTTACTGTATCTCTCGCTATCATTACTTCTTCATTAGTAGGTATCAATAATAATTTTATTTTTGATTTCTTTTTAGATATAATCATTTCTTCACCTTGATGAGAATTTCTTTCAGGATCTAACTCAACTCCAAGAACTTTAATTTTATCCACAACAAGTTGTCTAGTTTCTCTAGCATTTTCACCAATACCGGCTGTAAAACAAATGGCGTCACATCCGCCTAAAGTTAAATAATATGCTCCTATATAATCCGCAATCATTTTAGCTTGTTTTTCAACTGCTAAAATACTTCTTTTATCGCCCTTAGAAACTGCAGTCCATAAATCTCTTGAATCACTTGAGAATCCACTTAATCCTAAATATCCTGATTTATAATTTAATTCATATATAACTTCATCCAATGTCTTATTTTCTTTTTCTGAAATAAACTGAACTATTGCTGGATCAATATCTCCACTTCTAGTTCCCATAGCTATTCCAGCTAAAGGAGTAAACCCCATTGATGTGTCAATACTTTTTCCACCATCAACTGCGCATAAACTAGCTCCATTACCAATATGACAAATAATTAGTTTAGTATCTTCAATATTTTTCCCTAACATTACCGCCGCTCTTTGACTAACGTATTTATGACTGGTTCCATGGAATCCATATTTTCTAACCCCATACTTTACGTACCATTCATAAGGAACGCTATATAAATAAGCCACTGGTCCCATTGTTTGATGAAATGCTGTATCAAATACAGCTACAGATAAAACGTTTGGTAAAGCTTCACGAAAGGCATTAATGCCTGTTAAATTTGCTGGATTATGTAAAGGTGCTAAATGGCTTACCTCTTCAATAGCCTCAATTACATCTTTAGTAATAATTACTGAATCGCTAAATTTTTCTCCACCATGAACAACACGATGTCCTATTCCCTCAATTTCTTCTAAACTTTCTAAAATATTTAAATTAATGAGTTTCTTTAACAACATGTCAACCGCTATTTTATGAGTTCCTATGTCTAAAATTTCTTTATCCTTTTTATTATCATGTTTAACTGTGAAAACAGAATTTTTAAGTCCAATGCGTTCTACTACTCCGCTAGCTAAAACAAACTCACTAGGCATTTCTAATAATTGAAACTTTAATGATGAACTACCAGCGTTTACTGCCATTATTTTCATATTATATTACCTCTCTTTTTTCAAACCATAAATCGATTTGATTAATCGTACTATTTAAATCATCGATTTCATTAAAACTAGGCATATCAACCATTAAGAAATCTTTTGGCATTAAAATATCTTTTCCTTTTCTTTTTAATATTAAAATACTTTTTTGATTATTTTTAAATAATGATTTATTTAGTTTTATCAGCCCAAAAATATATGCTTTTTTATCTATTTCTTCTTTAAATATTTTACTGTTTTCTTTTTCAAAGAAATCATTTTCAATAATTACAAAAAAGTATTTCCCTTCTTTAACACTATCTAAATGGTGATTAATAACTTTGTATGGAAAATAATCTACACTATTTTCACTAATAGGTAAGTCTGTCACAATTAGATCAAATCCTTGATCATAATAAGTTAATGAGTCTTGAAAAAAGATTTCATTTTCAAATTCTAATAAATCAGCTGTATTTCTCGCTATTTTGCATTTTAAAATGTTATTATCAATCCCATAAACTTTTGTTTTTTTCTTTAAATGATTTAAAATAGTATAAACAAGATTACCACTTCCGATAAGAGGATCTAATATACTTGTTAGTTCGATATCTCTATACAGTTTTTCGATTAAATATCCAATAAATATTCCAATAGTGTCAGGAGTTAAATACGCATTAGATGCATAAACATGTTTATAACCTTTCAAAAGTCCTAATTGAACACTTTTACGGATTTCTTCTTTTTCAAAGGGAAGATCAACTACTTTTAGTTTTAATTTTTTCATAATAGTAATATCTTCTTCTTTGTACTCTTGTTCAAATTTATCATCAAGCAAAAAATTAAAAGCTTCATTCATACCTTCAAGATAACTTAATTTATAATTGCTGTAAAGCAAGTTAGCTATCCCATCAAAGTAATCATAAAACTTCTCGATATTTAGTTTGTTTATCATATTATCACCACAAAATCATTATATGTTAATCCGTCGTATTTGTCTATTAAAAATCTCTTTTCTTGTAGAATGACTAATATTTTGTTAAAATCTAATTAGAGAGAGAGTTATTAAAAAAAATAATTAAATGATAAAAATAATTATAAATTCAATATCGCAATATAAATGTTTGATCCATAATTTTAAAATAATAATATAAATCTTTAAGAAAAAGGAGGTATAACAATTGAACAAACTAATTATAAAATTAATTGATTTTTACAAATATAGAACTCAAAATACTAATCCTACATGTAGATATCATCCCACATGTAGTTCTTATTCAAGACAAGCTTTTAAAAAACATAATTTCTTTTACGCATCCATCTTAAGTATTTGGAGATTTTTAAGATGTAACCCATTATCAAAAGGAGGGTACGATCCGGTTCCTAAAACAAGAAAAGAAAAGGAAGAACAAAAATGAATTATTTAGATATCGAGTTACAATCAAGTAATAATAAATCATATTCTTTGAGAAGTTTCAAGGGTAAAAAAATCATCTTATATTTCTATCCGAAAGATAACACATCAGGATGTATCATTGAAGCAAAAGATTTTACATTGTTTATTGATGATTTTAAAGATAAAGATTATTTCATTATTGGTGTAAGCAGAGATTCTGTAAAATCACATCAAAATTTCATTAAAAAACATAATCTGAAAATACTATTATTAAGTGACACAGATGAACAATTAGTAAAAGCATTTAATGTTTTAAAAGAAAAAACGTTATATGGTAAAAAATATATTGGCATAACAAGAAGTACTTTTATTTTAGATGAAGAAGGAAAAATCATAAAAGAATATCGAAAAGTTAGTCCAAAAACCCACGTAAAGATATTACTTAGCGAATTATAAAATGTGTTTTTCAGATATATATTAATCTATGTCTAAGCATTTACTTATAGAATAATATAATTATCATAAATTGTTTGACAAAGCCAATTTACAGGCGTATGATAATCATTAGAATTATAAGGAGTGGTTAAAATGTTAGTTGGTCATTTTATTATCGGTATCTTAGTTTTTATTATTTCATATATCGCAATTGTTTCAGAAAAATTAAATAGAACAATTGTTGCTCTTTTCGGGGCTACATTAATGATATTATTTCATGTTATTTCTCAATCAGAAGCATTGGAGAAAATTGATTTTAATACATTAGGTTTGTTAATAGGAATGATGATTATTGTTAATATTCTTAAAAAAACAGGATTATTTCAATATCTCGCTATTAAAACTGCGAAAATGGCAAAAGGTGATCCAAAAAAGATTTTATTATATTTTTCAGTAATCGCAGCTGTTGCTTCAGGATTATTAGATAACGTTACAACAATATTACTTATTGTTCCAGTAACACTTGTTATCTCTGATACATTAAAAATTAGTCCGGTACCTTTTATTATCGCTGAAATTATGAGCGCTAATATAGGTGGTGCAGCTACTTTAATTGGTGACCCTCCAAATATTATGATAGGTGGAGCAACTGGATTTGGATTTGTTGATTTTATTGTTAATTTATTACCTTTAATGACAGTTGTCTTTATTACAACATTAGTATTATTACGTATAATATTTAGAAAATCATTTAATGTAAGTGAAAAAGATAAATTAGAAATTCTATCTTTTGATGAAAATAAAGCTATTACTGATAAATCATTATTAATAAAAAGTTTATTTGTCCTATTTATTACTATCTTAGGATTCACACTTGCTGAAATAGTTGATATTAAATCGGCAAGTATTGCATTGTTTGGTGCTTCATTATTATTGTTATTAAGCAAGACAGAACCTGATGAAATTTTAGAAAAAGTTGAATGGTCAACCATCTTCTTCTTTGGTGGGTTATTTGTTTTAGTAGGATCACTTGAAAACATCGGATTTATTAATCTCCTTGCTGAAAAGTTACTTGCTATTACACAAGGAAGTATTCCTTTTACTACAATACTAGTATTATGGATGTCATCTATTCTATCTTCTTTCTTAGATAATATTCCATATGTTGCTACAATGATTCCATTAGTTAATTCAATGGCATCAAGCTCTGGTGGTAATTATGAACCTGTTTGGTGGGCTTTATCTATCGGAGCGTGCCTTGGTGGTAACGGTACAATTATAGGAGCTTCTGCGAATGTTGTTTCAAGAGGTATTCTTGAAAAACATGGTTACAAAATTACATTTATGGGATATTTAAAAATTGCTTTTCCACTTATGATTATATCTATAATTATTTCTACAGTTTATTTAGTTATATTTTATTTATAAAGGAGGATTTAAACTATGAATAAGTATGTCAGATCAGAAACAAATCAACATACAATGAAATTGATTCAAATGGGTGCAGATATTAAAGTAATCTCGAGTCAAATGGTTTATGTTTCATTCCAAATTACTAAAAACTTTACAGTTTCATATGTTTATAATATCAATAAAAAAAATAAGTATTTTATTGAACGTATTAAACCTTACCCTATTACCGTAAAAGAATTTAATACTGCTGAAGATGTTATTAATATTATTAAAATCGATGTAGAACAATTTAGAAATGCCGCAAAAAGCCATAATATTTATGATTTCATTACTATTAATCGTGATTTTCACAATATTATTCTATCCTTTGAAGATTTATTTCTATATTACAACATTGAAAAAGAAAACATTGATAAATTATTAAGTAATATCAATGAAATAAAACAAATTATTGAAAATGCAAAAGTTGCAGACTCTCGAGTATACTTTAAAAAAGAGCCTGAACATCTATAATGTAATAAAAAAATCACTTCAAATTGAAGTGATTTTTTTATTACATTATTACTTATATATTTGTTTCTCCTGATTTGTATAATGCATATTTAACACCCATTGGTCCAACAAGAGCATAGAATACTGTTGCGATCAAAACAACGATTAAAATTGTAACACCTTCTGATGCGAAATCAGTTCTAGCTTGATATGCCATTCCTAATGCTACCCCTGCTTGAGGTAATAAACTAATTCCTAAATATTTCCTAATTGGTGGAGAAGATTTCATTATCCTTGCACCAAGATAAGCTCCAAATACTTTACCAAAAGTTCTTAAGCCTACATATCCTATAACAACTACCAATAATGTTGACAATACTATATTAGGTTGATTCAGAAAAGCTATAATTAATTCTGCTCCTGCTATTGTAAAAAAAGCAATTAGAATCGGAGGAATAAATTTATCTACAGCTAATCCAATATCATAAACATCTACTTTCGAAACTGAATTAGCAATAGTAACACCAAATATCATAGGAGTTAAGATTGGAGATAAATGAACTGTAAAATCTCCAAAATTTAATCCTATCTTCGCAATTGCAACAGTTAAAAATACTCCGAAAATACTTACATCTAAGAACATATCACTTTTTTCTTCACCTTTAGAATTAATTTTTTTAGTAATCAAAGTAACGAGTTCTCCAACTACAACCCCAACTAATAATGAAAAGAATAACTCAATAACCGGTTCTTTAATTGCATTTAAAAAATTAAGTGAGACTCCTTTTTCTAAGGATTTAGCAATCGATAGTAATACACCAAAAATAATAATTCCAACAGCATCATCAAATCCTACTAATGGTATTAATGTATTAGTTAATGGCCCTTTAGTTCTATACTTTTTAGTTAATAACATGATACTTGCTGGCTCAGTAGCTGTCGCAATTGCTCCAAAAATAAGAGCAACAGGCACACTAACTCCAAATAAAATTAATCCTACAGAAACAGCAAATGTTGTAAATAAAGCTTGTACAATTGTTAATACTATAATTTCAACACCAGATTTTTTAATCTTATCAAAAATTAGTTCTCTCCCAATTCCGAAAGCTATAAATCCTAATGCAATAGATGAAATAATTTCTAAATCCGCAATAAGATGATGAATATTTAATAATACTAATAATCCTCCCATTAATAATCCAGAGAAAATATATCCAGTTATATACGGAATTTTTATTTTTTCAACAAGTTTTCCAAATAACAATCCAAATAAAATAAAAACACTTAATACAATCAAGCTCTCATATGGCCCTGTTACTGTATCACTAAGTAAATACACATTTGTCATCTTCTTTCATTTTATACAAATTAAATAAAATTGACTTTATTAATAGATATTTTACATCTTAAGATGATATTTTACAAGTAAACCGGTAACATTCATTTAGTATATCATCTATTTATTTCATTAGATTTATCTAACGAATACTTAACTCCAATCGGTCCTAACAACTCATAAACCATTGTCGCAACAAGGACAACTATTAAAATAGTAATACCATCTTCTCCAAAATCTGATCTTGCTTGATAAGCCATCCCAAGCGCAACACCAGCTTGTGGTAATAAACAAATTCCTAAATATTTTCTTACATTAACATGTGAATTCATAAGCCTTGCTCCCACGTAAGCACCTATAATTTTACCTGAAGCTCTTAATAAAATATAAATAGCTGTTATCTTACTAATGAAAAGATAATCTATATCTTGATGACTAAAAAATTCGACAATTAACTCAGCTCCCGCTAACGTGAAGAAAACAATTAATATTGGAGAAGTAAACTTATCAACAGCATCAGACATATCATGTGATTTAACATTTATGATACTATTTGTAATTGTAATCCCCATAACCATCGGTGTTAAAATAGGTGATAAATAAATTTCATAATTACCAATATGTAATCCGATATTAGCAAGCGCTACAGTAACAAGGACAGCAAAGATTGCAGTTCCTAAAAATGTTTCCTCTTTTTCATAATCATGTGAATCAATTTGTTTAATAACTACTGAAACAGCCAATCCAATAATTATACCAATAATTATAGAATTTAAAATTTCTAGAGATGGTGCAAGTAACATTTCTTTAGCTGAAAGATTACCACCAAATTCTAATGTTGTCGCTATAGATAACATAATACCAAATAATATTATACCAACAGCATCATCCATACCTACAAGAGGCAATAATATATTCGTAAGTTTTCCTCTAGAATGATATTTTCTTGTCAACAACATAATAGGAGCTGGTGCTGTCGCAGTCGCAATAGCTCCTAGGACTAAAGATATAGGTAAACTTACTCCAAATATATATAATCCAATTAATGTAAATAAAGCGGCCATTAGAGCTTGAATAACTGTTATTACAATTACTTCTTTACCACTTTTCTTTAATTTATCAAATCTTAATTCTGTACCAATTCCAAAAGCTATAAAACCTAAGGCAATACTTGATATTACTACTAAATTATCAATTAAATCCCCTATACCTAAAAACGAAAGAATTATTCCAAGAAGAATCCCCATTGAAATATATCCAGTAATATGTGGTAATTTTAATTTTTCGAACCATCTTCCAGCAAATAAACCTAAAATAAGTATGAAGGCGAGAAGCAACAACGCTTCATAAGTTTCTGGTGATGTATTGTTAGTTAATATTAACATCCCCATATTTCTCAACTTCTTTCATGTATATTTAATCAATCTATAACTATAATATATAATTTATTATATCATGTATATAATTAGTTTTTACATTAATAATTTATTATAAGATTAGAATTACTAAATCCTTATTATATGACTTACAATAAATTTTAAAAAAAAAGCAACCGAAGTTGCTTTAATTACATATGGTGCGGGTGACAGGAATTGAACCTGCACTCCTAAGAACTAGATCCTAAGTCTAGCGCGTCTGCCAGTTCCGCCACACCCGCAAAGTAATATGGCTGGGCCAGATAGAGTCGAACTATCGATCCCGGAGTCAAAGTCCGGTGCCTTAACCACTTGGCCATGGCCCAATTTGGGGCGACTGATGGGGATCGAACCCACGAATGCCGGCGCCACAAGCCGGTGTGTTAACCACTTCACCACAATCGCCATGAATATTATTCTCTATAAAAAGAGACTATATACATTTTAGACAATAGTCTAATAATTGTCAAGCAATATTTGAGTTTAATTTCGTTACTTTTAATATAACTATTGAAAAAAAATAAATTATAAATAGATTCATTTCAATCTTGAATAAATAATAAAAACTAGTATAATATTATTTTGTAAAGGTGTGATAACATATGATAAAACTTAATTCTTTTTCAGAAAGAAAAATATTGAACTCAATAGTATTATTTTTATTCGTATTAATTTCTATAATTTATTTAGAAATATTGTTTAAAATAAGAGTATTGACAATTGGCTTCGACATAAATCTCTTCAGAGTAATTTCATTTTCTTTATCTTATTCGGTGTTAGTTATGTTTTTCCTTAGCTTTTTTAAAGAAAAAACTGTAAAAAGAATATCATTTGTTGTTATAGTGATAATAACTTTTTTATACGTAAATCAAGAGATATATAATTCTTTTGTAGAAGGTTTCTATTCACTAACTGTCGCAGGTGATCTTACCTTGGGACTATCATTTATTAATAAGTATTTATCTGCTTTCAATTTTTGGGATATTCTCTATTTATTTCCTATTGTTTCATTATATTTTCTAAGTAAATACAAAATAATTAAATTTAATGTAGAATATTACACATTAAAACAACCTTTGATTGTTTTAATGTTAGGATTTTTAACATTTTTCATTTCCCTTCAAACAATAGATGAATCTGTTGAGAAAATAGAAAATGTTATTACTTATAGTGATATGGATTTATATACTTATATGTATAATTCACAAGACGCTCTTAAAAAGTTTGGCCTTCTTACATATACTCAACGAGATTTCTTTAGTTTATTTAGAACTAATCCGTTAAGCGAATCGGAATATGAAATATTACTCGATGATTTTTTCGAAAATCGTGATCCTCATTACTCAAATTCTTTTTCACGTATGTTCGCTAATAAAAACTTCATATTAATAATGGCAGAAAGTTTTGATACTTTTGCGATTAATGAAGAATTAACTCCAAACTTATATAGAATGAAACAAGAAAATGCTTATTTTGAAAACTATTATTCTCCTCTATATTATCGTAGTACTGCTGATTCAGAGTTTTTAGTTCAAACATCTTTTTATCCAGACAAAAACGTTACATTAAGTATGGATTCATACTCCGGAAATACCTTTCCATATACTTTACCTAAAATGTTTTCCGAAAAAGGATATGCAACATATTCATTTCATAATTATACAAATTATTTTTATCCACGTCCTGAATTTCATATGAATGCTTTAGGATATGATGCTTATTATGGAAGTGAAGAATTAGGAATGTTAGATAATCCAGAACCAGGCGAAATAATTTTTACCCATCAATGGCAAAGCGATTTAGAATTAATGGAAAAATCATTGGACTGTCATACTTACTCAGATTCTGATAGTTGTGTAGACATCTTGGATAACGATCAGCCATTTTTCTTGAATTATGTTACCGTTTCTGGACATTTCAAATACTCAGAAGATCACCCTATTGCTAAGAAAAATGCTGATATAGTTGCTCAATATGAAATTGATAATGATATTGAATTACCAAAAGATATATTTTATTACTTAGCTGCGAATATTGAATTAGATAAAGCTATGGGATATTTACTAAGTGAGTTAGAAAGAACAGATCATTTAGATGATACAGTTATAATGATTTTTGGTGATCATTATGCTTATGGAATAGATAAAGAAGTAATATGGGAATATGATGATATTAAAGAAGATGGATCTAATATGGATATAAATAATATTCCAATGATTATCTATTCAAATTCAACTATGTTAAATGGTGTAATGGACAACTATATGTCAACAATTGATGTAATTCCTACTATTTCTAATTTATTTGGATTAGGACTTGATTATACTAAAGTCTTTGGTGTAGATGCTTTAGCAAATAAAGAAAATGTTGTAAGGTTCGCAGATATGAGTTTCGTTAGTAAATATTTTAGTTATGATTCTTTATCTGAAGAATATACAATTATTGATAACCATGTTACTCCTGAATATTTAGCTGCTTTAAATTATCAAATAATTAACGATTATACTTATAACTTACATGTTTTACAATACGATTACTTCAAAGATGACGATGAATAAAAAAAAGAAATTTAGCATTTTTGCTAAATTTCTTTTTTTATTTAGTTCTACCTCAATCCTTGACACAGAACCTTTTTTATTTGGATTTTAAATACAAAATAATATTTATTAATTATATAATTCCCTTTAAAGCATATCTAATGTGTTTTTAATCTTAAATATGTTTATCCTTTTTTAATAAACTATTATAAATATCTAAAACATTAAATGCATATTGTTCGGCACTAAATCTTTCAATACAGGCTTCACTAGAATTTTTAGTTATTTTATTTAATAAATCGTTATTATTGTATAATTTATTAAATAAAGGGACAAACTCCTTATCATCAGTAAACGAGAAACCATTTTCGCCAGGTTTAATTACACCTTCTAAATTATCATCATATTTTACCAATAAAGGTACTCCGGAAGCTAAAGCTTCTATATAAGTAAGCCCTTGAGTCTCTGTAATACTAAAATTTACAAACAAAGTAGAAATATGATAATAAAACGGAACTTCATATGGCATAACCATTCCTGCGCAAATTAGTTTATCTCTTATTCCTAACTCATTAGCTAGGTCTTTAAAATAATTTAAATCTGGTCCGCCACCAACTAAAAGTAATTTTACATTATCTTTACTTTTTGATATTTCTTTAAATTTTTTAATAAGTGTTTCTACACTTTTTTCTCTAGACATTCTCCCTAAAAACAATAAAACAAAATCATCTTCTTCAATTCCAAGTTTTTTTCTCGTCTCAAGATAATATTCTTCTTTATAGTTATCTTTTCTAAATTTATCTAAATAAATCCCTGTTGGAATAATATGAGAAGTTTTCGCATATCCATATCCATCAAAAGCTTTTTTAACTTTCATAGTTGGGAAAATAACTTCATCAGCTGAATCAGCAAATTTTTTACTGTACCATTTTGACAAAATAGTTAATGGAGAACTAAATACTTTTGTTATATAAAAAATATAATCTTCATACATTGTATGATATGTATGAACAACAGGTATATTGAATTTTTTTCCTGCTTTTCTTCCTAATCTCCCCATTGAAAACTCAGTATGACAATGAATCACATCTAAATTCAAATCTCCTATTGCAGCTATTTTTGTGCTTGTTACTTTGCCAATACGAAATTCTCTTAATCCTTTCATTGGTATTCTAGTGCCTTTAAAACGAACTATATCCTCAGAATAAGTAGCCAAATCATGTCCATTAGTAACTATTATCACTTCATGTCCTAGTTTTTTTAATTCTCTTGAAAGTGTAGCTACTGAAATACTTACCCCACTTATAATCGGATAATATGCATCACTGAACAATCCTATTCTCATAATTTCACCTGCTCAATTTTATAATTTTTGTTTCTAAACCCAAAGTAAAAAATACTAAAATATACAAAAGCTACTAAATAATGAATTGTAGCAAATATATAACTTGATAATCCTGGAAACATTATTCCGATAATGCTTTGATCTTTTAAGTAAAAATAATCTGATCCAATCAAATTATTAATTGGGATAAAACTATATAATAGTATTGCCATTAATCCCGTAATAATTAGTAAATCTTTAAGACTAGGTTTATATCCTTGGTAAACCACTAAAAAGAAAGGCATTATGGATAGAAAAAAATGATCTATATAAAATGTTTCAGTTAAATTTACAATATTTCCAATTGAACCATTTGGATAAATTATTCCAGCAAGTCCTGTAGCTCCCCAATAAAATAAAAATGATTCAACTCTCTTATCTTTTGTCAAAGTATAATACAATAAAACTAATACACTTAATCGGCACATATAAAAAGGCAGACTTTCAGTAAAAGTAAATTCTCCTTTTAAAAATACGCCTAAATATCTAGCTAATTGTGTCCATATTAACAATCCTGAAACAATTAATAGAATTATTTTTTTATGTTTACTAATAAATATTCTATAGTTAAAAATCGCATGTATCGTACAAGCAGTAAAAATAATAATAAAAGCATAAACAATATATGGATTAATAAAATTAAAATAAAGCACTTAATCACCTCGTATAGTAAATAATCTACTTTTTATTATAATACTCTAATTCATTTAATATTTATTACTAACTCTTAAATCAATAATGAAATCTACTTTATTTTTTAAATTTTCAGTTTTAAAATAATGATTTTCTAATGGAATCCATTCTTCTTCCCATCTCTTTAACATGATTTTTCCATTTCTAGCTAATATTCGCGTTTTTTGAAGTTTAGGATTCACTTCTAATAAGACTGTTAAAGTGTAATGCGGAAATAAGGAAGGATGCATTGAATAAGCACCTTCAATAATTATTACTTGTTTATTCTTTAGTTTTTGTTTTTTTTCGAGTTGATTTGTTACACAATTAAAATGATTTGATTTAAGATACTCATTATAAAGATTATCTATTATATCAGATTTTATTCTTTCATAATCAACGTTTCCTCCGCTTTCCTTCAACCTATCAATAGTTTGTCTTTCTTTCGGAAGAAAATAATTATCAGTATGAAATAACAGAGCGTTATATTTATTTTTTAACATATTTCCAAAAGTAGATTTCCCAGAAGCGCTTGGTCCATCAATTGCTATAACGACTTTTTTTTGTGTTTTAATTTGTTTTTCAATTTCTTTAAATAGTTCCATTTAACCACCTATATTTATTTTAACATATATTTATTTATATATAACATTATTTATAATTATTAATATTTATCTTCAATAAATAAAAAGTAGAACTTTTTTATGAGTTTCTACTTTATTAGTTTCGTTTTTTTGCGTCTACTTTTTACTTGTTTTGCTTATATAATTATTATTCCACAAACCAACTTAATCCATAACCTTTATAACCAATATGAATACTAAAAACCGGACCTAAATAATCCATAAATGTAATTTTTGCATTTGGAAAATTTTCAATAAGCAAGTTTTTTAAAGTATTTGCACTTTCTAAGGAATGAGTACTACAAACTCTAAAAACAATTTTAGTGTTTTCATTCATATCTTTTTTAATTTGATTCAACATGTATTTGTGTACTTTTGTATATGTTCTTTCTTTATGAACTAATTCTAATTTACCATTTACTACTTGAATAATAGGTTTTATTCTAAGCACAGTTCCAATAGCTGCGGAAGCAAGTGATAGTCTTCCTCCTCTAGCTAGTGAAAACAAATGTTCTACTGTAAAAAACTGCTTGGACGTAGAGATAATTCTATCAATACGTTCAATTATAACTTTTTCATCTAAATTATTATTAATCATGTCAATTAATTCCAAAGCAATCATAGCTGGTCCATAGGCAGCTAGTTTTGTATCAAATAGATAGACTTTAGAAGGATCTTCTAACATATTTTTCGCAATCTCTGCGGATTGAAATGTACCACTAATATTGCTTGATAGCAAAACACAAAAAATTTTCTCATAACCTTCTTCTAATCTTTTTTCAAAAATCTCTAAAAATTCTCCTGGAGCCGGTTGACTTGTTGTAAATTTAACTCCTTTAGCTATTTTAGCAAAAATAAAATCATTATCAATTTCTACTTCTCGATGTGAAGTTGTTTTTTCAACAACATTCAATGAAACTATGCTGATGTTGTTATCTTCAATTTGTTCTTTTGATAAATAAACTGTACTATCAATTACAATAGCGTATTTTTTCATTTTTCTCTCTCCTTTATTATTTTATTCGGTGCACCACGAAACGCCATACCCTTTTTTCCCTAAATGCAAACAAAATATAGGACCTAGATTTTCAGTATAAGAAATTATAATATTATTAAAAGCTTTTTCAAGTTCTTGTCTTAATTTCAAGGCATGTTCTGTATTATGTCCTAAAATTCTAACATATATTTTTTTGTAGCCTTTTGTTGTTTCTTTCATTCTTTTAATTATATCTTCAGCAACTTTTTTATGTGTTCTTGCAGATTTGAATAATTCTAATTTTCCATCAATCATTTGAATTAAAGGTTTTACTCTTAGAACTGTTCCAATTAATGCTTTTGCTTTTGATAATCGTCCTGATCTAAGTAAACTAACTAAACTTTCTATAGTAAATATCAAATTAGATTTTGAAATTAGTGTATCTATTCTTTCAATAATAATATTGAATTCTTTATTATCTTCAATCATTTCAATCACCCTTAAAGCAATCATTTCATTCCCGAAAGCAGCTAAGTTAGAATTAAAAACATAAACTTGTTTTGGATTTTCCAACATTTTTTGAGCTAATGTTGCTGATTGATATGTCCCGCTAATTTTATCACTCAAACAAACAACAAATATTTTTTCATATCCAATAGAAAATAACTCATGATAAGCATCTAAAAATTCTCCTGGAGCAGGTTGGCTTGTAGTTAGTCTATGTCCTTTATCTATTTTAGAATAAACATACTTACAATCAACTTCAAATTCCTTAATAGATTCATCTTTATCAATAATATTTAAACTTACTCTTTTAATATTATATTTTTGAATTTCTTCTTTTGATAAATAAACAGTGCTATCAATTACTAATGCATATTTTTTCAATTTGGTACCTTCTTTCTATAAAAGATATTCATATACGCAAATAAAGTGGAATAAAGTTCCTCCTAAAACAAATATATGCCATATGAAATGACTGTATTTAAATTTCATAATAAAAAACAAAACTCCTACGGTATACAATACTCCCCCGATTACAAGAAAAACAATATCATTCCCTAACCCACTGATAATATCATTTGAAACAATAACAAAACTCCATCCCATTAATAAATAAATAATTAAAGAAACTCCCATATATTTTTCAACCCATATCGATTTATAAATTATACCAATAACGGTTATTATCCAAAGTCCGACAAGCAAAACATATGCTTCAGTAGTTCCTACTAACAAAAGTAAAAACGGAGTGTATGTTCCAGCAATTAATATAAAAATACTTGAATGATCAAATCTTCTAAAAATGTTTTGAACAGTTTTCATACTATCTGGAAAAGAATGTAAAAGTGTACTAGATAAATATAAAAGAACCATTGATACTCCAAAGATAACACTAGATACAGTTTCAATTGTAGTATCAGCTTTAATAACAAGTAGTATTAATCCAGCAATAGCTAATAAAAATCCAATACCATGTGAAACAGCATTAGCAATCAATTCACCTAATGTTGTTTTTCTTGGAATAACTGTTCCATCTATATCTAATTTTTTCATTAAAATTATCTCCTTTTTAATTACTCTATCACACATATTAATTTACCAAAGATTACTCTATCTGTCAAGGTAATTTTAAAAGTTAAAGAAGTCTAATTTAATAAACTATTTTTCTTCAAAAAAATGATTTAAATGTGAAATATGTTTTCTATAAAATTGATATTTTTTATCTTTTGTTAATAGCAAAATCTGATTATACAATTTCTTTATTTTTCTATTTTTAAGTAGTCCCTCAACTTCATTACATGCTTTAAGATATGTGTAATACCATAATTTATAATCGTCAAATCTACCAAAAGATTTTATTGAATTATTTTTCATATTCCATGGTTTAAGACCAGCAAAATGAATACCATTTAAATATTCTATATCAGGGTATCCATTAAATGAAGAATACTTTAAATCGATATTAGTCCATAATCCACTTAATTTCAAAGTAATATATTGCATCTCTGGCCAATTATATAAACTGATTTCTTTTTGGATTTTCAAATTATCTAAATCATCCATAATTGAATTATAAAACTTGTTTGATGGCTCAAACAAGTATAATGATGCATTTACTCCCATATTTTGTTTATCGTCTTTTATTCTATCAGTAATTTCTTTAGGTATTAATGTTCCATGTGGAACATTATTATAAATTTCATGCCATTTCCAAGTGCCATTTAAATAAACTGAAGTAGGAATAATATATTTTCCTTTATCATCATATTCTAAACAATATTCCTTTTTCTCATTAATAATCCCTGCTGGAGCAGGTAAATCAAATAATCTATCATATCCGTGTAGTGGTAATAAATCACAATCAGCTATAATAATTTTCTCATATTTTTTATTTAAATCTCCATCTGCACCTAATCTGAAAGCATTAAATCTTGAAAAAAGAAAAGGACGATCTTGTCTTTCTTGTCTTCTATCATGCGGAACATATACCTCGTTAATTACTATAACATCATCATAAACTAGTTTTAAAGAAGCAACCGCTGCATCACTTATATTATCTGAAACAATACAAACTAAATCAGCTTTTGTCTTTTGAAGTCTTAAAGCATAGGCGAAAACTAAGGCACCCGGTAAATATGAATCATTTCTAATGATAAACGTAACGTAAGCATATTTTTTCATAAAATCATCCTTTAGAAATATCGTTTTTATATTTAATTCTATATTAGTATTATACAATACATATAATAAAAAAAGTGATAAAACAAATAAAAAGCTTAATTAAATAAGCTTTTTATTTACAATAGATTATGTATTTCTTCTAAAATCATATCTTTAATTCCTTTTGCTTCTTCTAACATTCTAGATGCTGAAGTACTATATTGTTCAAACATGTGTTGATTTGTTAATCCTGAGATATTAATTTTAACATTTAATATTGCTCCTTCAAGACCAGCATATAACATCAATGTACTTACACCAATATCTGATATAGTATTCTTATTACTATATTTCAATAAAAATTCCATATGGCGCAAGGCTCTAATTGATAATCTTGCGACAATATAAGGTATTTTTATTGCCTCAATTGTCCCTTCTGAAATTCTTAATTTTCTAATCTGTTTTTCACCAGGTGTTTCTTTTGGTAATTTATATGCAGCCATAATTAAATTGAATGCCACAGTATCTTTATCGACTAACGGTAATAGTTCTTCTTTAATAAGAAGAAATTCATCTAAAATACTATTAAATTTATTCTGATTATTTTCACTTAGTGTTTTAAATTTTTTCTTTCCAACCGTTAAATGTCCAACCATTCTTGATAAAGAAACACCCATTCCAGCTGCTAGTGCACTAACACTCCCACCACCCGGTGCTGGTGAAGATGAATCTATTTCATTATTAAACTCAATTAAATTTAAATCAACTAATTTCATAATAATACTCCTCCTTATACTAATATTTTATCTCGTACAACTATTTCTCCTTTTTTAAAAACGTCTAAAACGTGATTAATACTAAAATGATACAAAACATAATCTAAATTTTTACTATCCATAATAACGATATCAGCTTCTTTTCCAACTTCAATAGAACCAACTCTCTTTTCAATTTTTAAATTATAAGCTCCGTTTATTGTTGCTGCACTTAAAATTTCAAATGATGTCATTTTTAATTTATTTGCAGCTAACTGCATTGTAAATTGAAAGTTTTCACTTGGACTACTTCCTGGATTATAATCACTAGATATTGATACTATACAGTTATTATCAATTAATTTTCTAGCAGGTGCATAATCTTTATTCAAATAAAATGATGTATTAGGTAATAAGTTAGCAACTACCTTAGAAGACCCTAATTTCTTAATATCCTCATCACTAATAGCCATTAAATGATCAGCACTGCTTGCATCTAATGTAACTGCTAAACTAGCTCCACCTATCGATACAATTTCATCAGCATGTATTTTAGGTATCAATCCTGCTAATTTGCCTTGTTTTAATATATATTCAGATTCCTTTTTATTAAAAACACTATCTTCACAAAAAACATCAATAAAAGAAGCTAGTTCTTTTTCTTTTATTATTTTTATATCATTTATTACTGACTGAATATAACCTTCTTTATTATCATGATATTCATTAGGAACAGTATGTGCTCCTAAATAAGTATTAATAATATCAATAGGATGATATTCATTTAATTCTTTAGCAACACTTAATTGTTTAATTTCTGTTTCTAAGTTAAGTCCATATCCGCTTTTTGCTTCAATAGTTGTTACCCCATGACTTAACATTTCATCCAAAGACTTCCATGCTTTTTCAAACAATTCTTCTTTAGTCGCTTTTCTAGTAGCGTTTACTGTACTATGTATTCCTCCGCCTTGTTTTAAAATATCTAAATAAGATATTCCTGCACGTAAACTAGCAAATTCATTTTCTCTTGATCCATAGTGAACTAAATGAGTATGTGAATCAATTAATCCAGGAATAACTAAATTTCCTTGAGCATTATGAAGAAAAGTAAAATCGTTTAAGTATTGTTCATATTTCCCTTCACCAACTGCCATAATTAGTCCATCTTTTATAGCAATAAAAGCATTGCTATAAAAAGATACTTTATTCATATCTTTACCTCTAGCAAAACTTTTTTTATTTGAAGTAAGTAACTTCCCAATATTATAAATTACTAAATCTGCGGTCATAATGCCACCCCTTATTTAATATTAGTTTCGATAATTTTATATTTATCAAAATCTCTAAATTGTAAATATTTAATTGTGTTTTTTGTTAAATTATCTAAGGACATTGTTTTGTCAAATTCTAAATTATTAACTTTAAAATAATATCTTAAAGATCTTACTAAAGCATCTTGAGGAACTAATCCAACTAATTCTGAAGCGGTAACAGTAACATGGTATCTTAAAGCTTCCATTTTTACTGTTTCAAAAATACGGTATATTGGATTTTTTTTATAATCTAAAATATTTAGTGTAACTTGAACATGTCCTCGTTTTTCCAAATAAACAGGACCTGACTGGATATATCTAAATCCTCCACTTGAAAAACGAATTGTTTTAGCAATGTTTCTGGCGATTTTTATATCTTTTGTATCTAAATCAATATTATACGCAATTAGAGGATTTCTTGCGCCAACTCCAATAACTCCGAATGTTGGATGAATTTTTGGTGTTCCAAAATCTGGATACCAATTTTCTTGTTCAATTTTATCTTTCATCCCTTCAAATTCACCTTTACGAATATTAGGTAATTTAATACGATCTTTTTTATTAGCTGCTTGTGCATATAAGAAGATTGGTATGTCAAATTTTTCATTAATTTTCTTTCCAATTATATTAGCGTATTCAATGCACTCTTCCATTGTAACATCATTAATAGGAATAAATGGTATAACATCAACAGCTCCCATTCTAGGATGTTCACCTGATTGATGATTCATATCAATATATTTCAATGCTTCTTTAGTAAATTCTACAACAGCATCAATTATTTTTAATGGATTTCCCAGTAAAGTAACAACTGTTCGATTATAATCAGCATCACTTTCATAACTTACCATTGTAAATCCATCTTTGTTTTTTAAACAACTAACTATCTTCTCAACCTTATTTAAATCTCTTCCCTCGCTAAAATTAGGAACACATTGAACAATTTTATTCATTCTAATATCCACCTTTTTTGTAGTTTTTAGCAACAATACTATTAACTAAACTATCATCTGCGATATAAGGAATAGTAACATGAGAATTATTGTCTAATTCGTTATACTTTTCACTTGTCTCAATAGCGTGAATATTTCGTGCCCAAGCACGTCTAGATACACCACCCATAACATCAAATAACATAGCTGTTTTTAATATTTCATCTACTCTATTTGATCCATCAAGTACAAGCCCATATCCACCGTTAATAGCTTTTCCAATTCCAACTCCACCACCATTATGAAGAGAAACTAAACTCATTCCACGTGATGCATTACCAATGGCAACATGTGTTGCCATATCAGCCATAATATTAGAACCATCTTTAATATTCGCTGTTTCTCTAAATGGAGAATCAGTTCCACCAGCATCATGATGATCTCTACCAAGCATAATTGGACCAACTTCGTTGTTTCTTACCATATCATTAAATTTTAAAGCAATTTTAAGTCTTCCATATGCATCCTGATATAAAATACGTGCTTTTGTACCAACAACAAGTTTATTCTTTTCAGCATCTTTAATCCAATTATAGTTATCTAAATCTTGAAATCTACGATTTTTATCTATAGAAGCCATTGCTGCAAAATCTGTTTTTCTTAAATCTTCATTTTTACCAGATAAACAGATCCAACGGAAAGGCCCATATCCATAATCAAATAACATAGGTCCCATAATATCTTCAACATAACTAGGCCAAATAAATCCATTTAAATCATTTACACCATTTTGACATATTTCAGTAACTCCAGCATCATAAATTGCTTTCATAAAACTGTTTCCATAATCAAAGAAATATGTTCCATTACTAATAATTTTTTTAATAACTTGATAATGTCTTATTAATCCTTCATCCACTAATTTATTAAACTTAACTTTATCTGTTTTAAGAAGTTTTGTTCTTTCTTCAAAAGAGATTCCTGCAGGACAATATCCTCCATCATAAGCCGCATGACAACTAGTTTGATCACTCAATAAATCAATATTAATATTATTTTCAACAGAATATTCTAATAAATCAACAATGTTTCCGTTATAGGCAATAGCTAGGGGTTCTTTTTTTATAAGATATTCAGAAGCTTTATCAAATGCTTCTTTCGGACTATTAGCAATATAACTTACCCATCCTTGTAAATGTCTTGTTTCAATACGAGAAAAATCAACTTCCGCAATTATTCCAACTCCACCACTAATTTCAACAGCTTTCCCTTGTGCTCCGCTCATTCCACCAAGTCCTGAAGTTACAAAAAGTTTACCTGCTAAATTTTCTTTATCAGGTATTCCTAGTTTAGTTCTTCCCGCATTTAAAAGTGTTGAGTATGTTCCATGTACAATTCCTTGAGGACCGATATACATCCATCCTCCAGCTGTCATTTGTCCATAATTTGCTACACCTAATTGAGCAGCTCTACTCCAATTATCAAGATCATCAAATAAACCAATCATTAATCCATTAGTAATAACAACTCTTGGTGAATTTTTAGAAGAAGAAAATAATCCCAACGGATGTCCCGACATCATTACTAATGTTTGAGTATCATTCATTTCTTCAAGATATTTTTTAACTAGATGATACTGCATCCAATTTTGCATTACTCTTCCTGTTTCACCATATGTAACTAGTTCATAAGGATACAACGCTATGTTTAAATCTAAATTATTTTCAATCATAACTTGAAATGCTTTACCCTCTATAATGTTTCCTTTATACTCATCAATTGGTTTTCCGTATAATGCGTCTTTTGGTCTAAATCGATATCCGTAAATACGGCCTTTTGAAAGAAGTTCTTCTAAAAATTCAGGAGCTAGTTTTTCATGCCATTCTTTTGGAATATATCGTAGAGCATTTTTCAATGCCAGTTTTGTTTCATTTTCCGATAATGTGAATTCTCTTTTAGGAGCTCTTCTTATTCCCTCTTTAAATTTAGGATAAGATGGAAGTTCTTTAAAGATGTCTTTTAATGTAAATTGAACATTAGGATTCATTCTTTTTCCTCCTTAAAAATATATTCGAATAATTCGCCATTTTCAATTAAATCATTTGCAGTATGAATATGATGATACATAATTTCATCACTTTCAATAAAAGGAATGTATTCTCTAATTTTATTATATGCTCTTTTTGTCTTTTTACCAAGACCTTGATTTCCTCTTAAATCAATTGCCTGACATGCAGTAAAAATTTCCATCGCAATAACTTGTGTTGCATTTGTTAGAATACTTCCAGCTTTTCTAGCTGCGATTGTTCCCATAGAAACATGATCTTCTTGATTTGCACTTGAAGGAATACTATCAACGCTAGCAGGATGAGAGAGTACTTTATTCTCGCTAACTAAAGAAGCTGAACTATACTGAACAATCATAAACCCTGAGTTCATTCCACTACCTTTAATAAGAAAAGCAGGAAGACCATTTGATAAAGCTGGGTTAACCATTCTTTCTAATCTTCTTTCAGAAATATTTGCCATTTCACTTATTGCGATTCCTAAATAATCAAAAGGCATAGCAAGTGGCTCACCATGAAAATTACCGGCACTTATTGCGATTTTATCATCAATAAATAAAACCGGGTTATCTGTTACAGCATTCATTTCAATTTCCACTTTTTCTTTTACAAACTCTAACGTGTCTAATACTGCTCCATGAACTTGTGGAGCACATCTAATTGAATATGCATCTTGTGTTCTTAACTCCCCTTGGAGAGTAATATTTTTACTTCCTTTTAAATATTCTTTTATTTCTTTAGCAGCTGCTATTTGTCCGGAATGTCCTCTAACAAGATGAACTCTTTCATCAAAAGCATCAATAATACCGTTTAATGATTCCATTGTTAGTGATAAAGCAATATTTGATATTTTAGCTAATTGAAAAGCATCATATAAAACAATTGCTCCAACACTTGTCATTGCTTGTGTTCCATTAATTAAACTTAATCCTTCTTTTGCTTCTAGCTTATTTAAAGGAGTAATTTCAGCCTTAATAAAAGCATCTTTTGAATCCATTCTTTTATTTTGATAATAAACTTCACCAAGTCCAATAATAGGCAAACTCATATGTGCTAATGGTGCTAAATCTCCACTAGCACCTAAACTTCCTTTTTCAAAAACAATAGGAGTAACATTTTTATTTAACATCTCTAATAATATTTCTAATGTTTCTAACCTTACTCCACTATATCCTTTAATCAAAGCGTTGATTCTTAAAACCATCATTCCTCTAACTATTTCATTTGAAAAGGGTTCTCCAACTCCACAGGCATGACTCATCAAAAGATTTTTTTGTAATTTCCCAACATTCTCTTTTTTGATTGGTACATCTGATAGTTTTCCAAAACCAGTATTAATACCATAAACTATTTTTCCACTATTAACTACTTCTTCAACAAACTGACTAACTTTTAAAACAAGTTTTTTACTTTCTTCACTAATCGATATTTCTTCTTTAAATCTCGCTACTTGAATAAATGTATTTAAATCAAGGCTATTTCCATCTAAAACAATCATTTTAACATCTCCAAACTTTAAGTTATTCTAATTATAGCTTAAAATCGTATTTAATGAAAGCCTTTTCCTGATTAAAATGGCTCAATTTAGCGCTTTAAATCATTACAGTGCTAAAGTGAAAACAACAAAAAAGACTCATGAATATCTGAGTCTTTATATTAATGTTTGATATTTTTCATAAATATCTTTTAATCTTTCATCCATTTTTATAATATTAAACGATTCTTTATCAACACTAACTACTGTTGTATATCCAGTTGCTTTTAATTCCCCTTCAAGACTATATATCTCGTGGTAGTAAGTAATTTTTATTTTTGTTAATTTATGAATTTTAGTTGTTATATAAATTTTATCTTTAAGTCTAATTGCTTTAAGATAAGTACAACTAACTTCTCTAACAGGAAAGATAACCCCATCTTCTTCTACTTTATAATAATCAAATCCTAAATCTTTCAAAAACTTTGTTCTAGCTTGTTCAAAAAAAGAAAAATAATTAGCGTGATATATTATTCCCATCTGATCAGTATCAGAATAACGTAATTGAATTTCTAATTTATGTGCCCTATTATTATTATTTTCCATAATTTAATACTCCTTTAATATGTTTTTAATAGTTTGATTAATAATTACTTCTCAAGTGATTCTTTCGATTAGTTTGAAATATTATACTAGCAATGAATCAAAGAAGTCTATTCCCTTAAAAATCGCCTTTATAATCGATTCTAACCTTAATCAATAATTATTTGTTCTCAA